>NC_020813.1:664473-1328946 GCF_000348725.1 Pseudobdellovibrio exovorus JSS
AATGCAGCTAAACCTACAACTTCAGCCAAGTCCACATTGTGGTGATAACGGATACCACCTTTATAAGGGCCCAAAGTAGAGTTGTACTGAACGCGATAACCAGTGAAAACTTTCACGGATTGGTCATCCATACGCACAGGAATACTGACTGTAAGACAACGACGAGGTCGTCTTAAGCGTTCTGCAATATTAGGGTCGCATTTGATAACTGCTGCGGCCTCGTTAAAAGTTTGAATAGCATTTTGAAATAATGGTCCGTGTAAATGAGCTTCTGCTTGAGGATTAAGATTGTCTTGTCCAGGCATAGTGGAGACTCCTTTTAATAAGTAAAAAACACTTAATTTTTAGTCGGAATGAGTGTAGGAAAGGGGCTATGCAAAGCCAAGTAAAAATTATTTGCTGTCTAGCGTTCATAGTGATGCAGCTTTTTTCAGGTATGATCTATGCCAATAATGAAACAAATAATGAAAATAGTGCAAACCAAGTACATGAATCAAAATCGGTTTCGGAACTGAATTGGCAAACATTAAATAGTAAAACAATGGAAATCGGCCCTTATACGTCAGGGCAAGGCGAGGTCTTAACGTCGCCAATCCCGTTTTTTCGCGAGTTGGGCACATACTTTTGGTCTTGGGACCCAAAAGTGGGTTTAAAGCAGGCAAAAGCCACCTATCATAATTCGGAAGAAAAGCTGAAAAAAGAGACAGAGTCCATTTATCTGGAGCCGATGTCGCCCTTAAATGAAATCATGCGAAATTTGTTTGTACAGTTTGATCTTTCCGACACATCACACTTTAGAAAGGTGTGGTTTCGCATCACTCCATTTGTACAATTCCGAGGTCTTTTTGCGGTACATGATTTCACAAAGAAGCGTCCACTGATCATTCTGCGCATGGGAATTCATGGCAACGTCGATGAGGTGATGGCCGAACGATTCTTGATGCGTCTATTATATGAAGAGCTGGATGCCAATGTGTTAGTCTTAGAGAGTTCCACAAGCTCAGGATTTCTTTCTAAAAACAAAGACGTTTCTTTTGGCGGAATAGATGAAGGCCTACAGACTTTTTTGGTTATTAACGAGTTGAAAAAAACAGGCATGATGGACATCGTCCAAAGCTTTCACTTGGTAGGCCTGAGTCTTGGCGGTCATGGAACATTTGTAACAGCATTGTTAGACCAGCATAATGGGCAAAATATTTCATCTATTGTAAACCTGTGCCCCTTGATTAACTTACAGCAGACATTTACTTATCAAACACTGCCCGGTTGGAAGAATGCATTTGCAGATTTTTGGAATGCAGGACGTTTGCAGGTACTACTGAGTTCTTACGCCGCTGAACACAGTGTACAGCAAAGATGGAAGACACTTTTGGATTTCAAACCTCGCTTTACTGTGGCGCTATTAGATCTTCTGAATCGCGAACGTAAACGGCCCTTAATCCCCACGACTGAAATGGAAAGATTAATCCCTTCGTTAAAATGGCCGGAAGGCTTACGCGAACATTTGGAGCAGTCGAATAGCTTTTTTGAATTAAATGATTTTTGGCAGCATTATCAAGGTGTGAAAACACCAATGATGATCTACACCACACCGAATGATGAATTAGTTATTAATACGTTGAATGGTGAGTTGATTTTTAATGGGATACAAGAAGGGGACTTCAGCCATTTGAAGTACACAAGGCTAGAGCGTTCGATTCACTGCGGACTAGCCTCTGTCTATCATTGGGATTACATTGCGAAGCTTTTAAAAGATGGGTTGTATTTGCACTAAATGGCTCTGGTTGAAGTGCACTATAAGTCCGTGAGTTGTTATTCAGCAGGCTTGATGCATATTTCTTTTCGAAACTTTTCATCAATTTCTAATTCAGGAATACGTTTAAATGTCGAAATACGTTTTTTTACGGATTTGTAACCAGCATCATTCTTGTCAGTATTTTTAATCCAGTAGTTCAGGGCTTGCTCATTGGTGTAATGGCAAAACTGCATCAATGACAAGGATGCGATTAAGCCCGAAGCGTGCCATCCGTTCCAACAGTGTCCGTAGATAGGTTTCGTATTCATGTCGACAATGTGTTGATGTATTTTTCTAAGTAACTCGATTTGATTGCTCTCTTTAAAAGCTGTAATTTGTGTGTAGTTAATATTGTTTTTGCTTTTGCTTGCTGTCGTTTCGCAGATCGTATTGGCCTGCATTTGATCCGCATTGTCTGTATAGAAGTAAAACGCAGTTCCAAAGTTTTCTTTGCAGAGGTTTTCTAAGGCCACATTGGGTAGAGGGTTGTTGTTTTTACGTTTCTGTAATTTGTTATAAACATTGTTAGCTCCACCGCGGTAATAGACTCCGTGTAGAACGACACGAAAATTTCTAACACCATAAAGGTCTTGATCTCCATTTCCGCGATTATTCACTTTTTTTGAACTTAGATCATTAAGGCCAAAGTGTTTTTTGTAATAGCGAACAGACTCTACCCAATTTTGATATTTTTCGTCGTTAGGGCTACTGGCAGCATTGGATGTGGCATTAGCAGCGGGGCTATTTTGGCAAGCCATGACGAAAGGAAAAAATAAAGCCATTAGACCTAACTTCAATGAAACTCGGACGTGCATAGTAGCTCCTGTGCTATTAAATGAAGGTGAGTTATAGAATCTGATTTTGCCAGAAAGGGGATTTTTCTGCTAGCTCTTTTACGTAAGGTAAGATGTCGGCTTTAAGATGTTCTGGCAAGGTGTCGAAGTCGCGAATGTGTTCATTTGGAACATAACGGAAGGTGAAATTGATACGTCGGGTTTCGAAGTTTTCTGTATTCAAATCCTTGAATAAGATACCTTTGTCTTCAACCCGTTGAACTCTGTGAAAAAGTTGCTTTTTGAATTTATCACCACCAAAAATTTGTAATGAAGAATCCTCTAGCCACTGTTGTAAGACGACAGAACTTTTTTGCCCTTTGCCATCACTTTTTACAAATTGAAACAGAGCTTTTTCCCCGAACGAGATCGAAGCCACCGGCCCAGGTTCGAAGTCTTTATGTTCTCCGACGCGGGCGCAATCTTTTTTATCGCCCTCGCTGAGTTTGTTCCCATAAAAGTTAATGAGGCAAGTATTCAGATGCCATTTGTCTGGCACATCTTTCGGCGAAAAGTCTCGATGCACGATTTGTTCAATTTCTGAAATTAGTTTTTGCAAAACCGGAGGATAATTTTCTGCTGATACACAGCGGTTTTGTATACCTTGAGGAGGGTGGTAATAATTCAAGCAGGCAAATTGCCAGTTCCCCAGCCAATAAACAGGGCGTAAAAGTTGGCGGTTCGGTTCATTGTTGGGTGGAGGATTTGATTTTGAAAACCGCATTTCCCAGATAGGAAACAGGGTATTTAAATACGTCAAAATCTCGTGTTTCTGAGATTTATTGATATAGTTAGGCCTGTAAATGAGGTTTTGATATTGCGATAAATTTCGCATACAATGACCATGCTATAAGGTAGGTTATCATGTCAAACTCCATTCAAGCGTTGAAGGTTGATTCAGCGGTTAGAAAATCACTCATTGAAAAAGTTACTTTATTCAAAGGCCGTAAAGTCCTTGTTATCGGCGATGTTGGTGTAGATGAATATATCATGGGAGCCGTTAAACGTATTAGCCCAGAAGCTCCAGTTCCCGTTCTTGAAGTAGAAGAAGAAGATAAGCGCCTCGGTCTGGCTGCCAATGTAGCTCAGAATGTCGTGAGTATGGGTGGAGACGTTAAACTTTTATCCGTTGTGGGTATAGACGATGGTGCCGAGATTTTAAAAAATCTTTTACATCAATCCGATGTGAGCCACGAGTATCTGATCTCTGATAAACAACGTCCAACAACACGAAAAACCCGTGTGATGACAGGACAGCATCACTTGGTACGTGTGGACCATGAAGTCAGACGTCAGATTTCGGCGTCCAGTGAACAGCAGCTTTTAGCCTCTGTGGAAAAGAATGTGCAAACAGTGGATGTTGTTGTTTTAGAAGATTACGCTAAAGGGTTGTTGTCACAGCAATTAGTCGAAAAAATTGTAGGTCTATGTCACCAGTATGGAAAAACCGTGATGGTGGATCCACATCAGACTAAATTTGCCGACTTCTACAAAGGGGTCGATTTAATTAAGCCCAATTATAACGAAGCTTTGGCTTTAACAGGTGTGCATGAAGACTCTATTGAAGATCAGCAAGAGCGTGTATTACATGTGGGGCGTGCTCTACAAAAGATGACGGGTGCTAAGCAAGTTGTTTTGACTCAAGGTAAAGATGGGATGACGATCTTTTCACAAAACGATGTCACCCGTGTACCGACATTCGCCAAAAAGGTGTTTGACGTGACGGGTGCAGGTGACACTGTTATCGCGGCTTTAGCCCTTGGGGTGGCGGCAGGATTACCTCTGTCTGAGGCCTGCATGATTGCCAATTTTGCGGCGGGAGTCGTGGTGGGTAAGGTCGGCTGCGTTCCTTGCACAGAGCAAGAACTGGTCAACTCTATAAATACTTTAGGGCAATAGGGGCTATTTCAGCTCCTATTGCTTATTCTGGGCCTTATATTGAGGCTTTTCTTTACTTTTTCCGCGGATTTAACTATAAAACTCCTCGTAATAAATGGGAATTAACCCAACTGCTGTTGTAAGCAGAGCTATCGTCAATTCGGTCCCCGAAAACGATGCAGAGGAGCCATGATGCAGAATCTAGAAAGTAACCCGACTACGGGACGTAGAAATTTTTATTCTTTTACTCTTGAAGGTCTTGAGAGTTTCCTAAAACAATACGGCAAAGAAAAATACAGAGCCCAACAGATTTTTAAATGGGTCTACGAACAGCGCGTGACTGATTTTGATCAGATGTTGAATCTGTCAAAGGATCTGCGCAGCGAACTTAAGAACCTAATCACGTTTGATATGCCACCAATTTTAAAACACTTAGTCAGTGTGGATGGCACGCAGAAGTTTTTATTCGATGTCGGCGATGGCAACTCTATTGAGTCAGTAATTATCCCTTCAGATGATCGTCTGACTTTATGTGTGTCTTCTGAGATTGGCTGTAACATGGCCTGCAAATTCTGTTTTACAGGGAAGCAAAAATTAAAGCGCCGTTTAAGTACAGAAGAAATCGTCGGGCAGTTTATGCAAGTGCAAGACACTTTGGCGAAATCAAATTTAAAAATTTCCAACATTGTTTTCATGGGCATGGGCGAGCCATTAGATAACTGTGAAGCAGTTTTTGGTTCGATAGATGTGATTCACTCTCCGTGGGGTGTGAATTTGTCTCGTAAAAAAATCACAGTGTCGACTTCAGGTCTTATTCCTGAAATGTATCGTGTAGCGGAAGCGAAAGTGCGTTTGGCTGTGAGTTTGAATGGTTACAACGATGAGGTTCGTTCATTGGTGATGCCAATCAATAAAAAATATCCTCTTAAAGATTTGCTAGACGAGTGTCGTCGTTATGCTCGTGCGACTGGCGATAAGATCACTATGGAATATGTTTTGTTAAAGGGTGTTACAGATCAATTGGAGCATGCGCGTGAATTAGTAAAACTTCTGCGGGATGTCCCTTGTAAAATCAATTTGATTCCTTTTAATGAACATCCAGGTTCTGGTTTTGAACGTCCTTCGGACGAAACAGTTCAGGCCTTCCATACAGAGTGTATGCGCCTTGGAGCACAAGTTTTATTAAGACGTACTATGGGACGTGATATTTTTGCAGCCTGTGGGCAATTGACCACGACAGCAAATCGTCCAGAGTCGATGGATATTTCAAACTCAAAAATTGGAGGAACTAATGAGCGCCGTTTTAGTGGTGGGCAGCCTAGCCTATGATTCTGTAAAAACCCCGTCAGGGAAGGCTGAAAAGTCTTTGGGCGGATCAGCTAACTATTTTTCTTTAGCTGCAAGCTTGTTTTCTAGAGTGCGCGTTGTTGGTGTGGTCGGTGAAGACTACTCAGAACAAGATCGTCAAATTCTTCTGAAGCGTGAAGTGGATTTAACAGGATTGCAAACTGTTGCTGGTAAAACGTTTCACTGGGAAGGTACATACGAAAACAATCTGAATGAGGCCGTGACGCTTAAAACAGAACTCAATGTTTTTGCGCAATTCAATCCGACTTTGCCAGAGGACTATCGTGATTCAGCTTATGTCTTTCTAGCGAACATTGATCCGACCTTGCAATTGCAGGTGCTTTCACAAGTGAAGAAGCCTGTGTTCGTGGGTATGGACTCAATGAACTTCTGGATTGGTTCAAAACAATCTGAGCTACGCGAAGTTCTTAAAAAAGTAGACATTGTTTTTATGAACGATGCAGAAGCGAAGATGTTAACGCAAACTTCTAATACGATTACAGCTATTAAAAAAACAGCTGAGTTGGGACCGAAGTATGTCGTGATCAAAAAAGGTGAGTATGGTGCGACTCTGTATTCACAAAAATATGGTTTTTATCAAATCCCAGCTTTGCCTGTTGAAAATGTGGTGGACCCAACAGGGGCCGGCGACAGCTTTGCCGGAGGATTCTTCGGAACTCTTGCGTCCCGTTTGAACGCTGATCAAATCCCAGAATGGAACGATTTGAAAGCGGCGACGTTAGCTGGAACAGTGATGTCGAGTCAGACGATACAGGACTTTAGTATGAAAGCATTGATTAAAGTCGACCAGAATTTATTTGAGGGTCAATTAGTTCAATTAAAGCAGATGATCCACTAGGTTATCTCGAGAGCCTCACCTAGACCTTGGTGGGGCTTAAAAGCTCTTAAATATCTAGAAAGACAGACCTTTTTAATTAAAGTATTCCTGTCTCAAAACCGATATTTCTAGTATGAGCAGCTCTAAATCTAAAACTCCGGCAGAAGAATTAATCGAGTCTTTACTAAAAGACGTCGGTGATGATTTGAGTCTGGAGTCCTCAGATGACTCTTCAGAAAGCATTGATAGTTTAGAGCTGAATACGTCCACAGCCCTTGAAGGCCTTGTGTTGCCTGATATCCCTGAAGAAAATAAATTTGTTCTAGGCTCTGAAGGTGGCGAAGCTAACTATTCAGATACTATCGAAAATGAATTTGAATCGACACGCAATACCAGTCAAGGAACTGTGAACACATTAGATTTATCGTTAGCAGACGACGATTCTGGTGATGCTAATTTATCTGAAGCTCTTGGGCAGTTACTCATGCAGAATAACCCTTCGGAAGACGAAGCGTTGAGCCTTGAGATTCCGGATGCGACCCAAGCACTACCAGATCAAGCTAATGCCATCAGTTTAGAATTAGGGACTCCTGATCAAGCTGAGGGCTTAGGTTCTAGTTTAGACTCTTTAGACTTTCCTTTACCTAATGAAAATATGGCTATTGGCAGAGATGAAAAAACAACTGAGTTCGCTCAGGCTGGTTTTGGCTCTTCTGACTTTGGCGGCATGACATCCAATGATTCTGAAAAAACTGTGGCCGTAGCCGGTTATCAAGTTCGCAGTCCTTCTGATTACGACGATAAAATCAAAGTCAGTGTCGGGCAGAACCGCGCAGCCTCATCGGGATATTCAGCGTGGAACAGCGGTGGCTCTACAGATTCGCACTTAGCACAAGCTGAAAATCTACGTATTGCTCAAGAAAAAATATTAGATTTAGAGCGCGAAAACGAAAAGTTACGTCTACAAAATGAAGAGTTAATGGCCGCATCTGAAATCATTAAAGAGCGTTCTGACTTATTGTCAGGTCAGTTAGCTGAATATAAAAATGATCGCGATGGTTTAGAAGACTCTTTTAAAAATGAAATCGTTTTATTGAAGAATCATTTGGCTCGTAAAGATGCCGAACTTCAAAGAGCACATTTTAAAAATGAAGAATTAGATTCTCGTCTTAAATTTGACATGAAGAAAATTCGTGTACGTGAGCGCGAGTTAGAAAATCGACTTGAGCTAATTCGTGCGGAAAAGAATGCCATTGTTAAAAATAAAGATGAGCAGATCTTAGATCTTAGACGTAAAATGGATGTCTTGCAGATGGAAGTGGAAAGCTATCGTCAGAAATGCGTTGAGCTTAATAAAGCCATTGAGTCGAGCCAAGAGTCATTCAAACGTACAACTCGTGCCTTGCGTTTAGCAATGGCCAATCTGGAATTACAAGAAGAGAACAAAGCTGCATTGAAAAAAGTTGATTGATTATGCCAGAAACCACATCAAATGTGACGACACCACCATCTGCTGCTAAAAAAATCAAACTTGTGCTGAGCGATTTACACTTGGGCAAAGGACGTCAGCTAGAAAATGGCAGTCTAAATTCGTTAGAAGAATTTTATTACGCAGAAAAACTAGTCGAGTTCATTCAGTATTATTCGACGGGTGGATATCGTGACTATGACGTCGAGATCATCATCAATGGTGATTTTCTGAATTTTATTTCTGTGGATTATAAAGGTCATTTTTTAACAGTGGTTACAGAGAGCATCGCGCTTGAAATGTTGAAGTCCGTTATTAAAGGACATTCGCAGGTCTTCAAAGCTATGGGTGAATTCTTATCGCAGCCCAATCGTAAAATCACTTATGTCATTGGTAATCATGATCAGGGTATGATGTTTCAAGCCTGTCGTGATTATTTGGATCAAGTGGTCGGGCATCCGCTGCAATACAAAAATATTATTTACTACTTTGATGGTGTGCATATAGAACATGGACACATGCATGAAGCGGCAAATCGAATGGATCCTAAAAAATTCTTTTTAAAGCAGGGCCTACCGGAGCCCATTTTAAATTTACCATTCGGGTCCCATTTTTTCGTAGAGCTAGTACTCAAGGTTAAAGAAAGATATCCTCACGTAGATAAGGTCAGACCATTCGGACAGATGCTCAAATGGTCTTTATTCAACGAGACCTCTTTGACGCTAAGAGCATTTATTGAGTTATTTAAGTACGTGTATCGCATTCTATTTGCGACAGACGTTCGCTTTCGTTGGTCTTTTAAAAATTTGATAAAAATATTTTTTGAAAGCGCCATCTTTCCAGATTTAAGCACGGCGGCAAAAAGAATTCTGAGTGACCCTAGAGTTCACACAGTGATTTTCGGTCACACACATGTGTATGAATACAGACAGTGGGCCAATCAAAAAGAGTATTTCAATACAGGTACGTGGACTGAATTAACATCTTTGGATGTCGTATCATTGGGCAAAATCACAAAGCTTACTTATGTGTTGCTCGACTATGGAGATCAAGACGCTAGACCTAGGGGTAGGCTGAAAGAGTGGAAGGGTTTCCATCGTATCGAGGAAGACGTAGCAGTTGCGTAGATTATCTTGCTTGTATGAAAAAAATTATTCATACATAATGGTTAATCGAGGATAAATAACAGATGTCAGATACCGCTGATAAAACCAGTATAATTTCAACCGAGACGTTTAAGGGGAAGCTAAAAGCAGCTGATGATGCTCCTCCTGCGGTTGTTGTTTTGGTTGGACCGCAAGGTTATGTCGGTAAGCAATGGTTGATCACAAAAAGTGATATGATCATTGGTCGCTCTGTTGAAGCTGAACTCTACGTTTCTGATGCATCGCTGAGTCGTTCACACGCTCGTTTTGAAGTGGTGGGTAATGACATTTTTATTTTAGATATGGGTTCAACCAATAAAACGATTGTGAATGGTATGCCATTGGCGCCAATGACAAAGCGTAAGTTGGTGAATAATGATCAGATCAAAACGGGAAATGTGATTTTTAAGTTTCTTGAAAAAGGAAATTTGGAATCGATTACCAATCAGCAAGTTTTTGAAAAAGCGCAAAAGGATGCTTTGACAGGAGCTTTCAGTAAAGGTGCTTTACTTGAAAAAGGCCCTGAAGCGGTGAAGCGTGCAGAAGTTTTATCTGAGCCATTGTCTGTTATTACGTTTGATATTGATCACTTTAAAAAGATCAATGATACCTATGGCCATCCCGGCGGGGACTACGTTCTAAAAGAGCTGGGCAGCCTGATGCAATCTAAACTGGTGCGCTCTAATGATTACTTCGCTCGTTATGGTGGGGAAGAGTTCGTTGTTATATTGCAAGCGACACCACTGAAAACGGCTCAAGAAGTGGCGGAAAGAATTCGTCATACCGTGGAAGCCCATCCGTTTTTATTCAATGGACAGCAGATTAAGGTGACGATTTCTATCGGTGTATCTACTGGAGTTGCAGCGGATTCATGGGATAAAATTTACAATCGCGCCGATCAGGCTCTTTATCAAAGTAAACAAAACGGCCGCAATCGCGTGACTGTTTCGGCTTAGTTTATTTTCAAATTTTAAGTTAAATTCTAAATTAAATTTTTAAATCTTTTTTACTTTATGTGGGGCCATTAGGTTCATTTTTGCCTCTATAAATAGTTGTCACATAAGAAAAATTTATAATACCAATAGGTCAATTTTATAAAAACCTAATAAAATCAATACTTTAGTATCTTTTTGGCTCTGACTCGGCGGCATAGGTATTGCTATTATTTATATCGAGTGCTCAGATGCAATAAGGGGGGAACTTAGAGCTCTAAGCATGAAAAAAAGTAAAAAACCTTAACCGAATATGACAGGGGGGCTGTCTAAATGAAAAGAGAAAGCGATCAAGATCTAGTAAAAACAGATATGCAACTGATCGAAGAAGTGCGTAAGGGACAACGCTCATCTTTCTCAGAACTCGTGAAACGACATCAAAGAGGATTACTACGGTTGAGTATGAGATTTATGAAGGACATGGATGCCGCACAGGATGTTGTGCAAGAAGCATTCATCAAATCTTACGAGAAGTTGGCGTTATTTGAGGGCCGTGCTTCATTCAAAAGCTGGTTATATCAAATAGCGGTAAACACGGCACGTAACAAGTTACGAGAAAACAGATATGATTTCTCTAACATTGATGACGTGAACTTAAGTATATCCGCTACGGCAGAGAACTCTCTGGTGCATGCAGCAGTGAGTGAGATCATCCAAAAAGAAGTGGATCGTCTGCCATTCAAACAAAAAACCGCCCTAGTTTTAAGAGTGTACGAGGACATGAGTTTTGCTGAAATCGCAGAAGTCATGGAGTGTCCTTATGACACTGCTAAAGCAAACTACCGCCATGCATTGATGAAGTTAAAAGATGTTTTTGAAAAGCAATCAGAGCTTCGTAAGTGGACAGAGGATGTCGGAGGATTTTTTATGGAGTTGAATACTAAATTTGTGGAGGCTGAATGAAGAAAACAGAGAGCATGAAAGAGATGATTCTGGTTAAGAAGCTAAAAGCTGAAGATTCTATAGAACTACCAATGGATGAGTCGTTCTATAATAATTTGCACGACCGAATCATGTTGTCTGTTGATAATGCTGAAATAAAAAAGCTCAGTCGTCTTTCTAAAACGTGGGTTTTTCTCGAACGTAAGACCTCACACCAGCGTGCTAAATTTAAAAAAGCAGCCAAAGCTGGAGTGAGTGTATTGGTGATTGCAGCGGCTTTCGGGCTGTTGCAGTTAGGATATCAGAGTCAGGTTCAAACGATGAATCTGACTCAAATCAGCAACCAAGAGGGCATTTTGAAAGAGGCGCAAAAAGATCCGGCTAAATGGTCAGAGCTTGCTGCGAGTTATCAAAATGAAGAGGATCTTTTTGCAGAGATGCTCAGTCGGCAGGATCTTTCGACTATAGTCGAGCTTAATAAAGCCTTGTCGTCCTCATTGTAAGTACACGACTCGGAAATGGACGTCCGAAGTCAGCTCGGGCATACTCAATATGTATGTTAAAAAAACGGTTTCTTCTTTCACTTCAACTTTTCCTTATTTTTTCAGTTACCTCGTCAGTAACCCTTGCTAATGAATCTGCAGAACTCAAAAGAAGTTATTTAGAAGACATTTTCATTTGGAAAATGAGCGATGAACTCAAACTAACAGCTAAAGAAGAAAAAGAATTTACTGAAATCAATAAATCTTTAAATAAACGCAAATCAGAGATTAACAAAAAAATTCAAGATTCAGTACAAGCCTTAAAAGAAAATGCAAGCGAAGCTGAATTACGCACGCATTTGAAGTTAATTGAAAGCTACAATCAAATTGCGGTAGACGAATTTAACTCAATCAAAAAATTGCTAGGATCCAAGAAGTTTGTTTCTTACCTTAAAGTGAAGAGTGATTTGACTTCGCGTATTCGTACTATTTTAGCATCAGAGCGTGCATCCGATACAAATCGGAAAGGGGCTGGCGCAGACAATCCAGCCAGCAAGTTGCCTCCACCCAAAATCATTATTGAAAAATCAGAGTAGCTATCTGGTGGTTATTTTGCGGCTTGTGCGCGGTAGTCTTGCGCCCACTTTTCAAACTCAGCCTCTGCGTTATCGGCCTTATTGAGCTCTTCACACTTCTTTAGAAACTGAGGGATGTTCGCTCCGTTATGTTGATAGACAGTTTCAAACATATCTAAGCTTTTCATATAGGTGTTGTATATACTTAAATCGGCGTTATTAAACTGTTTGCCGAAAAGTCGCTCGTATGAGCGTGTGCGAAGTTTAGGTTTTAAATTCTTTTCGAAATTTAGAGCGATTTGATCTAAACGGGATCTGCGAACGGACTCTTGATCCTCTTGGGGCAGCGCTGTGGGATCGAAATTTTCATACCATTTTTTGAGTTGGTCTAACTCGGCCGTGATAAAAGCAGAAAACAGCTCATCATCGTGATTTTCATCTTGAATGCGTTTTAATGTCGGTGAATCTTTGCCTTCTTTTTCTAAGTAGAAAATTTCAGTGCCTTTGTTGGCGACAAAAACAGCAAGCCGCTCGTTAAAATCAATATTATCTTTGATAAATAAAGTCGTATGCACCAATTCATGAATAATGGTGTTTGTCAGAATATGTTCAGGATAATTCAACATAGAAGACAAAAGCGGGTCGGTCATTTTTCCCAGTGTCGAGTAAGCTGAAACACCACGTGTGGTGACATCCAGATTTTTCTTTTCAAGCTCTGTGGCCTCTTCTTTAGCGGCCGCTTCACTGTAAAACCCTTTATAGGGAGCTTTACCAATGATGGGGAAATTCCAAAGATAGGGCTCAAACTTCCACTTTTGCGAAGCGGTCACTGTATAGGTGACGTAGGGGCGTTTAAGATCAACGTATTCAGAATAGTTCTTAGTTTTTTTGAGCTGTAATTTTTCAAAAGCAAAGACACGAACTTCTTGGCTCAGGCGAATTTTATTTTTCTGTTCTTCATTCACACGATCTGATGACAAGATGCTGTCGATGGACTCTTTTGAATTCAGCATACTCAGGTGATTGTAACTGACATGCCATAGGTAGTTCAGTTGACAGGAGCTCAGAATAGTTGCAGTCAAACTCAGTAAGAATATTTTTTTTAAAGGTACCAAGTAAGGCCTGCTTTAAACGAAGTATCGTCAGAGTTCGTTCCATCACTAAGTGGTGTCTTCCAAACATCGTAAGAAAGTTTCACAGAGAATCTTTCTGTTAAAGCCACTTTAAGCCCCACACCATAACTTGGGGCCCAACCCGCAGACTCCGGTATTTCAATCGAGTTAGCATTAACGTATTTGATTGTTTGATTTTTTCTGATGTGGGCGGCTCCGCCTTTGATGTAAGGCTGAACGGCACTGCTTCTGTCTAACATCATCCACATCAGTGAGGCATTGGCGATTTTGCTTCTTTGCTGAACGGTACGTGTAGACGTGATGTCCGATTCTTGGCTTTCATAGAAAGATTCCGTGTAGCTGGTTTCAATGGCCCATTTTTCTAGAAAGTAAAAAGCCACCGAGCCAGATATCGAATCGGTCTGATAAAAGTTGGTTGAATTAAAGGTTTTCTTTGAGTACCCATACGAAACCCCCAATTCTGTTAACAGGGCATGCGATGGAATACTGAACGCAAGGACTAAAAAGTAGGCAGCAATTTTGAGGTAAGCCATGCCCCTATTTTAACTCAATTAGAGCGGTAGGCATCCACATAGACGTTAAATCTATACCTAAGACGAACAAAGCCGTCGGCCTCGACCTTCGCCCGAGGAGGGTTGGGAAAGAACTTTGCATTCTGGAAAGCGTGCACAGTGGCGTCGTCAAAGGGTTTGTAGCCACTGGACTGGCGAATATAAGAAGAATGATATTCTCCTGTAGACGTCAGCCAAACTTCAATTTGTGTGGACCAGGTTTTTCCACTGAGGTTCCGACGTTTGAAGTCAGGATCTAGCCGGTCCCAATAATAACGAACGCGTTCGACCCAACGAACATAAAACAAATCTTCCACGCGACTGTAGAATGAGTAGTAGATGTTGGCGTCTGTATTGAGGTTGGTGGCGTTGGAGTTTTGAATATCACTTGGAAGAAGTGAACTGATAGCTGAAGGTTGACTGACCTGACTGGGAGCCGAGGGAACACGAGGACGTGCGAACTCCGGAAGATCGGAGTCTTCCGCAGGCTTTTGTACTTTTTCTGGTTGTGGCGGAGTGGGAGGAGGTGTTGCAACTGAATTCACTGTTGGGCCAAGGATGTTACTTTTCGTTTCTTTTTCTACTCGCTGAGTTTTTTCGGATTCAAAACGAGCTCGCAGAGTGGGGTCGTTGATTTTCTTCACTGTGGTGTCGAGTTGTTTCACCATTTGGCGCGCTTGTTCCAGTTTATCTTGAAGCGAGGGTTCTGAAGCTGGATCAAGGATCTCAATTTGAGTCAGTTCAGTTGTCGGGTTTTGTTGGTAGAGTTTTTCTGCGAAGTACAGGGCCGAAGTACTCAGCAGAAAATGAAAAATAAAACTGAAAAGCACAAAAAACCCTAATTGTTTCACGCAGTTAATCTAGTATTAAAAACGGGGACTCTCAAGTTGAAAGAGGGGGTGGAGGGCTCAAGTTGAAACACTTTTCTGCCGATAGAGGTATATCTGGGGGTTTTTACATGGGTAAAGTCATTGATTTAAGTACAAGATTTAAAGCAACCGCTACGGCTCAGCCGTCTGCACAGGCTGTAAACGTTGTGGATTACAACGAGCAAAAACAGAAAATCTTGGGCCATGAAAGACGTCAAATTAAAAGAACGATCTTAACTGAGTTTGTAAGTGCTATGGTAGTGGTGCCTGAAAAAGGGCTATTAAAAGTGGCGATTTACGATATTTCAGAGCAGGGTATCTCTTTTGATGTGGAAGCTGAGCAAGGAGCCTTCCAAGCCAACGAAGAAATTTCGATGCGCGTTTACCTGAATCAGAAGACTTATTTTCCTATTGAAGTCCGTGTAAAGCATGTTACCGTTGAGGCTGTAGAAGGTGTCACTCGTCACGGTTCTGTGTTCACGCATCAGCCTGCAAACGATGCTGCGCTACAGTATTTCGTGAAGTTCATCGAAGCTGTAAGCCATGGTTTGAAAAAAGATAATGGCGACCTTATGGTGACTAAAATTTCCTAATTTCTGTCTGAAAAAAATCAAGAAAAGAGTGTGACTTTAGACCGGCTCTATTGTCGAATTTAGGTAACAGTTTAAAGGGATTAAACTGCTACTAACGTTCGACCATGGAGGTCCATTTGACAGTCAAAACGAAGCGTCGCAAAGTTGTTCTTGATACCAATGTAATTCTATTTGATGCCTTTGCTCTTTTGAAGTTCGGTGATGCTGATATTCACATCCCTTTTGCTGTCATTGAAGAAGTCGATAAATTTAAACGTGACCAAGGTGAAAATGGTCGAAATGCTCGTCAGTTCAGTCGCTTTGTGGATGTTCTTAGAAATAAAGGAAGTCTTGCTCAGGGTGTGCAAATTGATAATCACGAAACGTTTGTCTACATCACGACTGATATGGGAATTTCGGGGTTAGGCACTGAGCTAGATCAAGCCAAAGCCGACAATCGTATCCTCAGCACAGCCTTAGCTTTACAAAAACAACATCCACGTTCGAAAGTGGAGTTGATTTCAAAAGACATCAACTTGCGTATCAAAGCCGATGTTTATGGTATTTATGCAACTGACTACGATAACTCAGATGTAAATCAAGAAGACCTATACGAAGGATATCAAGAGTTCGACGTAGCCCCTTCAAAAATTGATCAGTTCTACCAAGATAAAAAAGTGACGATCGATGCGAAACTGTATGGCAATCAATATGTCATTTTGAAAGATTCATCTAATCCAAATCACTCAGCGATTGGCCGCTACTCACTTAAAGAAAAAGCAATCATTCCCTTGATCAATCCTCCGGATAGCATTTGGGGCATTACGGCACGTAACGTAGAGCAAAGCTTCGCGTTAGATGCATTGATGAATGACGAGTGCATGATGGTCTCTTTGGTGGGAAAAGCCGGTACGGGTAAAACACTTTTAGCGATCGCAGCTGGCCTATTTAAAACTTTGGATGAAGGTCGCTACCAAAGATTACTGGTTTCGCGTCCAATCTTTCCTATGGGACGTGACATTGGTTACCTACCAGGTGACATCGAGCAAAAATTGAATCCATGGATGCAACCTATTTTCGATAACGTGGAATTTTTGATGGGTGCTGATAAAAAAGCAGCAGGTCGTACACAAGAGTTAATCAATCAAGGCATGCTGAATATTGAACCACTGACATATATCCGTGGACGAAGTATCCCGAAACAGTATTTGATTGTGGACGAAGCGCAAAACTTGACCCCGCACGAAATCAAAACGATTATCACTCGCGCAGGTAGTGGAACAAAGATCGTGTTAACAGGTGACGTATACCAGATTGATAATCCGTACGTCGATTCTGCGAACTCGGGTCTTACCCATGCTGTCGAGAGATTTAAAGGACAAGAAATTGCAGCTCACGTTACCTTAACTAAAGGTGAAAGATCTGCATTAGCTGAATTAGCTGCTAATATTTTATAATTTAAGGGGATTGAGTTGGAGTCAGAAATTTGTGTAGGTTTTAAAGCGCAAGAAACCGTAAAAATCACGGATAAGATGGTTCGGCAGTTTGCCGAACTGTCTGGTGACTTTAATCCAATTCACCTTGATGACGAGTATGCACAGAGCACTCGTTTCAAAAGACGTATTGCTCACGGCATGATTTTGGGTGCTTTAGTCTCTCGTCTTTTAACCGAGAAAATTGGAACAGGTGGAATCTATTTGGCGCAATCGCTAAAGTTTTCGAATCCTGTTTTTATTGATGATGATATTACCTTTGAATTTGAAGTGATCAAGTTACATAAATCTCGTGGATTCGGCGTTGTGGAAACAAATGCAAAGAACAAACAAGGTGAGTTTGTTCTTAAAGGTGAAGCGACAATTATGATGAGCTGGGGAGTCAAATAAGGCATGTCCAAGCCTGATTCTGCTTTGCTTAAGAAGTATCAAGACTCATTAAGTAATGCAGAAATGGGTTATTGGGAGCTATCCCTGGCTGAAGAAGTTTTGAAGTGGGATGATGGCTTTAAAAAGCTATTCGATCTTAAAGGTGATGATTACACAGGCCCTTTAAAGAGCTTTTTAGATAAAGTTCATCCTGAAGATCAAGATGGCTTAAAAAAATATGTAAATTCAGTTATAGAAGGAAAAAAAGATAACAGACATCTTTTTCGAATAGTCCTTCCTAAAAATAAGATTAAGCATATTCGCACCTGTGTATACACTAACAGTAAACTACGCAGTAAAGAGCTTTTGATTGGACTCAGTTGGGATGTGACTTCAGAGATCATACTTCAAGAAGAGTTAAGTAAGGCGCAAAAGTTTACTGAAAATATTTTGAATTCAGTTCCCGATCCGATCTTTGTAAAAAATGAAAAGCACCAGTGGGTGTATACGAATACTGAATTCGAGAGGCTCTTAGGTAAGAAGCGTGAAGAACTCATCGGTAAAGATGACATGGCTTTTTTTAAAAAAGAGTTTGTCGAAATCTACTGGGCCCGCGATCAAGAGGTGCTTTTAAGCAATAAGCCTAACGAAAATGAAGAAAAGATCATTGATGCTTGGGGAAGAACTCGCGACATTCTAACAAAAAAGACACCTCTAAATATTGGTGAGAATGAAAAAGTATTAGTCGGCGTTATTCGTGACATCACAGATATGAAGCGAATTCAGGATTCACTTGTTGAGCAGTCTAAAATGGCGTCACTGGGTGAAATGGCCGCTGAAATTGCGCATGAAGTGAATAATCCCCTGATGATCATTCAAGGGAAAGCGCAACTTTTACAAGAGAAAATCAGCAATCCCAATAGTGACATCAATGCTTTTCGTAAAGATTTAGAACTCATTGTTCAGAACTGTGTTCGTATTGATAAAATTATTAAATCGTTAAAATCCATTTCTCGCAAAGCGGATTTAGATCCTCCTGAAAACGTCAGCGTCTTGGGTTTAATTGACGAAGCATTTGAAATTTCTAAAGAGAGATTCAGAAAAAAACGTCTGAACTTATTTGTC
Organism: Pseudobdellovibrio exovorus JSS; assembly: GCF_000348725.1. Classification (NCBI taxonomy): domain Bacteria; kingdom Pseudomonadati; phylum Bdellovibrionota; class Bdellovibrionia; order Bdellovibrionales; family Pseudobdellovibrionaceae; genus Pseudobdellovibrio; species Pseudobdellovibrio exovorus. The sequence continues at coordinate 682,821 of NC_020813.1, forward strand.
GTCACGGATGAAAAAATTGATTACACCTACCGAACGCGAGTTCGCCCTTCTGAGGTTGTACAGGTTCTAGTGAATCTTTTAAATAACTCTTACGATGCGGTTTCTCACCAAACCAGTGGTTGGGCACGCATTAATCTGAGTATTGTAAAAGAAAAATATCGTGTAGAAGTGGTCGACTCAGGCCCTGAAATAGAGCCAGAGATCATCAATAAAATGATGGAACCTTTTTTTACAACTAAATCGACAGGAAAGGGAACTGGCTTGGGACTCAGTGTATCTAAGCAGATTATTCAAAAGTACAAAGGTGATTTTTACTTTGATAAAAAGAATCCGAATACGTGCTTCGTCTTCACCTTACCCAAAATTTAAGAGTTTTTTAGACAAGGTCTTCGATATTTTTTTTGAGTTTATTGGCAAACTCGCTGCGATCTATTTTTTTATCAAGAAGTGTTTCAAGACAGATCATGGTGTTCGATGTAAATCCACAGGGGTTCATTCCTTGGAAAGCTTCAGGATCATATTCTAGATTGATAGCGGCGCCATGAAAGCAGATCCACTTTTTGACAGCAATTCCCAACGAGGCGATTTTTTGCCGTCCGATCCAGACTCCAGTTTCGTCTGTTTCACTTTGTTGTCCGGCTAGCTTTTGTGGGGTCTTGCCAATGGCATTTACACCATATTCAGCTAAGGTGACGACAATAGCTTTTTCTAAAGCGCGCAAATATCCACGAATCTCTTGTGCGCCTCTGTCGTGTCGAGGCTTTTTTAAGTTCAGTATAGGATAGACCACTAATTGAGAGGGACCATGATAGGTGGCACGTCCACCGCGCGAAACCTCAACAATCGGACCCTTCCACGAGAATATATCCTCGGGTTGAGTCTGACGTCCAGTGGTCACAACATGGGGGTGGGAACAAAAAACTAAAAAGCCAGAATGATCATCGTTCTGGCTTAGGATATCAACGAGTTCAAGCTGTTTATCAAGAGCCGATTGATAGTCAATCAGCCCCCAATCTTGAAACTCTGGCTTATGCATGCGCCGATTTACCAGATTTCGCTAATGGTTTTTGAATAATATGAATGGCATGTCCTAAAGTCGCTTCGGCTGCTTCCATCATCGTTTCGCCCAATGTGGGATGAGGATGGATACTTAAAGCCAAGTCTTCTAGACGGGCACCCATTTCGATAGCCAATACAGCTTCTGAAATCAGATTAGAAGCTTCAGGCCCTACGATGTGCACACCCAACAAAACATGCGTCTTTTTGTCGGCGATCATTTTGACGAAACCATCTGTTTCGCTCATGCTGACGGCGCGTCCATTAGCTGCAAATGGAAACTTAGAAATCAATAGATCGTTGTAGCCTTTAGCGCGGCACTCTGCTTCCGTCATACCTGCTGCTGCGATTTCCGGATCAGTGAAGACCACTGCGGGAACTGTTTTCGCATCGTAAACACGATTAGCGCCTGATAGAATCTCAGCCACCATCACGCCTTCGTGTGACGCTTTGTGAGCTAACATGGGTTGGCCACAGATGTCACCGATAGCAAAGATATTAGAAACATTCGTGCGTCTTTGAGCATCGACCTTGATAAAGCCGCGTTCATCCACTGCAATACCGGCAGCTTTCAGGTTAGCTTGGTCTCCGTTTGGACGGCGGCCCACAGTCACTAAAATTTTATCAGCTTTAAAGACTTCATCTTTTCCGTTGATCTCAGCGGTCACTTCGAAACCATCTTTAACTTTTTTCTGACCTTTAGCTTTAGCGCCATACTTAATGATGATTCCCGCTTTTTCAGCTTTACGAGTCACCACTTGAGCACACTCAGGGTCAACAACACCGGCTAACAAAGATGAATTGGCTTCGATCACAGTGACTTCTGTCCCTAATTTTCTAAGGTATGATGAGATTTCTAAGCCGATATATCCACCACCAATAACCACAACGCGCTTTGGAATTTCATCAAATGCCAAAGCACCTGTTGATGAGCAGATATTCTTTTCATCAAATGGGAATCCTGGAATTTCAATAGGGCGTGAGCCTGTTGCGACGATAAAATATTTCGCTGCGATAGTGTCTGTTCCTGTTGAAGACTTAACAGTCAATTCTTTTGAATTTTTGAATTCAGCATTGCCTTTAATAATCGTGACTGAGTTGCCTTTTAAAAGTTGGTTAACTCCACCAGACATTTTATCGCAGACAGACTGTTTCCAGTTTACCAATGTCTTCATGTCGACATCGATGCCACCTTTGATATTCAAACCCATGGTTTTAAAATCGTGCTGTGCTTTATGTAGTAAGTGTGTAGCTGTGATCATAGCTTTAGATGGGATGCAGCCCACATTTAAGCAGACTCCACCCAAAGCTTCTCGCTCGATAATAGCTGTTTTAAATCCTAACTGTGCCGAGCGAATAGCGGCTACGTAACCACCGGGACCTGATCCGATAACAACAACATCAAAGTTTTGCATTACGACATCCCCATCATCAAAACGCCAGGGTTTTGAATTTTGCTGAAAAATGATTTTAAGAAGTTAGCTGCAACTGCACCATCGATAAGACGGTGATCGGCAGTCACTGTGTAGTTCATTGATTTGATGAATCCGATTGAACCATCTTTTTTCAACACAGGCTTATCTTGGATTTTGTACATACCTAAGATCGCCACTTCTGGGTGATTGATGATCGGAGTTGCGTATGTTCCACCAACAGAACCGATGTTTGTGATCGTGATAGTTGCACCTTTCATCTCATCTGGTTTTAGTTTTCCATCGCGTGCACGCTTAGACAGATCAATGATTTCTTTTGAAATTTCTAAGATCGTTTTTTGATCTGCATTTTTAATTACAGGTACTAAAAGTCCATTTGGTGTGTCTGCTGCGAACCCGATGTTGAAGTACTTCTTGTAAACGATCTGTGAAGCTGCGTCGTCGATAGAAGCGTTGAATTGTGGGAACTCACGTAAAGTCGCTACTAAGGCCTTCATCACGATTGGTAAGTAAGTGATCTTAGTTCCATTTTTATCGGCGAAATCTTTCAGAGATTCACGCAAAGCAAATAACTGAGTTACGTCAGCCTCATCCATAATAGTGAAATGAGGAATGATGGCTTTTGCCATCTGTAGATTTTGCGCGATTTTTTTACGGATACCCGCAAGTTCAACACGCTCTTCAGCTTGAGCTTGTGTCGAGTTGTAAGCTGGTTTTGGGAAGTTCATTGAAGGAGCACCTGCCGATACAGCGCCTGATCCAGTGCTGGCAACTGCGGATGAACCACCTTTGCTAGCCAATACATCGTCACGGGTAACACGACCAGCTAAGCCAGAACCATTTAGGCCATTGATATCCACGCCCATTTCGCGCGCTAAGCGGCGAGTCGCTGGAGTCGCTAACACTTTAGAGTCCGCTACAGGAGGGTAGATAGCTGCACCTGTTGTAGACGCTGCCGCCATAGATGCTGGAGCCAAAGATGAATGGGACGTTGAGTGAGAAGATGAAGCCGTAGCAGGTGCCGCAGCTTTTTCAGCCGTTTTAGCTGGAGCGCTGGCTGTCGCAGCAGCACCCGATAAAGTTAGAATCACAGATTCAACTTTGATGATGTCACCTTTTTTGAATTTCAATTCTTTCACAACACCCGCAACCGGAGATGGAACTTCCACTGTTGCTTTGTCTGTCATGATCTCAGCAACTGTTTGATCTGGTTTAACAGTGTCGCCAACATTCACAGTCCATTTAACCAATTCACCTTCTGTTACGCCTTCACCTAACTCAGGTAATTTAACGTCAGTGCTCGCACCAGTAGAAGCTGCCGCAGATGCCGCTGGGGCCGCGCTTGGAGCCGTTTGTTTGGCAGCTTCTGCCGCTGGAGCCGCTTTTGTCGCGCCAGCCGCTGAATCTAGAGTTAAAATCACAGATTCAACTTTGATGATATCGCCTTTTTTAAATTTCAATTCTTTCACAACACCCGCAACCGGAGATGGAACTTCCACTGTTGCTTTGTCTGTCATGATCTCAGCAACTGTTTGATCTGGTTTAACAGTGTCGCCAACATTCACAGTCCATTTAACCAATTCACCTTCTGTTACGCCTTCGCCTAATTCCGGTAGTCTTACATCAGTTGCCATTTGTTACACTCATTTCTGCAGTCATCTGAGCTTGGGACTGCTCTTGTTGTCGTTTCTTTTCAATTATACCCTTCATAAAGAATTCTCCAGCACGATAGGAGCTTCTGACAAGTGGTCCTGATGCCACATATAAAAAGCCCATACTCTCTGCCAGCTTTTGCCACTCAGCGAATTTTTCGGGAGTAACATATTCCATCACTTTTAGATGTTTGACTGTGGGCTGTAGATACTGCCCAAAAGTAACAACGTCACATCCAATAGCGCGTAGATCTTTTAGGGATTGGATGACCTCTTCATCTTTTTCCCCAAGTCCTAACATAATGGAAGTTTTGGTGTAGATAGTCGGATCAAATTCTTTTACAGATTCCAATACACGCAGCGATTGACGATAGCCTGCGCGTGGATCACGTACAGAGCGAGTCAGTCTTTCGACTGTTTCAATGTTGTGAGCAAAGACATCTGGTTTTGCACCAGCAAGGTGATGAACTAATTTTTCGTCACCACGGAAATCTGGAGTTAGAATTTCTACGATTAAATTAGGATCCAGTTTTTTGATAGTTTTTACTGTGCGGGCGAAATGGTCGGAACCTTGATCGGGCATATCGTCGCGATCCACTGAGGTGATCACAACGTAATGCAATTTCATTTGTGAAATCGAGTAAGCCACTTTTTCTGGTTCGAAAGGATCAACCGGAGGAAGACCTAATTTCGCATTACCTGTTTTGACATTACAGAAACGGCAACCGCGAGTGCAGACTTCACCCATCAACATGAATGTGGCTGTACCACCAGACCAACATTCGCCCATATTCGGGCAGCGAGCTTCTTGGCAAACAGTGGCCAGCTTCAGGTCGCCTAACATGTTTTTGATACGGACATAGTTTTCGCCGCTAGGAGCCCGTACTTTTAACCAATCGGGCTTCGGCTGATGCGGCTTTTGTGGAGGCTTTGAATCATTTGTTGAGTCGCTAGACATTGCACCCTCTTTAAGCATTTTTAGTCCATCTTTTAGAGTGACTGTTCTAGCTTGGTCGCTACTACTTTTCAAGATGAAATAGGTAAAATTGATCGGACGATTCGGTGTGCGAATTTAGGGTGTGAACTAAATCGTTTTAAGAGCGGTTTGAGCTTTGCTTTTTGGATTTGTACAGGAGTTTGACGATGAAATTGAAAGTGTTACAGCTTGTATTTTTAGGGTTAGTTTTTGGGACAGTGGGAGCAAGGGCTTTTCCTGTGGATTCAACGCAAGGCAAAGCGGATTTTTCACAGGTGGTGAAGCAGCTTTCTGATGCCTGTGGTGAGTCGAATTGTCAGCCTCCATTTAGTCGGCGAATTGTTTATCGATATGGTGAAGGCAGTAAGCTTAAGCCCGAACTGCAACAGCGGCTCGAGCAGTTAGCTTTTGATCAAGCTCAGGTCTGGGCTGATACGATTTTAGAAGGTGATTACGAAGCGCAAGGACCCACGCAGTTAGATCAAGTGGCGATTTTTTACGAGGCAGGAAAAGAAGTTGGATATTTAATCACCTATTCTGAGCGAGCGTGGGATGTAAGTGATTGTGTGTATGATGGTATCAGTCAAGATCAGCTTCAAAACTGTTTGCAGGGGCGTATTGTCGAATCCAGTTATGTTTCAAAAACGTTACAGGACGTTATTGTGGACGAAAAAAATATGTCCACATTCTATCCGGACATTTTGTGAGGTTCTCTGAAAATTTATGGTCATAATGTCAAAAATGTTTTAGTTTAGGGGCTATGTCACAAAGAAAAAATCAATCGTTAATGCACGAACCGCTACGCCTCAGTTTAACTGCGCCTATCCAAAATGCGTTGGAAAAAATGGGACTACCCCAAGTTTCGACATCGGCTATTTACAATGCATTAGTGGAACCACCGAATGCGGACATGGGGCATTTGGCTTTGGGGTGTTTTATCTTTGCGAAAGAGCTGAAAAAATCTCCGGCGGTTGTTGCGACGGATTTGAAACAACAACTCGGAACAGTCAACGGAGTGAGCTCGGTTGAGGCCGCAGGTCCCTATTTGAATATCAAATTTGATGCCTCAATCTTATCGCAACACACAGTGCGTGCCGCTTTGGGCGGAGAATTCTTTGCGCGCAAACTTGTGGAAGATTCCGTGAAAATCATGATTGAGTACTCGCAGCCCAATACGCATAAAGAGTTGCATGTGGGGCATATGCGGAATCTCTGTTTAGGGGATTCATTGGTACGTCTGTCTCGTCGTAGTTTTGGCGAGCAGCAAGTGATCAGTTCTACTTTTCCCGGAGATGTGGGCACACATGTGGCTAAGTGCCTATGGTATATCAAAAATTACATTTCATCTGAAGAGTTTGAGCAACGTCGTCAAGATTCCCATCGCGGTGAGTGGTTGGGACGCATGTACTCCACAGCCAATTTAAAATTAGAAGATGAAGCTAATGATCCTGTTCTCTTTGAAAAAAACAAGGCTCAGTTAACCGCGATTTTAAAACAACTAGAAGCTCATCAAGGTGAGTACTTCGATTTATGGAAAGAAACTCGTGAGTGGTCGATTGAGCTGATGAATAAGGTTTATGATTGGGCCAATGTAAAATTTGATCGTTGGTATTGGGAATCCGAAGTTGATGCGGACTCTGTGAAAACAGTAAAACGCTATTTAGCTGAAGGAAAGTTGCAAGAATCCCAAGGCGCTATTGGGTTAGATTTTTCAGAACAGAATTTAGGTTTTTGTATGCTACTAAAATCCGATGGAACCGGATTGTACGCAACAAAGGATGTTGAGCTAGCTCGCCGTAAATTTGAAGATTTTAAAATTGATAGATCCATTTATGTTGTGGACATGAGGCAAGCTCTGCATTTCAAACAAGTCTTTAAAGCTTTAGAAGTGCTGGGTTTCGAACAGGCAAAAGACTGTTATCATCTTCAGTACAATTTTGTGGAGTTACCGGATGGCGCGATGAGTTCTAGAAAAGGGAATATCGTACCACTAACGGACTTAGTTGAAAAAATGAAAGCCCACGTTAAGCAAGAGTACTTAAATCGCTATGTAAATGAATGGCCAAGTGACGAGATCGAAACGGTGGCAGATGTCGTGGCTCAAGGGGCTATTAAGTACGGGATGCTTCGTCAGGATACGAATAAAAAAATCGTGTTTGAAATGGGCGAATGGCTAAAGTTAGATGGGGAGTCGGGACCCTTTATTCAGTATTCGTATGCGCGAATCAATTCGTTAATTAAAAAACAGACACAAAATTCTTTGGGTGCTCTAACGTCAGGAAGTGCGAAAGATATGGCCTTTGATGGTCGTTTGCTTGTGCATGCTTCAGAAACAAAGCTGATGCAGCATTTGATGAACTTCAACGGAGTGGTGTTATCGGCGGCTGAAAATTACAAACCGGCTTTGCTCTGCACGTATTTGTACGAAACGGCTAAGAAATTTAATATTTTCTACCATGACTGCCCTGTATTAAAAGCTGAAACACCAGAGCTGATTCAGTCCCGCATTGCTTTAACGGCAGCTACGGGACTTGTATTGAAGCAGGGATTAAGTCTTCTTGGAATTCCTGTTCCAGAACGTATGTAATACTAATTTGCAGTAGAGGATGAACTTGGTGGACGAGGTCCACCACCTCTTGGCGCTTCGATGCCTTTAGATTTCAAACATTCACGTAATTGATCGTGCTGTTCCCTTGAAGGACGTGCTCCACCTTCACCTGGTGATGGTAGACCTAACTCCTCAGCACATTCTTCAAAGGCTGCCTTTGTGGCTGAGTCCATTTGGGGAGGGGCTCCTTGAGGTCCGCCTTGGCGACGTGGACCATTTTGACTTTGGGCCCAAGTAAGAGCTGCTGTGAAACTAATAAGTAATACAAGAACAGTTTTTTTCATAAGTTCTCCTTCTGTAGTCATAGAATGCCGCCACATCTATGAGAGATTGTGGAAAGTCATAAATTTTTATGATCTATTCTGAAACAGTAGGGGACAAAGGTAGGGGCCTCTTTCCATCTTGCATCCACAATTAAGGTTCATACTTAACAAAACAGCGGCCATGCGTGCACTATATAAACAGAAGCCTAGAGGTTTTTAGGGGTTTTGATGCAGATTCATATTGTGGAAGATGATCCGGTACTCGCACGAGGACTGCAGGTGAATTTAGAACTAGAGGGTCACCAAGTTGTCGTCAGTCATAATATCAAAAGTGCCATCGAGGTGATGAATACACGTGGTGCGGACTTTGTCATTCTGGATCTAGGATTGCCCGATGGATCTGGTTTTGATTTTTTGAAAAATATTCGCGAAGTGAATAACCAAACACCTGTTATTATTTTAACAGCACAAACAGACGAAGATTCGGTGATTAAAGGTCTACAACTCGGGGCGAATGATTATATGAAAAAGCCCTACAGTTTTCGTGAGTTACTGGCGCGTATGCATGTGATTTTGCGCAAGCCAATAGGGGCGCAAAATACAGTTTCATTTGATCAACTCTCTTTAAATAAAGATGCACGTATGGCTAAGTTTGGTGAATACACAATCGAATTGAATCGACGGGAATTTGATATTCTAGCTTATTTTGTTCAAAGAGCCGAAATGATTGTGACTCGTGAAGCTCTGGTATTGAATCTAGATAAAGACAGCGAAATTTTTGACCGCACTATTGATTCCCATATCAGTCATTTACGTAAAAAATTTCGCAAGGTGGGCGTCAATAGTATTAGAATTGCTTCGGTCTATGGACTTGGTTATCGCTTAGAGAAAGTCAGTGATCGCTCTGGCGAAAGAAATTCGGTGACTTAGATATGAGAAATAGAATTTTAAAAAAATATTTCTTATTAGCGGCAATCACGCTTATTCTTTTTATTTTTTTAGGATTAATCTCTAGTTCTTATCTGAATGAAATGCTCAGAACACGGCGTGAAGCTTATCCTCCGATTTTTGTCGCCAAGTTAATTGATCTTTTGGGAGGTGCTGACAAAATCAAAGGCATTCAGCTTTTAGAGGAAGCCCAATCCAATGGCCCTAGGCCGCGTGTAGTTTTATATAATGAAAAAGGCGAAGTGATCTATCGCTCGGTAGCACCACCACCGCCTCCACATCCATCTTCCCGAGGTGAGTTGCCCCCGCCTCGTCCACCTGATTTGGTGCAAGAGGAAGTGAATCTCAGTTTATCTTCTGATTTTTTAGCGCAATTCCAAAATGACTATGATTTTTTTTCGCGCGAGCCAGTGGATATCGGCCCAGCTCCGAAGCCAGATAGCCCTTTAAGATTTTTGCGATTTTGGGGAGGCGGCCCTCCGCCGATGCGTCCTCCATCTGCGGATGTCGTGATTCGACTTAGTGGAAAGCCAATCTATTACATCGGATTTGTTGGTGGGCCACCACCTATGCGTCCGCCAGATGGTATGGAAAGATATTTACCGATTTTAGGACCTGCAATTTTATTGCTGTCATTGCTTTTGGGAGTGGGTGTAACAATCAGTCTTATTTATGCCTCTGTCCGCAAAAAAGTTTCTGAGGCTGACAAGGTTATTTCCGAGATTCAGAATGGAAATTTAAAAGCTCGTTTTGAAGTGCATCGTAAAGATGAGTTCGGCGAGGCTATGTTGCGCTTTAATAAAATGGCCGACGAAATTGAAGCCTTAGTGGAACATCTGAAGTTTGTAGAAACTGCGCGAAATCGTATTTTGCAAGAGCTAGCGCATGATTTAAGAACCCCAGTCGCTTCACTCAAAAATTTAATAGAAACACTTGAATCGCAAAATGAGCGATTAGAACCTGCTGTAAAAAAAGAATTATTACAACTGTCTTTGCGAGAAGTGGATTACTTCGGGCAATTAGTTGAAGATCTGTTGTTGCTAGCTCGTGTAGATGAACCTAAATATCGCCATGAAAATATTCAAATTCCTATTTGCGATATCATGGATGAGGTCTTAGCTGACTGTTTATCGCGTCCAGAATATAAGCAAAAGCAAATTGAAGTTGTTAGAAACTATGCGGCGATTGATGCCGTTGTTTCGGGTAGTTGGAATTTATTGTATCGCATGTTCAGGAATGCGTTTGAAAATGCACTTTCATTTGCTCAATCAAAAATCACAATTGATGTGGCCTATGAGTCTGGGGTGGGATTAGTGATTCACATCCAAGATGATGGGCAGGGTTTAACGGACGAGCAATTGGTTAGTTTTGGTGAGCGTAAGTTGAGCCGTCAGATTACTTCTAGCGAAAAAGGGAAACGGCTTTCCGTTGGATTAGGGTCTGTGATTATTAAAAAAATATGTGAAATTCATCGCGGCCGAGTCAGTATCAAAAATATGCGAGATCCTTCAGGAAGGGTTGTCGGAGCCATTTTGACTATCGTATTTGAAAGCGATAGTATCGGCTCTTATGAAGTTTAAAGACGAATTGCTTGAAGGTGTCCTTTTACAGCGTTACAAAAGATTTTTTGCGGATGTCGAATACCAAGGCCAGTTATACACAATTCATGTTCCTAATACAGGTAGCTTGAAGGGTGTGATTGAAAAGGGCCAACGCCAGCCTTGTTGGTTTAGTTTACACGGAGATGAAAGTAAAAAGCTCAAAGGTACACTGGAAGCCGTGCAAGTCCCAAGTGGAGTATGGGTAGGGCTCAATACCTCTTCACCTAATAAGATTGTACAGGAGTCTATTCAGTCGGCGCGCCTTAAAGGTGGCGGCCATCTGCCTCACTGGAGCGACTATCAGTTTTATAAATCTGAATATAAAATATCCAAAGAAACGCGTTTAGATGGTGTGTTCTGTATGCAAGAAACAGATTTGCAGGACGAGAACATACCCAAACATTTTATTGAAATTAAGAATACGACATTGCTTGAAAAAGTAGATGGAAAAAATATGGCCATGTTTCCTGACGCCGTGACAGAACGGGGACAGAAACATTTAAAAGAACTGATGGCTCTTATTGAAAAAGGGCACAAGGCTGAATTGATTTTCACGATTCAAAGATCTGATGTCGAGGCGTTTACTACGGCTGATCACATAGATCCTGTCTATGGTCGACTATTTCGTGAAGCCATACAAAAAGGTTTAATAGTCACGCCACTGATTGTGGAAATAACACGACGTGAAGTCCGCCTAACAGACAAAGTCCTACCAGTCGTGGTGGGATAATAAATGATTTAAAAGTTTTTTGAAAAAGTCTTGGAATAAAGTGATCCAAATAAAAAAGCCGCCCTCTAGGCGGCTTTTTTGTGGAAATTTGTAAAGCTAGTTATTACTTAGCTAATTATTTAGCTAAATGACGATCGATGATCGCTTTGAATTCAGGGAATGGGTAAGCACCTTTTAATGAAACACCATTGATGATGAAACCAGGAGTTCCACTGATGTTAAATTTACGAGCTTCTTCCATATCAGCTGCGATTCTTTGAGCGATTTTTTCGTCTTTTAAATCAGCTGCTAACTTCTTCATATCAACACCTAATTTTTTAGCTGTGTTATCGAAGAATTTATCCTCTTTCATTCTGTCTTGACCTTCAAATACAGCATCATGGAATTTTTCAGCTTTTTCATGACTTTGTTTTGCAATAGCTTCGAAGTATTGAGCTGCTGGCATTGCAAGTGGGTGGAAGTCTAAAGGTAAGTGTTTGAAAATGATGCGGACTTGATCGCCGTAAGCTTTTCTAACTTCGTGGATTGTTTGGTAACCACGTGCACAGTATGGGCATTGGAAGTCAGAGTATTCTACGATAGTGATTGGAGCATTCTTAGGACCGAAAACCACACGGCCATCTTCGATTTCAGGTTTCAATGGGTTGTTGAACTCTTCATCACGAGCTTTTTGCTCATCTTGTTGTGCTCTTTCACCAGCTGTGCGTTGCGCTTCTTGAGCTGCGCGATTTACGACTTCGATGAATTGTGCAGGGTCTTTTTCAATGGCAGCAAAAACAATAGAAGGATCTTTTTCAATAGCTTCTTTTAATTGTTTTGCCGAAGGGGCGCATGAAGCTAATGTCAAAGCTGCGGCGACAAATGTAAGTGTTGATAAAATGCGTGTTGTTTTCAAGAAATCCTCCGTTGGGTTTGTTGCTTAAATTAACCACAATAGTCTGTCACAAGCCGCTTTAAACGAGAATCTTTTTTTAATTATGACTAGGGGCTAAAAAAGACCCGTCCGAGGTCCAGCTTGAAGAAAGCCCTCAACGCAGCTTGAAAAATTAGTTAGGATGGCCACATGAACAAGCTATTTAAAATCTTGGTAGGTTTATTTATTGGGCTAGGTGTTGGATCAGGTGTAATGACAATGACTTCTTGTGCCAGTGCTCCGCAGGTCAATACGCCATCTGCGATGACGTATAACTATGCACGTTTAAAGCTGCTGGACCTAGATCAGATGTCGGACCTTATTCAAAAGCGTGTGCAGGGATATAAACGCACAGATAATGAAGAGCTGATGCAAGAGGCTCTTGAACTCTGTCTATCGCGCCCAGATGAAGACAGTATGGTTGAAAAGCTGATTGATTCTGTTCGTTTCAACGCGTCTTCAGAGGCGGCATGGGAGCAATGGGTAGAGGCTGCGGTGGAAAAGAGCATTGCCCAGTTAAAAAATGAAACAACACCTGCGGTAGATCAGGTTACCTATCTGATTTTACTTGAAAATTTAATAGCACAATTTCGCCCAGAGTTTTTAAAGCAGTGGGAGGCTCCGCAGTTTGAAAGTGAAGTGATCGAAAAGATTGCGGCGGCGGAACTGGTTGTTTCCGATGCGGCCGTGAGTGAGCGTCGCTTGAACTTAATGGAAACTCAGCGCTCGCCTTCACGTGTGGCGCAGGACCTAATCAAAGAACGTGAGCAAGCTAATACTCCTCCATCTCGTCGTTAAATGCAGTTAAATCTCTGAGTTACGTCCTATGGTGAAGCCAGACTCGACCTAATTCTGGTTTCACAAAATTTCATCAGTTTGTCTCAATCTGACTCAAGTTTTTTTAGAAATCCTCCGAAGAGTTTATTAACAGAAGCCATGATGGCGCTTAATAAACCAGGAGGTACAACATGTTTATTCAAGGTGATTTACAAGCAGTTTTCGATGCTCTTTATCGCGTAGGTGCGATTGATCCAGTATTGGGAATGGATTGGGAAAAAATCAACACGGATATGGTGTCCTCTCCTCAATTAGTTAATCGCGTGTGTGCTTCTATCAATGCCTGTGACGGGAATCCAGATTTACTTTTACAGACATTGCAATCATTAGAACCAAGATTATTGAATTTTGTCGCGTTGGAGGTGGCTCGTGAATTCTGTGAATTTCAAGACCGTAAAGAGCTTCATTAAAATTTTTGTTAGAAGTTTTCTGTTCACTTTTTGCTTTTTTGTACAAGTAAAAGTGAATGCGCAGGAAGTTGGGACTCGCTCTACTGATGCGGTGTCACCTCAACAAAAAAATGCAGAACTTGTCAGTGCGATTCGTAAAGCCGTGCGCCCTGTAGAGCCAAGCAAAGAGATCGTTATTTTACATACGGAAAGTGGTTTTGTACCAGCTACTGTTCGTGTGCAAAAAGGCGTAGCTTATAAAATTCACGTGGTGAATTTGAATATGAAAGAAAAAAATGTGAGTTTTTTAATGGACTCATTTACTCAGTCGCATAACACCGTTTATGGCGAGCAAAAAAGTTTTAATATCGAGCCACAAGTAGAAGGGGTGTACTCTTATCAGTGCCCAGAAACTGGTGTGCAAGGAAAGTTAGTTGTCGTGCAAAGCACACCTGCAAGTCGCAGAGTGGCTTCATTCGAAGACTAAGTAAGACGTTTTAACGAAACGTAGAGGAAGTATGTCAGACGGACAATCAAACTTTAAAGAAGTTATCGCACGGGCTCTAGGGCCCGTTTCCGAGTATCTGGAAGATCCAGGTGTTTCGGAGGTTTTGATTAATGGTCCGAATCAAATCTTTGTAGAGCGCAAAGGTAAGTTAGAATTAACTCCAGCTAAATTTCCAGACGAAGACAATTTGCAGGCAGCGATCAACAGTATTGCTCAGTCAGTAGGTCGTCGGATCAATGCAGACGAGCCTCGTTTAGATGCACGTCTACCGATTATCGAAGGGTCTTCAGCGAGTGGGTCTCGTATCGCTGCCGTATTACCGCCGATTTCGCGCCAAGGCACTGTGATCAGTATTCGTAAGTTCACAGCAAGTAAAATTACTCCGGCTGAATATATTAAATACGGTACGATCACTCCAGATGCATGGATGTTTATTGATCTGTGTATGTTTCTAGGTAAAAACATTATCGTCAGCGGTGGTACCGGATCTGGTAAAACGACGTTGCTGAGTTTGATGTGTTCCCGTATTCCAAAAGGTCAACGTGTTTTGATTATCGAAGACTCGTCTGAGTTACAAGTCGAGTACGAACATGTAGTGCGTTTTGAAACTCGCCAAGCCGATACCTTAGGCAAAGGCGAAGTGACTATTCGTGACTTACTTAAATCTGCATTGCGTTTGCGTCCAGATCGTATTGTCGTCGGAGAGGTTCGTTCCAGTGAAGCTTTGGAATTGATCAATGCGATGAACACGGGGCATAAGGGCAGTATGGGAACGGTGCATGCGAATTCACCGGAGGATGCGATCGTTCGTCTAGAGGCCTTAGCGGCTGGGGGCGATGCGAAAATCAGTGAAAAAGCTCTGGTGTCGCAGGTGGCATCAGCGATCGAGATTATTGTGCAAATTTCCCGCTATGCAGATGGCTCTAGAAAGATTGGCTCTATTTCAGAGGTGCGTGGTATTGGACCAGATGGCAAGTACATCGTTGTGCCTATATTTGAAATCACTAAGTTGGTCAGACGCCCGGATGGTAAGCTCGAAGGTGGTATCGAGCCCACTGGAAATGTGCCTTCTTTTTACCAAGAAATACTGGATAACAAGATCAATTATCCATTAACGAAGTTCCAAAAAGTCAAAGCTGCTTAAATAGGCAGCCCTTAAACAATTCAAAACTTACTGGCACATATTCGCTTGCATGGCCTCAGGCGGACGCAGTAAGTTGGATGCGTGCATTTTAGCTGTAAAATAACCCACGCCATTCTAAGCCATTTAGAGTCGGAAAAAGTCGATTTATCGGCTTATTTTTCTGAAAGCGAAATCCCGTGGGAGTTACTGCGTGATACCTCGTATTGGATGCGCGCACCAGATATGGAAGCATTCTTAGAGCGTCTTTCCATTGATCAAGAAACTTTGATACGTGCTGGACATCGCACACCCAAAAATCGTGTTTGGGGTGTACTCGATAGTGTTTTACGAATGATGCCACAGCCGCAGGAAATTTTTCAGCAACCAGAAAAATTTCTGAGCTATTTTATTTCTCCGGAACCGCCTATTGAAAATCTGCAAAGAATTGAAAACGGGCTGTCATTTGATATTCCTCTTCCGGCGGAACAATATCCATTGGTGACGATATACTTGAAGGCAGCATTTGAATCTCTACCACTTTATGTGGGACAGACGGCCGCTCAATGCGAATGGAAAGATATTCACTTTAAGATCGTGTGGTCGTCTTCACAGCAAAGTATTTTAAGTGAAGATTCTGATCGCAATATCTCGCCACAGCTGATGCAAGATGTGATTCGTCAGTTGCAGCAAAGCAGTCGTGAACTAGAAGTTAAAAATCGTGAGTTACAACGACGTAACGAAGAGTTGCTACGTATGTCTCAGGATAAACAGAGCGCTACCACCACTAAAAGAGAAGTGGTGCAACAGGATTTTTCTGAATTTGATTTTATGAAAAAACCAGTTCATCAAGTGGCGCAAAATCTATCCCGCCTGCACGATTACATGGTGCGGGCACATCAATTGGTGACAATCTTATCTGCGGGACAAAAACAAACGCCAGCAGGGATCAAAGAAGCACTTCATCGTGTGGATTGGGAAATTGTAAAAAATCAATATCCACAACTGATTCTAGAAAGTCTTGAAACATTAAAAAAATTAAATAAACCAGAAGGTCCTTCTGATAAATAATCAGAACGACGAAGGAGAATGTCATGTCTGAAATTATCAGCGTCTTAGGTAGAGAAATTCTTGATAGCCGTGGAAATCCGACAATCGAAGTAGAAGTCAAAACTTCAGCGGGTAATATGGGAAGAGCAGCGGTTCCATCAGGAGCTAGCACCGGAGCACACGAGGCTTACGAACTACGTGACGGAGATAAAAAAAGATATTTAGGCAAAGGTGTTTTCAAAGCGGTTGATCATGTTCGTGAAAAGATTGCTCCTGAAATCGTAGGTCTTAATGTCTATGAGCAAGTTTATATTGATAAAATTTTACGTGATATCGATGGAACTGAAAATAAATCTAATTTAGGTGCTAATGCCATTTTAGGTGTTTCTTTGGCCTGCGCTCATGCAGCGGCTAAAGATGCGGGTTTACCACTTTATCGCTATGTGGGGGGCTCTCAAGCTTGTCGTCTTCCTGTGCCGTTGATGAATGTTCTGAATGGTGGTGCGCACGCGAATAATGGTTTAGATATTCAAGAGTTTATGATTGTGCCGACAGTGAATAATTCTTTCGCTGAGTCGTTACGTGCGGGTTCTGAAATTTTCCATACGTTGAAAAAGATTTTAAATAAAAAAGGTCTTTCAACGGCAGTAGGGGATGAAGGTGGATTTGCGCCGACATTGAAATCAAATGAAGAGGCATTAGAGCTTTTGATGCAAGCGATTTTGGAAGCTGGCTATGAAGCTGGTCAAAATGTTTTCTTAGCATTGGATGTGGCTTCAACAGAATTGTTCAAAGGTGGGAAATACACATGGGAGCAAAATCAAATCACAGGGCTTGAGCTTCAAGGCATTTATCAAAAATGGGCCGAGAAGTATCCGCTTGTCAGTATTGAAGATGGTTTTGCCGAAGACGATTGGGATTCTTGGATTTCTGCGACTTCAAACTTAGGATCACATCTGCAGTTAGTGGGTGATGATTTATTTGTGACGAATCCAAAACGTCTTCGCCAAGGTCTCGAGAAAAAAGCGGCTAACGCGCTACTCGTGAAAGTAAATCAAATCGGTACTTTGACAGAAACATTTGAGGCTGTGAATTTGGCTCAACGCAACAAAATGAAGACAGTCATGTCACACCGAAGTGGTGAAACAGAAGATGTGACGATCGCAGATTTAGCGGTGGCTCTGAACTGTCATCAAATTAAAACGGGTAGTCTTTGTCGTGGTGAACGCACAGCTAAATACAACCAACTTCTTCGCATCGAAGAAGACTTGGGCGGAATGGGTGTTTACTGGGATAAAGCCGGCTTTAGATAAGCTATCTTATTAAAATATCTTTACAAAAAGCTCACTGGACTTTGGTATGAGTCCAGTGACTCAGTTTGTAAAAAAAATAAAAATCTGTGAGGATTCAAATATGACAAAAATAACGACATCTATGATTTTTCTCGTCTTGCTAATCACAGGTACAGCTCAGGCCAACGTTATCGGTACAGCTTACCAAAACTTTAATCCAAGTATTTCAGGTACGGATTTCACCACGGTTCACTCGACCAGACCAGTGAAACCTTGTATGTGTAATCTTGGTGTGTTCTTCAACTATGCGAAAAACACCCTGACATACTCTGATACTTTCTATCAAACCAACCAAGACTTAAAAGGTGTGCGTGCGAATGACTTCCTAGTTGGCGGTGATTTGTACGGCGCTTTCGGTATCACGGAAAACTGGGATATTGGGGTTGCGTTGCCTTTTGTTGTCACAGCTAAAAATGATGACCCGTACGGAGTGGCTTACTTTGATAAATTCGGTTTAACTGAAGTTCGTCCTATGACGAAATATCGTTTCTATGGTGATGATCAAGGTGGTTGGGCTGTTATCGTATCAGCCAACTTCAATATTATTAAAGATGATCCATTTGCGGGTAACAATCCTGGTCCAACATTCAATATCGAGTTAGCAGCAGATACGACAACTGATAGCGGAATGAGACTTGCGGGTAACATCGGCTACAGAAAAAGAAACTCAGGTTCTCAGTTGACGAGCCCTTCAACTGGTTTGCCTCCTCCGTTCCAGCCATTTAACGATGCTTTCATTTACTCTGCGGCTTTGGCTAAAAACTTCGATAGCATTAAATCTGATTTAATCGCCGAACTTAAAGGTAGTATTTCAGGTAGAACAAATGATGACAGCGTTAAGAAGTCTCAGCAGGCGTTAGAGCTTGGCTTAGGTATCAAACACGATGTTTCAAACACATTTAATATTCATGCCGGTTTAGGAACTAAATTAGCAGATGCTCAAGCGACACCAGATATTCGTGCATATGCAGGTATCAACTTCCAAGTTGGTCCGATGTGTAGCGACGAGCCAGCTCCATCTGAAATCGTAATCGAGATGCCAATCGCAGTTGTACAAAACCATCCAGTTGGTGTTTCTTCTGTAACGGCGTTAAATATGCCAGTATCAGCTTTGAACCCAACAGACTACGCAGCTTATCGCTGGAAAATTGGTCCGACGCCACAAATGAACTGTTACAGCGAAGAAGGCTACAGTGCTGAAGTCGACGGGCAGATGCCAATCGTAACAGATATCGGTCCGATTCCAGATGGTGGTATCACACTATGTGCTGTGGCAAAAAACTTAGGTGGATACTGGCAGCCATTTACAGATCCAACGATCATCAATTGGACAAAAGGTAGTGCGCCAGTTGCTGTTGTACAAAATCATCCAGTAGGCGTTTCAGATGCTATTGATTTAAATATGCCAGTAACAGCACAGAACCCAGCAGACTACGCAGCTTATCGCTGGAAAATTGGTTCGACTCCTGAAATGAACTGTTACGATGCTTTCGGGTACAGTGACGAGATCTCAGGTGAAAGACCAATCATCACTCATATCGGTGAAATTCCAGATGGTGGTATCACACTTTGCGCCGTAGCGAAAAGCTTAGGCGGGGTATGGCAGCCATTTGAAGCTCCAACAATCATTATGTGGGAGAAGAAAAAAGGATACGAGCTATTCAGATTGAATGCGAACGTATTGTTCGACTTCGATAAAGATGAATTGCAACCACGTTCTTATGGTGAGTTAGAAAAAATTAACCGTCACTTGAACAGAAAACCTTTCACAAAAGCTATCATCGAAGGTCACACAGATAGTAAAGGTTCAGACGCTTACAACTTAGATTTATCAAGAAGACGTGCCATCACGGTAAAAAATCACATGGTGAAAACATATGGTTTTGATCCAGATAAGTTTGCAACTCAAGGTATGGGTGAAGGTTACCCAGTTGATACAAACGAGACTGATGAAGGCCGCGCAAATAACAGACGTGTGGAATTCAAAATCTACAGAAAATAAGCCTGCCATCTAAAGCAGAAAATAAAAAAGGCGCAGAATATGCGCCTTTTTTATTTGTGTCTGATGGACCTCGATTAGATTGGTCCGATTTCGACTTCTAAAACATCACCCAGTTGAAGAGTGAAGTTGGTCAGAGTAATAGTGGCACCGACAGCTTCGTAGTCAGAAAGACTTAAGATCTGTCTTTGGCCATTTCTTAAAATCACTACTGAGTTCACTTTTTCTGTGCTCAATAATCCAGGGACTACATAAGAAGAAGCGGCTTCAGAGGCCATAAAGGTTGAAACTTGTGAAAGTGTATTCGAGAAGTTTCCAGAGCATAAAGACTGCGTAGATGAGTTATTATTTCCTAAGATAACCGATAGAGTCTCGTAGGCTGTTCCATAGCTTTGACCTGCATTTAGAGCACAGCTATCACCAACAAAGCGAGCCAGCGTAGCGACTGTAAATCCCGAGCTACCGAATAATTCAACAGACTTATTGCGAATAGCTGAAATCAAGTTCTGAGCACTTGAAGCAGAAATATCTGATTTAATAACAGAGTCAAATTCGATGGCTGAACTGGCCACGTTACCCGGTAATACCTGTTTTGAACATGAGCTTGGACTTGCAGATAAACCCACTGCGTGCACAAGGTCATATAGGTTAGGGTAGTTAACATTATTGAATGTCACTTGAGACGAGCAAAGATTTAAATTTGCATTAGATCCATTGTCGCCAAGATCAGCACCATAGTAAGATACGGGTACTGTTTCATAGATACAGTCAGTTACGTTACGTACGATGTATCCCTGAGACGTAATACGATTTACAGCATAATCCTTATGGGCTTGAGTACAAGTCGCACCATTTGTAATGGTGTTTTGACCATTTAAGCTCACACCCCATTGAACAGGCATCCACTTCGTCACGCCATCTTGAGATAATTGATATTCTAAGCTGACGCGCGCACGTTGCTGACCATACGAGTAATAAACCACTGGTTGGCTAGATACACGTTGAATGTAACGGCTCATACAGCTGGCGAAATTACTGGAGTCATCTTCATCTGTTAAGATAACGATAGCGGCTTTATCGCCCGCTTGGAAGAAACGTGAACTGCTTTCATCAAATAACTGACGAGCTGTTGCACATAGGCCTTCTTCTGTATCAGAACCACTAGTACCCACAGCTAAAAGAGCATCGCGGATTTGAGTTTTTAAGATACCGAACTGAGAGTCAGTTGAATTTCTAAAAAGCTTAAGATTGTTATGGCGAACATTCTTATTCGAAATACTTCTTTCAATTAAATAAGATGAAAGTGATTGCGCCTGACTTTGCGAAACTGTGTTGCGGCTTTCATCAAGATATTTAGTGGCAATAGTGTAGTCCACTTCGTTACTTGGAATACCTGAAGTCGAAACGATTTTTAAATCGACATTGTGTCCTTTAAGAGGAGTCAGTAATGAGTCCACAGCATTCGCCAGTTGTTGTTGCGATTGAGTCATCGTGTAGGAGTCATCGACCACAAACAAAACTTTAAGATTGGCTTTCACCTGATTGTAGGTGGGGTCAATAGTGACTTTACGAGATGTCCCCAAGGCTCCGCCAAGGCCGTTATTAAAAACATCGTAGTTGGTTTTGGCGCAGTTTTGAAACATCGGAGAAACAACTAGTAATCCAATGATGCTTAAGCCGACGATACCCATTTTCTGCTCACGTTTCATAAAGATCCCCTTTATCAGGTCTTAAATCGGTTCGTCTTGGGACAAACTTAAGTTGTCGCGTATTTAAAATTCATTTATCTCGTTTTGAGACAAAAACGTACAAACCTCAGTCCAGTGTCGCGCTTAAGAGTTTGCTAACAGTGGGGCTTTCGGATGAAATAGAGCTGTGGACAGTGTCTATCATTTCGGTTTTCGATTCCGTAACTTTCTAAATAAGCCATTCAAAGTATTTTGCGTGTGCATCTGCGTTTTCGTGCTCTCGCTTTTCTTTAATGGAGCTATTTGGAGGGTGTGGGGACTTCACCGTGATATGGCGACTATTGAGTCCCAAATCTTAAAATCCCGTGAGCAGGCCCAGCTTTTAGATATGCAGATCAGCCAAGCAAAGGACCCTTCTTTTATCGAAAGACAGGCCCTGGATAAGCTCGATATGGTCGGGGAACACGACTTAGTCTTCGTTTTTTCTGAATAAATAACAATTTGTATATTTTTTAAATAAAAATGCTGGACAAAACATAGAGCAAAAGCTCTAATGTCCTCCATGAATTCCAATGATTTTTTAAAATCAGCTCATTTACTACTAGGGATCACGAAAGAAGAACTCAATAGACGTCTTCAATCTGGGGTCTTAGATCCGCAAATCCTAAAGGCTCAAATCGAGCAAAATTCGCACGAGACACAGCGGGAAGCCCTCTGTGAAAAGTGGATTGCGATGCAGTCTTTAGAGCAAATCGACTTGGATAAAGAAGATATTGAGTAATCCCTGATCATCTTGAAATGAGCGACGACAAGCGCGTTGTCATGCCCTCTGTATAAGGGTAAAACCCCCTTATGAAAAAGCAAATCTACGTAGTTGATGTAAGCTCCATGTTTTTCAGAGCTTTTTATGCCATTCGCCCCCTGACTTCCAGCAAAGGGGTCCCTGTGAATGCCGTCTATGGCTTTATCTCGATGATCATCAAATTGATGAAAGATAAAAAGCCAGATCATCTTGTTTTTTGCTATGACCGCAAAGAGCCCTCATTTCGCAAAGACTTATATGTCGACTACAAAGCTAATCGCACCGAGATGCCAGACGAGATGCAGGTGCAGATGCCTTATCTGAAACAGATCGCCAGCCTTTTGGGAATTTGTGACTTAGAAGTACCTAGTTACGAAGCTGATGATTTGATTGGAACAATCGCCTGTATGGCACAAAAAGAAGACTATGAAGTCTTCATCGTTAGCGGTGATAAGGACTTCTGCCAGTTAGTGAATAAGAATGTTTTTCTTTATGATACGATGAAAGAGATCATCTTCGATGAAGAGCTAGTTAAAGCAAAACATGGCGTTCACCCTTTACAGTTTATTGATTATTTAGCTTTGACTGGGGATAGTTCGGATAACATTCCTGGGGTAGCCGGAATTGGGCCTAAAGGGGCACAAAAATTGATCGAACAGTTTGGAACTTTAGAGGCCATTTATGAAAACATAGATCAGATATCGAGTGCTTCTATTAAAGAAAAACTTTTGAAGTCTAAAGACAGTGCATTTCTTTCTAAAAAACTGGTGACGATCGTCTGCGATGCTCCTGTCAGTGTAACTTTAGAGGACTTCACATTGAAACCCTTTAAAGTCGATGAACTACGTGCCTTTTTGCAGGATCTGAATTTTAAGACATTAGAAAAGAATCTTTTGGGTGAAGGAAAATCCGGCTTCGTCAAGCCAGCCGAGTCAGCATCTGAGCCACCTAAGGCTTCGGCCTCTTTAATGGCTGCGGTAGCCCCTGCTGCCGAGCAGATCTCGGTGGTTGTCGGTCAGTGGAATGAAGCTGAAATCCAAAAGCGTCTAAACCAAAATGAGAACTGTTTTATTTTTGTGGCAGAAGAGCAGATAGCTTTAGGATTTCAATCGGAGTTGTATTTTACTTCGATAGCCGAATGTAAATTAAATTTTACGGATTTAGTTTGGAATGGTTTTGATCTAAAAAAAGTTTGGACGCATCTTGGAATTGATTCCGAGAAAACTCTAGAAGTAAATTGGGATCTGATGTTGGGCAGCTATGTTTTACGAGCAGCCGATTCATCTGATCCAGAAAAATTAGCCGATGTCTTTTTACAAAAAGAGTTAGATCTCGACAGTTTTGAGTCTGCGGCAGATAAACTGCAAAATCTTTATCAGACCTTCTTAGAGTTGAACCAAAAAGTCCAAGAAGAACTACAGTCAAAAGAGTTGATGATTATTTACGAAAAACTCGAAAGACCTTTAATTCCTATTCTGTATAAAATGGAGCGTAAAGGAATTCAACTCGACTTAGAATACCTGAAGAGCTTTTCTGAAGAGTTGGCTGCCGAGTTGGCAGGCCAAGAAAAGAAGATCCACGAGATTTCAGGTGAAGATTTTAATATCGCCTCGCCAAAGCAATTAGGAGTGGTGTTATTTGAAAAGATGGGGCTTGAGGCCACTAAAAAAACGAAGACGGGATACTCTACAGATAACGATGTTCTTGAGGGTCTAGATCATCCTATCGGAAAAGAGATTATTCATTATCGCGAGGTAGCTAAATTAAAATCAACCTATGTGGATGCCTTGCCTCAGCTCGCGGACAGTTCTGCACGTGTTCACACCCATTTCAATCAGGCTTTAACAACAACAGGACGTCTATCAAGCACGAATCCTAATTTACAAAATATTCCGATTAAAACAGAAAAAGGTCAGCGTGTACGTAAGGCCTTTGTGGCCTCATCTGGAAATCGTCTATTGTCTGTGGATTACTCGCAAATTGAGCTTAGAGTCTTAGCCCATATTTCTGAAGATAAAGGCTTGATTAAGGCATTCCAAGACGATCTTGATATTCACATGGCAACGGCGGCTGAGGTCTTTTCGGTGCCGTTGAATGAAGTCACTAAAGATCAAAGACGTATAGCCAAAGCTGTTAACTTTGGAATTGCTTACGGGCAAGGGGCTTTTGGTTTAGCGGACACTTTGGGGATTTCGCGTAAGGAATCCTCTGAAATTATTGAACGTTATTTTTCTAAGTTCGGCGGTATCAAAGACTATATCGAAAAGACAGTGAAGATGGCCCATGAACAGAAGTATGTGGAAACACTGTTCGGAAGACGTCGCTATATTCCCGAGCTGGATAATAAGAATGTGATGATGAAAAAGTTCGGTGAACGGGCAGCTATCAATGCTCCGATACAGGGAACTGCCAGTGACCTTGTGAAGATGGCGATGATTGAGCTGTGTTCAGATCTTAAGATCGACATGTTATTGCAAGTACATGACGAGTTGATCTTTGAAGGGACTGAAGAGCAAATTCAAATGCAGCTTCCGTGGATTGTAAAAACTATGGAAAATGTCGTGAAGCTAAAAGTGCCTCTGAAAGTGAATTACTCAGTGGGGAATAACTGGGATGAGGCGCATTAGTAGCTCTATTAGAGCTACTTGAACTGCTACTACTCTGTTTCCCAACCGACGACTCGTCCGCCTTCAAAATAAACGGAGCGCTTTTCTTGTTTGTAGCCATAGGCTGTTGGGATTTGTTTGATGTATTGCCAGCGCTCATTTTTATAAAGAGGATTCCCACTGGTTTCAACTTGATCGGGTTCTCCCCATGATCTTTTGACGTAATCTGCTGGCATCCCGATAGAGATATCGTGGTTTTCAACTACAGCATCAAAAGTTTCAAGACTGTTTTTTGCACGTGTCCAAATTTTATTTTTATTAATCCAAACTTGGCGCCCTTCCGTTGACGGAATTGAAAGTAGATCTATTTTTTCTTGATCTGTTTCAAGCCAAGGAAGCACTTTTGAGTACTGCATCTTTTCTTTATGTGAATCCAATGTTCTTTCTAAACGGCGTAATTTTTTTCTATTTTGTACTCTAGCGCGTTCATCAGCCGTCAAAGGCTTACGTGGATCTAATCCTATTTCATAGGCGTACTTTTGTAGCTCAGCCTCTGTAAGAGGCTCATCTGGAACAGCCGGCGGAGCTACAGTAGCATCGGGCAAAGCTGGCGTACTGGCCACTTCAGGTGTAGCGGGCGTTGAGGTGGGCTGTTCTTGCACGGGATCTGTATGGACATTCTTAATTGGCATGTCCGATGCGCAAGAAAACAGTACTAAAGAAAGGCTTAAAAGTCCGATGTGTCCAATGTTTCTCATAGTATAATTTTAGTGCAAATTAAGATGATTTATGATTAAAATTTTTTAGTGACGGATAAAAGAACAAAAAATCAAGACGTGGGGCCAGATCAAGACCCTTCTCTAGATACAGAGCAAAATATAGAGCTAAATGAAGAAGAGCTGTTGTCAGACGTAGACAACATATTGTCAGAGGAAGATCCTGAGTTTCTGGCAACTATTAGCGACATCACTGTAAGTGGTTCTGGTTTAGAAGCTGGTATTATTGGGCAAGCATTAGGAATGGGACCCAAGAAATCGTCTAAATTTGTTCAGTATCTATCTTACCCATTTGATTTTAAATCCAATCTAAAAGGCGTTCTGTTTTTTTGGCTTTCGATGCTGTTACTCGCAGGAGCTATTTATTTTGTATGGAGCTACAGCGGCGGATTATTAGATCGTAAGTTGTTTGTACATTCACTAGCTGAGTTAGGCGAGGATGTACGTGACTACAATCCTAACAGTGAAACTGAAGTTTTTTACGATAATCCACGCTTTGCTAAAAACTTAGTAACGATCTCATCCATGCATGTGAACTTACGTCCTTCGGAAAATTCAGGCTCTAACCCCATGTTAGTTCTTGAGATCACTATTGAAGGGGCATCCACAGATTCCATCATTGAAATCAAAGACCGAGAAGCCGAGCTTAAAGATATGTTATTACGTCTGACAGAAGCCAAAACCTATGACGAATTGGCCGAGGCAGAAGGTAAACAGCTTTTGTGTGATCAGTACCGCGATGCTTTGAACTCTGTACTGACCACGGGACAAGTGCGACGCGTACTTTTGAAAAATTTTATTATTAAGTCTTAAATTCTTTTAAATCTAAGTTATAGCTTTTTATGCGATCATGTAGGGTTGATTTCGGCATTCCCAAATCGTGAGCCGTTCTTTTTTGATTGCCGTGATTTGCCATCAACCTTTTCATAATCATCTGTTTTTCAATTTCTTTAATGACGGGCAGAGTGTTCGTCACGGCGAGCTGAGCTTCAGTTGACCCATAGATAGACTGCTCTTTGCGACTCAGTAAAACGCTAAGGTGTCTTTCTTCAATAAGAGTTTGAGGAAATAGGGCGGATGCACGACTGACAACATTCTTGAGTTCCCTAATATTTCCGGGCCATTCATATTTCTTTAAAAGCTGTATAGTATTGTGGGAAAATCTCACCCGCATTTGTCGTGCGAATTGATAAATTAAGTCTTCGAAGTCTTCTTTTCTATCTTTTAGTGCAGGAACTTCAACAGTGATGACATTCAGACGATAAAATAAGTCAGAACGGAAACTGCCCTCTTGAATTTTTTGATAGAGATGCTGGTGTGTAGCTGCAATGATTCGTACATTTGTTTTTATAGTCCGGTCGCTGCCGACAGGGCGAATTTCACTGTTTTCAAGGGCACGTAGTAGCTTTGCTTGCAACCCGTAGGGAAGATCACCGATTTCATCAAGAAACAAGGTTCCTCCACGTGCACTTTCAAAGGCACCTTTGCGGTCGGCAATAGCTCCGGTGAAGCTACCTTTGATATGTCCGAAAAGTTCACTTTCAACTAAAGTTTCACTTAAAGCAGAACAGTTAACACTGACAAAGCTGGCGTTAGCGCGGGGTGAATTGTGGTGTAGGGCTTGGGCGATAATGTCTTTGCCTGTGCCCGATGGTCCTAACAAAAGTACGGGAAATGAGGTATTGGAAACAGAGCTTAAGCACTGAAGTTGCTCATTCCAAGAATGACTGCGACTGCTCAATGAAAACTTAGACTGAATTGCGCGGTTGTCTTTCAGACAAAGCTCCAGTGAGCCAATACGAAGACAGTCCCCTATTTTCAGAACCGCTTCGAGCACGCGAACTCCGTTAACGAATGTTCCGGTCGTACTGCGCAGATCTTTTAAAATTAATTGTGTGTCCTGTAGCTCTAATCGAGCATGGCGTTCACTGACGCCTTCACCTTGTAGATGGATTTGGCAGTTGGGGTCTTGTCCTATGTAAGTTAGTTTTTGTAGACTCCAAGACTGACCTTTATCGTTAGCGAGTTCTATTTTGTATTGCATGAGTGGCTCCTTTGCTATGAGGTTCCGAGGCACTTCAAAATACTTGCTAAGGAAAATAGGCTGAATCGCTATTTAATGGCGTTTGAACTCAGGAAATCCACAAAATAAGAAAAAATCTAAGAATTGAGAATATCGTATTTTCGTAATAGGATGGGGCATGCCAAAAATGAGTTTTATTAAAAGTGCAGTGAAAATGAAGGACTTCCCCGTATCCCCTTTAAAAGAAGTGGCTTTGGCGGGTAGATCTAATGCGGGAAAATCATCGCTTATAAATGTTTGGGCAGGAGGCAAGGTTGCGAAAGTCAGTCAGTCTCCAGGAAAAACACGTCTTTTGAATTTTTTTAGTATGGGTGATAGCTACATCATCGTTGATATGCCGGGCTACGGCTATGCTTCCCGTGGTGGCGATGAGTTGAAGACATGGAGAAAAATGATCGAGGGCTATTTAACTCAACGCCCTCAATTGGCGGGTTTAGTTTTATTGATGGATATGGCCCGTGATTGGACACGGGACGAAGAGTTAATGGCGCAGTTCATGATGAAGAACGATTTACCCGTGGTTATTGGATTAACTAAGTCGGATAAATTTTCTAAAAACGATATCAAAAAAGCGATTGAGCGTATTAAGCAACAGTCCCGCTTAGAAGATGTATTTGCGGTTTCATCACAGACGAAAAGTGGTTGTGCTGAGCTTGAAGAGTTTGTCTACAGAGCATGGATTAAAAAATGAAAATTATTGGCGTTATTCCGGCGCGATTTGCATCAACCCGATTCCCAGGTAAACCTCTTGAAAAATTAAAAGGTAAACCTATTTTGCAATGGGTGGTGGAAGGCGCAAGGAAAAGCCAGTTGTTATCGGATTTATATGTTGCGACTGACAATCAGCAAATTGCGGAAGTAGCCAAGAGCATCGGTGTAAATGTGGCGATGACAAGTCCTGACTGTGCAACGGGAACAGATCGGATCTTTGAGGCTATTAAAAATATTGAAGTGGATGTAGTGATCAACATTCAAGGCGATGAGCCCTTAATAGATCAAAGTTACATAGATCCTTTGGCTCAGGCTTTTTTAGATGAGCCACGTTTGGACATGGCCACACTGGCGCATGGTTTGGCCATAGAAGATTTTGACAATAAAAATGCTGTTAAAGTGATCACAAATATTCATCAAGAGGCTATTTACTTTAGCCGATTTCCGATTCCCTATTCCCGTGCAGAATTCAATCAACCCTCTGTCGCCCTTAAACACATTGGTCTTTATGGCTATAGTAGAGCCTTTTTGCAAAAGTTTTGCACAGCAGAGCCTGCTTTGATTGAAAAGTACGAAAGTTTAGAGCAGTTAAGAGCCCTTTATCTTGGGGCTAGAATAAAAGTACTACAGGTACAAAAGCCGACATATGGTGTTGATACTCCTGAGGACCTGCAAAAGCTTGAAGCTTTATTAGGGTAGCTGTTACTCTAGGGGACATGTCACAAGCTAAGTCTACGAAATCCGGTAAGCGTTTAAAGCAAAAATTTATCTTTGTAACAGGTGGAGTGGTCTCTTCGATTGGTAAGGGATTAACTGCAGCTAGCTTAGGTTCTCTTCTTGAGGCCCGAGGTTTTAAAGTTACTCTTATGAAGTTCGATCCCTATCTCAATGTAGATCCGGGAACAATGTCTCCGTTTCAGCATGGGGAAGTCTATGTGACGGATGACGGAGCTGAAACTGATTTGGATCTGGGGCACTACGAGCGTTTCACTAACAGTGTATTGCAAAGAGCTAACTCTGTCAGTGCGGGACAAATTTATGATCGTGTGATCTCACGTGAACGCCGTGGAGATTATCTGGGTGGAACAGTGCAAGTGATTCCACACATCACTGATGAAATTAAATCACGTGTGTATGAAGCCGCTCAAGGTAGCGAGATTGCGATCGTTGAAATTGGTGGAACTGTGGGTGACATCGAAGCACAGCCATTCTTCGAAGCCATTCGTCAGATGCGTTTGGATTTAGGTGTAGGCAATACAGCTTTGGTGCATGTGACTTATGTTCCTTATATTGCTGTTGCCGGAGAACTGAAAAGTAAACCCACACAGCACTCGGTGAAGGAATTACGCGAAATTGGTCTTCAGCCAGATTTTCTAATTTGCCGTAGCGAAAAAGTAATTGATGATAATTTAAAATCTAAAATTGGTCTTTTCTGTTCTATTAAAAAAGAAAATGTAATTTCTGCGAAAGACTCAGAGTCTATCTATGATGTGCCATTGGCTTTACATAAAGAGAACTTAGACTATCTGGTGGTTGAAACATTGAATTTGAAGCAAACCAAGTACAGCATTGCTGGCTGGCAAAAAATTGCTAAGATTCAACGTTCACCTCTGTCTAAAGTAAAGATTGCCGTCGTGGGTAAGTACGTAGATTTGAAAGAGTCTTACAAGTCCCTACATGAATCTTTAGTTCATGGTGGTTTGGCAAACCGAGCGAAAGTTGAAATCATTTATATCGATTCAGACAAACTCACTGCAAAAAATATCAAGACGATGCTTTCCGAGGCGCAAGGTATTCTTGTTCCTGGAGGCTTTGGAACGCGTGGGGTTGAAGGAAAAATCTTAGCGATCAAATACGCACGTGAAAAAAAGATCCCGTTCTTCGGAATATGTTTCGGTATGCAATTAGCGGCTATTGAGTTTGCGCGTAATGTCTGCGGTATTGCAGATGCCACATCTCGCGAGTTCGTCGGTGAAGATAAACGCGGTGGAAATATCGTCATTGATTCTATGGCGGAACAACGTGGTATTGTCGATAAAGGCGGAACTATGCGTTTGGGTGCCTTTCAATGTACGTTGGCTCCTAAAAGTCGCGCTTTGAAGGTTTATAAAAAATCTATTATTTGGGAACGTCATCGCCATCGTTTTGAATTCAACAATCAGTACCGCGATCTATTAGAAAAAAATGGACTACGCGCGACAGGTGTTAATGAAGAAAGAAACTTAGTGGAGATTATCGAGATTCCGAAGCACCCATGGTTTGTGGCTGTGCAATTCCATCCCGAATTTAAATCTAAACCGCTGAGCCCACATCCACTATTTGCCGATTTCATTCGTGCTTCACGACAGAAATAAAGGAAAAGACGATGTCTAAGATTTTACAGATCGCAAAAGAAACATTACAAATCGAGGCCGAAAGTATTTTGGGTTTGATTCCAAAACTCAATGGCGAATTTGAACGTGCGGTCCATGAAATCTTAAACTGTAAAGGTAAAGTCATCCTGACGGGTATTGGTAAATCAGGACAAGTGGCCCGTAAAATTTCCAGCACGCTTTCCAGTACAGGCACTCCATCTATTTTTCTGCACCCAGCAGAAAGTAGTCACGGCGACTTGGGGGTTATCTCTAAGAACGACTTAGTCATCGCCTTGTCCTATGGGGGAGAAACGGCTGAGTTAGGCTCGCTTTTGAACTTTATTTCTCGTAATGGAGTTTCTTTAATTGCTCTAACGGGTAAAAGTGGCAGCACGCTGGCACAAACAGCCAACATCGTTTTAGATGTTTCTGTTGAAAAAGAAGCGTGTCCTTTAAGATTAGCTCCGACTTCTTCAAGTACGGCGACTTTGGCGATGGGGGATGCTCTGGCTATGGCAGTTTTAGAGTCCCGTGGATTTAAGTCAGAAAATTTCGCTGAGCTACATCCTTCTGGGTCCTTAGGTGCTAAATTGATGCGAGTGAAAGACATCATGCAAACGGGTGATGCGTTGCCATTTGTAACAAAAGACACGTCTATGAAAGCCCTGTTGACGACTATGACTCATCAAAGTGTGCGCGGTGCTGCCGGAGTGCTTGATCACGATGGTCAGTTGATTGGTGTGATTACTGATGGTGATATCCGTCGTTTCTTAGAAAAGAATCAAGATCCATTTTCAAGTACAGCGGCGAATTTAATGTCTCATTCCCCGAAGACGATTGATGCGAGTGAACTTGCAGAAAGAGCCTTGTTTTTGATGGAGCAATTTCGCACACAAATGTTGATCGTATTAGATAAAAATTCGGCAGCGCCATTAAAGCCTGTGGGTATGATTATCTACCAAGATTTGTTAAGAGCTAAAATCCGTTAAGCGAGTCGGACCTGTTCCGACCTAAGTCGATGTCCTCAAATAAATGACTGGAAACACACGACCTTTGTCGTCAGTCCAGAGCACATTACTTGCCCTGTGACTTTATATTTTTCACAATAAAATCATCGAAATAATCTATCTTTGGGATGGCAGCACGACTATGGGATTAGATGTTCAAAAATTGAAATCTGTAAAAATGTTGGTCTTAGATGTGGACGGTGTCTTAACGGATTGTCGTCTATGGATGGACTCTAACGGCGAATGGAAACGTATTTATTGTGTTCGTGATGGTGTAGGGATTAAAGCTCTAGCTGAAGCGGGTTACAAATTAGCCATTATCACAGGAGCTAAAGCCACTGATGTGCGTGCACGTGCTCAGATGCTGGGTTTTCATCACTTCTATGAAGGTGCTGTTGATAAGCGTCCTTATTTCGAACAGTTACAAAAAGATTCAGGTTTAGCTCCGCATGAAATGGCCTATGTTGGGGATGATGTTTTCGATATCCCATTGATTCAAGCTGTCAGTTTCGGAGCTACAGTTCCAGAGGCGGTGGATGAAGTGCTTGAGTGTGCTCAGTACGTGACTAAGCGTGCTGGTGGCAATGGTGCTGTTCGCGAGATCTGTGATTTTATTTTGAAATATGGTTTTTACTCTAAAAATTGAGGTGAGTGTGGTCATTAACATGGTTAAGAGTATTCTGGTATCTGCCATATTAGCTGCGACGGTAATGGCATTTAGTTTCCAGTCGAAGGCAGCTGATTTGAATGTTCCTCAGGATGAATTAGCGCAAGAAACGGTTTACCCATTATTTGACAATCCCGTCAGTGTTCGCAACCGTAACGTTCAAGATTCAGGGACATTTGATATTGGAATTTTTGGTGGAGCAGCCATCACAGAGCCCATCGCCAACACTTCGAAATTTGGTTTGTCACTGAACTATCACTTTAATGAAGCTCACGCATTAGGTCTTTTATACGCTAAAAACAGCACAGGTCTTTCTAAAGATGCACAGGCGATGAAAGATGAATTCAATTTAGATTTCAATCGTGCTCCATTCCCTGAATACAGCTTGATGGCCGATTACAACTATAAACTTTACTACGGAAAACTGAGCGTAACGAAGAATGGGGTTTTAAATACATCCATCTTCGTTTCTGCAGCAGGAGGAATGATCAAGTATGTTCATAAATCCTACCCAGCCATCGCGATTGGTATTGGTGAGCGTTTTTACTTTACAAATCATTTGGCTTTAAAAATCGATCTTAGAATGTTTTTCAATAATGCACCAATTCCATTTAAGGCAGGGGCTTTGCGTGAGGGTGTAGACCCCGTTCCTAGCTATGATTCATTTGCTGAAAGACTAACTTACACAACCAATCTTGAGATTGGTTTGAACTATTTATTTTAAGGAGTTCGCCTGTGCAAAACACGTATGTGAAAAAAACTTCGGCGAAATATGCCTTGGCGATTATCCTCGTGAATTCGTTATGCTGGAATGTTTTGGCTCAAGAGCAGAACGCAGAAGATATGGATGTTATCGGGGTCGAAAGTTTATATCGTAATAATCCACCTCCAGTTCAGACAGCTCCGGCACCTGTTGTTTCTGAGCCGACAACGGCAAAAGAACAACAAGAGTTACAGGCTATTCAAAGTAATCCTGAAGTGCAAAATAGCCGTGTACGCAGTTTGACAGATTTAAATCAGCTATCACCATTCCAAGATATTTCAGTTATTCAGAAGAAATACCTTCCTAAAACAGAGCGCTTTCAAATTTACGCAGCAGGTGGACTCACAACGAATTCCCCTTGGTTCACAAATTTAGGGGCTAAGTTGAATTTAGGTTATCACTTTAGTGAGTCATGGGGATTAGAGCTTTCAGGAATGTTCTTAAGTAATTCTGAAAATCAATCGGCAAAAGATTTACGAACAAATAATAACTTACAGCCAGATAAGTTTGTGACCACGAAGTATAATATGGGATTGGATTTGATTTGGTCGCCGATCTACGGGAAGCTGACGACGCTAGACAATCGGATCATTCCATTTGATATGTATTTCTCTTTTGGTGGTGGGGTCTCAAATACGACATCGCAGGAAAAAACAGTTCCGACCTATCATATAGGTACGGGACAAATCTTTGCTATTTCTAAGTCTATGGCATTTCGTTGGGACTACAGTTGGAATTTCTATCAAGCAACTCCGGTTGCAGATGCTACGGGTACAGTGGCGCCATCGAAAACGACTTATAATGATTTGATATTCACAGCTGGTATCAGCTTTTTCTTTCCGGAGGCTAGCTACAGATGATAAAAACAAGTTTGATTCTGATACCAATTTTAATTGCATCCTTATCAGCGCAAGCCCAACAACCGGAAGGGCGTTCCTATAGAGCACAGATAGAAAATTCAGTGAATCTTATTAAAACTGGTAAAAATCTAGCGGCAGCTCAACAGCTTTTAGGTCTTTCTAGAACCAGTACGATTCCGGCTGAACGTGCACGTATTAAGTATCTATTTGGATTGTCGCTTATGGAACTTAACTTAAATCAAACGGCAGCCTTTCAATTTGCTGAGCTGATTCGTACCGGAGACCCTTCTTGGACGAAGCAGGCCATCGAGAAACTTTTAGTCGTAACAGATAAGTTAGGTGATGAAACACTACTGAACTTCGCGATTCAGCGTGTAGATATTAATCAAATCCCAGCGCAAAACCGCGAAATGTTATTTTATCGTTTAGCCGAAACAAAGCATAAAGCGGGTTTAGCGAAAGAAGCGATTGAGTTCTACAGCAAAGTGACCCCAAGAAGTCGTTATTATTTTAATGCTCTTTATAATATGGGATTAGCTCAAGCCGAGTCGAACCAACCAGATCTAGCATTACAGAGCTTCCGCCGCCTGTTGAACAGTCGCGCGAAAGCTAATGTAACAGATACTAATAAAGTTGCGGCACAGATGGCGATTGCTCGTGTGCTTTATCAAAAGCAGGATTGGGCGAAGTCAATTGAGGCGTACTCTTTGATTCCACGTGACCATAAATACTGGCATGATGCTCTTTTTGAAAAAACATGGGCTATGCTGAGAGCAGCGCGCTTTCGTTCAACACTAAGTAACTTCCAGTCTCTACATTCATCGTATTATGAAGATGCTTATCTTCCTGAGACTTTATTGCTGCGCTCGATTGTGTATCTGTATATTTGTCAGTACGACGAGATGGAAAAAGTTCTTTCGCTTTATGAGCGTCAGTACGGGCCGGCACTTACACGTGTAAATAATTTTTTGAAAAACACAAATAGCGATATGTATTTCCAAGAGGTAAATAAAACTTACCAATTGAAAAAGAATACAGATGATAAAAAGCAACTGGCATTGCCTTATAATATCTTAAAGCGTGTGAGCGAAGAAGGGGATGTGCGTAGAAGCTACGCTTACCTAAAAAAGATTAATGACGAACGTAAACTCGTTGAAGGATCGTCACAGCTTAAAGGTTCTTCAGTTGGCAGTTATGCTTTAAGAATTTTAAACAATCGTATTAATAGCACGCGTGCGGTTATTGGCGATCAAGCTAAAAGACATTTGACGGCAATTAAAGAAGAGTTGACGGATCTAAATGAGCAATCCAGCTTCATCCGCTACGAGATGATCAATGGTAAAAAAGAGACGATTAAAAAACGTCTTTCTGGAAAAGAGTTACCTAAGAGCAATGAAGAGACTCGCGACAGATCATTTTATGTTCAAAATGGCTACGAGTATTATCCGTTCCAAGGTGAATACTGGTTGGATGAAATCGGTAACTATCACTACTTAGGAAAGCAAAGTTGTGAATAATATGAAGTTGACTCATTCTATTGTTGGAACGCTTGTTGTAGCAGGCTTGCTGGGCGGGTCTGTCGCGATGGCTCAACAGACAGGATCTAACCAAAAAAAGGTGACTCTAGGTGATCTCCTTCGCCGTGCGAAAGAAGAAAGTCGTGGATCAAAGGTCAACCAAATTGAAAAAAAGGCTACTGCTGTACCTAACTCGAATTTAACATTCGAGAAAAGCCAATCGGCTGTCAATTTGAATGATATCAAGCCTCCTGAGACGTCGCGCATTTATAGCTATGAAAATGCAGACCAAGCTGCATATGAAAGAACATTAGATAGTCAAATTAAAGAGCTGTATCAACTGACTCAGCGTTTTAAAGATAGCCCTAATCGTGGTGAGCTTTGGCTGCGCCTAGCTGAGCTATATGTTGAAAAATCAGCTTTAGTCGATGCTCGAAAACAAAAAGAGTATGATCAAAAGCTGAAAGAGTTTCAAAGTGGTCGCAGTCGTGTACGTCCCACATTAGAAACAGCTGAGGCCCGCGACTACAATAAAAGAGCGATTCAACTATATGAATGGTTCTTGCGCGATTACCCGAATGATCCAAAAATCAGCCAAGCCTTATTTTTCTTAGGTTACAATAATTTCGAGATCGGTGAGGTTCAAAAGGGAAGCGCTTACTACAGTCAGTTGACGTCACGATTTCCGAATAGTCCATTTGCCGGAGATGCTCACTTCGCCGTGGCCGAAAATCTATTTGAAAATGAAAAGTGGGCGGATGCCTATAAAGAATATTCATTTTTAATTAAAGACAATAAGCACCACTTACACCTTATTGCTCTGTATAAAGGGGCATGGTGTCTTTATCGTACAGGTAAGACCGAAGATGGGATCAAATACCTTGATTACATTGTAAAATCTGGAGCCCGAAACTCTCAGCAGGTTAATCGAGCGACAGGTAGACGGATCGATGGTGCTCGCTTAGAAAATGAAGCCCTAAAAGATCTAGTGATCTTTTTTGCCGACAGTGGCGATACGAATCGCGCTCTTTCCTATTTTAAAAATGTGAATGGGAAAGAATACTTACCGAGTATTGAAAGACTAGCCTACGTGCTTTCCGATAAAGGGAATCGCGAAGGGTCCCGAGAGGCCTTTCGTTATCTGATCAGTCGCGAACCGAATTCGAAAAAAGCTTTCGAATATCAGTACCAGATTGTACAAAATTACTTTTTTGCGAAGAATTCACCTGAGTTTAAAAATGAGCTTTATAAGTGGATTACAAACTACAACTCAAAGTCGCAATGGTATAACTTACACAGCAGTGACCGCTCGTTTATCGTAAAAAGCAATCAACTGCGCGAACAGACACTTAGAAATTATATTTTGCAACAACATCAGACAGCTCAAAACTCTAGAGC
Source organism: Pseudobdellovibrio exovorus JSS (assembly GCF_000348725.1). Taxonomy (NCBI): domain Bacteria; kingdom Pseudomonadati; phylum Bdellovibrionota; class Bdellovibrionia; order Bdellovibrionales; family Pseudobdellovibrionaceae; genus Pseudobdellovibrio; species Pseudobdellovibrio exovorus. Next base: position 719,488 of record NC_020813.1, read on the forward strand.
AGAGTTTTCACGTCAAAGTGCAGATGAAGGGTACAAGCTTTACTTCCAAGAGTTTGGCAACTCGACCTCTGCTGCAGACATGCGATTCTTCTATGGTGAGCTTCTATACGATATGAAGCGCTATTCCGATGCCGCAAATGAATACACAGTTGTGGTCAATCGTTTTCCGAATAGCCAGTATGCCGAAAAGGCATCTCAGAATATCTTGTTGGCTTTAGAAAAAACGGTGCCGACGGATGCGGAATTCCAAAGAAGAACTGGAAACTCATTAGACCCAGTGCCATTGGACGAACCGACTAAGAAATTTATTGCGACCTCTAATTGGTATTTACAGAAATATCCGAAATCTGAAAAAGCGGCCGAGATCAAGTTTCGTATAGGTCGTATTTATTATTTAACAAATAATTTTAATCCTGCGGAAAAGCAATTCCGTGAGATTGTTCAGCAGCATCCGCGCACGACTTATTCTGAGTACTCAGCTAACTTGTTATTAGATATTTATAATTTGAAACAAGACTATGTGGGCTTAGAAAAGATTGGGTCTGAGTTATTAGCAGACTCTTCGATTTCTAACGCTAAGTTAGGTGACGATATTCGTGGTGTGATCGAAAAAGCGAGCTTTAAACAAGCGCAAACTTTCGAGGTAGACAAGAAGTACGCAGAAGCGGCTACTCAATATCAAAGTTTTGGACTACAGAATCCAAAATCAAATTTAGCAGCTGTCGCTTTTTTCAATGCGGGTGTTAACTTTGAAAGAGCGGGTAAAACAAAAGATGCAGCAAGTAACTACCAGCGGGCTGTAGCCACCAATACGACTGGAACTTCTGCTGAAGTAAAATCAAAAGCTAAACGTCTGTTAGCGAAAATTAAACAGGACGCGGGTTCTTTTGAAGAAGCTGCCGTTCTTTACTCAGATTTATACCGCGAGAACCCAAAAGATCCATTGGCTCCGAACTTTTTGTATAATGCGGCTTTGATGAAAGAAATTGCTGGTAATCCAGCAGAGGCATTTGATGATTATAATGCCTACATCAAACTCAATACCAATAAGAGCGAAAATGCAGAAATCGTCTTTAAAATGGCTGAACAGCAAAGACGATTAAAAATGAATGCAGATTCTTTGGCGAACTATCGTCGCTATTTAGAGCTGCCAGAGGCACGAGTAGATAGACGTATCGAGGCTCAGTACTGGGTGGTCGATTTGTCATCTAAGTTAGGCCAACGATCGGAACTGGCAACAGCGGAAGCACGTATCAATACATGGAGGAATACTCTACAAGGTGCACGCCGTGAAGCGGCCGGAGTCTATTTAGCAAAAGTCAGAATCATGCAAAGCCAGCAGAACTTCCAACGCCTAAAAGAAGTGACGATTCCAAGTGTGCCAAGCCAACAAAAAGCGGCGATTGATAAAAAGCTGGAAATTATGGCTGTTTTAAATGAGCAGTTAGGGCAAGTGATTCAATTGGCATCTCCGGAAGAGATCGTGGACGCCTTATACATTTTAGCTGAAGCGAATGAGCATATGGCTTTATCTATCAGAGCTGTTCCTATTCCAGAAAATATCGCGGCTGAAAATCGTCAACAGTATTTAGATGAAGTGAACAAAATCGTGATGCCATTTGCGACGAAAGCAGATGAAAGTTACAAGTTGGCTATCGAGCGTGGACAGGATTTGAAGGGCTACAATACTTCGTACCAAAACGCTTATCAGAAAATGAGTCAAAAGTATCCGGATCAGTATTACAGTGCAAAAGAAACTGTATCAGGAACTCGGGCTATTGATTGGGGAGTTAAAACAAAATGAGATATCTAATTGTTTTTGTATTAGCTTTAGGGCTTTGGGGATGTTCATCAACACAGGAGCAAACGTCTTCGACGTTGACGGAACCACAGTTAAGCGAAATCGACTTGTTAGATGCCGAGACCAAGCCACAGGTGGCAGCACCAGTGGCTACGCCTCCAACGACAAGTATTCCGGCTGAACTCCAGCAGGCATTAGCTTCTGGAAATTCTGATCGTATTAAATCAGTAAGTCAGAGCATTCTATTGGGTGATAATAAGAACGTTCCGGCTTTAAATGCCTTAGCGATGAGTTATTACAATTCGTCGCAGTTGAATGCTGCAACCGTGTTGTTAGATAAAGCTGTTGTGCTGTCACCGCGGGCTTCGGAAGTTCATAATAATATTGGAGTTGTTAGACTTGCGCGCGGGGATAAAAGTGATGCCATTGTTTCATTTCAAAAAGCGTTAGAGCTTAACCCAGACAGTTATATCGCGGCTTCTAACTTGTCGAGTATTTATCTGCGCGAAAAAGACTTCATTAAAGCGATCCCTGTTTTGTCTACATTTGTGAATAAAGGCGCGGCGGACTTGGACGGGCGTAGCAATTATGCTGTGGCTTTAGCAGCTACCGGCAAGACATCAGATGCCGTGGCTATATATGATAAAATTCTGCAAGAAAAACCAGATCATAAAAATGCTATGCTGAATTATTCAATTTTGTTGATTGAAAAACAGCAGAAGTATCAAGAGGGACTAGACCTGCTGAACAGACTAAAGTTTGTAGGTTCTGCGAATGAGTCTCGCCAGTTAATAAATGATTTGGAAGTTAAAGCAAAAGCTGGTTTAAAATAGGGATGGAGTTATGATGAAACTGCTTAGAATCTTCTGCTTTACAACTCTGAGTATGGGTATTGGCCTGTCGTCTGCTTTTGCGCAAACGCCGGCGCCATCAACTCAACCGCAGCAACAAAATCGTCAAGAGACGGTACAATCCTTAAACTTTGAAGATGAGCTTGTTGAAGGTACGGCGCAAAAGCCCGAATTCTTTTATCTATTCCAACAAAAAAACTTCAATTACAAAAGATTGATTAAACTCAGAGAAAACTTTCTGCCAGAAATGCGCCGAACCTCTGAGGATATCCAAAGGCTCAGAGGTGGTCGTTGAAATCTCCTCTTGTTTTTCGTGTCTTCAAAAAAGATCAAATCCATGTTGTTAAGCAATACATAGATGAAGATCGTATCACTGTCGGTAATGGCGGTGATGTTCATATTGATTTAGATTCAAATGAAGTTTCTCCGATTCACTGCCTTGTTGAAAAACGCGACAATCAATATTTTCTATGTGATTTGGGTTCTACTCAGGGCACCTACAAAAATGGACAACGTATTTTAGATGAGGCCTTACAATCGGGTGACTCCTTTCAGGTGGGTCCATTCCATGTTTTCTTTTTCATCGGAGTGCCAAAGGCGGATCAAGTTGTTGCTCCACCCGTGGCAGCGCCAATACACACTGAAATTGCACGTCATGAGTCAGCACCTGTAGTTGCGGCAACAGCCGTAGCCACAGCGGGAGTAGCAAGAGCCGCTGTAACAGCGACACGCAAAAGAAAAAAAGGACAGAAGACTTTTCCTCCTCCAAGCAAGGTGACGGACTTACGTGAACATTTAAAAGTAGGTTCTGGTCCACGTGTAGAAGTATTGGTGGCATGGAAAGAGCGTATTCTTGAAACATATCACTTCACTGGTGGTGGCAAAAAAACATTGGGGCCAGATGGTGACATCAAAGTGCCGCAAGGAGCTGCGCCGAAGAACTGGGAACTATTAGATTTAAGTAATGGGGCCGTGATTCATACGACCAGTGAAATGTCGATTGAGCGTTTAAAAGATGGTGAGGTATCACACCAAAGCACTGGCGATTATCGCCTAGGGCAAGGCGAAGTTTGTTTTATTGAGTTAATCAATGGGATGCAATTGATTGTGCGTTTTGCGCCAAAAGCTCCGGCTTTTGTGATGGCATCTCCGATGGTACTAGGTTCATCTGAGTTTGCGGGAGTATTAGCCGCTTTAATTATTGCAGTATTAACAAGTCTAATTGTATCGGTGAATAAGCCTAAAGATGCAGTGGTAGAAACGGAAGTTGAGCGTTTAGCACAGATTACTTTTGTAACGCCGACGGCTCCACCACCACAAACTGTTTCAGATGTGGCTCCGCCAACGCCACCTCCAGCTCCGGAAGTGAAAAAAGTAGAACCTGAACCGATCAAAAAAGCGATCATGTTAGACGAAACGAAAAGCAGTCAGACTTTGGGTGAAACAAAGGCTTCAGCTAACAAAGCACCACAAGAGGCTCAAAAAGAATCAGGTAAAGCAGCAGAAGTTAAGCCGAAGGATAATAATTTAACTACAAAAATGTTCACTTCGACCAAGCAGGGTGGCGCTGTACAAACAGGCCAAACTACCGGCGCTAATGCGCAAAGTGCCGAGCCAGATAATACAAACTCAGGCTTACTGGCCGCATTTGGCGAGGGCGGTGCTCGTTCGAAGTTAGATCAAGTCTACAGCGGTGCTGGTGAACTTATCGGTACGGCAGAAAAGGCCCAAGGTGTTTCTGGTTTTGGAAATACACGTGCTGGCGATGACTTTGGTTCACAAATCAAAGACACAGGTGCAGGCGGAGTCGGCACAGCAACTGAGGGTATTGCGGGCGTTGGAACTAAGGGACGTGGAACAGGTATGAGTGGCTACGGCGGCGGTGCAGGTTTTGGTGATAAAGACCGCGTCCAAATCGCTGCAGGTGGAAATGAAGAAGCTTTTATTGGCTCGATTGATCGCGAAGCTGTTCGTAGAACAGTTAGATCAGCGTTGCAACAATTCAAATCATGTTATGAACGTGAATATCGTGTGAATAGCAGCTTAGAAGGTAAGTTGGTATTAACGTGGGAAATCCACACACAAGGTGTAGCGCGAAATGCACGAGTAAATAGTGATAGATCAACAATGCGTAATACCTCTATAGAAGAGTGTATTAAGGCAAGAATATTAGGATTAAGATTCCCAGAGCCTCCACCAGGTACGGCTGCTGAGGTAACTTATCCATTTGTATTTCAAGGACAAAAACTTTAGAGGAGGCTTAAAGTGAACCAGTTAGAAAATGTAAATCCGATAGCAAGAGCATTTATTGAAGGCGGATTTGTCATGTACGTGATCTTGGTCATTGCAGTTGTGACCGTGATTCTTGTTGTCGAAAGATTTATGGCATTAAGATCGCTAAGAGTAGATAAGAAAGAATTCACTGATCATATTTTTAAAATGATTATTAATGGTGATATGCGCCAGGCGGTATCATTCTGCGATACGAAGTCGACTCCACTATCAAACACAGTGAAGGCGGGTTTAGTTCAGGTGATGAATAAAAGACCTGACGAAGAAGTTCAGGTGGCGATGGATGCCGCTGTTCTTAGAGAGATGCCAAAATTAGAAGGATTTACCTCTTTCTTAGCTGTTTTGGGTAATATTGCGGTACTTGCCGGATTATTAGGAACGATCATCGGTATGATCGGTTCATTCCGTGGTGTGGCGATGGCAGATCCTGCGACAAAAGCTCAGCTACTTTCACAAGGTATTTCGCATGCCTTGAATTGTACGGGTTTTGGTTTGACAGTGGCGATTGTAGCAATCGTATTTTATGGTTTATTCCAGCACATGATTCAAAAAGCTGAAAATGAAATGCTAGAAACAAGCATGTCACTATTAAACTTAGTTTCAGCGAATCGCGATAAATTAAGAGATTAGTTTTTAGAAGTTACGGATAGGCAGAAAGCGGTAAAGCATGGCGCACATAGATACATCAGGAAAAGGTCGAAATACCAATGTGGATTTGAATCTTGTTCCTTTTATTGACTTGATGTCTGTTTTGATTACGTTTCTGCTGATTTCGGCAGTATGGACACAAGTTTCTATGATTCAGTTGGGAGCTTCGTTTGCTTCGCCGAAAGACTCTACAAATACCGAGTACAAAGTGCCTCCTCACGAAGACTTGGTATTTCGCTTAGATGTGGTGTCAGCAGGTTATGTGCTTAAATTTGGTACGCAAACAAAGCCTATTCCGAAGCGCAATAATGAATACGACACGCAAACTCTATTAACCGAGTTGCAACGTGTGAAACAAGCTTATCCTGATAAAAACAATGTGAAGATCTCAATAGCAGATGAAATTTTATATGAAAATGTAATCGCGGCTATGGATACTGGTTTACAAGCAGGGTTTTCTCCTGAGTTGTTAACAGGAGGACCTCGCTAATGGCAATTTATAAACCGGGGCAGCGCCATAGAAATCACAATCTTCTAAAAAGAAGAATGAATCGCCGAGGTGTTACGGCTATTTTGTCGTTAACGGCCATGGTGGATATGTTTACAGTACTCGCTATTTTCCTTTTGCAAAATTACAACTCAACAGGTGAGATTCTGTATCTTCCGAAGGAAGTGACACTTCCTACAGCCAATCGTGTGGTGGATTTAAAACCAGCGCTCGTGGTGACAGTTTCTACACAAGAGATATTGATTGATACGACTCCTGTCGCTACATTTGCTGAAGTGCAAGCGTCACGCACATGGGTCATCCCAGGTTTACGTGATCGGGCAAAAGAGATGATTGAAAAAGCTCGTCTCGATCAAGCAGCTCAGTTACAAAATCGTGTGAGCAACGTGGTTGATCAGACTTTAGGAAATAAAACAGAAGATCCAAATCAGTGGAAAAAAGTAACAATTCAGGCCGACAAGTCAGTGGATTATCTGACGTTAAAAAAGATAATGTACTCTATATATGAGGCCGGTGGCGGTCCTATTAATTTTGCGGTCGCGAAAGATTTAAGTAAAGACGATGCGACTTCAAACGCCGAAAATTAATAAATATTCAATTTTATTTTTTTTACTTGTTGCTTTCATTTTTCTTGAAATCATCATTATGTCTCCGAACTTACTTGAGCAAACAAGTGACGAAGAGGCCGCATTTGAAGCGACCCGCTTAGCTGCTCAGAATCAAGAGCAAAAGTCAGGTTCTATAGAACAAAAACTACAAGGAGTGCACCTTGTAGAGAATGCCGAAAATGAAAAAGGATGGGAGCTTTTTGCTCACGAAGCCATTGGTAGTGCGGATTCTAAATGGGTTGTGAAGGAAGTTAAAGTTCACTTCTTTAATGAGAACAAACTCAGCTTCACCGTTACCGGAGACGTTGGTGAAGTGGATGGTGAAACGAAAGATATGGTGATTCGTGGGAATGTGACCACGACAAGTACGAATGGCTATTTCTTTAATACAGATACCTTACGCTATACGGCTAGTAACAAGATGATGAGCAGTCAAGATAAGGTGATTATGCGTGGTCCACCAGATAATCATGGTGAAGGCTTTAAACTGACGGGTGAAAAGTTGCAGGTCGATATTGCACAAAATAAAATGTCGATCTTAGAAAAAGTCGTCGCAACTAAAAAAATAGACGGAAAAGACTTTAAGCTGACCTCGGTGCGCGCTGATTTTTACAATACGAATCAAGAGGCCACATTTTCAAAAGATGTAAGAATGAATTTGGGTACAATGCATTTGAATGCACCTGTAGCACATTTCAAATACTCGCAAGCGAATAAGTCTTTGATGCGAATTCTCTTGCAACAAGGTGTGCAGTTATCTGATGAAGATAAACGTGGCTTCAGTGAAGAGTTAGAACTGAATCTTTTAGAAAATAAGATGACCATGCGTGGTCGGCCCAAGGTCCAGCAAGGTGAAGATGAGATCAGCGGTGAAGAAATCGTCTTTATCGATGGCGGAAAAAAAGTTAAGATAAACAAGTCTTCGAAAAAGTAGATAAGTAAATCACGTAAGTAGATCGGGAAATGATATGGCCAGTACGCTGAAAATCAATAAAATATCGAAGCAGTATGGTGGACGCCAAGTTGTGAAAGAGGCCACTTTTGAAGTGGAGTCAGGTCAAGTTGTGGGTCTTCTTGGTCCCAACGGAGCTGGTAAAACAACATCCTTTTACATGGTTGTGGGTTTAGTTAAGCCGGATGAAGGCGAGATTCTATTGAACGACACGAATATCACGACATTCCCCATGTACAAACGTGCACGTACAGGCTTAAGTTATTTGGCGCAAGAGCCCAGCATTTTTAGAAAATTAACAGTTGAAGAAAATATCTTGGTGGCTTTAGAGGCCCATGGTTTTAGCTCTCAAGATAAGCGCGAAAAATTAGAGCTTTTACTACAAGACTTTCGTGTGAACCATATTCGTGAATCCTATGGATATGCATTATCCGGTGGTGAAAGACGGCGTGTTGAAATCGCACGTGCGTTGGCCGGAGATCCGCACTTTCTACTGCTAGATGAGCCATTTGCCGGTATCGATCCGATTGCCGTAGCTGATATTCAGAATATTATTCGTGAACTCAAGGCCAAAGGTATAGGAGTTTTGATCACAGATCATAACGTGCGTGAGACTTTGGGCATTTGCGATTATGCTTATATACTAAAGGACGGACAGATTCAGGTCGCCGGAACATCAAATGAAATTGCCAATTCAGAGTTGGCACGAAAATTTTATTTGGGCGAGAACTTCCGACTATAAGGAGATAATGGGGTCCCAATGGCATTAAGACAGACAATGAACCTAAGTCAAAATTTGGTCATCACGCCGCAATTGCAGCAGGCGATCAAACTTTTGCAAATGTCACGTCTTGAATTGGAATCTCAGGTTCGAAATGAATTAGAAGAAAACCCAATTCTAGAAGAAGCTGAAGTTCTGCGTGAAGAAGATTTTCAGCGAACAAAAGAAGCAGAAGCTCAGACTTCAGATGCTTCCGAGGCTGTGCCCGAAAGCGGAGCGGTTGATAATGTTCAAGATCCTCAGAAGCAAGATGAGTTTGAATGGGAATCTTATTTAGAAACTCAGCATAAAGCTCCACGTGAAGCGTCCCATGGCAACGAAGAGATCATGAACTATGAAAATCTGATCTCGACGACTCAGACTTTACATGATCATTTATATTGGCAGATCAAGATGACGGGTTTTTCAGATAACGAAGAGCGCGCCGCAGATGCGATCATTGGTCATATTGATGATGATGGGTATTTAAAAGTTCCTCTAGATCAAATTGCCGCCGAAGAAAAATTGGATATCGAAGATTTAGAAGATGCATTAAGTTTAATCCAAGAGTTTGATCCTCCAGGTGTTGGGGCTCGCGATTTACGTGAGTGTCTATTGATTCAAGCGCGTATTCTTGAAGAGGATACAAATGATTTAGTTAATCTAATCAATAATCATCTTAAGGACTTAGAAAAGAAAAACTACGAAGCTATTGCTAAGGGGTTAAATCGCTCTTTGGAAGAAATTATTGAAATCTGTAAAATTATTTACGCGATGGAACCAAAACCAGGGCGTGGATATGCAGGTACAGAAACTCAGTATGTCACACCGGACGTTTACGTTTATAAAGTAGGCGATGACTATGTCGTTTCGTTAAACGAAGATGGCTTGCCGAAACTAAAAATTTCAAATTATTACAAGAATATGCTGAAGGGTGGAAGCAACCCGACAGGTGATCAGCAGGCCACAGAGTATATTCAAGAAAAATTGAAATCAGCAGTATGGCTAATTAAGTCTATCCATCAAAGACAGCGTACGATTTACAAAGTGACGGAAAGTATTGTGAAGCATCAACGCGACTTTTTTGAAAAAGGCGTCAGTGCACTTAAGCCGATGGTTTTACGTGATATTGCCAATGATATTGGGATGCATGAATCTACTGTCAGTCGTGTGACAACAGCGAAGTATGTGCACACTCCGCAGGGTATTTACGAGTTAAAATACTTCTTTAATTCAGGCATCAGTTCGTCACAGGGCGGGGAAGACCTTGCCTCTGAATCTGTGAAGTTAAAAATTAAAGAATTAGTCGCAAAAGAAGATCCAAAGAAGCCGCTTTCAGATCAAAAAATCGTTGATCTCTTGAAAAAAGAAGGTATTGATATTGCTCGCCGTACGGTGGCGAAATATCGTGACGTTCTTAAGATTTTGCCATCAAGTCAGCGTAAAAAATATTTTTAAGGAAGCTTTTTATGGATTATCGTTCTTTGATTCGCGAAGTACCTGACTTTCCGATTGCTGGGGTTTTGTTCCGCGATATTTCTCCGTTACTACAAAATGCTGAGGCTTTCTCTCAAGTCGCGATGGACTTTTCTAAAATGATTGATCTAGAGAATGTGGATTTGTTTGTTGGAATCGAATCGCGCGGATTTATTTTGGCATCACAGTTGGCTGCAAAATTTAATAAAGGTTTTTTGCCACTCAGAAAAGCGGGTAAACTTCCACCGCCAACGATCAAGCAATCTTATAAATTAGAATACGGCGAAGCGACTCTTGAAGTTGTACCTGCATCTCAAGGTGCGAAAGTGGTTATTTGTGATGATGTTTTGGCCACTGGCGGGACTTTGCGAGCTGCTATGGAATTGTGCGAAAAAGCAGGGTACCAAGTCGAAGATGTGCTGGTCCTCATTAATTTGAAATTTTTGAACAGTCTTCAGTTTCGTAATAAAGAAATTAAGTCACTTCTACAGTACGAATAAATCTTAATTCTATATCTGAAACATTTAACCCACCGGATGATGTCTCTTGTCTCAGTACGAGATGTTGAGCTTTTTTAAATTTTTAGAAAAGCCTCCTCATCTTTGGTCTGGGTCTTACCGATAGGTAATTCACAGCAACTCAATCAAGGGTTCTAAGGCGTAAGGCCTTTTTCACATCAAAGGAGAAAGAATGAAGTCGAATTTCACGTTCAAGCATCTAGACTATTCTGAGTCATTGGTTAATTACACAAATACCAAGCTAGATGAGATTGGACAGTTTTTATTAAAGGATGGGCGCTGCAATGTTTATTACTCGAAAAATCAGCACGACTTTGTGGTTGAGGTTTCGATCAATACAAAGCAGAAATTCTTTAAGGCGACGGCAAGTGCTCCTGATGTGTATGTAGCTGTGGACTTGATGGTGGATAAGCTGGAAAAACAATTCCTTAAAGTAAAAGAGATCTATGTGGATCACAAGAAGTTCAGCTTATCGAAAGAGGGACGCCTACGTGATTTCAATGGTCAGTTTGAGTATCAACCTCGATGGAAGAAAGCGGGCTAATCTTTCGATTTCCTCTCTCCGAACTTGAAAAAAGCCCTCGTTTTAGAGGGCTTTTTTTGTTTTTTCGCCTCACTAAAACCTCACACTCTCGATATGCTTACAACATAAGCAAATTCAACTCTCTACAAGGCATTGTCAGAGCCATTGTTCATTGACCCAAGGTGACAAATCGAGTTACTTTTTGGCGTTTGTAATGAATCGTTCCCGACTGTTTTTTAGTTGGGGCTAAATCTTTAACTGAGGTGAGTGAATTGAAAAATTTTATTTTTACCAGTGAGTCGGTTTCTGAAGGGCATCCAGATAAAATGGCTGATCAAATCAGCGATGCCATTCTAGATAAAATCCTAGAACAAGATCCTACGGGACGCGTAGCTTGTGAAACTCTTTTGACAACAGGCCTAGTTGTTGTTGCTGGTGAAATTACGACAAGTGCTAAGGTGAACTTTTCTGAAGTGGCGCGTGAAACAATTAAGCGTATTGGATACGACCATTCCGATAAAGGTTTTGACTACAAAACATGCGGAGTAACAATTGCCGTAGGTCAACAGTCTCCAGATATTTCTATGGGAGTGAAGCAAACAGGAAGCGACGATCAAGGTGCCGGTGACCAAGGATTAATGTTTGGTTATGCAACTAATGAAACACCGGAGCTAATGCCATTGACGTTAGCGATGTCTCATAAACTTGTGAAAGACCTCGCAACTATTCGTAAAGAAAACAAAGTGAACTGGTTAAGACCGGATGCAAAATCACAAGTTTCTGTTCAGTATGAAAATGGTGTGGCAAAACGTATTGAAACAATCGTGATTTCAACTCAACACGCAGAAGATGTTTCTTTGAAGCAGATTCAAGATTTCATCATGGAAGAGTTGATTAAAAAATCAATTCCTTCTCAGTGGGTAGATAAAAATACTAAATTCCACATTAATCCAACAGGTCGTTTCGTAACAGGCGGTCCAATGGGCGATGCGGGCTTAACGGGAAGAAAAATTATCGTTGATACTTATGGCGGACACGGAGCACATGGTGGCGGAGCTTTCTCAGGAAAAGATCCTACAAAAGTGGATCGTTCAGCAGCTTATGCCGCTCGTCACGTAGCAAAAAATATCGTAGCTGCAGGCTTAGCCGAAAGATGCTTAGTGCAAGTAGCTTATGCGATCGGTGTGGCCGAGCCAGTCAGTATCAGCATTAATGATTATGGTACCAGTACAGTGGGGCCTGAAAAGTTAGAAAAAGCGGTACGTGCGGTATGGGATTTACGCCCATCTCGTATTGTAAAAGAATTAGATTTATTAAAACCAATTTACTCGCCAACAGCTGTTTATGGTCACTTCGGTCGTGAAGAGAGATTGAGTGAAGGCTTCTTCTCTTGGGAAAAAGTAAATAAAATTGAACAACTCAAAGAGGCTGTTAAGTAATTCTTAATAGCTAGGATGTGATCAGGCATGGACCCGAAATTTATTCGTAACTTTTCAATCATCGCGCATATTGACCATGGTAAATCAACTTTGGCAGATGCGCTTTTATCTTTCACAGGGGCTCTGTCTGATCGCGAGAAAAAAGAGCAATTCTTAGATAATATGGAACTTGAGCGTGAGCGTGGAATCACGATCAAAGCTCAAACAGTTTGTCTAAAGTACAAATCAAAAAAAGATGGTGAAACTTACCAGATTAATTTGATCGATACTCCGGGCCATGTGGATTTTTCTTACGAAGTGTCTCGCTCGTTGGCGGCCTGTGAAGGTGCCATTCTTGTTGTCGATGCGGCACAAGGGGTTGAAGCGCAGACATTAGCCAATGTTTATTTGGCGTTAGAGAATAATCTCGAGATTATTCCTGTTTTGAATAAGGTTGATTTGCCGACAGCTGATCCAGAGGGCGTAAAAAAACAAATCGAAGATACAGTTGGTCTTGATTGTACAGATATCATCCATGCATCAGCCAAAGAAAAGCTGGGCATCGAAGATATCTTAGAGGCTATTATTGCAAAAGTTCCACCGCCAAAAGCTGATCGTAGTTTGCCAGCACGCAGTTTGATTTTTGACTCGTGGTTTGATGCCTATCAAGGTGTTGTGGTTTTAGTGCGTGGTGTGGATGGCGTTATCAAAAAGGGCGATCGTATCAAGTTTGTCTCTACGGATAAAGAGTACGAAGTTCTGCGCATGGGTAAGTACATGCCATTTCCCGAGCCTGTTACAGAGTTAGCTGCAGGTGAAGTGGGATTCATCATTTGCGGTATTAAAGACATTCGCGATGTTCAAGTGGGTGATACGGTAACTTCCGCTAAGAATCCGGCTTCGGTTCCGTTGGCGGGTTTTCAGCGTATTAAGCCGATGGTATTTGCTGGGATCTTTCCTGTGGTTGCCAGTGAGTATCAAAACTTAAAGGATGCTTTAGATAAGTTATGTCTGAATGACTCATCTTTGACTTACGAAATTGAAAAATCATTGGCTCTAGGCTTTGGCTATCGCTGTGGTTTCTTAGGTCTACTTCACATGGAAATTGTGCAAGAGCGCTTAGAGCGTGAGTTTAACTTGAATCTGATCACGACGGCACCAACGGTGGTTTATCGTATCACTAAAAAAGATGGCACAATATTAATGTTAGAAAATCCATCTGGTATGCCGGATGAAACGCAGATCGAAAAAATGGAAGAGCCATATGTAAAAGTAACTTTGCATACTCCAACTGATTATATTGGTGGACTTCTTAAGCTTTGCGAAGATAAACGTGGCATACAAATTAAGATGGACTATATCACCGAGAAAAAAGTGATCATTGAGTACAAGTTACCAATGAATGAAATGGTGATGGACTTCTATGATCGCCTGAAATCAATTACTAAGGGCTATGCATCACTTGAGTATGAATTCTTAGGCTTTGAAGAAGCTGATTTAGTCAAAATGGATATTTTGATCAATGCAGAACCTGTGGATGCCTTATCTTTGATTATTCATCGTTCAAAGGCGACAACGCGCGGAAGAGCTTTAGCAGAGAAAATGAAAGAGTTGATTCCACGTCAACAGTACCAAGTGGCAATTCAAGCAGCAGTTGGAGCTAAAATTATCGCGCGTGAGACATTAGGAGCCATCAGAAAAGACGTGACGGCTAAGTGTTATGGTGGTGACATATCAAGGAAAAGAAAACTTCTAGAACGACAAAAAGAAGGTAAGAAGCGCATGAAGCAGATCGGTTCTGTTGACGTGCCGCAAGAAGCCTTCTTGGCGATCCTAAAAGTGGAGGACTAAGCGATATGTTCGGACGCAAGGGCACAACACCAAAACCACAAAAACAACCAAAAAAAGAGAAGTACGGCGGCTGGGACGTCAAAAACAAATTATTTTGGACTGAGGGTTGGGGCTCGATGTTGTTGGCGGTTCTGGCGGCTTTAACTATTCGTTGGTTATTGTTAGAAGCGTATGTCATCCCATCAGGATCTATGTTTCCGTCATTGCTCAAGAACGACCATATTTTCGTAAATAAAATGACTTATGGAATCCGTTTTCCTTTCAGTGAAAAGTGGATGGTGAAATTCCGTGAGCCAGAGCGCGGGGAAGTCATTGTTTTCAAGTACCCTCAAGATATGAGCACATTCTTTATTAAAAGAATCGTAGGCGTACCGGGCGATAAAGTTAAATTTGAAAATGGTATCTTGTACGTTAATGACAAGCCACAGCCGAAAAGCGTTCCTAAATCATCTGCTGACTTTGACTATCTTCGTGAAGAGGATTTCCAAAGTGAAGGTGGTTATCATGCGACTAAAGCGAACTATGTGCACTTCACAGAATCGCTGGATGGCGGTTACCATGATGATAAGTCTCCTAAAATTGTTGAGCACAGTATCTTGATGAAAAAAGGTGAAATCATGGGTTTCCCAGGTGATGGTGAATGGGTTGTGCCTCAAGATGCCTTATTTGTAATGGGTGACAATCGTTATCATTCGCACGATTCACGCTTCTGGGGCTTTGTTCCTCAGAAAAATATTTTGGGTCGAGCGAGCTTTGTTTGGTTAAGCTGTGAAGAGATGCTTCCTGTGGTCTCTGTTCTGTGTAACCCAATAACAATCCGCGGAACCCGTTTCTTTCACAGTATTCACTAGGTTGTAGAAGTGATTTTCCCCCGTAAAAAAATTGGAAAACAAGGGCGCTGGCCGCAAGCTTTAGCATTGATAGCGGCGCCAGTTGTTTTGATATTTGCTTTTCGTTGGGTAGTCTTTGAACCTTTCGTGATTCCCTCTGAAAGTATGTTACCTAATCTTTTAGTGCACGATCACATTTTGGTGTCTAAATCGAGCTACGGAATTAAAATTCCATTCAGTGACTCGTGGCTCTTGCGCTTTTCTGGTCCTCAGCGGGGCGATGTTGTCGTTTTTAAATACCCTCTGAATACGAATGTTTTCTTTATCAAACGTGTCGTCGGATTACCGCATGATAAGATCAGTGTGCAAAATGGACAGGTTATTGTGAATGATCAACCTTGGACAATCCAAGGTGTAACGTCTGGTGCTTTTAAAGACGAAGACAGCTTTTCTTATTTCTTAGAGTCGATTCCTTCCTCGGTTGAAGGGAAGGCTCTTTCTGAACATTTAATTCGTCTGAGCGTCGGTGGACACATTGATCCTAATGAAGTGGTTTTTGAAGTTCCAGAGGGACAATACCTTGTTTTAGGTGATAATCGTGATCAATCACAGGATTCTCGCTTTTGGGGATTTGTGGACGATAGACTGTTAGTCGGGCAGGCTAAATATATCTGGTTAAGCTGTGAAAACACGTTAGAAGCGACTCCGATGTTGTGTGATCCTGCCACCTTACGAGCCGATCGTATTTTTACCAGAATAAGAGGGGCTAAATGAAGTACACTATAGTTGCTATAGCCATTGCGGGGGCTCTTTTTTTTCGCGCCTTCCTTATTTCAGTATACAAGGTGACCACTCAAAGTATGGCTCCTGTCATGTTATCAGGGGATTTCGTTTTGAGTTCTCAGTACTCCTATGGGTTGCGTGTGCCATGGGATTCGGATGTCTATTTTCAATCGGCTCCCAAGCGTGGTGAGTTAGTGGTCTTTTCGAAGAACTATAAAACGTATATTAAACGTGTGGTGGCTGTAGAGCGCGATGAAGTGGCCTACCAGCAGGGCATTTTACACCTTAATGCTCAGCCATGTTCTTATGAAACCATAGCCACTCAGCCCGAGTTATTGCGCCAGCCTGTGCTGGAAGTTTGTGGCGAGCGCCAAACGCCGGTGATGCCAGTTTTGGCTCAAGAGGCCTCTAAGGAAGGTTCTGTGGAAGGCTCTGCTGTCGAAGAGGTTGCTAAAACTAAGCTGAATTCGGGTCAGATTCTTGTAGCGAGTGACAATCGTGATACAGAAGGTGCTGTTGAAATCGTTTATGTTGATCAAATTATTGGCAAGCCACTTTTTGTTTGGATGTCATTTGCCTCAACGCAAGATTCCATTTCTGCAACAAGCGGAATACGTTGGAATCGAATTTTGACAAAGCTCCAGTGAAGACATAGCATTTAGTTCAATGCCTGTGAGCAAAAGCTCTCTGATAACATTAAAAAAAATAGATGAAAAATTCGTTCTTCATTTATTTTCAAAGTCGATTGAACTCAAAAAGAATTTTAATGAGCATCGACTGTCATCCGGTCCTTACCACTCTGGATATAAAGGAACCGCAGCTCTTCTGTTTTTTGAACCCAGTACTCGTACACGTTTTAGTTTTGAAGCGGCTAGCAGCCGTGCTGGTTATCATCCCATGATTTTGGATGGTGGTATCGGAACAAGCATTGAAAAAGGCGAAACCATTGAAGATACAATTAGTAATATTCAAGCATTACGACCTTCTTTCTTTGTGATTCGCTGTCAAGATCATGTGAATCTAGAGCAAATAGATAGTTTAATTGATGTTCCTATTATCAATGCGGGATGGGGTAAAAGAGGGCATCCAACACAGGCCCTCCTTGATGGATTAACCATTCATGAAAAATTAGGCTCGATTGCTGCGAAAAATATTCTATTTGTAGGGGACATTAAGCATTCGCGTGTTGTGGCGTCTCATCGTGAACTTTCTGAAGTTTTGAAATACAATATGGGATTTTGTGCGCCTCGGGAATTCTTGCCGGAAGTGATCTCCACGGGAATTCAGTGTTTTTCTAATTTACCAGAAGCTCTTGAATGGGCTGATGTTGTGATAGCACTTCGTGTTCAGAAGGAAAGACACGAAAACGAAAATCTTTTTTTAATAGAAGATTATCGTGAAAACTTCGGACTAAATAATGAAAGACTCAAGTTAGCAAAGCCGAATGCTGTGATTATGCATCCGGGGCCAATCAACTACGGAGTTGAAATTGAATCTGAAATACTTCAAGACCCTCGTTGTGTGATCTTAAAGCAAGTCGAAAATGGCGCATTTCTAAGGGAAGCTCTTATACGTAGTATTGTGGATAAAGAAAAAGGTGACTGATATGGCATTAAAAAAAGGGTTTCTAGTCTTAGAAAGTGGTGAGGTCTTTGAAGGCTCACGCCTATCAGAACAGTCGGCCTTTCCCGAAAAAGCCGGAGAAGTGGTTTTCAATACATCCCACTCTGGTTATGAAGAAATTGCGACCGACCCTTCTTACTTTTCACAGATAGTCGTTATGACGGCTCCCATGCAAGGCAACTACGGAGTTGATAGACAGGTGTGGGAATCTCGTCAGCTTTGGATACAGGGTTTTATCTGTGTGCAAATACAAAATACAAAACGTGAAAACTCATGGGTGCGCCTACTTGTGGATCACCAAGTCCCTGTGCTGACAGAAGTCGACACTCGCCGTTTAGTGCTGCACCTTCGTAGCGAAGGAACTCCATGGGGTGCTATTGTCGCAGCTTCGAATGTCGAAGAAGCTAAAAAGAAAGCGGCTGACCTGATTCAAAAACAAAAAGGTTTAGAAGCTGACTGGGTCCACCTTTGCTCACGCCAAGAAATAGAAGATCATCAAGGTAAAAATCCAACTGGTCCGCGTGTAGCTGTGATCGACTTAGGTGCGAAAGAGAATATCCTACGCGAGCTTTTAAGTCGCTGTTCGCAGGTTCGTGTATTCCCATCACGTGTGTCTCCAGAGACAATTCAAGAATGGAAACCAGATTCCATCATGTTAACTAATGGTCCTGGGGACCCAAGTGCGGTACAACAAGTGCCAGATACAATTCGCCACTTTTT
Organism: Pseudobdellovibrio exovorus JSS; assembly: GCF_000348725.1. NCBI lineage: Bacteria > Pseudomonadati > Bdellovibrionota > Bdellovibrionia > Bdellovibrionales > Pseudobdellovibrionaceae > Pseudobdellovibrio > Pseudobdellovibrio exovorus. Next base: position 737,650 of record NC_020813.1, read on the forward strand.
GGGGAAACTTCCGATCTTTGGTATTTGTATGGGACATCAGGTTCTATCTCTGGCTTTGGGGGCGAAAACTTATAAGTTGAAGTTTGGTCATCGTGGAGCCAACCACCCTATACGGGATACATTGCTAAATAAAATCTATATGTCGAGTCAGAATCATGGTTATGCTGTTGAAGATTCAACTTTACCTACAGATATTGAAGTGACACATAGAAATTTGAATGATCAGACTGTCGCTGGATTTTATTCTAGACGTTACAATTGCTTGGGCATTCAATACCACCCAGAAAGCCGCCCAGGTCCTCACGAAGCCAGTGAGCTATTTGATTATTTTATATTTGAAATGCACAAGACAAACAAAACAGAAATGGTGAATCATGGACTATAATACATTCAAGCTGAGTCTGCAAAAGTTGATCGAGTACTACACGAACCCCGAGTTTTCTGTAGAGCTTAACGAAGCAAAAAGAGAGTTTTTTGATAATACGGGAACTGTTGATGAAGAAAACCCAAATTATGATTTAAGAATGCACCAATTTTATGAGTGGTATTTTTTAACTCGAAATTTAAAGAGCTATATGAAGACACCATTGGCGGCAAGTGGACAGCATCGTGATTTAAGATTAAATGAACAAGACATCCAAGCTATTGATGTTCTACAGAACACGCACCAACACACATTGTTTGAGTACTTGAAATCTAAAAATGGCATCGTTTACGTACGTAATTTGATGACTAATAAAAAAATTGAAGTGCAGCAAGAAAAGATGGTCTTTGGTTTTGATAGCAAAGAGTTTTTTCAAGCTCGCATCGTGACTATTGAGGGAAAAAATTACTTCTTAGATAGTTTTTGTTTTCATCCTGAGTCATCTCAGAAATTCATCTTAAGCGAGATCAAGATTTTGCAAAAAAATCCAGACTTGAGCTTAGAGACATTTTTATTACGCCTTAATAAAATGCGTTACAAATACGAGCAGTATAAACACGTCACTCCTGAAGCTATCTACACAAACGACAATAAGTTAGGACTTTAAATGCCGAAACTAAACGATGTAAAAAAGATATTAATCATTGGTAGCGGGCCGATTCAAATTGGACAGGCTTGTGAATTTGATTATTCAGGGACGCAGGCATGTAAGGCATTAATGAAAGAAGGGTTTGATGTTATCTTAGTTAACTCAAATCCTGCGACCATTATGACCGATCCAGAGATTGCGACCAAAACTTACATCGAACCATTGAAATTCGACTATCTAAAGAAAATCATCGAAGTAGAAAAACCAGATGCAGTTATTCCGACACTAGGCGGACAGACCGCATTGAATCTGTCTTTAGAGTTAGCACAAAAAGGTGTATTAGAAGCTAACAATGTCAAAATGTTAGGGGCCACACCAGAGGTCATTGAAGCGGCAGAAGATCGTGAAAAGTTTCGTACGATCCTAGATGAGTTAGGAGCCCGTTACCCGCGAAGTGAAATGGTTAAAAATTTTGATCAGGGTCTTAAGGCGGCGGAGGTTTTAGGTTACCCACTTATTCTGCGTCCCAATTATACTTTGGGTGGTGGCGGTGGCGGCGTGGCTTATACGCCGGAAGAGTATCAATCGATGCTCGTGCAGGCTTTGCATGAAAGTCCAACATCTGAAGTTCTTGTAGAAGAAAGTATCTTGGGGTGGAAAGAGTTTGAACTCGAAGTGATGCGTGATGCTTCGGGTACATTTGTTGTTGTCTGCTCGATTGAAAACCTAGATCCATGTGGCGTACATACGGGCGACAGTATCACTGTAGCTCCACAGCAGACTTTGACGGACTGGGAATACCAAGAAATGCGTGACGAAGCCTGTAAAATTATCAACCGCGTAGGTGTACAGACGGGTGGGGCCAACGTTCAATTCGCAGTTCATCCAACAAGCCGCGAGCGCGTCGTGATCGAAATGAACCCACGAGTATCACGTTCATCGGCTCTGGCAAGTAAAGCTACAGGATTTCCAATAGCAAAAATTGCAGCCATGTTAGCTGTGGGATATCATTTAGACGAAATTCAAAATGACATCACTAAAGTGACTCCGACATGCTACGAACCAGCGTTAGATTATGTTGTGACGAAAATTCCAAAATTTGCATTTGAAAAATTTCAAGGTTCAAAGGATTTATTAACAACACAAATGAAGAGTGTTGGTGAAGTCATGGCTATCGGCAGAACTCTGCAAGAGTCTTTGATGAAAGCTCTTTGTGCATTAGAGATGTCTCCAGAAGGTATTCCTGATATTCACTTCAGTTTAGAAAAAATCTCGTATCCCAATAGCTTGCGTATTTGGCATATTTTCCAAGCGTTCCGACATGGATTGTCTATTGACCAAATTCAAGAATTAACGAAAATTCATCCATGGTTTCTAGAGCAAATTTCAGGTTTAATTCAGCATGAATCTGAAATAAAAAAAGCTGATTTAGATGCCCCTACTTTGCGTAAAGCCAAACGATTAGGATTTAGCGATGCCCGCATTGCAAAGTTAAAAAATAAAAGTACAGATTTTATTCGTAAGCTCAGATTAGATTTAGGGGTAAGACCATCGTTTCTGCAAATTGATACCTGTGCCGGAGAATTCCTTTCTTCGACTCCGTATTACTACTCAACCTATTGGAGTCAGGCTGATATTCAAAAACCAGCAAAACCGATAGTTGCTGTTATTGGAAGTGGACCAAATAGAATTGGCCAAGGTATTGAGTTTGATTATAGTTGCGTACGTGGCGTGAAAGCTCTGCAAAAAGCAGGGTATTTAGTCGCTATGATTAATTCCAATCCTGAAACTGTGTCGACGGATTATGACACGTCGGACTTTTTATTTTTCGAACCATTAACGGCGGAATCTTTAAGCGAGATTTTTGACGTGATTAAGCCTGTGGGTTTTGTGTCACAACTCGGTGGTCAAACACCGATCAATCTGGCTTCTGAACTACAGAAAAATGGCTACACTTTATTAGGTTCCTCTTTAGAGTCTTTAGATCAAGCTGAAGATCGTAAGCAGTTTGCTCGTATATGCCGTGAGCTCAACTTAAAGATCCCTCAATCAGCAATGGTAGGATCTTTAGAAGAGGCTTTAGAACAAGAAACTGTTGTTGGCTATCCGATGATATGCCGTCCAAGTTATGTCTTGGGTGGGCGTCGCATGGAAGTGATTGAAAATCGTCAAGAGCTGCAATCTTACTTTTTTCGTCATCAAGATTTTATCAGTCCTAATAGCCCATGTCTCATGGACCAGTTTTTATCGGGTGCTTTAGAGGTAGATGTTGATTTAGTGCGCGGAGTAGATTGGATTCTTGTTGGTGGGGTGATTGAGCACATCGAAGCTGCAGGTATTCACTCGGGTGACAGTATGGGTGTCGTGCCTCCACAGCGATTGAAACCGGAAACTTTATTAAAAATTGAAGAGATGAGTCAGGAACTAGCTCACAAGATGGATATCTTGGGACACTTGAATTTACAGCTGGCGATTAAAAATGATGAGATTTTCGTATTAGAAGCAAATCCAAGAAGCTCACGTTCAGTTCCCTTTTTAGCCAAAGCGACAGGGATTCCTCTGATTGATTTAGGGATTCGTGCGCAAATGAAAGAGAGTATTTCTGCGGAAACCCTATCCCGATATAATTGGAAAAAAATAGATAAAATTTGTGTTAAGGGCGTTGTCTTTCCTTTCAAAAAATTTGCAGACAGTGACTCTATCTTGGGACCTGAAATGAAATCCACAGGCGAGACGATGGGACGAGCGGACGATTATCCTGAAGCGTTGGTGAAAGCTTTCGTTGCGAGCTCACTTAACTTGCCTTCACAAGGGGAAGTCTTCTTATCTTTACGTGATAAAGATAAAGAGCCTATGTTACCACTATTGAAAAACCTTAAAAAAATGGGGTTTCAATTTTCAGCAACAAAAGGAACGGCAGAGTTTTTAAATCGTTTTGATATCGAGTGCTTATCTTTAAATAAAGTGCATGAAGGCCGTCCGAACTGTGTTGATAGGATCAGATCAGGACAGGTGAGCTTTGTTGTGAATACCACTTCGAGTCGTGAATCTGTGGCTGCGAGTTACGACATCCGTCGAGCTTGTACCGACTATAGTATCCCATGTCTGACCGAGAGTGATGCGGCCGAGGCTTTTGGATTAGCGCTGGAAAAATCTAGGGCTGGACGTATAGAGGTCTCTCCGTTATCATTGTAAGCATGGTAAAAACGGCGTTTTTAAGTGTCCTATTTTTTTCATGTTTGCTATTTGCGAGTACAGAAAAAATTTCTATTGGAATACTGTCTGGTGGTAACCCGCAGGCAGTAGAAAAAGAGTCGTTGTTATTAGCTCAGAAGCTACAAAACAAATTGGGTAGCCCCATTCAAGTTTACATTCCTAAAAGCCCTGAAGCGATGGTGAGCGCCATTAAAAGTAAAAAAGTGGATTTAGCTATTCTTCCATCGGCAGTTTATGTAGCGGCGGATCGTGAAGCCTCAGTTAAGGTTTTGCTGAAAAAAACATGGAATAATGGTCCATTTTATTATGCAACCTTTCTGACTCTGGCGAATTCTAAAGTGAAGTCACTCAAAGACCTAAAAGGTAAAAAAGTCGCATTTGTTGATGAAAATTCATCGTCTGGTTATCTTTATCCTCGCCAAGAGCTAGAGTCGCAAAAAATTAATTTAAAAGAGGTCAACACTGTCTTTTCGGGTAATCATGCGGCTTCCATTGAAATGTTAGAAGCAGGTAAGGTAGATGCTGTCGCCGTTTTTGCCGATGACGAAAAGGCCAAGGTCAGCGCTTGGAGCCGTTTTGCTAAAAACAAAGGTAAAAAAATACGAGTTTTGTGGGTTAGTGAACCAATCCCTAATGATCCGATTATAGTGCGTCAGGACTACTACGATAAGAACGCCAAGATCGTTCATGAAATCATGTATAATTTGATCGAAACACAACATGAGAGTAGCTCTGATTTGGTTGAGGTTTTAGGAATGTCGGCTCTTATGCCGGCAACATCTAGACAGTATGATTCTGTACGTGAAGTGTTTAAAGCTTTTAGAAAAGGGTCAGAGTTATGACTATTCTAGAAGTTAGAAAACTGAACAAAAAATTCCGCACGGATTTTTATAAACGTCCGACTCAAGCTCTGAAAGATGTCTCTTTTAGTATTGAACGTGGTCGATTTGTAGGATTTATCGGACCCAATGGAGCCGGAAAATCAACGACGATTAAGTGTTTGCTCGAGCTTATTTTTGCAGACTCGGGTGAGGTATTATTTTTTGGTGAAAAGTTTAACTTACGCCATAAAGCTAAAATTGGTTTTTTACCTGAGCGTCCTTTCTTTCAAGAGTTTCTTACTGGGCAGGAGTTTCTGAAGCTTCACTGGGACCTAGCGCAGATGCCGCGTAAAGATTTCCCTAAGCGTGTTGAAGAAGTTCTTCAACTGGTGAAATTGGCCCATGCTAAAGATAAGAAATTAAAAGAGTATTCTAAGGGAATGCTACAGAGAATTGGAATTGCGCAGGCTCTGATCTGTGCACCAGAGTTTCTCATTTTAGATGAACCGATGTCGGGTCTTGATCCAGACGGACGAATTCTTATCAAACAAATTTTAAGAGCTTTAAAAGAACAGAAAACCACAGTGTTGATGAGTACACACTTACTGGAAGACGTAGAAGAGTTTTGCGATGATTTACTTGTGATTCACAGCGGAGTCTTAGAGTATTCGGGTGAAGTGAAAGGGTTACAGAAAAATTACGAGAGTCTTGAAGAAGCCTATCGCCATTTTAAGATCGCCTTAACAGAGAACTTAAACGCATGAAACAAATTTTAACTATTCCTATCCTAGCTGTATTGAATATCCGCGAGTGGGTGCGCTTAAAGTTTTTTTACATTATCGTGTTTTTCGGTATTTTATTTATAGCCTTCAGTCATATCTTGAGCGCTTTAACGTTCTCTGTACAAGAAAGACTCTTGTACGATTTCGGTCTTGCTGGTTTAGAGATTGGGGTACTTGTTATTTCAAGTTTGATTGGATCGCATTCGATTCAACGCGAGATTGATCGTAAAACACTGTTTGTTATTTTAGCTCGTCCTATTCCACGCAGTCATGTGGTCATCGGGGCATGGTTGTCTACTTTGGGGTTATGTCTTCTTTTTTCATTTGGGTTTTTATTGAGTTTTACTCTATCGGCTGAAGTTTCCGGTCGTTATTATCAAGGATTGTTAGTCGCAGCTGTTTCTACCAGTTTAAAAGCCGCGATCATTTCTAGTTTTGCGATTGCCTTCAGTTTGATTGTGCGCCCAATTTTAGCATTGGGAGCCACAGTCAGTTATTGGTTATTGTGTTACTCAATGCCTGATGTTCGATTTTTCGTTTCTAAAATGGAAGATGCCGCTTTAATGAAAGTGGTGGATGTCATTGATTTATTACTTCCTAAATTTTACCTTTTCAATTGGAAGTCCTATTACTACGTTACGAATATTCCAGCGGGCCAAGATATTTTGTGGGCGGTCGTTCACAGTATGGCTTGGGCTTTAACGTGGCTTGTTGTGGGTATTTTATTTTTCCGAAGGAAAGAAATTGTTTAATTTTGATTGGTTAACCGCTTCAATAGGTTTTTTATTTGGTGCGTGTCTTGGTAGTTTTGCAAACGTCATCATTTATCGCTGGCCGCAGGGATTATCCCTTTTAGGTCGTAGTTACTGCTATAATTGTAAAAACACAGTGGCGTGGTATCACAATATACCTATTTTTTCTTATTTCTGGCTGAGAGGCCGCTGCGCTCGCTGTAAAGCTCCATTTTCTATCCGTTACCCTCTGGTTGAGTTTCTTATGGGAGCCTTATTCTTTGCTGTGATTGCTTATTACGGCGTAAGCTGGCTGACCCTTGAATATCTTGTTTTGGTTTTTGGTTTAGTGACCGCCAGCTTTATTGATTTAGATCACATGATTTTACCGGACGAGATCACCTTAGGGGGATTAGCTCTGGCTTTAATCGGTGCCGCTCTTAACCCTGAACGGGAATTTTTAGATGCCCTCTGGGGTTGCCTTTTCGGAGGCGGAATTCTGTGGTTGGTGGCCTATGTGTACTATGCTTTCACAGGGCGTGAAGGTTTAGGTGGCGGGGATATTAAGCTTCTCGCATGGTTGGGCGCTCTTTTGGGGTGGAAGGCGATTCCTTTTATTATCTTAAGTTCTTCAATTGTCGGTTCGGTGGTGGGGCTTCTGGCTTCGCGAAAAACGGAAGATGGTCTTAGAACCATGATTCCATTCGGGCCTTTCTTAGCTATGGGCGCTCTTTTGTACATTCTCGGACTAAGGTCCGTAGGTGTTTGGTATGTACAGCTCTTTTTCCCCGATATCTAGCAGGGATCTAATTTTTAGCTAGACCTATGCTAGACCAAGATACCCACAATCTTTGACAGACCTAAGGCTGAGGTCAATAATTAGATTGGGAGTATACTCGCAGCATGTTTTTTACATCCAAGAAGATTATTGGAATCGATATCGGTTCCAGCTCTATTAAATTAGCCGAAGTGAGCCAAAACTCAAAGGGCGTCGTATTAGAGAACTTTGCTGTTATCCCATCCCCTCAACAAGCCATTAATAATGGTGAAATTACAGATACAATCCTTGTGGCGGAAAGCATCAGAACAGCCTTTAAAGAACATGGATTTAAGAATAAGAGTGCCTCTGTGGGCTTGTCGGGAACAGCTGTTATTATCAAAAAAATTAGTATTCCCAAAGTCGATCCTAAAAAACTGCGCGAGCAAATTCGCTATGAGGCTTCTCAGTACCTGCCGTTTGATGTCAGTCAGGTAACGATTGAGCATCATGTGCTGTCTTTTACAAGTCAGCCGGACAATATGGATATCTTAGTTATTGCGGCTCAGAATGAATTTATTTTGAACTACTTAAGCTCAGTAAATCAGGCTGGTCTGAAATGTGGGATATTAGATGTAAATAGCTTGGCTTTAGCCAATGTATTCGAACTGAATTATGGACGCATGAATGAACCGATTGCGCTATTTAACTTCGGCTCCAATATCACTAATTTTCTAGTGCTTTTACAGGGCGAAGTGATCTTTTCGCGTGATATTCCGGTAGGTGGATTCCACTTTACGAATGAGATCAGTAAAAATATGGGTGTTACCTTTGATGAGGCTGAAACCCTAAAAATTTCTCAAAGTGCTCAGCAAGAAGTTCCTGAAGAGACGCGAACTTTTATGAATATGGCTCTGGACTATGTCACAGAGGAAATTCGCAACAGTATTGATTTCTACACGGCTACGGCGCAAGGGCACATCATCAATAAAGCGTATTTTACAGGTGGAGCGAGTTTAACAGCAGGATTGATTGATCATCTTGCCGATGTTCTTAAACTGCCATTTGAAGTGATGAATCCTTACAACGCGATTAAAGCGGGAAATAAAAAGTTTTCATCAGAATATTTGCAGCAGATATCTCCATTTGTCTCGATTGTTTGCGGTCTGGCGATGCGAAAGCCGGGTGAAAAATGATCAAGATCAACCTACTCAACACCTATAAAGAGGCAGCGGGTGGATCGTCAGCGGGGGCGTCAGGTAATATCGTATTATCTGATGATGACGAGAAAAAAAAGATTCTGACCGAGTTTGCCAAAAGGGCATTAGTCGTTATCATTGGTCCACTAGCGTTGTATATTTATGAAATGCAAACTCTTCCCGAGTTGCAACGAGAAATGAACACGTTGAATGCTCGTTTAGCAGAAATGCAAGAGTTCAATAACAGCAAGCAAGATTTAGCTAATGAAATCAAAAAGTACGAGCAGGAACAAGAACAGTTCAATGCTCAAATGGATTTTATTAACAAAATCACGCGTGATAAAGTTAATGAATATAAGCTTTTCCAACATTTAAAAGACTCTACTCCTGAAAATGTATGGATTAATAAGTTAGAGCTAATGGATAATCTTCTGACGATTACAGCTGAAAGCGATGATTCCAAAGAGATCGAAAAGTTTATCCAACGTCTTTCGAATGCAGATTTTATTTCAAACTTGGTTCCTTTAAGTCAGACCAATAAAAAAGACTTTTACAATACCGGTGTAGATACAACTGTATTTACAGTACGAGCCCAAATGAACTCTGATGCAGCAGGAGGGGCTCCTTAATGAAAGCCTTGAAGCTGATTTCAGAATTATCATTAAGTCGTATGTTGGTGATCGCCATATTAGCGACAGTTGGCTATTTCTTTTTATATTTTAATGATGGTTCATTCTTCAAAAGCCAAATTGCAAGTCTTCGCGGGATGATTGCAGAAGAAGAAGCTAAGCGTGTTGATATCGAAAAAGTAATGAAAAAAGAAGAAGAGATGCGTGGTAATCTCTTGCAACTCGAGAGAAATCTAGAGGTTGTTAAATCTAAAATTCCTAACGATTTCAAGGACACGCAGATGTCGGCTATTATTAATAGTGCTTCTGCTGTATCAGGGATTAATGTTGTTGAGCTTTTCACTGCCCCAGCGGGCTTTGAAGCGCCACAAGTGATGCGTGGGCCGGGCGAAATGCTGCGTCCAGAAGACTTGGTCGAAGAAGTCAAATTCACTATTACAGTGAGTGGTTCTTATGATGCCTTCATACGCTTTCTAGATGTCTTAACAAAAGAAGATAAAGTTATCAAAATTCGGAACTTTGCGATCGAAAGAAGTTCGACAGGAATTGATGACGATGCCATTCGGTTTAAGGGTGAAATTGTTGGGTTTAAGCAGTCTGCGGCCGCAAGAAGCCGTTCGGGAGTGACTCAGCAAGGGGGCACTCAATGAAGAACTGGTTTTTTGTTTCTTTATTGATGTGTTTAAGCATGCTTTCTATAGGGACAGCGGCTTGGGCTCAAGGGCAAACTCAGCTCACTCCAGCTGAAGCTGAGGCTTTGAAGCAGCAGGTGCTACAGCTGCAGCAGCAACAGGGAACGACTCAATCTGTACCTATTCCTGTAACGGATGCCAATGCAGCGGTGGGAACAGCTCCAGCGGCTCCTGTACCACCAGCCGATCCTAATCTTATTACGAATTCGCGTGACTTGGATAAGAAGGTAGCGACGCGTGTAAAAGACCCTTTTATGTTGCCGAACCATCTGTATGTCAAAATTAAGAAGAAACTGGGTAATGCAGAGGGAGCAGAAGGCTTTGTTGATGAAAGTGTTGAACCACAAAGGCGCTGGGCTATTCGTCATTATAAATTAGTGGGTATTATCTGGAATGTCAGTCAGCCTAAAGCCATGATTACAGATAAAGACAATACTCTGCATATGTTTTTGGTTAAAGATAAAATAGGAAATAATGAGGGCCAGATTACGGCTATTCGAGACGGAGAAGTTGTCATTAATGAAAAGGGCAGCGAGATACGTTTGAAACTAAGCAATTAGTGCTTTTTGATTCATTTAGGAGGAATGATGGCAAAAAAAATATTGAGTGTGTTGATGGTCGCAACATTCATATTTACCTCGTGTACATCTCACCGCAAAGTTGAAGTGGACGATGAGTTCGCTGTAGATTCTGATTCATCAACAGGTGCAGATTTCGGTAATGATCTTTCTTTAGATGATTTGAACTTTGAAGGATCATCAGGTTCAAGCCCAACAGCGGGATCTTCAGGTAATATTGATCAAGACTTAGAAGATGAGTTAAATAGTCTAAGTGCGAGCACTTCCTCTCCATCAGCTCCGGTAGCAGATCCTAACGAGTTGACTTTAGATGACGAGTTTTTAGATGCACCTCCACCTCCTGTGGCAACGGCTCCGCCACCAGCGCCGGAACCACCAGTATTTGAAGAGCCGCCAGCTCCCGTATTTGAGCCTCCAGTAGCAGTGACTCCAGAACCGCCGGTATTTGAAGAGCCACCACTAGAGCCAACGCCCGCACCAATTGTTCCTAGTAAGCCTGCAAGCATCAATAATGTGGCCTACAAAGCAAATGCGAATGGTGGAACCATTGAAATTGGCGCAGATCAGCCTTTGCAATACACGACACGTATGAACTCTGCGACCAATCAGTTGGTTGTCGAAGTTGAAAACTCTGTGATTCCAAATAAATTGAAGCGTTCTTTGAACACTAAGGATATGGCTTCTTCTATTGGATCAGTAGATATCTATCAAAATGCGGGCTCTAATGTGGCTCGTTTCGTAGTACAGCTTCGCCCGGGAGCTGAGGAACCATTCATTCAGACAGAAGGAAATAGTCTTTTGATCATTGGTTCTTCTACTGGTGGGGCTATGCAGACTAATAATGGAGCTCCAGCTCCTTATGTTGGGGACTCAACGGTTGTTGCAGGGGCTCAGCCTTCAAATGGAACTGATATTACTGCAGATGGTATTATGAGCTCAGATAGCCTAGAAGAGTTCTTGATCAGTAATAATAAGTTCTATGGTAAGAAAATCTCGATCGAAACTAATAAAATGAATGTTCGCGATGCTTTCCGCTTTTTAGCGGATGAAAGCGGCGTGAATATCATCATGGACGACGCTATTACTGGAGATGTTTCTTTAAAGCTAAGGGATGTTCCTTGGGATCAAGCCTTTATCCTTATCTTGAAGTCTAAACAATTAGGGTTTAAACGCCAGGGGAATGTATTAAGAATCGCCCGTTTGGACGATATTAAAAAAGATGAAGACGAAGCCATTAAGATGCTCGAGAAACGTAAAAATAACGCTCCGTTGATCGTTAGACGTTTCTTTATCGGGTATGCAAATATCGAAGAGCTTGAAAAGAAAATCACACAATTCTTAACGACGACTAGAAACTTGGCCAACGCAGGCGCTGGTGCTGCCGCAGCACAGGCCTCAGCAGTTGAAAATGCTGGAAAGATTATTGCTGACAAGCGAACTAATTCTTTGATCGTGACGGATACAGAAGAGAATATGACTCGTATTGAAAAGCTAGTGGCGGCATTAGATACGCAGCCTCCTCAGGTGCTCATTGAAGGTAAGGTCGTAGAAGCTAAAGAAGAATTTACCAGAGGTCTTGGGATCACTTGGGACAGTACTCCTGAAACGACTACGGGCGCTAACAGATCAAAAATTAGTATTACGCCTCAGTTAGATTCTGGGTTTGCGATTTTAGATTCCCAGTTCTCTTGGGGACAATTGGATATTCTGGGTTCGTTGACGGCTCGATTACAATTAGGTGAAAGGGAAGATAAGGTTCGCGTCTTGTCTTCACCTCGAATTTCAGTCCTTTCAAATGAAAGAGCCACTATCGCGCAGACGGCAGGTATTCTGATTCCACGAGTTCAAACGGATTCAAATACTGGAAACGTGAGCACTACATTTGAGGTGGTACAAGTAGGGGTGAACCTGAATGTAACTCCGCAGGTATCTAATGAGGGTACTGTGACATTGGATATGGACATTGAGCGTTCCTTCCTAGCGCGAGTCGATGCTCAGGCGCCGGATAAACGAAATGCTAAAACTAAAGTAATCGTTAAAAGTGGTGAAACGGCTGTTATCGGGGGAATCTTTGAATCGGAAAGCCGTGATGGTACTTCCGGAGTTCCTGGATTACAGAATATTCCTATTCTAGGGCGTTTATTCAGAAATGACAGGGAAGGTAAGTCGAAGAATGAATTGGTGATCTTCGTGACACCAACGATTTTAAAGCCAGTAGCAGGCTCAGAACCACGAACGGGTAGCTTCTAGTAGATTAAATAAAATGAATTGATCTAAAAGGCTCTGATGACTATCAGGGCCTTTTTTATTTTCAGGGATTAAATCGTTTTAGAATTTAAGAATAAGCAGGATTCATTTTTAAGATTGCTGTAAGAATAAAGTGTATTCGGCGGCAGTTCGAGTTTATCTCCTGCTCTTAATGCGAATTGAGTTCCAGATAAGTTGAAAATTAATTCTCCGGATACGATTTGAATGAATTCTCTTAATTGCGTTCTATTATTAGTCAGTTTCAAACCGGATTTTATTTCAATCTCGGAGTAGTCTAAACCCTCTGCTTGTATCAACTGTATCAAAATGTTCTTACTTGGTGGGATTTCTGCGGTCCATCTGGTGATTTTCATAAAAAAAGTCCTCTAATCTAGTTTTGAGACAATAATAATTTAAAGTGTTATCGCTCACTCGTCGATAAAAAAAATGTTGGAGGACACCTTGAAGAAGATTAACTCAGAAACCACTTCGCAGCATATCAACGATGTTGTTAATTACTTAGAGGCCCATACAAATTTTATTTTTAAATTTGATGAATACATCTTAGAGCTAACACAAAAAGAAGATTTGAAAAAAATCACAATTGATTTTGAACAAATTGAAAAGGTTCTTGTTCGTCAGGATGTAGATGGTTCACAGTTCTTACAAGTGAACTTCTCTCATGGGGCTAAAATTTTAATTACAAAAAATCTAGTTGGCTTTAAGCCGAATCAACTTGTTGGCTTTGATTTGACTCGTATTCCTCGAGTAGTGACCACTGTTGATCTAACTAGCGTGGCAAAAGCGATTGATGATCTGTTTGATTCCGAAGAAACGATCGAATCGACCGCTGAAATTGAGATTTTGAAGAAAGTTTATCAAAGTATTTTGTATGGTGCTGAAGGAGTGGGATTCAAAATGCAGGCAGAAAAGACGTGGTTTTCGTCCATTTTGCTCAACCCCTCAGCAGTGTCTGCTTAATATTTCAGAAAACCCCGACATTTTTCAAATTTTTTAAAATAATTTAAAAAAACCTATTGACCCCGGCGGGAAAAAAAGAGACTTACATAGCCCACAACTGCTTCGGGGGCATAGCTCAGCTGGGAGAGCATCTGATTTGCATTCAGAAGGTCGCAGGTTCGATCCCTGTTGCCTCCACCAAACTTAAGTCAGATGGCTTAACTTTTTTTAAAAATAATTAAAAAAAGTTGTTGACGGCGAAAGAAAGGTGCTTTAGAACAGTTGTCTTTGCTGTGGTTCTTTGAAAACTAAATAGTTATGAAGATTTTGGGCTAACGTCGTAATCTTTCGAGATTATAGACAAACAATTTTTTCGTATGTTTTTCAAAACATACATATAATAAGCAATTATTAAATTTTACAGTTTTTAACTGGAGAGTTTGATTCTGGCTCAGAACAAACGCTGGCGGCGTGCCTAATACATGCAAGTCGAACGGGGAAAGCTTTCGGGTGAGTACTAGTGGCGCACGGGTGAGGAATACATGGGTAATCTGCCCTCGAGTTGGGGATAACTAGTCGAAAGATTAGCTAATACCGAATAAGACCACAGGATCTGCGGATCTAGGGGTTAAAGGTTTTTCGCTTGAGGATGAGCCCATGTGGGATTAGCTAGTTGGTGGGGTAATGGCCTACCAAGGCGACGATCCCTAACTGGTCTTAGAGGATGATCAGTCACACTGGAACTGAGACACGGTCCAGACTCCTACGGGAGGCAGCAGTAGGGAATATTGCACAATGGGGGAAACCCTGATGCAGCGACGCCGCGTGAGTGATGAAGGCCTTCGGGTCGTAAAGCTCTGTCGTATGGGACTAACACAATGAAGGTACCATGCAAGAAAGGATCGGCTAACTTCGTGCCAGCAGCCGCGGTAAGACGAGGGATCCTAGCGTTGTTCGGAATTATTGGGCGTAAAGCGGGTGTAGGCGGGCTTATAAGTCAGGTGTGAAATCCCAGGGCTCAACCCTGGAAGTGCACTTGATACTGTAAGTCTTGAGTGTGGTAGAGGCTATTAGAATTCTTGGTGTAGTGGTGAAATACGTAGATATCAAGAGGAATACCGGAGGCGAAGGCGGATAGCTGGGCCAACACTGACGCTGAGACCCGAAAGCGTGGGGATCAAACAGGATTAGATACCCTGGTAGTCCACGCCGTAAACGATGGATACTTGTTGTTAGTGGTATTGACCCCACTAGTGACGTAGCTAACGCGTTAAGTATCCCGCCTGGGGAGTACGGTCGCAAGATTAAAACTCAAAGAAATTGACGGGGGCCCGCACAAGCGGTGGAGCATGTGGTTTAATTCGATGCAACGCGAAGAACCTTACCTAGGCTTGACATGGACTGGAAGAGTGGCAGAAATGTCCTCGCTCGCAAGAGTCGGTTCACAGGTGCTGCATGGCTGTCGTCAGCTCGTGTCGTGAGATGTTGGGTTAAGTCCCGCAACGAGCGCAACCCTTACCTTTAGTTGCCAGCATTTAGTTGGGCACTCTAAAGGGACTGCCTGCGTTAAGCAGGAGGAAGGTGGGGATGACGTCAAGTCCTCATGGCCCTTATGCCTAGGGCTACACACGTGCTACAATGGTGGTCACAGAGGGAAGCCAAACCGCGAGGTGGAGCTAATCCCTTAAAAGCCATCTAAGTTCAGATTGGTCTCTGCAACTCGAGACCATGAAGTTGGAATCGCTAGTAATCGCGGATCAGAATGCCGCGGTGAATACGTTCCCGGGCCTTGTACACACCGCCCGTCACACCATGAAAGTTGGTCGTACCAGAAGTCGCTGTGCTAACCGCAAGGAGGTAGGCGCCCAAGGTATGGTCGATGATTGGGGTGAAGTCGTAACAAGGTAGCCGTAGGGGAACCTGCGGCTGGATCACCTCCTTTCTAAGGATTATTTAGTTAACTTCGGTTAACTCATTCCTAGGTCAGTACCAAAATCTTTATATGCTATTTAGTTTTGATAGAACTACGGCCGATGGGCCTGTAGCTCAGTTGGTTAGAGCACACGCTTGATAAGCGTGGGGTCGGATGTTCAAGTCATCCCAGGCCCACCAACCAATTTTTAAGTTTTGAACTGTTTTTTGGTTCTTTGAAATTCGAATAGATTGATTGTTTTAATTGATTTTTAGCGAGGTTAGAATACTCATATATTTTAAAGCTACTAAGGGTATATGGTGGATGCCTTGGCACTTAAAGGCGATGAAGGACGTGGTAAGCTGCGATAAGCTTCGGGGAATGGCACACACATTTCGATCCGGAGATTTCCGAATGGGGAAACCCACCTTAACTGGTATTTTACAGCCAATTCATAACTGTAAAAAGCAAACGATGGGAAGTGAAACATCTCAGTACCATCTGGAAAGTAAATCAAACGAGATTTCCCTAGTAGTGGCGAGCGAACGGGAAACAGGCCAAACTCAGTTCATTTTTGAATTGAGGGTTGTAGGACCTCGATGTGGGACTTGAATTTGTTAGGAGAACAGACTGGAAAGTCTGGCGACACAGGGTGATAGCCCCGTATCCGAAAACAAATTCGGCCCTAGAGGTATCCTGAGTACCAACGGACACGTGAAATCCGCTGGGAATCTGGGGGGACCACCCTCCAAGCCTAAATACTAATAAGTGACCGATAGAGGACAAGTACCGTGAGGGAAAGGTGAAAAGAACCCCGAGAGGGGAGTGAAATAGAACCTGAAACCGTATATCTACAAGCAGTAGAAGCGCTTTATATGCGCGACTGCGTACCTTTTGCATAATGAGTCAGCGAGTTATTTTTGCAGGCAAGGTTAAGCCGTTGCAGGTGGAGCCGGAGCGAAAGCGAGTCTGAATAGGGCGATTTAGTCTGCAGGAATAGACCCGAAACCCAGTGATCTAATCATGGCCAGGCTGAAGCGAGGGTAACACCTCGTGGAGGGCCGAACTAGTTGGTGTTGAAAAACCTTTGGATGAGCTGTGATTAGGGGTGAAAGGCCAATCAAACTGGGTGATAGCTGGTTCTCCCCGAAATATATTTAGGTATAGCTTCAGGTAAATTGTATCACGGAGGTAGAGCACTGAATGGGCTAGGGGTCTTTACCAGATTACCAAACCCAAATAAACTCCGAATGCCGTTGATATGTACCCTGGAAGGCAGACATAGGGTGATAAGGTCATATGTCGAGAGGGAAAGAGCCCAGACCGCCGACTAAGGTCCCTAAATACATGCTAAGTGGAAAACGTTGTAGAGTTACTGTGACAACTAGGAGGTTGGCTTAGAAGCAGCAATCCTTTAAAGAAAGCGTAATAGCTCACTAGTCTAGTGACTCCGCGCGGAAGATATAACGGGGCTAAGCATGTTACCGAAGTCGCGGATTTAATATTTATATTAAGTGGTAGGGGAGCGTTCGAGTGTAGGCTGAAGGTTGACCGTGAGGACAGCTGGACGAACTCGAAGTGATCATGCTGACATAAGTAGCGTTTAACTCGGGTGAAAAACCCGGGCGCCGAAAACTCAAGGGTTCCTGGGCAAGGATAATCCTCCCAGGGTTAGTCGAGACCTAAGACGAGGCCAATTGGCGTAGTCGATGGATATCCGGTTAATATTCCGGAACTGTTACATGATTGGTATAGCAATGACAGAGTAGGTAGAGTCAGCCTCTTATTGGATTGAGGTGTAAGCGTGTAGGAGGTCATATAGTTAAGTACGTATGGCAACTCTGAGACGTGAATGCGAGGGATTTATCCCGGAAGTGACTGGAGCCATGCTTTCAAGAAAAGTTGCGATATTTTAAGGTAATACTCGTACCGTAAACCGACTCAGGTGAGTGGGATGAATAATCTAAGGCGATGAGGTGAATCTTGGTTAAGGAACTCGGCAACTTAACACCGTAACTTCGGGAAAAGGTGTGCCTAAGACTGTGTAAGCATTTACTGCTGAAGCAATTTTGGGTCGCAGAGAGTTGGGAGTAGCGACTGTTTATCAAAAACACAGGCATGTGCAAAGTCACAAGACGAAGTATACATGCTGACGCCTGCCCGGTGCTGGAAGGTTAAGAGGATTTGTCAGCGCAAGCGAAGCAGAGAATCGAAGCCCCAGTAAACGGCGGCCGTAACTATAACGGTCCTAAGGTAGCGAAATTCCTTGTCGGGTAAGTTCCGACCTGCACGAATGGCGTAACGACTTCTCCGGTGTCTCAACCAAGGGCCTCGCGAAATTGAATTCTCGGTGAAAATGCCGGGTACCCGCAGAAAGACGGAAAGACCCCGTGAACCTTTACTGTAGCTTGGCAGTGATTTTAGAGTTTGCATGTGTAGGATAGGTGGGAGCCTTTGAAGCCAGGTCGCTAGACTTGGTGGAGGCAACCTTGAAATACCACCCTTGGAAACTTTGAAATCTAACCTGCTCCTCTTAACGAGGAGAGGGACACTGTCTGGTGGGCAGTTTGACTGGGGCGGTCGCCTCCCAAAAAGTAACGGAGGCGCGCGATGGTCCCCTCAGCCTGATTGGAAACCAGGCGTCGAGTGCATTGGCATAAGGGGGCTTGACTGCGAGACCTACAAGTCGAGCAGGTGCGAAAGCAGGCCAAAGTGATCCGGTGGTCCCGCGTGGAAGGGCCATCGCTCAACGGATAAAAGGTACTCCGGGGATAACAGGCTTATTCCATCCAAGAGTCCATATCGACGATGGAGTTTGGCACCTCGATGTCGGCTCATCACATCCTGGGGCTGGAGCAGGTCCCAAGGGTTTAGCTGTTCGCTAATTAAAGTGGTACGCGAGCTGGGTTCAGAACGTCGTGAGACAGTTTGGTCCTTATCTTCTGTGGGCGTAAGAAATTTGAGCAGACCTGTCCTTAGTACGAGAGGACCGGGATGGACGAACCTCTGGTGTTCCAGTTGTCGCGCCAGCGGCAATGCTGGGTAGCTATGTTCGGAATAGATAACCGCTGAAAGCATCTAAGCGGGAAGCTAACTGCAAGATTAGATTTCTCTGGGGCTTCGGCCCCCTAAAGACTCCTCGGAGACTACGAGGTTGATAGGCATAAAGTGTTCGTACAGCAATGTATTTAGCTTATATGTACTAATAGGTCGTGAGGCTTTTTTAAAATTTTATTTCGGAGCTCTATTAAGTAAACATAGTTTACAGAGTTCTTTTTGAGTTCTAACCCATTCGCTAAAAATCAATTAAAACAATTTATTGCTAATAATAACCAATTATTAGCTAAACACTTTTCCTGGTGTTTATAGCAGAGAGGTCACACCTGATCCCATTCCGAACTCAGCAGTTAAGCTCTCTTGCGGCGATGGTATTGCACGCGTGAGCGTGTGAGAGAGTAGCACGATGCCAGGTCTTTTTTTCTAACCCAGTTAAGCGCATGTCAAAATGTACTTAACTGGGTTTTTTTTTGCTTTTTTGTCACCCTGTCTAGATTTTAGACGATTTAGATTCTCAAGTCGAATGTGTCGCTTTTAGATTGGTACTCTTATTGATTATAGACTCGTAGGTGGAGTGTCCTATGAGTACTAAATTCTATTTTATTCAATTTGCTTTGGGCTCAGTTATTGGCGGCCTCATTGCGTGTTCTCCAACTAAGTTTTCTCAGCCAGATTTAAGCAATTCACTTTGTGATGCTTCTGTTACTAATTGTGTAGTTCAGAATAACTACGCCGAGGTCACTCAAGATTTTAAAGTGGGTTCCGGTAAAGTAGATATATTATTTGTTAATGATAACTCGGCTTCCATGTCAAAAGTACAAACACAGCTCGCTGTGCGTTTTTCAGGTTTTATTCAAAGCCTAGATGCAAAAAGTATCGATTATCGAATTGCCATTACAACGACTGACTTAAGCTCTGTTCAAGGTGGCCAACAGCTCGTTACTTTTGGTAATGGCAGCAAATATTTGACGCGCCAAGACTCAAATAGAGTGAGTTTATTCAATAGTGCCATCATTAGAAATGAAACGATTCAGTGTGAAGAGTTCATCACATTTATGTTCAATAACTATGGAACATCTTTTCAATCTCAACCTTATTACCACTCTCAATATCCTATTAAGTGTCCTTCTGCAGATACACGTGGTGTGTACACTGCCAATGTTGTTGTTTCGCAGAACGCTTCATCTTTTATAAGAAGTGATGCGAACTTGAATGTCATTTTGATTTCAAATGATAATGCTCGCCAGGGCAAAGCATTGGAAAGTTCTGATAGAGCAGAAACTTTTGTCAGTATGATGCAACAGACATATCCGACAAAATATTGGGACTTTAATTCGATTGTCGTAAAGGATACGACTTGTCGTGAAAACCAAACTTTAAAAACATCAACGAACCAAGTTGTAAGAAATGAATCAGGCCCTGCAATTGTAGGAGGCCTCGGATTAGAGTATGCGAAGCTTTCCAATACAGCGGCACGAGATATTGATAATAAGGCTCGTCCTAGAGGGAAAATCTTAGATATTTGTCAGTCAGACTACGCTCAACATTTCACAACAATGTCGACACAGATCGCAGAAGATGCGCGTATGTTCAGTATGAAGTGTACACCAGAGTCTGCTCCTTCGGTGCAGGCAACAGATAACAAGGCTATCTCTTACACATGGAGTGGCGACAAGGTTATTTTCTCGAAGGGTACAGAGGGACGATCAGTAAGAGTTGTTTATAGCTGCTATACTGGGCCTACATAGAGAGTGTTTACACTGTATTAAAATGAGATTTTCAAATTTATTGAAAAGCTTTCAGTCATTCGTGAATTTTACTTTTTGAACTTCTAAATTATTCTAGACGTTGTACCGATAGGTCATGCATGGGCATGGTAGATCGATATAAAAAACCAGGTGGATTTGTTCAACTCGTTCAGGTAATCGAAACTTGTAATGCGAAAAAGCGTGAGCAGTTTATGAATATCATTGCGGAAGAAAATCCGGAATGGGCTGAAGCGCTAACGCAAAAATCAATTTCATTTGATAAAATTGTAAGTTGGAGTCCAGAGGTGATCTTAGAAATCATGGCCTCGGTGAATCAATTGGCATTCTCTGTCGCATTGAAAAGTTTAGCACCTGAGCATTTAGAAACCTTCATACAAAAACTATCTCCGCAAGATCGTCGTAAAATTGAAATGACTTTACAAGAGATGAATCCAACTCCGAATGAAATTGGAGCGAGTGTTATGAAAGTAATTTCAGAAACTCGTGGATTGCTTGTACAGGGCTCTATAAAGGCTGAAAAGATAGATCCTCAATTGGTGATTCCCGATGAGTTCGAAGCGAAGCTGGGCAAGTCTGCGCGCTTAGAGGCGGCAGCCCTTTCATTCGAGGGACCTTCAACTGTGGTGAGCACGGCGGCTAATGGAGCTGTGGCAACTGCAGAGATAGAAAAGCTTCAGAAAAGACTGATCTTATTATCTAAAGAGGTGCAAATCTTGAAGAATGAGAATCAGGTCATGAAAGATAAACTCGAAAAAATTAAGAAAATTGCCTAAGAATAGCTTTTATATGCTGACAAAATAATCAGCAACTTGAGTCTACTTGGACTGAAGGACTATAAGCTATTTTCTTGACCAAAAGCTCGCGGTCGCATTATATTCAATCCACTTTGTTGTCGGGGCGTAGCGCAGTCTGGTAGCGCATCTGGTTTGGGACCAGAGGGTCGTAGGTTCGAATCCTATCGCCCCGACCAATTCTTTATCTCATCTTTCCGGATGTAAGCGGGTTCTTTTGGTTCTTTTCTCTTATCTCAGATAAAATCAAAACCTCTCGGGCTGGGACTGTTTTTACTATTCGGTTAGATTTCTGATCGGATGGTAAGAAAAGAGTCCTATGGAATTTTCAAAAAGCACTCAAACTATCTATGATGAAAGTTCTAAAAAAATTTCTGAAATTAAAGGATACTTTTTACGCTTATTACCTTTTTGGATAGCAGGCGCTATTACTGCACTAGTTGCGACAGGTTATGCGCAGCTTTTTTCTTGGGCCGAGCATCTATCTCAAAAAATTTACGATGTAACAGGTCTTTGGTTTATTTTAATTCCTCCGGTTTTCTTTGTGCTCTCATGGGTACTTGTTGAGAAGTTTGCTCCTCGAGCTAATGGTAGTGGGATTCCGCAGTTAATGGTGGCTGTCGATTTAGCTGAGCAAAAACAATCAAGTGTTATCAAAAGTCTTTTAGGCTGGCGAATTATTATAGTAAAAGTGTTGAGCTCTATTTTAGGAGTTATCGGCGGTGGTGCTATTGGGCGAGAAGGCCCCACCCTTCAAATTTCAGGTTCGATATTTCATCTGGTGAATAAATATTGGAAGTTTTCAGAAATTCAGAATCGTTCGGCATTTCTATTAGCCGGCGCAGCCTCGGGATTAGCCTCTGCATTTAATACTCCACTTGGAGGAATTGTTTATGTGGTGGAAGAACTGGCTAAGTCACATCTCAATTCGTTTCGCACAGGTGTTCTACATGCTGTCATTTGCGCGGGGATTATTTCTCAAATGATTATGGGATCCTATTTATATTTAGGTTATCCCAAGGTTGCAGGTTTTAGTTTTTCACAGCTTTGGCAGTATCTGGTTGTAGCTCTGTTTGCGGCATTGATCGTGACACTCTTTACACAGTCCTTAAAAGCGGTCGTTATTTATCGAGGAAAACTTGTAAGCTTTAAGAGTAAATTATTTTTCACTGTGACGGCAGGATTTCTATTTTCATTAATGGTGGTATTTATTTCTAAGACTGGTTTAGGGCCAGGACAGGAAACGCTAAATAGATTACTTTTTTCTGAGCAGATGGCATCACTTACCGATATTGTTGCTAGATTTCTAGGAAGTGCTTTTACGTATGCGAATGGAGGCGCCGGCGGAGTTTTTGCTCCGATCTTGAGCCTAGGTGGCTCGGTTGGCTCTTTTTTTAGTAGTGCATTGGAATTTGAATTGGGTCCCTTATCTGTTCTTATCGGTATGAGTGCGGGACTGGCTGCATTGACACATTCCCCATTAACCTCGTTTATTTTGATATTAGAAATGACGGATCGTCATCGGGCTATTTTTCCTTTGATGTTAGCGGCTATTGTAGGGCATGGGGTGTCTCGATGGATTTCACAGCAATCATTTTATGAGTTTGTTTCTGAAAGAATCTTAAAAGAGACTTCAACAGTGGTGGGAAAAAATGAAAGTTCTGATTAATGTAATAGGGAAACCCGTACATGAGGTGGATTTACCAGTTGTTCACTTTTCTTATACTTCTCGTATAAAAAGATCCACTCAAGTTTTTTTGATATTTTTTCTTTCAGGAATTCTTTCTATCTTAATTCCTGTTCTGCATTTTGTACTTGTTCCGGGGCTGATCCTAACAGCTTTTGTAATGGCGTATTTAAAATTTAAAGAGGTCGCTGTTATCGACTTATCTGGCGGGCTGATGTGTCCTGAGTGCCAATCCAACATTGACGAGAAAAAGATCTCATTCAAAAAAGAAGAAGTGCGAGCTCGTCTACATTGTTTTGGCTGTGGTCAGGGACTAGAAGTCTTATTGGAACAGTCTCCATCTTAAAAAAAGAAGAGGGTTTCGTCTTAGTCACCATGTATTTTGAAGTTGCCAAAAAACATGAGTGCCAATCTCCACAATTAGCAGCTCATTTGTGGATGTTGGAACAAATTGATGGCGTTCCCCTGCCTCAGATGAACTCTTTCGTAAGCCATTAGAGGGGTTATTTCCCTTTCCAGATGAATATTTTCAGTTAATTCCAAAAGAGTATTTTGAGGAATAATTTTTTACAATGCACATGTAGGGATTTTTGGATGCTGATAAATTAGGCTTTTGGTTTTTATCAACTGGTCTTCAACAAGCAATATTTCATGGACTTAGGCGTGGCTCATTGAATATTGTACAGACCTTTTCGGGAGGTCTTGTATGAAAAGAAGTTTTTTTGGATTGTTTATTTCAATCTTGTTTGTGGCATCAAATGCCTTTGCCGTAGGTCCATTCGAGCGCTATGTGGGAGTTTATAAATTACAGACTCCACCCAAAATTGTTAAAAACAACATTCTTTATTGCAACTATTTGAACATTAAGTTGATGACGGGTTTGGTAATTGGAACTTTGAATGGTAATGAAACAGCCGAGGTCATTTCTATTACTAATGGCGGCGCTTCAACTCAGCATTCTTATATTACATTTTTTGAATACTCATATCCAAATGAGCGTTATCCTCGTTCTGGTGTTTTATCTGAAGAGGGCGATACGGCCATGTATACTGTAGATGCCACAGTTGATAAATATCACTGGGTTATGTCTAAAGGTGCAAATGGATATCAACTTGAAATCAACTATTACAATTCCTATGGAAATCGTTTTGGTTCTTGCCATTACTACTTGGATCTAAAAAAAGTTAAATAGTTATTTAAACGTTTAAACTTGTGAAAGATTATTCGTGCTGAAAAAGATAGGGCCTTTTGTATTTAAATTCCTGTTGTGCTTCCTAGTTGGAGGGGCTGCGAAAGCGCAATTGTACAAAGAGGCCTTTTATCTTTCTGGACGCAAGTTTACAGTGCTTAATCCTACGATGTCCGCCGCCGATACAGCGAGGCCTGTGGTGCTCTTGTTACATGGCTGTCAGATGACGGCAGAGCAGATGATTCAGATGACGGGTATTGAGCAGTGGGCACAGCAGAAAGACTTTATTGTCTTAGCTCCAGAGCAGTCTCAGCTTTTAAATCCTATGAATTGCTGGAATTGGTTTTTACCGGCGAACCAGCAGCCTGTTTTTCCAAGCGAGATTGCTACATTGGCCCAAGCTGTACGTCATGTCGTTTCCCGTTATAACGGAGACCCTCGACATGTTTATGCCATGGGATTTTCTTCAGGGGCTTACTTAACAGCTAACTTATTTTATTGTTATCCAGATCTTTTAGCTGGAGTAACGATTCACTCTGGAGGAGCCTTTAAAGCCGCAGAAAGTGGATTATGGGCTGCGGAAACGATGAAGAAGGGCAGCTTTAAATCGGATCGCCATTTGTCGAATGATGCCTACATGTGTGCTCGTCCACGTCAGACATCAGTTTTATCTAAGAAAATGATTGTTGTTCAGGGATCAAAAGACGATGTGGTGGATCAGAAAAATGCATTACAATTGTCATCACAGTTTTTAGGATTTTTGGATTTCGCTGACGACCAAAAATGGAATCAGTCTTTATCTTTTCAAAAAAATATCACAACAGCTGGCAATAAGAAGTTTCCAGTGCAGATCACTCAGTATGTGAATGATCGCGTGTATTTACATTCAATTCACATTGAAAATCTTCCACATCATTGGAGTGGAGGACAAGCAGGAAGTACGTACGCTGAGCCTCACTCTTTAGATGTCACTGAGTACAGCCTTAAAGTCTTTTTAGACAATCGCTAATTTTAATAGCCCCAATAAACTTTACAAGAAACTTTATATTTAGCTTCAAGTCCGATTAGATATTTCGTGATAACTGGTATTAAAACTGCATTTAAGCAGGAATTCACTAGGGAGCGAATATGTTAGGACCCAGCTTTAAATTAGCGTTAAGAAGAGAACTATTTGTGGCACTGTTTACAACTTGTACAGTTGTGGGTGGACTTCCAGCCCATGCTCAGTTGTCTCCGTCCTTGATGGCGGAACTAGATCCGAGCTGTGCTAAAACGGCAGATCCAGATGAGGCCTCTTATCGATTTACATCTCATTCAAAAAAGTATGCTGGGAAGTGTGTCGACTCAGTTCGCTTTAGAGCTATTCAGAATTTAAGAATCGCAAATAATACGGCTGTATTAAACAACTATCAACACGAGCGTGATTTTTGGAAGGCTGAGTTTTCGACGTCCCCTGAAAACATTGAGGCTGTCTACTTCCAAGTGGTGCGTTTCCCTATTTTAGGAATTGTTGAGGCTGGCCATGCCCAGATTAGATTTAAATTAAAACAACCTGCGCAGTTAAAAAGTCAGTCGGATGCCAATAAGTCGGCCCAAGTCCAAGATGTCTTAATTTCCTTTGAGGCGACCTTCCCAGAAGGCGAAAAATATAATTTTGCTTTAGGAGCTATGGATAACTTTGGTTTGATCGCGCGTGTAATGTCGATGGAACAGAAGCGGTTGGATTCACCAACGGCTCCCTTTGAACAATATGAATTAAATTTGACCGCAGAAGAAGGATCTCAACTTTTACGAACAGCGTTGAGCCGTGCCAGCAGTATTGGGAAACGCTATGCGTACAATACGCTTAGACCGAATTGTGCGACCGAGGCTTTTGATCTCTTAGATGGTTTGGATCGTCTTAAAGGTAAGTTCCCTCCATTCTTAACAGTTATTTCTAATGATCCGGTAGCGCAGCCTTCAATTACAGGTCTACGTGAACGAGGCATTTTAAAGCAACGTGTACAGAACTATGAAGACGAACAAAAAGGTATTATTAAGACATTAGAGGTTTCGTCTCAACGATCGGTGCCTCTGTTGCCACAGGTTCCAGCCAACCCATGGACACTTGTTGTGACTTTACCGAACTTGCAGCGCTTAAGTCCTTCCGAAAAAGACGCTATTCTTAAAGTCAGATCACATTTATTAAGACAGGCTCCTCTATTAGTGCAGGGCTTAGGCTCTGCAATGATGTCTGAAGTTGGTGGTGATGCGAGTACGGTTGTGATTGCATCATTAAAGTTGTTGCAAGAGCGTTTAGCTACAATCTTAAAAGAGAGCAATGATCTATTGCCACAAAATGCTCAGGCGCTAGGATTGTATTTAGTCCCATTCAAAACAGATTCGACTCAGACACGTTTAGATGGTTTGGGAATCCCTGCCGCTCTGCCATTTGCTGTGACAGATGTGGTGGTGGATGAGTCTATCGCTCGCTCTCAAGAGATCTACTACCATTTAGCTGAAGGCACGCGCAAAGCAGGTGATGTGGGTTCACAAGCGAAAGATGTTGGCTACTTGATGGGAACGGCTATTCGTTTGAAGTTACAAAAAAATAATGTTCAAGTTAGAAGTCAGTTAATGGTGGGATTAAATAATCAGAAAAAACCATTCACTATGAGCAACTCGCAAGTGGTGTTTCACGAGAATGTAGTTACAGGTGGTGAAAATCGCACCACTCGTCCAGTGATGTTGGTGACACATACACAATTGGGAGTAAATCAAATCAATCCTGCTGTGGACATCGAGTTTGGCCCAGCCGGTGGTATTGCCGGTAGCCTTGCTGGTGATGCCTTTGGAACATACCAAGTGTTAAAACAATTCGGTACTTCATGCGAGACACGATC
Organism: Pseudobdellovibrio exovorus JSS; assembly: GCF_000348725.1. NCBI lineage: Bacteria > Pseudomonadati > Bdellovibrionota > Bdellovibrionia > Bdellovibrionales > Pseudobdellovibrionaceae > Pseudobdellovibrio > Pseudobdellovibrio exovorus. The sequence continues at coordinate 764,562 of NC_020813.1, forward strand.
ATCATCGACGCCAACCTTAAATGGTGTTTTAGCCGAGAGCGCTTTAGGTAAGCCACTATTAGATGGTTTCCTAAAAGGGAAAAAAGTGAGCTTCCAGATCATGAATGTAAAAATGGATTTAGGGCAGCAAGCGATCACAAATATGGACGTCAAAATTAATACATGGCCTGTTACTTGTATGTCGGATCAATCGGTGAATACACAGTTCGTGCAGAATGCGAACGACATGTTGAATAAACTTAAGGCTGAAGCAAGAAGCGGTAGCTTAATGCAAAAGTTAATGAAAGGCTTCTTGCAGCGCTAAGTTAAAAGCTAAGCTCTAGATTCCATTGTATATCTAGATAGCCTGTCTTAAGACAGGCTATCTGATGGAACTTTATATTTTTCTGTTTCAGATCCAGAAACAGCTGCGGCAATAACTAAATCTCCGCTGACATTAATTGTGGTGCGGCACATATCTAAAAGTCGATCCACACCTAAAATAATACCGATGCTCTCTGGCGGGATGCCAACTGTTTGTAGCAGGATCATCATCGGTGGTAATGATCCCCCTGGAACACCTGCTGTTCCGATTCCAGCTAGTATAGAAATAAGAACGACTGTGACCTGCTGTCCAAGGCTCAGGTCGATCCCGTAGACTTGCGCTAAGAAAAGCACGGTGACGCCTTCAAATAAGGCTGTTCCATTTTGGTTGGCGGTAGAGCCTATGGTCAGTACGAATCTTGAGATGTGTGGAGGAAGCTTTAAAGATTTCTCTGCGACCTCTAGCGTTTTTGGCAGGGTGGCATTCGATGAAGCTGTAGAAAAAGCGTAAAGGAAAACGTCACGACATTTATGAACAAATTCAATAGGGCTAATCTTCGAAAATATCTTAAGAATTAAAGAGTACACGATGGTTTGTTGTAGAAGGAGCCCTAAAACAACGACAAAAACATAGAACAGAAGGGATTTGAAAATACTAAATCCAAATGTATAAGCTGAGTTAAAAACAAGTGCGAAGACAGCATAAGGAGCCAGCTTCATAGCAAATTCAACCATCTTCATACAGGCTGCTAATATCTTTTCAAAGAAATCGATCAGGATATTTTTTTCACCAGTCGGTGTAGATAAGCTGATGCCCATCGCAAATAGCAGCGCAAATACCATCAAGGCGATGATTTCTCCATCTAGAGCTCGAGCGGCAGAGTCGACAGGATTCTTCGTGAAAAGGTCGACAATGATTTGCTGAATAGGTTTTGCGCTCAGCATATTCTCTTTCAGTTTAGAAAGAGTTCCTGCATTTTGAGAAATCAGATCTGTATCAATAGTTAAACCGGCACCTGGCTTGAATAAGTTCACGAGGGTGATACCAATTAAAACAGAAGCGGCACTTGTGACAAAAGTGAAGAAGATGGTTTTACCCGCAACTTTTCCTAGGCCCCGTGCTTGACCTAATTCATTTACCCCCAGAACAAGAGCCGAAAAAATTAACGGAACTACGACCATAAAGATCATTCTTAAGAAAATTTGTCCGATTGGATTCAGAACGTAAACATTGAAGCTATTGATAAAAGCTAAGTTAGTATCGTGCAGAGCAAGGCCAGCTGCTCCACCTAAAAGAAGACCGAGTATCAATTTGGTATGTTGATTCATTAATTTACCCCTCTGCTAGCATTATTTTGAATACATCAATGTTTATAGTTAAACAGAGCACTTATATTTATGAAGATCAAAGATTTTATGAGGGAATTTTGTCTGAGGATAAGCAGAGGACTATGAAATAGGTTGAAATAACAGATGACTTAATAAAACATAGAAATATGAGTCTTGATTCATTGATACAGAAAACTCCTCGTCCAGTCTTAATTGGTGTTATTTTAATCGTGGCCCTGGCATTCTTTATTTATAATGAGCCACTTAAGGATGAGTGTGGAATTCAAGGCGATAAATTCAAAAAAAATACAGCAGGTCTTCTGACAGCGACACGAGTGAACAAAAAAATACAGTATCAAAAGATACTTTATTCCAGTGTGCGGTGTAAAAAAGGAAACTCGATTGGTTCCTGTTCAGAGTATCTTGAACACTTGCGCCTTCTAGTGCGCGAGCTGAAAAGTGTAAGCCCGAAATGTCAGGAGCCTTTAATTAAAGATCATCCGAGCTTGGCAGCCCAGATGACACAAGCGTTACAGATTGTTCCGCTAGTCGCATGGGGAGAAGCACCTCCGAAAGGACTAGCTGAGCGCGCGGGGTGGTTGAACGAAGCCCATTTGCGTAGCTTCTGCTATATCAAGGATGCATTTATCCGATTAGTTGGTATAGAGAGCTTTGAAAAAATCAGAGATGGTGTCTATCTAGAGTATCCCGGTGAGTGGCCTGAAAACTTTGATGTGAATAAAATTATTCCTACGCCAACTGCAAAAAAAACCGAGCAAGATGACGAGATCGATTTAAATCGTATCATTGATCAAAATCGCCCTCGTGCTTATAAGTCAGCTGCCAATCCTACAGGTGCCTTTACTAAAGATGAAGTTTATGAAAGAAGTTTGTACTCTATACGCTGTGATTTATACATGTAGCTGATCAGATAGATATGAGATGCAGGCTCTGCCAACGCATTCTTCCATCCAAATGTTGAATGCGCCCGACGAAGCAAAAGTCGGGCTCGCTAAGATTTTCGATTTTGTAAACTAATCCTCGAGCTTTTGATACGCACCAGTCTTCTGGACAAAGTCCATACTGAGCTAAGTCCGCAGTCAGAGAGTTGATGCATTTGAGCTCGCGTGTTTTGTGTGTTTGACCATATAAAAAATTCATAAAAGTTCCCCCTCATTGTGTCTTTCTTGAGTGCGCTTCAATGCAACGCTGGTGCCTAGGGTAGAGGAATTCATTGAGCTTTAAATTGCTTTTTATAAGAAACTGTCTTGAAATTAAGAATGAAATTATCAAATCGGAGATTTTTATGTTGAGCTATCGCAGTCAGTTCTTAGTTTTGTTGGGATGGATATTTATAGTTACAGCTCTTTTTAAAGTTATTCCTGAGAAGCAGGTAGCTGCTGTGATTGCAGGGATTGGTTTTTTGTTGTGGCCGACATTGTTCTTGGTGAACGAGTTTAAAAAAAGTACGTTGAATCGTGTTCATGCAGGTCTTCTATTATTATTTTTAGTGTGCTCGGCATTACCAGTATTCTTTTTAAGAGTGCTCAACTGGGGTGTTGATTTCAATACACTCAGTTTCTTAGGTATATCGGGGCCTGTGATTCACAAATTTTCGAACTATTTCTATCTGATGATGATGGCCTCGGCTTTGTACTTTTGGTTTCAAGATCGAAAAAGCAAACAGAATAAATAGTTTGGAGTCAAAGAGGGCTGTAGAAACAAAAAAAGCCGACTTTTCAGTCGGCTTACTGTAGGAACAACAATTTAAATAATACTATATGATCTCAGACTAAACTTCAAATGGAACTGGACTAATCAGTTCTGGGCGTGGAGCTGTATCATAAGCATCAGTACCAGACGGAAGTAGGGCTAAGTTACGAGCCTTTTTAACCGCTGCAGAAACTTTCTTTTGCTGAGCTAAGCTAAGCTTAGAAATACGAGCTGGAGTGATCTTACCTGCATCACTAACAAAGCGAGCTAATGAAGCTGGATCTTTGTAGTCGAAGTTATGGTCGCCTGAGTACTCTGTTCTGTACTTGCTGCGAACGTTTTTCTTGTTATTTTCACGACCGTTTTCTTTTTCCATTCTAAACCTCTTGCCAATTGAAGAATAAATGTAATATACCAGAAAGCTCGAATTTGGAAGTTATTTTTATTAGGAGATGTAAAATATGAGTCGTTGTGAATTAACAGGTAAAAGCCCAGTAGTAAAAAACTTGGTGAGCCACTCAAATATCAAAACTAAAAGCACGGCGATGCCAAATGTTCAAAGAAAACGCATATTTAGCCGTACTTTAAACGGAATGGTGAGACTTTATGTAGCAACTAGCGCTATCCGTGATATGGAGCACTCTGGTGGATTTGATAAATTTATCTTAAACCAAGATGATAAAGTGCTTTCTAAAAGAGCAATGGAAGTTAAAACTAAAATCCGCCGTAAAATGAACAAATCGGCTAAGAAAGCGTAATTGGGAGCAGTTATGAGTTTAAAAATTAGAAAAGGCGACACAGTTCAAGTAATCTCTGGCGCTGACAAAGGTAAAAAAGGTTCTGTTTTAGAAGTTAAACCTTCTGCTATGAAAATCAAAATTCAAGGTGTGAAAGTTCAAACTCATTACGATAAAAAAGACGGCTTACTTAAAAAAGAGGGTTTCATTGACTACTCTAATGTTAAGTTAGTTGAAACAGCTGCTAAAGAAAAAAAAGCGACTAAGAAATCTGCTGCTAAATCTAAGTAGTATTTCTTTAGACTAGTCTAAGATTAGTCGAGTCCTTCCAGCTGAGCTGAAAAGTACTAGAAAAATTAAAAAGGCCATTTGAAAATAAAGCATGATTTCAAATGGCCTTTTTCTTTTTGTACTCGCTGTAAGTTTCATGATCTATTCGCCACGCTCTGTGGCACAAGAGGCAGCTCCACAGGTAGATGTTGCGGCTGAAGTTTCAGATATTTTCTATATTTGCAAACGTGACAAACTCACTCGTTGGTTAAGAGCCTATAAATTAGATAATGGAAAATGTCATACTCAGTATTCTAAAGAAGGGTATTTACAAATCATCAGTTCTGCGACGTATTTTACTAGCTGTGAGGGCGTTTTGCACAGTGTTCAAAAGAATCTAGAAGAGGGTGGATTTAAATGTTCTCCTTCTGCGAAGTACTCAGTTATTGAATTGGATTAAAAGACAATGAAGATTGGCATTGCGCAGCTTAATAGCAATGATGATGTCCGCTCTAACTTCGAACAGATCAAGCAAATCATATTAAGCTCTGAAAAAGAAAAGCCCGAGATTATTTTCTTTCCCGAGAACTCACTTTTTTTTCGCATATCCAATGATAAAAATTTAGAAGCTATTTCTTTAGAAGACCAAGTGATCGTTGATTTACAAGTACTTTGCGCTAAACAACAGGTAGCTATACATCTGACAACGGCAGTAAAAGAAAATGGCAAGGTCTATAACGCCACAATCTTCATCGATAAGAATGGTGTAGCGAAAACTGTATATAAAAAAATTCATCTATTTGATATTGAGCTACAAGATCAGAAGCCTATTCGAGAATCTGATGTTTTTGCTGGTGGCAGTGAAACCAGTACAATTCAAGTGGCCGATTTTAAGATTGGTAATTCTATATGTTACGATGTCCGTTTTGCAGAGCTTTACTCAAAGTATGCTAAGCAAGATGTGGATTTAATCGTGATCCCAGCAGCTTTTCTAGTGAAAACCGGAATGGTTCATTGGGATGTCTTATTACGTGCTCGGGCTATTGAGTCCCAGTGTTATGTGGTGGCTCCGGCACAGGCCGGAGAGCACCAATCCAGCTTAGGGCCATGGAAGCGGGAAACTTATGGACACTCTATGCTCGTCAGCCCTTGGGGGGAAACCTTGGCTCTTAAGCCTGATGGGGTTGGTATTATCTATGCGGAATTAGATCTGAATTTAATACGCAATGTACGTAAACAAATTCCTATGAAAAACCATAGAAGAATTGATTTCTGAGCGTTTTTCTCACATATTGTAAGTGAAAACTATATGAAAATAACAAAGCTTGTTTTAGTTATCTGCCTGTTTTCTTGTTCCGTATTGGCTAATGAAGAGTCGGCCTATGCGGAAATAGCGCGCTTGCGTCAATATGTTGGTGGTGAGGATGAGGGAGATTTAAAAGTTCAACCACTTTTAAATCAAGCTTCTCAGGCCAAAAAGAAAAAGCAGCAACCTGCTAGCGAATCTAACGAAGGTTTTTAATAGGAAGTCAAACCATGCAAATCAATGATTCTCTGCCTGAGGGAGTTACTCGGGATACAATGGAAGTGGATGTACTGATCGTAGGTGGCGGTGCCGCGGGACTTTCTTGCGCATATAAAATTGCCTCTCAAATCGAACAGCACAATCAGCAAATCGCTGAAGGTAAAATTACCGGAGAGCCAATTCCAGAACAGATGATTGTGGTTATTGAAAAAGGTTCGGAAATTGGTGCCCACAGTTTTTCAGGAGCGGTATTAAATCCAAAAGCTTTAGAAGAGCTTATTCCAAATTACAAAGAGTTAGAATGCCCTTTGGATTCTGAAGTCAAAAAAGATGCGGTTTATTATCTTTCAGGGAAATCGAGTTTTAAATTACCTGTGACACCTCCGCCATTTCATAATGTTGGTAACTACATTGTATCACTCTCTAAATTTAATCGTTGGTTAGCGACTCAGTGTGAAGCTAAAGGGATTAATATTTTCCCTGGGTTTGCGGCTGTTGAGGCTCTTTATGAAGGTGATCGTATCGTAGGAGTTCGTACTGGCGATAAAGGCCGTGATAAAGAAGGAAACCCAAAAGCAAACTTTGAACCGGGGTTAATCTTAAAAGCTAAAACGACAGTGTTTGCAGAAGGGACTCGCGGCAGTTTATTCAAACAGGTTTCTAAGAAGTTAAATTTACGCCAAGGTAAAAATGCAGAAGCTTTTGAAGAGGGTGTAAAAGAAATTATTCAAATGCCAGCGGGAACTGTTGAAGCGGGTGAAGTGATTCACACGATGGGTTACCCACTGAATAAATCTATTGGTGGAACATTCTTATATACAATCCCAGGGGATAAAATCATTTTGGGGATTGTGGCGTATTTAGATTCTAAGGACCCGTTATTGGATCCACATCGTGAATTGCAAAAGTTGAAAACTCATCCTTTTATCGCTGAAAAAATTAAGGGCGGTAAAGTATTAGCCTATGGGGGGAAAACACTTCCTGCCGGCGGTTGGTATTCAATGCCAAAGCTTTTTGGTGATGGTTTCATGGTTTGCGGCGACTCGGCGAGTATGGTGGATGTCCAGAAGCTAAAAGGCATCCATTTAGCAATGAAGTCCGGTATGCTAGCGGCAGAAACTGCCTTTGAAGCCATTTTAAAGCAAGACTCATCAGCAGAAATCCTGAAGGGTTATGAAGCTCGTGTACATGACAGTTATGTTAAAAGTGAGCTGTATCGTGTTCGTAACTTCCACCAGACACTGTCAAAAGGCTTTGTCGCTTCGTTGCCTTTGATTGCGCTACAAGAGATTACAGGTGGACGTGGGCTATTTGACGGCATGAAGTCCCATGAAGATGCTAAAACCACATTAACAGTGAATGAAGTATGGGGAAGTGAGGGATTACAGGCTCCTGAAAATAAACTTCCAGCCAGCGATGGCGAGCTTATGTTTGATAAGCTAGGGAGTGTTTATTTGACGGGGACGACCCATGATGAGGACTCGCCAAACCATTTATTGTTGCAGAATCCAGATGTTTGCCGCACTGTTTGTGAGCCGCAATATAAGTCACCATGTAATCATTTCTGCCCTGCCAGTGTATACGAGATGGTTCCATCCAAAGTGGAATCAGGGAAGTATGATTTACAAATTAATTATACGAACTGTATTCACTGCAAAACTTGTGATATCAAGTGTCCGTTCGAGAACATAGATTGGACTGTGCCCGAAGGTGGCGGCGGTCCGAAATATATCGATACTTAATAAAACAAATAAGAGGGCTTTTAGGCCCTCTTCTGACAACTGAATAGAATGTAGGAAACTATGGCTCACTTTTACGCCTCTTGCCCTAAGGGTTTATCGGATCTTGTTGAAAAAGAACTTCAGTCTTTTGGACTTAAAACATGGGAGAAATCTTCGGGTGGGGTGATGTTTGAGTCAAACTGGGCTGGCTGTTACAAAGCCAACTTAAACTCAAGATATGCCAGTCGTATTTTGAAGCCGCTATTAGATTTTCCTGCATATCAAAATGATGAGCTCTATCATAATATTCGCAAACATGATTTCACTAAGTACATAAAACCGACACAAACTATTTCTGTAGATGTTGTTGTTAAGGAATGTAAACTGCACGATCAACGATTCGTAGCGATGAAGATTAAAGATGCTATCGTAGACCAGTTTCGTGAAAAGTTTGGTGTTCGCCCAGATGTGAATACAGAAAAGCCAGATTTACGCATTCATGTTAGAGGTGTTAAGAATCAATTTGCAGTGTCACTGGATACATCTGGGGACTCGCTCTTCATGCGTGGCTATCGTTTAAAAACAGGTGAAGCTCCTTTGAAAGAAAACTTAGCTGCGGGCTTAATTGGTCTGACAGATTGGGATAAGAAAACTCCTATCGTGGATTTATTTGCTGGATCAGGAACTATTCTGATTGAAGCGGCTATGATGGCGTTGAACGTGGCGCCAGGTTTACAAAGAAAACGCTTTGGTTTTATGAGTCTTTTAGATTTCGATGAGCAAGCATGGGAACAGACGATTCAAGAGGCGATCGAGTCGGAAAAAGAAGAGTTAGATTTTCAGTTCTATGGTTACGATATTGATAAAAAAGTTTTGGATATTGCAAAACGCAATGCCAAAAGTGCTGGGGTAGCTGAGTATATCGTTTTAAAAAATACACCGGTTTCAGTGGCGTTACCACCTGAAGAAAAGTGCCTCGTGATTTGTAACCCTCCGTATGGTTCCCGTATCGGTGACGAAGATAATTTAAAAGACGTCTATCGTGATTTAGGATTTACTTTGAAACACCGTTTTACAGGTAATGAAGCTTGGATTTTGTCTGGTAATAAAGATTTGCTGCAAGAGATGAAATTAAAATCGACACGCAGACACTTTGTTTACAATGGCAACATCGAATGTCGTTTTTTGAAATACGAAATGTATGAAGGCAGCCATCGTAAACCTAAAGATGCACTGCCTTCAGTTACTAAATTACAGGATTAAGAAAAATTAAACTGTGAAGGGCTTGATGACGGCAAGATAGCTAGCTACTAAGAAGATAGCTATTAAGCCGCCATAAAGAAGTCCGCCAATGTTCGCTTTTCTTTTAATAAGAGCGATAGCACCGCCAAGAATAAACCAGATAATCAGTTTACCATAGATCCAAGTCGGCATTGATTGAGCCATTCCTAGGCGAGCCATTAAACCGAATCCACCTACAAGCGCTAATAGTAAACCGACGCCATGAGAAGCAAAAACCAACATTTTAGTTTTACCAACAAGTGCGCCGCCAGACATTTTAATCGTCAGCAGACCAACTAGGCCTGTAAAAACAAGGATGACTCCTGTTAGATGCATAATCTTGTAAAATTCGTAAGACATAGTAACTCCTTTTTATTCGTCTGTTAGATTTAAGTGGGCCAAAATTTTAGAAATTTGTTTTCGCATTTTTTTTACGTGAGGCAATGATACGAGTGTCTTCAAGCTCTCTTTATGAGATTCAAGAGGGAAGCCGCCGTACATTCCGCCTTTTTCAATAGAGTTCGTTACACCTGCGCGACCAGTTAAGATCGTGCTGTCTGCGATTGAAATATGGCCCGTGACGTGAACGCCGCCAGCCACCATTAGATTTTTACCAATGATCGTGGAACCAGAAACCATAAAGCCTGCCGCGACCAAAGCATTTTCGCCAATTTGTACATTATGGGCAATGTGGCAGAAGTTATCAAATTTAGAACCTTTTTTAATTCGTGTTTCGGTCAAAGTGGCTCGGTCCACAGCACAGTGCGAGCCTAACTCACAGTCGTCTTCGATAACAACTTTACCAATTTGAGGAATTTTGTGATGAGTGAAGGTTTTGTCGGTGAAAAAACCAAAACCATCTGAACCAATACTGACATGGGATGATATATGACAGCGGCTCCCAATTTCACAAAATGGCCCAATATATACGTGAGGATAAATAACGGTGTTGTCACCCACATGTGCATGCGCTTCGATAACAGCATAAGCTCCTACATGAGCTGTAGGGGCGACAGTGGCTGTGGGATGTATACTTGCCGTAGGATGAATGCCTGCTTTTAAAAAGTCAGTCTTCTGATCAAACAGAGGAAGGACCAAACTCATCGCCTGAGAAATGTTTGGTGTTGTCCAAACACAGATGTTGGACGGAATAGACGTGCCCGCATCTTGGTAAAGGCTTTGTAAAACAATAAGTGCTTGAGCTTGATTAGCTAAAGCTTTTTGCAAAAGCTCTGCTGTAGAGACAAAAACTAATGTTTTAGCATTGGCAAATTCAGGAGGTTGGACGGCGGTTATCGATACATCAAATCTTTGTTGCAGTGATAAAAGAGCCGGATTGGTCGACGTAATCTGATCAATTGACACTGATTTCATAGACTTAATGTAATGCTTCGCGAAAGAAAAGACATCATTTTACTTGTGCTTCGAGCGGTGCGCGATATAAGTACATTAATAGAGGTTTACTGAAATATGGCTAAAAAAAAAGCAACGAAAAAGAAAGCTGCCGCAGTAAAAGTTAAAGCGACAAAAGCGACAAAACCTAAAAAAGTCGAAAAAGCTCCTGCGAAAAAAATTTCTTCAAAGACGACTAAGCCGGCTGCAACTAAGCCCAAAGCTGTAAAAACTGACAAAAAAACTGTTAAACCAGCTCTTATGAGTAAGAAGGTAAGCAAGAAGCCTGAAGTGGAAGTCAGTAAGCCAGTAGCTGTGGTTGAAAAAAAGACGTCTAAAAACGTTATTAGTATTATTGAGTCCGAGTCTGCTCCTGTAACTGAGGAAGCCAAAGTAGAAAAAGTAAGCAAGGTTAAACCTGTTAAAGTAGATCGTGGTAACTTGGCTGATGAAAAGGCTAAGTGGGCTGAATTGTACAAGAAATATGGGAAAGACAAGGCTCTTAGCTATAAAATGACTGAAGAGTATCCAGCGCTGGTACCGCTACAGCATAAAGTTTTAGGTTGGGGTTTTATATTAACTAATGAGAACAGTCGTTTAGAAGTATTATTTGAAAACGGCATTCGTATGCTTATTAGTAATTATAAGTCGTAGCCATTTTTCATTTGATTCACATACACAATCACCTTAGTATTTGAGGCGCATGTCAAAAGAAGATTTAGCACAATTTGATGGAAAAGTCGTGGACGCTCTAGCTGGTGGAATCTACAAGGTTGAGCTAGAAGCAAACAAGGTGGTTATTTCTGCCAAACTCTGCGGCAAAATGCGTCGCTTTAATATCCGTATCGTTGTGGGTGATAGAGTCAGTGTTGGAGTTTCTCCATATGACCCAACCCACGGTCTAATCATGTACCGTCATAAGTAAAAACAGTTTCTACCTTATGACGTATCCCAACCCAGAACAAAAATGAAAATCTAGAGGATTACAAAATGGAACAAGCTCTTCAGAGTTATTTGTCGCGTTTTGCACAAGGAATTACTCCTAAATCAGCTGTAGCAGTTTTAGAACTAGCCGCTGAAGGAGCAACAGTGCCGTTCATTGCTCGTTATCGTAAAGAGAAAACAGGCAATTTGGACGAGGTGCAAATTCGTAATGTTATTGAAGCTCACGAAACCTATCAGGAAATTGTAAAGCGTAAAGCCTTCTTACTTAAAGAGATTGGCGAGCAAAACAATTTAACAGCAGAGATTCAAAAACGTATTGAAGTGTCTTGGGATCTGAATGAACTAGAAGAGATCTACAAACCATTCAAGAAAAAGAAAAAAACCAAAGCAACTTTGGCTCGCGAGGCTGGTTTAGAGCCTTTAGCAAATTGGATTTGGGATCTTGGCCATGGCGCTATCAAAGATACTGAGACGATGGAAGTTAAAGCTAAGAGCTTCTTAAATCTAGAAAAGAAAATTGCTACTTATGATCAAGCCTTAAAAGGCGCTCAAGACATTATCGTTGATAAAATCGCGAATGAGGCTGCGCTACGTGATCAAGTGAGCAAAAATTATTTCGAACAAGGTAAAGTCGCTGTTAAAATTGGAAAAGGTTATAAACCAAATTCGAAGTATGAAATGTACTCTAAGGACTACACTGAGCCTGTTAAAAATCTTCTAGAAGAAAAAGCATCACATCGCTATATGGCAATGAAACGTGGATGGGAAGAAGATGAGTTAGCAGTTGATATTACAGGTGATGATGAAGTGTTGCTGAAAGTGTATGAAAGCTTTGCCACTTCGACTCCTGATAATGCTGTTGGCACTTACCTTAAAGAATCAGCGCGCTTAGCTTTGAATGTTTACGTGATTCCATCTGTTAAAAACGAAGTGCATGCGAAGTTAAAAGAAAAAGCGGATGAGCATGCAATTAAAGTATTCAGCGAAAACGTACGACGCGTTCTTTTAGGGTCTCCGTACGGTCCTAAATGTGTTTTAGGTGTGGATCCTGGTTTAAGAACAGGATGTAAAGTGGCCTTGGTCGACAAGGGAGGAAACTATGTATCACATACAGTGATGCATATCTTAGGTGAAGGTGCCGAGAAAAAAGCGCAAACCTTAATCGCTGAAGTTACAAAACAAATTAAAATCGAAGCTATCGCCGTGGGTAATGGAACAGCCGGTCGCGAGACTGAGATTTTTGTTAAAAAAGTTTTAAAAGAATTAGGAAAAGATAAGGAAATTCCAGTAATCATGGTGAATGAGTCTGGAGCTTCTGTTTACTCTGCTAGTGATGTGGCTCGTGTTGAATTCCCAGATCTAGATTTAACAGTTAAAGGGGCGATCTCAATTGCTCGTCGATTACAAGATCCTTTAGCTGAGCTGGTCAAGATCGATCCGAAGTCAATTGGTGTGGGTCAGTATCAACATGATGTGAACCAAACAGCATTGAAAAAAGGCCTAGAGGCAGTCGTTGAAAGCTGTGTGAATAATGTAGGTGTTGATGTGAATACGGCATCAGCGTCATTGTTGTCGTATGTTTCTGGTATCGGGCCGGGGATTGCGAATTCGATCGTTGATTATCGTAAGAAGAACGGATTGTTCCAAGACCGCTCTGAGCTGATGAAAGTTCCTCGTTTAACAGGTAAGGTTTTCGAGCAAGCTGCCGGCTTCTTACGTATTTTAAATGGGAAAGTATTCTTAGACTCAACGGGAATCCATCCGGAGCGCTATAGTGCTATTCGTGATATGGCTCAGGATTTAGGAGTTAATATCAGTGAACTTGTTGGTGAAGGTGCTAAGAAATTAGTGTCAGCTCGTACGAAATGGGCTGGTATCGTGGGCGAGTACACTTTTGACGACATGATGAAAGAGATGGAAAAGCCAGGACGTGATCCACGTGATCCGTTTAAAGTTTTCCAATTCCGTGATGATATTTTTGAAGTGAAAGACTTAAAAGAGGGAATGGTTTGCCCAGGCCTTGTGACGAATGTGACTAACTTCGGAGCTTTCGTTGATATCGGTGTTCATCAAGATGGATTGGTGCACATTTCTGAGATTGCTCATAAGTTTGTAGATGATCCTCGTAAGGTGGTAAATCCTGGGGATCAAGTTACAGTTAAGGTTTTGAAAGTGGATCAAGCTAAAAATCAAATTTCATTGTCGATGAAGTTGGAAGCGGCCCCTGAACACAAGTCATTCCGCGATCAAAAAGATGCTGGTAAATCAGATAGACCACGCAAGGACTTTAGACCTCGTGATGGTGGAAGACCAGCAGATGGAAGATCCGACTTTAAAGGTGGCTTTGGTGCTCAACAGGGTAAAAAACCAGCTAATCCTTTCAACAATCCATTTGCAGCTTTGTTAAACCAGAGCAATAATAAAAAGTAATTGATATCAATAAGATACTGAAACAAGGAGTTTATCGTGGCATTAAAAGTTGGTGGAAAAAAGAAAAATAGCAAAAACAAAAGTGCTAAACACAAAGCTAAGCGCTTAACTAAGAAAAAAAGAATGACTAAGGCTAAGAAAAAGTAGTCTTGAAAGTTAAAAATATATACGTCATTAGACACGGTGAAACCGATTGGAACAAAAATCATCGGTTTCAAGGTCAGACAGATATTCGTTTAAACGAAACTGGTCGTGAACAAGCTATTAAGCTCCGTCCTATCATGCAGCAATTGCAAATTGAATCTGTGTATTCTAGCTCGCTGATGCGCGCTTATGAAACAGCAGAACTCGCAACTCAAGATCTTAAACTAACCATTCATAAAGATGATCGCCTTCGTGAAACCAATATTGGGGATGCGGAAGGGAAGACACACGATGAGATTTTGGAATCGTTTGGTTCTGAGAGTTTATTGAAGTGGCGTTCTTATGAAGAAAGATTGTTGGATTATCATTTTCCTAATGGTGAGTCTAAACGTCAGATGATGCATCGACTACGTCATGTCTTTCTTGAAATTGCTCAAAACTCTAATCGCAATACTGTGGCTATATTCAGCCATGGGATGTTGATGAGAGCCATGACATTCGTTTTTGGTGAAGGTGTTCCATGGGATTTAAATCTATTTGCTAATGGCAGTGTTCATCACTTGGTTTGGAGTGATGAAAACCCAGAAATCCTTATCTACAAAAGTAGAGTGTACTGATCATGGCGGCAGAGTTCTTCGAAGCGTACAACTTTGAACAAATTACGGATGAAGAGTTTGCTGTCAAAATTAATGCGAATGAAAATGCCGACAAGTTGGTTTGTGTATTCTTTTGGGGACATGATTGCCCCAATTGCGAAGTTGCTAAAAAAGTTTTAGTTGATCGTAAAGCTGAGGTCGATCAATTAGATATGAAGTGGTATCAAGCCAATATCTATGAAGACTTTAACTTAGCAACACGTTTTGGAATTTTTGGAATCCCGATATTCATCTTTTTTAAAAATGGTAAAAAGTTAGGTAAGATCAGCCCTTTTCCTGGATTTGAGCCGTTTTACGAAGCGGTCAGTAAGCTTTTATAAGAAGAAGTTAATCAAGAAAAACTAATGGAACCGCGGCCTAACGCTTTAATGCTTTGAACTTTTCCCATGGCTGCGAGCACTTAAAGAGTCAAAAGGCGGTCAATATTGACCGCGGTCCATAGTTGTTGTCACCCGTAGATGCAAATTAATACTGTTTAGAGGATTTATCCAGATGTTAGTTTTCTGACAGGTTAGAATTACAGGTGTTACTTGTGTAGTTCAATCAACCGCTGAGCTATCTGGGCGAAGCCCTGTCCGCCTTTAGCACCTGAAACGTATTGGGGGTGGGTTTTCATTTTGTCTTTAAAATGCAGAATATTGGCGACCCCAAATGAATGAGGAAAGCGTTCAAACATAGGCTCATCATTAGGAGAGTCTCCAACAAAAGCACATTTAGTTAAGGCTTCTTCTTCTGTTAGATTGAATTCATTTTTTAAGAACTGAAATGTCGTCGTCAGTTTATTGTAATCGCCGAACCAGCCATTGACGTGAATTGAGCTGACTTTTGCGTGGGCTCCATGTTTTTCAAAAATTTGGACAATTTTTTGAATACTTTCTTCATCTAATGCAGGAACATCTTCGCAAAAATCGACGGCTAGATCCATAAGACGACAAAACTGATCTGATGAAATAGCACTACCTTTTACGGTTTTTAAAACTTCCGTTTCAATAAGTTCGAGTCTTTTTTTGTTTTTTTGAATTGTTTCTGGATCGGTGAAGAACCAGCGCGACATTTTTTTTGCCGAACTTGCTACGGAGACTTCGGTAGAGTGCTTGTGTGTGAAGTAAAATCCACCGTTTTCTCCGACGACTCCGACTACAGGCCAGAAACGAGCGATCATTTCGCACCAACCAGCAGGTCGTCCTGTTATGGGAACTACTTTCAGTCCTGCGTCGGATAATCTCCAAAGAGCATCGTAGGCCTCGGCATGAAGCTGGCCCTCTGTCGTAATTGTATCGTCTATGTCTGTAAGGAGAAACTCGATCTTAGAATTGAAATCTGTTAAATTTTTCATTGTGCTTTCTTCAAATTCGGTGTTTTTTATAGTGTAGAGGAATACAGATAGTGAAGAAAGCATCAACTCGTTCGCGAGAAAATTCTGGATCAGGGACTAAGTTAGTTATTGTTGAGTCACCGACAAAAGCCAAGACAATTCGCAAGTATCTAGGCAAAGACTTCATCGTCGAGTCGTGCATGGGACATGTGCGTGATTTACCACAATCTGCGAAAGATATTCCTGAAAAAGTAAAAAAAGAAAAATGGGCCCAACTGGGTGTTAATGTTGATAAGAATTTTGAGCCTTTGTATTGCGTTCCGAAAGATAAATTAAAGGTCATCAAAAATCTAAAAGAAAAATTATCTGAAGCTGATGAACTTTACCTCGCGACCGATGAAGACCGCGAAGGGGAAAGTATCAGTTGGCATTTATTGGAAGTTTTAAAACCCTCTGTTCCTACGAAACGCATGGTTTTTCACGAGATCACTAAAGAAGCGATTCAAAAATCTTTGAACGAAACACGTGAAATCGATTTTAATCTGGTCCGTGCACAAGAGGCTAGACGTGTGCTAGATCGCTTGGTGGGATATACAATTTCCCCGCTCCTTTGGAAAAAAGTAGCTTTTGGTTTGTCAGCCGGCCGTGTTCAGTCGGTTGCAGTACGTTTGGTTGTAGAGCGTGAAAAAGAAAGAATGCGCTTTAAGAAGTCCTCTTACTATGGCTTATTAGCTGAATTAGAAAAAGCGGGACAAACTTTCGAATCTAAAATTTTTAGCTATCAAAATAAAAAAATTGCTACTGGTAAAGACTTCGATGGTCTAACAGGTCAACTTTCTTCTGGTAAAGACCTGATTGTCTTAAATCAGGATTCAGCAGATAAGATTTTAAACGAAGTTAAAAATCAAAAATGGGTTGTCAGCGACGTTGAAGAAAAGCCAGTTACAAGACGCCCTTATGCACCTTTTATTACTTCGACTTTACAGCAGGAATCCAATCGTAAGTTGGGATTGAGTTCCCGTGAAACCATGCAAGTAGCGCAAAAGCTATATGAGCAGGGTTTTATTACCTATATGAGAACGGACTCTACCTTCTTATCTACAGAGGCTATTAAAGCCGCTCGTGAGTCTATTTTAGATAAATATGGTAAGGACTACTTGCCGGATTCTCCGCGCACATACGAAGCGAAAAAGTCGAAAGGTGCGCAGGAAGCCCATGAGGCGATTCGTCCAGCAGGAACATCTTTCCAAGATCCAGACTCTACGGGGTTAACTGGGGTGCAGTTTAAACTGTATGACCTTATTTGGAAGCGTACGATGGCTTCGCAAATGACAGATGCTAAACAGAAGCAAGTCAGTGCTAAAATCACAGTGGGGGATGCAGTTTTTGCGGCCTCTGGTACCACAATTGAGTTTGCGGGATTTTTACGTGCCTATGTTGAAGGAAGTGATGATCCAGAAGCTGATTTAGAGTCGCGTGATGTACGCCTACCTCAATTGAAAGCTCAAGATGAAGTGCAATTAGGTAAGGTGGATCCAACGGCACATGAAACGAAGCCACCGGCTCGTTATACAGAGGCCTCATTAGTTCAGATGATGGAAAAAGAGGGCATTGGCCGTCCATCAACTTACGCCAGTGTTATCGGAACAATTATTGATCGTGGCTATGTTCGTAAAAGCGGAAATGCTTTGGTTCCGACATTCACGGCCATGGTGGTTTCTAAATTATTATCTCAGCATCTGACTCAATATGTAGATTTGGGCTTTACGTCTCAGATGGAGCAGTCTTTGGATCATATTGCTGATGGTGATTTGAACTGGGAAAACTATTTAAAAGATGTTTATCACGGTCCGAAGGGGCTGCGTGCGACAGTGGAGTCTCAGCAAGATAAAATTGATCCTGAAGAGGCACGTTCTATTAAATTAGATGGACTTGAAAAATATGAGTTCCACGTTGGGCGCTATGGTGCCTATGTAAAATCAAAACGTGACGGAGACAGTGTCAGCGCGTCTATCCCAGAGGTAGAGGCTCCTGCGGATATTACTCCTGATCATGTTGAAAAGTTGATTGATCAAAAACTGAAGGGTGCGGACTCTTTAGGACAAGATCCAGAAACTGGCAAAAAGATTTATGTTTTAAGTGGTCGTTATGGTCCTTATGTTCAATTAGGAGAAAGTGATGAAGAGAAAGTAAAAAGAAGTTCTCTTCCCCCAGGATTAGATCCGGCTTCAGTTGATTTTAAAATGGCTCTTGAGATTTTGGCATTGCCGAAAACATTGGGTGTACATCCTGACACACAAAAAGATGTGAAGGTGGGTGTTGGGCGCTTTGGACCATTCGTCTTACATGATGGGGATTACAGATCTATTCCGAAGACAGAAACAGTTTTCACAATGGATTTGAAAAAATCGTTAGAATTATTAGCTCAGCCGAAAAAAGGCAGAGGTAAAGCTGCAGCCATAAAAGAATTTGGTAACCATCCTGTGCATGATATTGCGGTAAGTCTTTTTAATGGTCCCTATGGCCCGTATTTAAAGGCGGGGAAGGTCAATGTGGGCTTGCCAGAGGGAACGACGGTTGAGCAGCTGACTCCAGAAGCGGCCTTTGCTTTGATAAATGAAAAACTAGGAGCAACGGCGGCGAAAAAGCCGAAAGCTGGCGGAGCAAAAAAGAAAGCTTCCGCAAAGCAAAAAGCCGAGGCCTTAGGAGTTAAAAAGGTCATTGTAAAAAAAGCTAAAAAAGCTAAAAAGTAGTGAATGAGTGAAGATAAGAAAATAAAAATTCCAACAGGTCAGCTTGAGTTAGGTGAAACGCGCCTAAAAGAGCCAGATCGCAATTATCACCGCGGTGGTAGGAGTTTTTACTTCTTTGATTTTGACGACAACATCGCCTTTTTATCTACAAGTCTTGTCTTGTTTCATAAGCAGACGGGTGATGAGTTGTTTCTATCGAGTTCTGAATGGGCTTTGCATCATGCCTACATTGGAAAATCGGGTCCTTATGTCGAATACGAAATTCGCTATGATGATGAAACCGGTTCTTTCCGTAACTTTCGAGATTTAGATTTGAATGAAGTCGAAAAGCTAGATGGAAAAAAACAGCTTTTCGTACAAGATGTGCAGAAGGCTTTAGGGCTTCCAGATTTACAATGGAAGGGGCCTTCTTGGAATTGTTTCTACCACGCAGCCTTTAATCAAAGACCTGTATCCGTTATCACGGCTCGCGGTCACTCAGCCGCGACGATTCAAGAGGGTGTTCGAGAGTTCATTCGTTCTGGGTATTTACCTGTAGAGCCGAATTACCTCAGTGTGTATGCGGTGAGCAATAAAAAGGTTCGTGCGCATCTAGGGGATGTAGAGGGCAATGCTTCGATTGCTGAACTTAAGCAAAGAGCCATTCGTGCTTCAGTGGAAAAAGCGATAGAGGTTTATGGCTACAGCCCTCATCATCGCTTTGGAATGAGCGATGATGATCCAAAAAATATACAACTCGTTGTTGAAGAAATGACACGACTTAAGTCTGTTTATCCACAGATGTCATTTTTTATGATCGAAACCCATGGCGGAGACTTCATTAAGCACGAGATTTCTCAGCATGGTCTTAAATCCCACTACATGTCTGATAATGAGTCGCAATTAGATCTTTTTAATCCAACGAGACGTAAGACTTAACCTCTCTTACGCTGCAATAAGATATTACAAAATGCCCCCTCTCGACATATAATGATGAGACGTCTTAAAAAGGAAACATCATGCTAATAAAAATATTATCGTTTTCGTTACTTATCTCTTCTGCGGCGTATGGCCAGCAATTTACTAAATCACTTGATTGCAATTGGGTTGATCCTATTCAGACGGGTTTTTTACAGAATCATTTGTCGATGAAGCAAAAAGATAAAGATCTGCAAGCTCGTGTGATTGAGCAGTATATCAAAAGACAAGATGGCGCTAAGATGTATCTTTTGGCGAGTGACGTTGAAAAAATTAAAACATCTATGAAATCAGTCTTTGATGACGTTGCTAAAACAGAATGTAAATTTCTAAATGAAGTTCAAGAAGTTTTGGTGAAACGTGTTGAAGAAAGAACTGAGTTTGTAAAAAAACACCTAAGTGCTAAAGATTTCAAATTCAATTCAGAAACTGAATTTGTCTACGATCCTCAACACAAGGTTTTTGCGACGACTTCTGATGAAGCCAATGAGTTTGTAAAAAAATATATCCAGTTTCAAGTGGCCAACTATTTAGCAACTGACATCAAAATGGAAGAGGCTAAGCAAAGAGTTATCAAAAATTACGAAAGAAACTTGAAGCGTATTAAAGAAACGAAGCAAGAGACATTGATCGCGAACTATCTGAATTCGTTTGCTTTATCTTTAGATCCGCACTCTAGCTTTTTCTCTAGAGAGTACTATGAAGATTTCACTATCGACATGAGTCTTTCTTTAGAAGGTATCGGCGCGACGCTATCTCAGGAAGATGGATTCACTACAGTAGAAGCTTTAGTTGCAGGTGGAGCAGCCTCGAAATCGGGACTTGTAAAACCACAAGATAAAATCATCGCTGTTAGCCAAAAAAATGGAAAAATGGAAAACGTCGTTGATATGGAATTAAAAGACGTCGTTAAAATGATCCGCGGTCCTAAAGGGACAAAAGTAAAACTGACCATCTTAAGAAAAGAAGATGGCTCGAACAAAAAATTTGATATCGAGTTAACTCGTGAAAAAGTGGCGTTAGAAGATAATGCTGTATCTATTTACTACCAAGATCGCGAAGTAGATGGCGTTAAGAAAAAAATCGGAATTATCAACTTCCCATCGTTCTATGCTGACTCTAAACGTGGCGGACGCTCATCGGCTGCAGACATGAAAAAAATCGTTGCAGAAGCGAAAGCTAAAAAAGTAGATGGGCTGGTTTTAGATTTATCGAACAATGGCGGTGGTTCTTTAGAAGACGCTGTTAAGATCGGTGGATTATTTATTAAAACAGGAAATATCGTTAAGCAGTCTTCACGTCGTGAGGGTATGGAAACTCCGCTGGCAGATAGCGATGATAAAGTAGACTGGAATGGTCCATTGGTGATTCTAACATCTAGAATCAGTGCTTCAGCTTCTGAAATCGTTTCTGGTGCGATGAAAGATTACGGGCGTGCCGTTGTTGTCGGTTCCGATCACACTTATGGTAAAGGTAGCATTCAAACAGTTATCGCTGTTCCTGGGGAATTGGGAGCTTTAAAAGTAACGATTGGTATGTTCTTTACTCCAAGTGGGTACTCAACGCAGTTACGTGGTGTAGAGTCTGATATCGTGATTCCAACTCAATACAATGTGGACGATATTGGTGAAAAGAGTATGGACTACGCTTTACCAGCTAAAAAGATCGATAGCTTTATTTCAAAAGACGCTTTTGTAGATAAAGGCGAGTCGGCATGGTCAGTGATTAAGCCGGAATGGATTAACAAAATTCGTACACGCTCGGCTCAACGTGTAGCGAAAAGCGAGGACTTCAAAAAAATCGTTGATGAGTTAGAAAAAACTAAGAAGTTAGGTAAGACGATCAAAGTCTCTGAAGTCTTAAAAGAAAAAGGCGAAAAAGAGAAAAAAGTGAAGAAAAGTCGTTACGGATCTAAAGATGAAAAAGATAAAGAGTATTTAGACAGAGCTGAAATTCAAGAGGCGTCTGATGTGCTTCTAGATCTGATCTCTTTGCAAACCGGTAAAGATCTTTCTTTAACAAGCAACAGCACCACGACAAAAAAGTAAGCTGAGTTTTTACGATACCAGCTCAGGCTGGGTTCAAAATTCACATAAAATAAAAAAGGGGATTAAAAATCCCCTTTTTTATTGGTTTTGCTGCGATTAATTTTTCTAAGCGGCTGCAGATTTGAGGCGTTCGATACGTTCTTCTAAAGAAGGGTGTGTCGAAAGCAATCGGAAGATCGAGGATCCACGATTGGATATCTGTAATGCAGCCACTGGCGACTTCGGTTCTTCATGCTCTTCCGGAGTGGCAAAGTCAGCTTTCAGTCTTTCAAGAGCTGCGATCATTTTATCACGACCAGCAATACGCGCACTTCCCGCATCTGCGCGGAACTCACGTTGGCGCGAGTAATAAGCGACGACAAACATTCCCAAGATACTGAACAGGATATCTAAAACAATCGTGCTGATAAGCTGAACGATGGGAGCTTTTTCTTCATCCACTAACTGGCCAGCAAAGAATCCGATAACACGGGCTAAGAACATACCGAATGAGTTCACTAGGCCCTGTAATAGAGTCATCGTCACCATATCGCCGTTGGCAATGTGAGCGACTTCATGGGCTAGAACACCTTCAACTTCTTTTTCGTTCATCTTATCTAATAAGCCAGTTGAAACAGCGACTAAAGAGTTCGAGCGAGACGGCCCTGTGGCAAAGGCATTGACGTCAGGTGATTGGTAAAAGCCCACGTCTGGGCGCTTTGGCAAGCCGGCTGCATCACTTAATCTGTTTGTCACTTGTTGGACCCACAGTAAGCGAGGGTCTTGTGTGTTGCTATCGATGAGTTTGACCCCCATCATCCACTTCGCCATTTTTTTAGAAAGGAACAGAGAAATAAGGGCTCCACCGAATCCCCAAAGACCACAGAAGACGATCAAGCTGACGTAATCAATGCCCTGTGCAGACAGGTAGGGGCGCAGGCCAAAGATATTCATGATAGTGGTGATCGTCACCATAATCAGAATGTTGGTGATCAGAAATAGACCGATTCGTTTAAACATAGAAGTCTCCTTTAAAACGAGAGCTGACAATATCACAGCTACTGTTGTGAAAGTATATTATGTATGAAAAATATAATTCGTTAAAATAGATAAATAATAAATTTTCTATCTGTTAAATAGATATAAGAGCCGCTCTAAAAAAGAAAAAGCCTCTCAATCGAGGCTCAGTATAGAGGCTCTATGTAGAAGCTTTATGTAGAGGCTGAATAAGTGCGATTTCGTAATGCCGCGATTCTTTCCTCTAAAGGAGGATGAGTCATAAAAAGGCGTGCAATTCCGTTAGACTTCCCTGAAATTTTGAAGGCTGCTAAATTGTCAGCCTCTTCATCTTTTTTATGAAGTTGCGGCTGTCCGTAGACTCGTTGCAAACGAGCTAATGCCGCTGTCATTTTCTCGGAAGATGAGTAGCGAGCGCCACCCGCATCGGCACGAAACTCACGTTGACGAGAGAAATAATTCACGACGATAGAGCCCAATAAAGTGAAAGCCATTACGACCATACTGTAGATCATTTGACGCAGCATAAAGTCGCCGAAGCCACGTCTGTCATTATCACGTCTTAAGGCATTCATAATAAACATCGTGATAATCTGAGCAAAGAACATCGCAAAGGCATTTACAATACCTTGGATCAACGTCAGTGTGACCATGTCTCCGTTAACGATATGGGCTACTTCGTGAGCCAGAACACCTTCAACTTCATCATCCGTCATGGTGTTGAGCAACCCTGTAGAAACGGCAACCAATGAGCGTTTTTTTGAAGGACCTGTCGCGAAGGCATTGACGTCTGGAGCATTGTAAATACCGACCTCAGGCATAACTTCCATGCCCGCAGAACGAGCGATGCGATAGACGCGATCAATTAACAGACGCTCTGTAGGATTGTTTGTCTGCGGATCAATGACACGGACACCATGAAAACGCTTTGCTGTCCAACGAGACATTTGAAGCGAGATAAATGAACCCGCAAAGCCCCAAATTAAGCAAAGTATAAACAGACCTGTGTATCCCCCAGATGTTAAGTCGACTCCTAGGAAGCCTGAGACAAGAGCAACGATGAATTGAATCGTAAGAGCCACCAGAATACCTGTGATGATAAAATAGCCGAAACGCTTAAGAAATGTCATTTTGCCTCCGTTAGTTGCTACTCTATAAAGTTGAGTTCTCTGTTGACTCTGTCAACCCTTAGTATCAAATGCTGAAACACAGAGCATGAAATTATTGCGCCGTATACTTCGCGTATATTGCACCTTATAAAATCAGGATTTTATAGCATTCTTTCGCTATGATTCCTGCAGTAACAAAAAGAGAAAATATGGCAACGAAAAAAGCTTTTGGTGGTCTTGATAAGAAACTTTTAATCAACATGCACAAACTCATGGTGAAGTCGCGCGTTCTTGAAGAACGTCTCATCAAAATTTATCGTGCAGGTGAATCCTTCTTTTGGATTGGTGGTCCAGGCGAGGAAGCTTGGGGCGTTCCATTGGGGCTTCTAGGAAAAAAAGGTCAAGGACCAGCTTACGATTACTATCATCTTCACTATCGTTGTACGCCAACTCTTATTGCTCTTGGTCTACCGATGATTGATTCTGTGCGATTAATGATGAATCGCTCTACGGACAAATCGACAGGGGGACGTAACTTTTCGAATCACTACTGTATTCCTGAGTGGAATGTGGCTCCAGTGACATCTCCGTTAGAGGTGCAATACCCAATCGCCTGCGGAACGGCTCACGTACAAAAACGCCTAGGAAAAAAAGCGATTACGATCGTAACGGGTGGTGATGCGGGGACGGCTGAAGGTGATTTTGCATCCAGCTTAATTTTGGCATCACGTAAAGGCCAAGAACTTCCAATGTTGATCACTGTACAAAATAACAAATGGGGTATTTCGACATCGTATGATGGACAACATGGAGAAACGCATATTGCGGATCGTGCGAAAGCTTTCAATATCAAATCACGAGTTATCAATGGGAATGATCCTGTCGAGTCTTACATCTGCTTACAAGAAGACATGGCCTATATTCGTAAGACAGGTAAGCCAGCGTTCATTGAAGCGCATTTGTCACGTCTGTACGGACATTCTTCTGCCAGCGGGGCAAATCCTGTACCGAATGAAGTGGACCCAGTACGTGAGTTTGAAAAGAAACTTTTAAAAGCAGGAATCTTAAAAGAAAAAGATGTGAAAGAGTTATGGCAGTCATTTGAGAATGAAGGCGTTAAGGCAGCTGAACAAGCACGCCAAGAACCTGTGCCAACGGCTGAAAGCGTTTGGGATCATACATTTGTAGGCAGTGAAAACGCAGACTGGAGAAATTTCTAATGGCAAATATGGCACAAGCGATCCGTATGGCGCTTCACTATGCAGAAAAAAATTATAACTTAAAAGATGTATTTGGTCAGGATGTAGGGGCTCCATTGGGTGGAGTTTTCACCGCGACTCAAGGTTTGAAAACAGCGTGGAATTCTCCGCTAGATGAGCGTGGGATTATTGGTATGGCGATGGGAATTGCTATGGCCGGTGATCGTTGCGTGGCCGAGATCCAATTTGCGGATTATATTTTTAATACGATCGATCTTTTGAAAATCGCAGGGAACACACTTTGGTGTACGAATGGACAATATAACTTACCAATGACGGTAATGACGCCGGTAGGGGCTGGTATTCGCGGAAGTGTATATCACTCACACTCTTTTGACGCGTGGGCGTCTCGTCTTTCAGGATGGAAAGTGGTGATGCCGTCAAATCCTTTGGACGCTTACGGATTATTGCTGTCATGTATTCAGGATCCAAATCCATGTATGTTCTTAAAGCCTAAGGCTCTTATGCGGGTTCGCGGTGAAGAGTTGATTCCAGGAGAACCAACGGATGAAAAAGATTTAAAAAATATGATTGATGCTCCGATCGGAGATCGTTCTAAGTGGAAAGCTAAGTGGCCAGATGTACAAGAGTACTTAGTTCCATTCGGAAAAGGTAAGATCACTCGTGCTGGTGATCAAATCACGGTTGTCAGCTATGGACGTCATTTATTGATGTGTAATGAAGTTGCAGATCAATTAAAGCAAGATGGATACTCGGTAGAGGTTATTGATTTGCGTTCTATTTATCCTTATGACTGGCAAATGATTAAATCATCAGTTGAAAAAACTGGGCGAGTTTTATTTGTGAATGAAGATACCGAAGTTACCAACTTTGCTGAGCATTTATCTTACAGAGTGACACAAGAGTTGTTCTATCATTTGATGGCTCCACCACGTGTACTGGCAGGTAAGAATGTTCCAGGTATTGGTTTACATCCGAATCTAGAAGATAGCAGTGTCCCTCAAAAGCATGAAATCGAAACATTAATTCGTCAAATTTGTGCAGAGGTTCCTTGATGCCTAATCCCTCAAAGAATACAGCATCAAGAAAAGCGGCTTCTAAGAACACCCAATTGCCATTTGATAAATATGACTTCTACAATCAAGCGGTTCAGTCGCCTGAAGCAGATGTAAAATTTTATCGCCAAGTTTACAAGGACGTGAATAAGTCTAAACGTCCTCGCGTTCTGCGTGAGGACTTCTGTGCCGGGGCTGCTATTTCGTGTGAGTGGGTTAAGTTAGATCCATCCCATAAGTCGATAGGAATTGATTTAGATCAGGTCCCAATGGACTATGGCAAAGAGCATTACTTATCGAAGCTGAACTCTGAACAGCAAAAGCGTATTGCTTTAATTCAACAGAATGTTCTTTCTGGCCAATTGCCAGCGGCAGATATTGTGGCGGCTGTAAACTTCTCTTACTTCTTTTTTAAAAAAAGAGAAGTGCTAAAGCAGTATTTTCAAAATGTTTACAAGTCGATGAATAAGGATGGATTATTTATTCTAGACATTTTTGGTGGGACCCAATGTACAGATGCTATTGAAGATCGTACCAAACATAAAGAGTTCACTTATTATTGGGATCAGAAGCATTTTGATCCTGTGACCAACGAAGCTTATTTTGAAATTCATTTTCGCTATAAAAATAAAAAATACGAAGGTGTATTTTCCTATGACTGGCGTATGTGGACAATTCCCGAGATTCGCGAACTGATGGCCGAAGTTGGCTTCAAAGACTCCTATGTCTACTGGGAGGGAACTTCTCGTAAAGGATTGGGGAATGGAAAATTCGATCGCGTGACTAAGGGCGAAGCTTGTTTAAGCTGGATTGCCTATATCGTTGGGGTTAAATGAAGTCGAGTCTGACGATTAACTCTTATGAGGCGTGGGTGCATCTTGGATGTGACCTTGAAGAGCAAAAACATGCTCAGCCAGTTCATTTTAATTTTGTAATAGACTATGCCTTAGAGTGTAAGGGAATGACTTCAGATCGACTTGAGGATGCACTAGATTACGTGGCTTTGACATCAATTATGAAGTCAGTGGCTACGGCAAAGCCATATCATTTGATTGAGCATCTGAATTACTCTGTATTTCTGAAAGTTCGTGAGTATCTAAAAAGTAAGTCTATAACGGGTGTTATGAAGCTCTCTGTGAAGAAGATCAGAGTGCCCGTGGAACACCTTACCGATGGAGTTACTTTTTCATGCGAAGAACAACTGTAGCTCTTGGACTTGGTGCCAATCTAGGGAATCCTATCGAGCAGTTGCGCCTATCGTTGCAGCTGTTAAAGCAAATACCGAATTTAAAAGTCCTTCGAGTTTCATCTCTGTATGAATCAGATGCGCAATTACCTGAAAATGCAGAGAGTTCGTGGAATCAAAAATTTTTAAATGCGGCGGTTCTGTGTGAGGTCAGAGCGGACCTTTCTGCACAAACCTTGTTGTCCCATATTAAAGAGATTGAACTAAAAATAGGTAGGGCACAGGCGGACCGCTGGGCTCCTCGTAGAATTGATATTGATATCCTTTATTGGGATCAAGAGCCTTACAGTGATCTGTCTTTGAGTATTCCACATCGTCAACTTTTTGAAAGACCATTTGCTTTATTACCACTATTAGAAGTGTGGCCACAGTTGAGAGCTTCTATGCCTGAGCGTCTTCCGCATTGGGCGCAGGCTTGGGTTTCTGAAAAGCCTTTTCAAACTCAAATCAGCTCGCGCTACTTTTGGCCGCGCATGGTTGGGGTTTTGAATGTGACGCAAGATTCGTTTTCGGATGGTGGACGTTATTTAAATTCAGATGCTTTATTAGAGCAGATAGAAAAATTGCTGACTGAAGGTGCTGATATTATTGATATCGGAGCTGAGTCAACTCGTCCACAGGCTCTAGCGGTTAGTGAAGAGCAAGAGTTGCAAACTCTGGATTGGGCATTAACAGAAATTCAAAAGTTTAACAAAAGCTTACCCTTATCTTTAGATTGCCGTCGCGCAGGTGTCGTCAGATCTATTATAGAAAAATTTGATATTTCTTATTTGAATGATGTTTCTGGTTTTTCAAGCCCTGAGATGCAAGATCTACTTGTGAAAACTAAAAAAAGAGCTTTCGTGATGCACTCGTTGACTGTTCCACCACGAGCAGATCAGACACTATCTGAAGTTAAAAATCCAATAGATCAATTAGTTGGTTGGTGGCAGCGCAAAGCACTTGAATTAAAAGATAAAGGTGCGGCATCAGAGCAGTTGATTTTTGATCCGGGCATTGGTTTTGGAACAAGTAAAAAACAAAGTCTTTATATTTTAAATCACCTTGAAGAAATGTCGGATATCAAGTCTGAAGTCATGATCGGGCATTCTCGTAAATCCTATCAAACAGAGTATTCTGATAGACCTGCTTCCATGCGCGATATGGAAACAGCTCTTATGACGCAAAAGATGAATATGGCCTATGTGCAGTTTTTAAGAGTGCATGATATCGAAAGTCAGAAAACGGCCCTAAGAGCGAAAGTTTAAGTGATGAATTATTCGGAAGTGGTTTCTTTTCTAGAGTCATTGCAAATTATGCCGAAGACCATGCCAGGTCTTCAAAAAATCAACAGAGCTTTAGTGCAGACAGATTGGTTTTCATCAATTGATCCGAAAAAAGTAATTGTAGTGGCTGGGACAAATGGCAAAGGAACTACCTGTGCAGCCTTACAAAGTCTACTCTTAGCCGCAGATCAACGCGTGGGATTTTATAGTTCACCACATTTAGTTTCGACGACAGAAAGAATTCGTATAAATGGCCTTGAAATATCAGAAAATAATTTTGTAGAGGTCTTTCACGATTGTAAAAAGTTAATTCAAGAGTGTGAGCTTTCACACTTTGAAGCGTTGACCTTGATGGCGGGACATTACTTCTTTTCTTCTAAATGGAATGGAAATTTAGACTTCGTCATTTTAGAAGTGGGCCTAGGGGGAACGTATGATGCCACCAATGCCTTTCCTCATAAATTCTGTGCCATAACGAAGTTGGGATTAGATCATCTTAATATCTTAGGGACTGATTTAGTGAGTGTTGCTTCGAATAAATTTGGTATCGTGACTAATAAAAGTATAGTCGTTCACCACCGCTTACCAGAAGAAGTGATGGAGCTGAAATACCAAGTACAGAAAGAAACGAATTCAAACTGGGTCGAAGCCGAGGTCGCTACTTTACATAAAGATACACGAGCGCCAGTGCCTCGATATCGTATTGACTATATGGCGAATAAAATTCCAACTAATCTGACAGGTGAGCGAGCTTTTGAAAATATCATGACGGCGATTACGTTATTTCAGATTTTGGGATTTGATATCGAATCGGCTTATCAAGGATTAGCTCGGATTGATTGGAAAGGTCGTATGCAAAAAATCCTATGGCCACAGATGAAAGCGCCTTTATTTTTGTCTGGAGATCACAATGCGCAAGGGGTGGAAAGTTTAATTGAGCTCCTCAAAGACTTTAAATGGAAACGCCTACATCTTGTTGTTGGGATTGGTGTGGACAAAGATGTCAAAGAAATGCTGTCACAGTTGATGAAGCTCAGCTCGGTTAGTCTTTACTTAACAGAGACTCCTTTTAAGGGATTAACAGTCGGGCAGTACCCGCAAGAGTTTCTTGAGCAAGCCAAATCAACGAGTCCAAATGTGAAAGATATTTTAGATCAAGTTGCTGTTATAGCGGATGAAGATGATCTTTGTATAGTTACAGGATCATTATACTTAGTAGGAGAAGTTTTGAAAATAGCTCCTTCTGCGGTGCCGTCTACTTCCAGTCAAAGATAACGATTTCGCTACGGCTAAACCAGCGCATCGGTGGTCCCCAAAAACCTGTGCCTTGATGGGCAAAAACCAATATACCATTAATTCTTTTAAATCCCTTTAGCACGGGTTGAACGAGGCGGACTAAAAAGTGAAATGGAAAAATTTGTCCACCATGAGTGTGACCTGTTAAAATTAAATCACAGGATTCACGTTTAATATCCTGTACGCTAGCCGGTTCATGCGCCAAAAGTATTTTATACTGTACAGGTTCGCCTGTACTTAAAGCTTTGTCTGGTAAAGAAAGAGAGCCCGAAATAAAACGTCCAATCATACGATCAGGCACACCTGCTATCAGCACACGGGATTCTTTATAAGAGATGATTTTATTTTGGTTGTGCAAGACAGAGAACCCTAACTGCTGTAAGCGCTCTTCCCACGAACCAGAGTGATGAATGTATTCGTGATTTCCCGTGATATAGAACTTATCAAGGGTCGCCGAGATCTGACTTAACGGAGCCAGTTGTGGAGAGATTTCTAAGAAGTCACCTTCCACAAGATCCCCTGTGATAGCTACGATATCTGGTTTGAGCTCATTAATTGTCGTCACAATACGATTGAGCCATTTTTCATTTAGATGAAGCATCCCTACGTGTAGATCTGAAATTTGCACCAACCGAAGCCCTTTGATTTCTGAGCGGTGTAAAGAGTGGAAGATAACTTTAGGAAAGGAAAGTCCTTTGTAAAGACTCCAAAGACCTATCAAGCTGCAGATACCAAGTACCCAATACGAATAAGCATGGGGGTAGATAAACTGAATGATGAATTCAATAAGGCTGAATAAAAATAGGAAATTAAAAAGGCCCATCCAAATGTAGCTGCCCCATGCAGAAAAACGCAGAAGTGGGTGGCGAATATGAGTTGCAATGAGCCCTAGTGGCAACGTCAGCCAGCCCAAGATAAGTACCAGCATAAGAGCCGTCCTATAGGAATCAGCCGTGATAGAGTAGGAGGTCACACGAAAAATAAATAAGTGGACCAATGCCACTGTAAACATAATCAATGTGATAAATGGTAAAACTCGACTGATTTTAAAAAATGCAGAAGGTTTAGGTGCAGGTGTTGATGTCTTCATAGACTAGTTTGGAAAATCCGATCTTTTAAATAAAGCCGTTAAGTTAAGTTGAGACTCCTGTAATTTTGCTGCTGCTTCGTCGCCACCACGATTAATAACACAAAGAACATTTTCAACGTGGGCTCCGATACTACGAAGATCCGCTGCGCTCAGTAGAACTTGGCCACCAGAAGTGATCACGTCTTCGATAATACAGATTTTTTTTCCTTTCACATCAATACCTTCAGCGAATTGACATGTTCCATAGTCCTTCGCTGTTTTACGCACGAAAACGCAAGGAATGCCTGTTGCTAAAGATAGGGCTGTACCCACAGGGATGCCACCCATTTCAAGCGCCGCCAGAACCTCTGTGCCAGCAGGAATAAGCGGTTTCATTTGCTGTGCAATTTCCTGTAAAATTTTAGGCTGTGATTCGAAGCGATACTTATCAAAGTACTCGTGAGATCTTTTTCCACTGCGAAGAAGAAAGTCGCCGTTAAGATGACAGATATCATATATACTTTGGGCAAGTTCTTGGCGGTTCATATGGCCTCCTTGGCGCTGGGAAAAAGTGACACTGATAATGTTGGCCTATTTTATGCTGTTTGTGAGTATCGGCAAAGGATATGTGCATAATATGGGGTTTAAAAAGCCAAAAGAGTACCAGACTATTCGTCTTTTTATGATTTTAGGGATCATGACGGGACTTGCTGTACTTTTGTTTAGAGTGGTGCTTTTCGCTCCTCAGAGTTATGACGTCACTCGTCAGCCTGCTTATAATGCAAATATCTATAATGAAGATATTAAGGCAGAAATTGAATCGCGAACAACGTCTGATTAACGTCGGCCTTGGCTTTTGCGCTGCTGCCACTGATCCAGCGCGTACTTACGCATATCTTCGATGCTATCAAACTCATCTACGATTTCGACTCCTAGAAGTGTTTCGACAGCGTCTTCTAATGTCACAAGTCCGGTGGTGATTCCATACTCATCCGACACAAGAGTCAGATGGCATTTTTCTTTGATAAAAAAATCAAGAACTTGGGACACACTCATACGTTCTGAAACACTTTGAATAGGGGCGATCAGCTCTTGAATTTTTGTTTGGTGCTGATCTTTAGAAAGAGCTTCTAAAATCTTATATCGGTGGGTCATGCCGATAATATTATCTAAACTATTTGTGTAAACGGGAAGGCGAGAAAAACGTAAGGGATTATATTTCCTTGCCACTTCTTCCACTGTCTGTGTGGCCTCAAGCGCTGTTATGACCGAACGTGGAGTCATAATATCAGAGACATAAATTTTATCGAGCTTCAGTAGATTGCGAATGATGTTGGACTCTTTTGTTTTAATAGTGCCCTCTTCAGCCCCGATCTCGGCACTTTTGATCACTTCATCACGAGTTACATCTGGGATATCATCCGTCACGGGAATAGCAGTCGAAATCCATTCTGAAATTTTCACTAAGGGATAGAAGACAATAATTAAAGTCTGAGTGGTATAAGCCGCGAAAACAGCCAGTGACTTTGCATGATTCTGCCCAAGAGATTTGGGAAGAGCTTCGGCAACTATCAAAATAGTGAGTGTTAAAGCCAAAGCTAGCAAGGTTAATCCGAAATGACCAAGAAGATGAAAAGAAAGAACTGTCATCAAGGCTGAGCCGACAATATGAGATGCGGTATTCAGTATTCGCAAAGCAAATATAGAGCGATCTATGTTGTCAGTAATATGTTTGATGAGCTTTCCTGATTTCGACTTCGTCTCTGCTTTGACCTCGATGAATGCCGGAGACAGCGAGAAAATAACTGACGCACAAAGCGAGCTTAAAAAAGAGATGACTACTAAGAGTAAAAAAACAGTCGATATCCAGATCATGAATGCCCTTGATATTATCACTTCGAAGACAGAAGCAGCAACAATATTGGGTAGGTGTCGATTGTTTAGACGGCTGTACAAAAATATAGAGCTTTTAAACTAGGCAAAGATTTTGCTTTGAATTTTTCTGCTCGAAAAGGGCGGAGATTGAAATTTTATGAAAGCACTTTTAAAACTCACGTCGGTTGTTGTACTGCTATTGGGCTCTATTTCGGCCCATTCGTATGATCTCGATACCCATTTTTATGGGACCTATGTTAAGGCCCGATTTGCTGGTATTCGCCATGAAGTTGCATTGAAGATTGCAACGGCGACTCAGTGGATGGATGAATCCTATATATCTGATCCTGTCAGTATGATTCTACTGCCTGACGTGGGCATCAAGAAAAGAAGATTACTGCATTTTCCGGCTTCGCGTTTAGCCAGTAAGCTCACAGTCAGTCAGCTTCCCACATTCTTAGATCCTTCCTCGGGCGTGCGTTTAAAGACGTTTACTGAAACGGAAGCCGATCACGAGTTTGCGACCGAGATGTTTACTGAAGGTCTAACGGAAGGTAATTTAATGAAGGTCGCGGCCGGCCTTCATACATTACAGGATTCCTTTGCCCATGCAGGGACGATTTCTGAGTTGGGACATGCTCACTTCTGGCATCATCCAGACAGACCCTTTGTGGATATGCAAAGTGTAGAAAAATATTTTAAAATGAGCCGCTCTGTACTCAGAGCGATGGTGGCGATTCGCTCGTTGTTACCAGCTAGCGCGATTGATATGGATTTAAGATATGGGGATATTCCTAACTATCAATTAAATGGTGATCGGTTAGCTGATATCTATGAAAACCTGTCTGATGTGAAAGCGACAGTTTCTAGACAAATTTTAAAAGATCCACGCTATGTTCGCTTTGCTTTAGAAAATGTTTTTAAACGCGCCAATCAAGTGAAGTATGTAGCGAACGGATACGAGCCGTACTTAAATAACTTTACATCTGGACAGGATACGTATGAAGCTGCAGCTTCTGTTATTAAAACACTTCCTCCGCAGATGATTGATCTTCGAGCGGTGATGAAAGATACGGGATATCCTACAGACCTTTCCAGTGAATATATTCTGTCTATGGGGGGACTAACATCTTTCCTCAATCGCGCTGTGATGAATCTTTTAAGTGGAATTGTCCCAAGACCATTAGATTCATACCATCGCTTTGAAAAAGAAGAAGATGGACCGATTTGGATTAAAGAATTAGATCTGCGTGTAGCGAACATGCGTGCTATGGTCCATCGGATGTTTCAGAAGGATATCTTCTTTGTTGCGAATAACACGAATAATGAAACAGGCTTTATGCGTGAGATGACGAAGGATGTGTCGGCTAATCCGCGGTTGCCTCGCCGCCAGAATGTAAATACAGAATTAGTGACCTACAGCTTAAATGAAAAGAAAGAATTTAATCTGATGATATTTGCTTTCTTATTCCCTAAGACATCAGACTATCTAAAAGATGATATGGATAGGGGATTGCAGTTTATAGCCTCTGCGAATCAGATGTTGAAGTCGGATCGCTCCTATTTCAGTAAAATCACTGGGGCCTTGGGTATGATGCTCGACAGGGCAAATATGGGATCTAATGTGAGCTTCAGACAGACGATCAGTAATGCGCATGAAGATATTTATCGCGCACGATTGGTTCCGAATTCGACGAACCGTTACTATGTTGTGCCCTCGTTGTTGCAAAAACAAGTGCGTACAGGTGTCTTTAAACCATTATTAAGCAATCAAGAAATAGACAAATTATTGTATCCGTAATGCGGGAAAAAGTGGGAACAGGGTAATAAAAAAGGGAGAGTAAAACTCTCCCTTTTTTATTTTAACTAACTGATTTACAAAAATTATTTGTTTTCAGCAGCACGCTTTTCAGCATACTTCTTAGCTAAAGCGTCTTGGATATTACGAGGAGCTTGCGCATATTTCGCAAATTCCATCGTGAACTCGCCCTTACCTTTAGTGATAGAGCGTAGATCAGTTGAGTAACCAAACATCTCTGTCAATGGCACTTCCGCTTCGATCGTTACGTTACCTTCGATAGTTGTTGTACCTGTGATAACACCACGGCGTTGGTTCACTTGACCAGTTGCTGGACCTTGATATTCCTCAGGAACAGTTGTTTCCAACTTCATGATTGGCTCAAGAACCGCAGGTTTAGCTTTTTGGTAAACTTCACGCATAGCTGCCATAGAAGCAATTTTGAAGGCCATGTAAGATGAATCCACGTCATGGTATGCACCATCCACTAGATCAACTTCAACACCTACGATAGGGAAACCTATCAAAGGACCTTTAGCACATTGCTCAGAGAATCCTTCGTCAACAGCAGGGATGAATTCTTTCGGAATACGTCCACCCACAACTTTATTGTTGAACAAGTAAGTCTTACCATCTTCTTGAGGAGGTAATGGACGGATGGCGCCCACAACTTTTGCGAACTGACCAGAACCACCCGTTTGTTTTTTGTGGGTGTAGTCGTACGCAGCCTCTTCAGTGATTGTTTCACGGTAAGCAACTTGAGGAGCACCTACAGTCACTTCACATTGGAATTCACGTTTCATACGCTCAACGTAGATCTCTAAGTGTAACTCGCCCATACCTGAAATGATGGTTTCGTTAGACTCTTCGTCACGGTGTACGCGGAATGTTGGATCTTCTTTACGGAACTTTTGAAGAGCTTTCGAGAAGTTATTTGCACCATCTTTAGATTTTGGAGCAATTGCCAACGAGATAACTGAATCAGGTACGTGCATTGACTGCATTGAAGCCTGAATTCTGTCATCACAGAAAGTATCACCAGAAGCACAGTCGATACCGAACATAGCGATAATATCACCAGCGTATGCAACATCAGTGTCTTCCATTTTCTCGGCATGCATACGCACGACGCGAGGAATTTTAACAGACTTTTTGTTAGTCTGATTGATGATGAAGTCACCTTTTTTAAGAGTACCTTGGTAAACGCGCATGTAAGTTAACTGTCCGAATGGAGTCTCTTGCAATTTAAATGCTAAAGCTACCAATGGATCATCGTTCTTAGACGTTAACGGGAACTTCTCTTCGTTTTTAGTTAAGTCTAAAGCGTACTCAACTTTTTCAGATGGGTTCGGTAAGTAATAAGTTACCGCATCTAACAAGTGTTGAACGTTTTTGTTTTTAAATGCAGATCCACAGAATACTGGAACCAATTTAAGACCGATAACGCCTTTACGCATAGCTGCGCGCATTTCTTCTAAAGTTGGCTCTTCTTCCATTAAGAATTTTTCCGCAATGCTGTCATCCACGTCAGCTAATTTGCCGATCATGATTTGACGATATTCTTTAGCTTGCTCTACTAATTCTGCTGGAACAGGAATCTCAGTGATGATTTCACCATCGTCACCTTCATTTTTGTAAGCTTTCATTGTCATCAGATCTACGATACCGATGTGCTTATCTTCCAAACCGATTGGAATGTTAGCCATGAATGCATTCAAGCGAAGTTTTTCAACTAAAGCATCTTTAACGCGGAAAGGGTTTGCACCTTGACGATCTAATTTATTTACGAATGCCAAACGAGGAACGTTGTAACGTTTCATCTGACGATCAACAGTGATTGACTGAGATTGAACACCAGCAACACCGCAAAGAACTAGGATCGCTCCATCAAGAACGCGTAGAGATCTTTCCACTTCAACAGTGAAATCCACGTGGCCCGGTGTATCGATTAAGTTTATAGTGTAGTCTTTCCAGTGAACTTGAGTCGCAGCTGACTGGATTGTGATCCCTTTTTCTCTTTCAAGGTCCATCGAGTCCATTGTCGCGCCAACGCCATCTTTACCTTTTACGTCGTGGATAGCATGAATTCTACCACCGTAGAAAAGAATACGTTCAGATAAGGTCGTCTTACCCGAGTCGATGTGAGCCGAAATACCGATATTTCGTACTTTCGCAATATCCCATTTTTTTGACATAGTTTATCCCTTTTCTTCCATTATTGGGTTTATAATAAAATCAAAATTTTTAAGAACCATTCGGTGTAACACTATTCTTTCTTGAGAGCAAAGACAGAATGAAAATAAAGTTGAAATCGGGTGTAAAATTAAGGGTTTAATCCTCTTGTTTTGACTGATTTTGCTAATAAAAAGTGCAATTAATTTATGACCCTAGATATTTAAGCCCGAGTCGGTCAGAATGTTCCCATGTTAGACCTGCAAAAACACCTGCAAAGCCATTTTGGGTATCCGGATTTTCGTTACCCCCAAAGACAGATTATTGAAAAGGTGCTGAATAATAAATCACTTTTTGCTTTGATGCCGACAGGGGCGGGGAAGTCCTTAACCTATCAGTTTACCTCTACATTGACGCAGAAAAATGAGTTGGTTTTGGTGGTGTCCCCATTGATAGCTTTGATGCAGGATCAATCCACCAAAGCACGCGATTTTAAAATTTCAAGCACCTATATCAATTCATCACTGAGTGCTGAGGAAAAGCAAAAGCGGATGCAGTCCATAGCTGAGGGTCAATACCAACTGATCTTTGTCGCTCCTGAACGCTTTCAAAAACCAGAGTTTTGGGAGTGTTTGAAGTCCCGTCAGATCAAACTGTTTGTCGTCGACGAAGCCCACTGTATTTCACTATGGGGGCATGATTTTAGACCTGACTATACGAAGCTGCAGCAATATCGTGAACGCCTTGGAAGTCCACCAGTCCTCGCATTAACAGCTACGGCGACTGAAGATGTCCAGCAGGACATCTTGAAGATGTTTTTGTTAGATAAAAATCAGGATTTGATTCTAGGTGGGATCGAACGCCCGAATTTATCTTTGAATATCTTTGAATGTTATGGCGAGGCGGAAAAGAATGATCAACTTTTAGAACTTTTAAAAAGTTCTTCGGATACAGCAGAGAATAGTTCTGGGATCATTTACTTTTCTTTAATTCAAACTTTAGAAAACTGCAGTCGCTTTTTACAGTCAGCCAAAATTCCACATTTGAAATATCACGGAGACTTGCCAGCCAATATTCGCCGTCGTCAGCAAGAGGATTTTTTAAAGAACAAGACTCCGTTGATTTTGGCCACACCGGCTTTTGGTTTAGGTGTGGATAAACCTGATATTCGTTTCGTTATTCACTATGAAATTCCATCCTCGATCGAAGCTTATTTTCAAGAGGTAGGAAGAGCTGGGCGTGACGGAGAAACGGCTTCAGGACAGTTTCTTTTTTCAGAAGACGATCTCAGTATTCAGATGCAGTTCCTAAACTGGGCGTATCCAGAAAGCGAATTCATTGCGAAAGTCTATGATTTGATTAGCAGTCGTCCGGACGTGGTGTCACAGCAAGGATTCGATTTCTTACGCGAACAAATGGTATTTAAAAACAAAAAAGATTTTCGTGTAAATGCCGCCGTTTCGATATTGTTGCGATGGGGATGTCTTGAAGAGAATGATACTCCTTTCGGCTACCAGTCTGTAAGGGAACCACAAAAAGAAGATTTTGAGTTAGAAGATCAAAACACCTTAAAGAAAGAACATCAAAAAAAGTTGTTGGCACTATTAAGATTTATCCAAAACGATAAAGTCTGCCGTTTGAAACAAATCTATCAATATTTCTCTCACCAAATTGAAGAGGACTGTGGGATCTGTGATGTCTGTCGATGATGAGCTAAAGGTCATTTTTTCGAATCCCCATGCACAGACTCTGGAAGGAGTGATCGCAGCGGGCGGCAAAATGAGTCCTGAGCTTTTGATTTATGCCTATGAACATGGAGTTTTCCCATGGCCCCATGAAGGTTACCCACTCTTATGGTTTTGTCCCGATGAGCGGGGTGTTTTAGATTTTGACGAACTTCATTTATCCAAAAGCTTTCAAAAGTGGCTCCGTCAAAAAAAGAGTTTGTACCAAGTAACAGTGAATCAAAAGTTTTTAGAAGTCGTTCAGTCGTGTCGTCGTCAAAAGCGTAAAGGGCAACGTGGCAGTTGGATCAATAACGAAATCGAACGCAACTACAACCTTTTACATCAATCTGGGCATGCACTTTCGATTGAAATTATGCGTGGGGATGTCTTGGTTGGTGGAATTTATGGTGTGCAGTCGAGTCGTTATTTTAGCTGCGAAAGTATGTTTCATCACGAAGACAATGTTTCGAAATTAGCCTTTTATGAAATGGTCAATTTATTGAAGTCACAGGGACATCGCTGGATGGATATTCAGATGGTCACATCTGTCTGTGAAGGTTTCGGTGGTAAGCTTATTTCCAAAGAAGATTTTTTGCTGCGAATTGGTCTTTAGCCGTCCTACAGAAATCGTAAGAAATTAGAAAAAGTAGACTTTCATTAAAAACAACCAGCAGCCTAGGGTCAGAACTAATCCTATAATAGAAATAGCATTTGTGAGCTTTCTTTGTTTGGAAGAAGCATTGTTCTGGTTGATTTTGTGCGTCAGCCCTTGAACAAGGTTAACACGCTGAACGCGATCTAATTTGTAAAAGTGAACGCCCACCATATTGTCGAATTGGTTGATTTTTTCAAGGCGGATCACAATCGCATAGCAGGCCATTTGATCTGAGCCGGGAACTGAAAATTGGATTTTAATGACTTCGCCTATTTGCGGGGATAGGTCCTGTGGGGCAACAAAAGAAAGTCCAGTTAGGGAAACATCACGCAGCTCTGTTTTTTCTTCCCACGTCAGTTGGCTCGCTCCGGAAAGCCGGATCAGACTATTGTCCTCAGTGTCTAGAATATAGCGCGGAGCGCGGGCATGGTAACGTGCCAAAGATGTTGTCATCAGAGTTCTTATCGTCATGACTTGACCTGATCTTGACTTGAGTCTTGTGTTAAAGCTCAGTAAAATTAAGGCTGGCAACAAGGACACGATCTTCTATGGTAAAGGCATCTAGTAAAAGAGCAAAAACGCGTCAGAATGAGACGCTGGCGAAAACACGCTCGAAAAAAAGCATTCGCAAAAAGAAAAAGATCCGTGTTGTAGAACACACGCGTTCATCAGCTTTAATTTTTAGCAATCGCGAGCTTGGTTGGCTGAACTTTAATTTGCGGGTGTTAGCGGAGGCCGAAGACCCACAGAATCCTCTTTTAGAAAGATTAAACTTCCTCTCTATTTCCAGCTCGAATTTAGATGAGTTTTTTATGAAACGTGTTGGGGGATTAAAGCGTCATGTGGCTTATGGAGTTTCGGCAAAATCTTCGGATGGTCAGACTCCTGAAATGCAGTTGGCGATGATTAAAAAGAAAATCCCAGCAATGTTTAAGAAACAAAAAGTGCTTTCAGAGGATTTAAAGAAACTTCTTCGCCACGAAGGGGCGAATATAGTCTCTTATAGCGATCTAAAAGATAGCGAAAGAAAGTTTGTTCGGGACTTTTTCAATCTGAATATTTTTCCGATTTTAACGCCGCTATCTGTGGACCCCGGACATCCGTTTCCATTTATTTCAAATTTGTCTTCGTCTTTAGGGGTGGCTCTTTTAAACCCCAACAATGATGAGGAAAAACTATTTGCGCGAGTGAAAATCCCTCGCGTGATCAATCAGTGGATTTTTGTCGAAGGCACAAATAAAATTGTACATTTGGTCGACGTGATCCGTGCCCATTTGCCAGACCTATTCCCATCTATGAAGGTCGTCGGAAGTGTCCTATTCCGTGTTTCACGTAATGCAGACTCAGATCGTGAAGAAGAGGATGCAGAGGATTTACTAGCTATGATTGAAGAAGAACTCAGACAGCGACGTTTTGCTGAAATCGTGCGCCTAGAGTTCGGTCACTGTTCTGATCCATGGTTAAAAGAATTTTTGATGTCGCAACTCGAGCTAAAAGAGGACGATCTGTATCCTATGCAGCAAGAGTTTGATTTAACGGACTTTTCGTTATTAGCCAGTTCATTGAATTGGCCGAAGCATAAATTTCCAACATGGTCTCCGGTCGTGCCAACGGCCTTAACCGATCCTGCTATCACCATATTTGATGCTATTAAGAAGCAGGATATTCTTTTGCACCATCCGTTTGAAAGCTTTTCTGCCAGTGTCGAAAGGCTTATACGTGATGCCTCTTTAGATCCAGATGTTCTAGCTATTAAGATGACTTTGTACCGTACGGGCGATAACAGTCCTTTTGTAAAAGCATTAATCGAAGCTGCTGAGTTGGGTAAACAAGTAGTCTGCTTAGTAGAATTAAAAGCGCGTTTTGATGAAGAGCGCAATATCTACTGGGCTCAAGAGTTAGAAAATGCGGGCGTGCATGTCGTCTATGGAGTTGTGGGTCTTAAGACCCATGCGAAAACGGCTTTAATTGTTAGAAAAGAATCTGATCGTGTTCGTTGTTATGCTCACCTTGGCACAGGAAATTATAATTCGTCTACATCGCGTTTCTATACAGATTTAGGGCTTTTGACGTGTGATGAGCGTATTACTAATGAACTAGTTGAGTTTTTCAATTATCTGACAGGTAAGTCACTCAAACAAGATTACCAGCATCTGATTTTGGCGCCGCTTAATATGTTTTCAAAAATGAAAGAGTATATTCAGCGTGAACGGGAGCATGCGATTGCCGGCCGTCCGGCATTGATCATGGCGAAGTTCAACAACATGGAAGAAAATGATATTTCCTTAGCGCTGTATGAAGCCAGTCAGTCCAATGTGCCTATCCATCTGATTGTCAGAGGGTTTTGTTGTATTAAGCCCCATATGAAAGGCATCAGTGAAACATTACAGGTGCAGTCGACGTTAGGCAGATTCCTCGAGCACTCCAGAGTTTTTTACTTTAGAAATGGTCACGAAGATCCTTTAGACGGGGATTTTTTTATAGCCTCAGCAGATTGGATGTATCGAAACTTGCACGCGCGTGTTGAGTCAATGAGTCCTATCTACGATCGGACCGCTAAAGAAAAACTGTGGTCGATTCTGCAGATGTATTGGAATGACAAAAAACAGTCATGGACAATGAAGTCCGATGCGACCTACGAGCGTAAACGTAAAGCAGGGGACGCTTCTGTCGGTGTGCAAAATGAACTGATGCGTTTAGCGGCGTCTCCACTGAATTTTACGGAAGATGATTTGATTAAAGAAGAGAAAGAATAGCTCCATCTTTTAAGCCAGTACCGGGGATTTTGATTCTTTTGATCTGGTACTTTTTCATCAGAGTTAAAGTTAAATAGATAGCGGGCTCGATAACGTCGACACGATCCGGTCTGAGGTTGAATTTTTCTGAGCGTTGGGAAACACGCGTTTTACGAAAAGCATCGTAAATACTTTTAAGTTCATCATAGCTGACCATCGTGTTGGGACCTTTTTTTAGAAAGCTCAGCTTCAGTTTGGCAATAGCATCTAGGTTTCCACCAGTTCCAATAGCGACAGCAAAAGGACCTTTTGGCAAAAGTTTTGAGTTCTGTTTGAGTTTTTTTCGCAAGATATTCTGTGGAGTCGTATTATGCTTTTGGGCTTCAGCTAAAGTTCTGACTCCGCCCCATTTAAAACTGCGCGAGTAAAATATCTTGCTGCCTTGTAGGTGAGTCAGCTCCACGCTACCACCACCGATATCAATAAGCAAATTATGCTCATTATTCGAGCCAATAGCACGTTGAACAGCAAGACGAATCAGTTGCGCTTCTTTATGGCCCGAGATCACTTGAATTTTAATTTTCGAGTGGCGAAAAATAGCCGCTAAAACAGGCTTTTTGTTCTTAGCATCGCGAAAGGCACTTGTGGCAATGGCGAGGTTTTTTTCAACCTTAAATTTACGATTGTTTCGGGCCATACGTTTAAAGGCCGGAATCAGTCGGTTTTGCGTGTCAGAATGAATTAAACCGTCTTTAAAGACATCGGCACCAAGACGGATCATCTCGCGATGCTTTTTAAGGATTTTCCAAGAGCCGTCTTCTTTGACTTCTACAATAACTTGGCGAATGGCATTTGAGCCTATGTCGATGGAAGATAAACGCATTTCTTAGGTTTGCGTTGAATGAAGACAAGGGTCAAGAAAGAAGCTATAGTTTTTGAAAAAATCGGACTAAAAAGGACAGGGAATGGACAGAGCAATAGACTCTCAGTTGGAAGACTTAAAAAAACTAACGTTAGAAATGGGCGGCCTAGTAGAAAAAGCTCTTGTTATGGTTTCTGCGGGTCTACTGAAAAAAGAGCCATCTCATTTACAGGAAGTGTTTAAAATTGAGGGTTTAATCAATGACCTTCAGATTAAAATTGATAACGAATGTCTACAAGTTTTAGCCAAACAGGGGCCCGTTGCAAAGGATCTGCGTTTAATCTTGTCGATTATTAAAATCAATACAGATCTAGAGCGTATGGGAGACCAATGTGTGAACATTTCCTATATCAGCCGAGAACTTATAGAGCGTGGATTTTTAAATTCTTTAAAGGATATTGAAGAGATGATCGAGGCTGTCACTAAAATGGTGAAAGCGTCTTTGGATAGTTTTGTCAAAATGGACCCGAACATTGCGCGTTCAGTTTTAGATATGGACGATGCTGTTGATAACTATAAGAAAAAGATCAATCAACACTCAATTCAAATGATGAAGACCGATGTTAACTCATTACAAGACCACTTAGACTTCATTCTGATTGCACGTAACTTAGAGCGCCTAGGTGATCACGCAACTAACATTGCTGAAGACGTAATTTTTGCATTTACAGGAAAAGATATTAGGCATGGATCGAACGATTGAAAGTTATATTAAGGGAAAACGGGCTCTTATTGTTGAGGATGAGGCGGCCATTGCACAGTTGATGAAAATGAACCTAGTGCATATGGGTTTTGATGTTGAGGTCTGTGCTGATGCGGAAACGGGAATAGATTCTCTTAAGAGTAACACTTTCGATTTATGCTTGTTAGATTGGATGTTGCCGCAGATGCAAGGGATTGATTTTTTAAAATCCGTTCGTCCAGCGCAAAGTAAAATTAAAATTATGATGGTGACGGCAAAAGCAGATGCTGACTCTATCGTGTCGGGTTTAGAAAATGGTGCTGACGACTATTTGCCAAAACCTTTTGACATCAAGGTCTTACAGGCGCGGGTTCGACATTTGATGCGCCGACGGCATGCTGAAGAGCAATCTGAAGCTCAGTTGTGCGTACCAAAAAAATCAGAATCGGTTGAAACGACTGAAGCTCAAGAGCTCAAATTTGATGGGCTTGAAATTCATATCGCAAAACATCGCGTAAAACATCAAGGAGAAGAGGTTCACCTCACTCCGTCCGAGTTTAAACTGTTAGTGTCTTTGTTTAAAGCGCAGGGCACGGTTATGACCCGTGAACAATTAATTGATTTGATTCAGGGTGAGGACGTTTCGGTCACAGGGCGAACCATTGATACCCATATCTTTGCATTAAGAAAAAAAATTGGAGCTTGGTCTAAATATATCGAGACAGTTCGTGGAGTCGGCTATCGCATTCTTATCTCGGCCGATGATATGAGCGAAAGTGGAGGCCTGTGATACAGACATTGCTTTGGCTCCTTGCGATTCTTTTTGTGGCTTTGGTG
The DNA here is from genome assembly GCF_000348725.1 of Pseudobdellovibrio exovorus JSS. Classification (NCBI taxonomy): domain Bacteria; kingdom Pseudomonadati; phylum Bdellovibrionota; class Bdellovibrionia; order Bdellovibrionales; family Pseudobdellovibrionaceae; genus Pseudobdellovibrio; species Pseudobdellovibrio exovorus. The sequence continues at coordinate 808,740 of NC_020813.1, forward strand.
GTGTACTTATTAAGTTACTATCGATTTCGCAGAATGATTTTGCAGCAGACAAAGCAGATGATCGCTTTGATGAAATCTGAAGATGTTGATAATATGCAAATAGGAAGTATCTATGCGCATACCTCTGATGATTTTTCAGATCTTGAGCGGGCAGCTCTCTATCTAAGAAGAAAATACTTACGCCTTCGTAATCAGTTTCACGAAGAAAGAAAAGGTTACGAGACTGTTTTCTCTGGTTTGAAAGAGGGAATTGTAACAGTCGATCAAAATTTAAAAATTATTTCGTTTAATGAATCCTTCATGGACTTTTTTAATTGGGTTCCAGATAAAGCACAGCCCAATACCTATTTGCAGGATGTGGTGCGTGAACCGCTGGTGATCGCGACATTTAAAAAAACATTTGAGGATTCCAACATCCATAAAACAGAAGTTGATCCAGTTCAGCTTTTTGTAACCCCTTTGCCCTCTAGAAATGAAAATGAAAGATGGTCGTTAGGGGTATTTTACGACATGTCTGAAATTAAAAAGACAGAAAAAATCAGAATTGATTTCGTTGCGAATGCGTCACATGAAATGCGTACGCCGTTAACAGTGATCAAAGGGTATTCTGAACTGATGAAGCAAAAGATTGAACAAGGGGACTTGAACGGACCTGAGATCTTAGACCTTCTGAATCCAGTGCTACAAAGTGCAGATCAAATGTCTGATCTTATGAATCGTCTGTTGAATCTTTCTCGTGTTGAAGTGAATGCACCATTAGCCAAAAGCCTACTTCCGACAGAACAGATCACCGAGGAAGTTTTGCAAGATATCGAAGGCCTAGTTTCGTTGAAACATAAAAACATCGTGGTGAAGTGTGAAGCTCCTGAGGTCTTTGCCAATCCAGAGTCTTGTAAGCAAATTCTAAGTAATCTTTTAACAAATGCGGTGAAATACTCGGGCGATGCGAATGATATTTCTGTTACATGGATAAAGGCTCCGCAGTCGGTTTTGTTAAAAGTTAAAGATAACGGGCCGGGAATTGTAAAAGAACATCAGTCGCGGGTTTTTGAAAGATTTTATCGTGTTGATAAAGGCAGATCGCGTGATCAAGGTGGTTATGGTTTAGGATTGGCATTTGTGAAGCATCATATGCTCAATCATGGCGGCAACGTGCGTTTGATCTCTGAAAATAATATGGGAAGTGAGTTTATTTGTGAGTTCCCAAATCCATAACGAGCTTTTTGAAAGCTACTTCGCTGAAATTTATCAAGATAGGTGGCCAACTTTAAAAGCCGCTTTACATCAGGACCCTTTGCAAGTGGTCCGCAAAAATATGTTTTCTGAAGAGCAGATATCAATTGCTGGTATGGCAGAAGAGTTTCCTTCGCTAGATCAGTGTTACATCAAACCTCAGGGATATTCTTTAGTTAAAGATTTATCGGGATTGTATCAGGGGTATGTGATGGACCCCGCAAGTATTGTCGTGGCTTTAGCTTTAGAGGCCAAGTTTGAGGACCATGTCTTAGATATGTGTGCCGCCCCAGGAGGTAAGTCTTTGGTTTTAGCCGAGCAAATGTTCAAAGACAGTCAGCGAGCTCAAGCTAATGGAACATCGGATGGATCTGTAACGGGGACTTTAATTGCGAATGAAATTTCTGAGACTCGTCGGTCGCGTTTGCTAAGAGTTATTCAAGAGTATATTCCTAAAGAAACAAGAATGTTCATTACAGTTAAGGGGTCAGATGCCAGTTTGTATGGTCTTAAGCGTCCTGAAGAATTTGATCGTATCTTGGCAGATGTCCCTTGTTCTGGGGAAAGACATCTGATTGAAAATCCTGAAGAGTTTAAACTGTGGACACGTAAGCGAACTAAAAACTTAGCGGTTAGGCAATACTCCATTTTATCTTCAGCATGGCATGCTTTGAAAAGTGGTGGACGCATTGTCTATTCCACGTGTTCGATTTCTCCGGAAGAAAATGATCAGGTTGTTTTGAAATTAGTAAAAAAACGAGGCGTTGAGGTTCAACGGCTATCGTGGTTAGAGCAGTTTGATTTTCTTGAACTGACGGAAGTGGGATATCGCGTCTTGCCCGATAAGTGTGGCTTCGGGCCCATGTATTTTTCTATTATTAAAAAAGTTTAGACATTGAGGGCTGGAACCCTCTGTTACTTTAACCTACGCGTTTTTTAAGTTGGTTTTTTCTATATTCCTGTAGGTTATAGTGACCATAGGTTTTCACCTTAAAAATCTCTAGGACCTCAAGTTCAATTTCAGCTACGACATCTTGGCCGAATCCATTGGGAGCGAAACCTTTATTGTGTTCGATTTCATCAATACAGATGAAGCAAACACGATCAATAAACTCTTGATCTGTTTCGTGTAAATACTGTTGTGAAAGTAACTCTTCTTCTACGATGTCAGCTATCCATGATTTCATGTCGATTTATTCGGGAAAATCCGCTAGGATCTAAACTGTGAAAACGCCTAGTTTTTTAGAGCTTAAGTCCTTGGTCGAGTATCTGACGGAAGAATTACGTGATGCTCAATTACAGGAAGTCATACCCTACGAGGACGAACTCCTTTTGGGGTTCTATCGCTTTACTCAAGAGCCTAAAATGCTGTATCTAGCCCTTGATATGGACCGTCCTTTTCCGTTCTTAGGTGTCCTCTATCAACTTCCAAAAAATCGTGTGAAGAAGACTAAGCCCGTGGCTTTGTTTTTAAGTGCCCATGCAAAGAATCAGCGGTTTCAGCGTATTGAAATCAGTGAAGAGCAAGGGCGAGTGATCCACATATATCTGGGTGAGGGGGGAAGCTCTTGCCATCTAGAGTATCGATTAATCCCGCGGCAAAGTAATTTGATCGTGACCACTCAGGACAAGACGATTTCGTGGTATCAAGTGCGTGATTTGCCTCCGCATCAGCCTGTTGAGGGAGGCTCCGAAGAAGAGGTGCGGTCTTTAACCTTTATGAATGCTCAATGGAGCTTGCGTAAAGGGTTTTCTCACGACTCGGCCTCTAGCCCTAAAGTGCAGACACAGATGACCCCCTATGAAAAGTGGAAGCGCAATAAAGAGAAAGATCTGCAAAAAAAGAAGGCGGCCTTAGAAAAGATTCAAACTCAAATCGCACAGTATCAAAACGAAGAGTGGCAGGCTGTCGGAGAGTACATCAAACATTATGGGTTAAAGTCATTGAAACCTGAATGGAGCGTGTACGTCGATTTTACTAAGTCACGCAGCGAGAACATGCAGATTTGTTTTGAAAAAGCTAAGGCTGCAAAAAATAAAGTCGTCGGAGCGAGCGATCGCTTGGCTTCGATACAGCACGAGATAGAGGGCTTACAGGATTTAAGTGAGTCAAAATTTGAAGAGCATTTGCAGCAATTGGCAAAGGTTCAAAAATCATCTTCACCGGCGCGTGAGGTGACAGGACGCCTGCGTAAGCATGTACTCGCAGACTCTGGATTGACCTCTTATATGGGGAAGAGCGCTGCGGACAACATGAATTTGCTTAAAAAATCAAAACCACATGACTACTGGCTACATCTTAAAGATTATCCGAGCGCCCATGCGATCATTCATAGAAATAAGACGCAGCCTGTTTCTGATGCTAATCTACGAGAAGTCGGTCAATGGCTTGTCAAAGAGGGGCTTGCTTCTAAGGCCAGTGCTGGCGTTAAGTATGCGGTGGTCATAGTGGAGTGTCGCTTTGTGAAGCCCCTTAAGGGAGATAAGCTAGGGCGCGTCACCTATCATAATGCCCGTGAATTCTTGATTGCCGTTTAAAATTTCAATATCATTTTGATTGTCAGTTTAATGTAAAGAACAACGGAGTGTTTTTTATGATTGAAGTCAGTCATCTGTCTAAAAGTTATGGCGAGCGTAAAGCTATATCGGATCTTAACTTCATTATAGAAAAAGGAGAAGTCGTCGGCTTACTTGGGCCTAATGGGGCTGGAAAGTCGACCACCATGAAAATCATCACGGGATTTATGGCTCCTACTTCAGGGCACGCCAAAATCTGTGGTTATGATGTTTATGAAAACCCTTTAGAAGTCAAAAAACGTATTGGATATTTACCTGAAACACCTCCGCTGTATGTGGATATGTTGGTTCAGGATTACTTGAAGTTTGTAGCCGAGTTGAAGTGTGTGCCAGCAAATCAGATTAAAGCTTCTATTGATCGTGCTTTGGATAAGACACAACTCAGTCATGTCCGACATCGCTTGATTAAGAATCTTTCGAAGGGGTTTAAACAGCGAGTGGGTATTGCACAGGCCTTAGTGTCCAATCCTGAAGTTCTTGTATTGGATGAGCCAACTGTGGGCCTTGATCCTAAGCAAGTTGCTGAGATACGAGATCTCATTCGTGAGCTGAAAGGTGAGCACACGGTGATTTTGTCGACCCATATTTTATCAGAAGTACAAGCGACGTGCAGTAAAGTGATCATTATCAATGAAGGTCAGATCGTAGCAGAAGACTCTATCGAAGGAATCGAAAAGTGGAACAAGGGCACGATCTTGTTAAATCTTAAGACGCGCAAACCATTGCAGCAGGCAGACGTATTAAGCCGTGTTGCTGGGGTTATTGCGGTTGAGGCTATTACCGATCAACATTATCGCATCAAATTAGAAGAGAACGAAAATCTAATAGATCAGGTCGCAACGGCTGTTATTCAGTCTGGGGCGGGGCTATTAGAACTAGCGCCGTCTAAAGCGAATTTAGAGGAAGTGTTCTTAAAGTTGACCTACGGGCAACAACAGGAAAGGGCAGACGTATGATGAAAGCCACGTACACTATCTTTAAAAAAGAGCTGGCAGGATTTTTTAAAAGTCCCCTGTTTTACTTTTTGTCTTTTACAATGACGATTTTACTGAGCATTTTATTTTCTATTTCTTTAGAAAAATTTGCGCAGGCATCAGGAAATGCGGTTATGCAATTCGGTGCTTCGGCGCAGATGCTCAATATTCACTATGCTGTGTTTTTACCGCATTTATCTATTATGAATTTGATCTTCATCTTCTTGATACCGGCTTTGTGTATGAAACTCTTGTCAGAAGAAAAGAAAATGCGAACTTTCGATCTGCTCTTGACCTCACCTGTTAGTTCAGCTTCGATTGTTTTGGGAAAATACTTTGCGGCTTTAGTGACAGTCTTAGCCCTTATTTTGGTATCCTTTGTGTATCCAGCAGTCAGTCGCCGCGTCTTTGAGTTTTCATGGGCCCCGACAATTGTTGCCGCATTAGGGATATTCTTAGTGGCCGCTGTTTATACCGCAATGAGCATGTTTGCCTCAAGCTTAACTGAAAATGGACTGGTGGCTTTTGTTCTATCAATCGTCTTAAATCTTTCCGTGTGGTTCATCGGAGCCTTAAATGAGTCTTTTGATGGCTCGACGTTAAAGGCTGTCTTAGAGCACTTATCATTGAACACTCATTTGGCGGCGATGATCGAAGGGACCATTCGCACAAATGGTCTGATTTTTTTCCTCAGTTTGATTTTCTTATTTTGTTTTTTGACAGAGCGAGTAGTTGAGTCTGCTCGGTGGAGGGCGTAATGAGTAAAAAAGGACGCTTGTTTTTTGCATTAGGACTTCTAAGCTTATTAGCACTTGTTGGTTTGTTCTTCGCGGTTGGTGTGTGGATGCCATTTATGTGGGTTATCATTGCAACGGCCGTTATTGCTTTTGCTGGTGGTTTTTATCAAGATCGTAAAACGATCAAAGAGTTCTTCACCATGAAAGCCACAAAGCATGGAATGAATATGGGTGTCATGGTTCTATTAGCCATTGTGTTCTTAAGTGCGATTAATTTTACTGGAGCAAGACACTACAAAGCTTTTGATTTTTCAAGTAACCAAATCAATTCTATTTCTGAACAGTCTAAAAACATTTTAAATTCGTTAGATTCAGATTTACGCGTTTACTTCTTTTATAAAACTGGAGTCGAACGTTCTGAGGAAAATAAACGTCTTTTCCGCGAGCTAGTGAAGCACTATCAGGATGTAAACACCAAGGTAAAGTTGGATATAGTTGAAATCAACGAAAGGCCCTCATTGGCGCGTGAGTTTGAAGCGACCAATGGTGCTGGGGAAGCTTTTCTGGACTATAAAGGTAGCCGGAATAAAATTGAAAACTACAGCGAACAAGACTTTACAAATGCCATCATCAAGGCGACTAGAAAAAGTAAAAAGAATATTTACTTTTTAGAGGGCCATGGCGAGCGTAGTTTAGACGATGAAAAAAGCGAGTTGAGTTTGTCCGGCTTTCGACAGATGTTGGAAAAGAACTCTTACGAAGTTAAGAAGCTGAGTTTAACTAAGGAAACTAGAGTACCTAGCGATGCCCATGTGCTTGTGATTGCGGGTCCTCATCAGCAAATTTTAGCAGCGGAAGCAAAGGCCATTGAAGACTATTTAAAAAATGGCGGACATCTATTTTTGTTGTTAGATGAAAAAACACCGATGGGCCTTGGTGGATTACTCAAGTCATTTGGATTAGAGCTAGAGCCACATTATGTCTATAACGTATTTAACTCGCCAATGGGGCAAGTTGTAAATGCGCAAGCGGCGACAGTGGCGGTGGACTATTCGACGTCAAATGACATCACGAAGTTATTCACGAGCAGTCAGATGACACTTTTTAGAAATCCACATTCTTTCAAATTAACGGAGCATGACAGTGCGATTAATCAAGAAGTCATTGTTAAGACACCTCAGTCATCTGTGGCCTTAGCTGATGTTGACAGTACAGATTATACAGGCACTCCGAAGTCATTTAACTTAGGCGTTCATGTCCGAGGTAAACTTGGAGGATCTGCAAAAGAATTTTCAGCCGTAGTGTTTTCGGATGTGGATTTCTTAAGTAATATTTTGCTTTATCAAAACCTTAATCGTGACCTAGCTTTAAATACTATCGCTGCTTTGGCTCAAGAAACCGATTTGATTTCGATATCGGCAAAAGAGCCTCAGGCGACGAAGATGTTATTAAGTCCACCTGAATTCAATCAATTTTTTAAATTTACAGTGGTGGGGCTATTCTTGCCTTTGCCATTTGTATTTATGATTCTAAGTATCGTCCTTTGGTATAAACGGAGACACGCTTAATGAAAATCAATCGCACGGCTCTTTTCGCCTTTCTGACTCTTGTGACAGTATCTATCGTATATCTTTTCGATTACGATGCTGAAAAAAAACAGGAAGAAAAGGACACAGCAGTTGTTTTGGACTACGACATGGACCAGATCAACTATTTCCAAATAATTAAAGGCGAATCAAAATTAGCTTTGCAAAAAAATGAACAGGGCTGGTCTTTATTAGAGCCTATTCAAGACATTGCTGATAATGATAATGTGGAAGATTTTTTGAAAAAAATGACCACTGAAAAACAAATATCAGTCGTTAAGAATACTAAAGAAGATTTAACTGAAATTGAACTGAAAGAATTTGGCTTGGATAAGCCAGAAGCTGTTTTTGTTTTTAAAAATAATTTGGGAAATACTAGACGAATTTCAGTGGGCTCTGTACAGAATTACGAAGGTGATAGTTACTTAAGAATTGACTCGGAAAATCGCGTTTTATTAGCGCGTTCTGTATGGACCAGCCAAGCGAAAAACGAAATGATTTTTTATCGGGATAAACGACTCTTTCGTGGCAACTTAGCTCATATCGATAACATCCGTATTAAATCTTTACGTGATGATTTCCAGATGCATAAAATCGACAATGTTTGGGCTGGCAAAGGGGAAATAGTTCCACTTGATCAGAACAAAGTGCGCGAGTTGCTAAGCAGTATCGTCGATGCAAAGATCGAGGCTTATTTATTTGAAGGGGAGCCATCTCATCGAGTTATTCAAGAAAAGGGTTTAGAAAAAGAACAGGGTATCTATTTAGAGCTCTCTTCTTCTGACACGAGCTGGGCGGCAGCTATCAATCTTCATGTACAGGATAAAACTTTATACGCTCTAACAGAACGACCAACATTTCTTGTTCGTCTAGAAGTGGGAGCATGGGAAAAGTTTGGTAATCTTGAAATGGATGGCTTTAAAGATCGTACAACGGCATTAGCTTTCAATCGCAAAGAGGTGTCTAAGTTGTACTTTAAAGAAAATGGGGCTGAAAAAGAGATCTCCGTTGAAAATGGTAACTGGTCTTTAAAGAAAGGCGATACGTTTCAGCTATTAGATCAGCAATTAGTGAATAATACCATTGATCAGATCCACGAAATGAAAATCTCTGACTTTATTGAAGACGAAAGCGGTAAAACAAAGTTTTCTGGCAGTAATATTCTGATATTAAAATCTGCAGCAGATAAACTATTGTTACAATTAAACTGGGGACCGTCTTTCACGAAAACTAAAGATGGACAGAGTCAGGATTATTACTACACGCGAACACATCAATCAGATGTGATTTTTGCCATGGAAAAGCCAATCATTGATTCACTTGCTTTGACAAAACTAGTTGAAGTTAGCGGAGACAAGCAAAAGCAAGGTGCACATGTTGAATAGTGTTAAATTTAAGTCTCCTACACGTGTAGATCTATCTGGCGGTACGCTGGATATGTGGCCATTGTTTAATTTTACTAATAATGCTGTCACCATTAATTTAGCGATTGATATTTGGACGACATGTGAAGTCCACGCTCGTACGGACTCTCAGTTGAAGATTAAGTCATTGGATTTGAATAAAGAGTGGACGTTTGCAGATGCACAGAGCTTTTTTGAATCCACAGATTCAAATATCAAACTCTATCAAGCGATCTTGTCCGCATTTCGCCACGAGATTTTGAATTTAAAGACAGGGTTTGAGTTGCAAACTCAGTCTCAAAGTCCGATTGGTGGCGGGCTTGGTGGTAGCAGCAGTTTAACGATTTCTATGCTAAAGGCACTAGGTGCCTTTTTGCAGTTACCGAAACTGGAAGTGAATGAAATCGTTCATTTAGCTCATAACTTGGAAGCGAAGTTATTAAGAACGCCAACAGGAACACAGGATTATTATCCTGCGGTAACGGGTGGGTTGAGTTTTATTGACTACAATGAAAAAGAAATTTCACAGGAAGTTTTGTCCTTAGATGGAACACCTTTTGCTGAAAACTTTTTATTGGTTTATACGGGGCGCTCGCATCACAGTGGTTTAAATAATTTTGAAGTGTTGAAATCAGCGGTAGAGGGTGATGCTGTTGTCTTAGAGGCGCTGAACGAGATCAAGAGTATCTCGGAAGAGTTGCGTGAGGTTATACGCGCTCAGCGCTGGGCTGAAATTCCAGCTCTTTTTAAAAGGGAATATAATGCTCGTATTCGCCTAACTCCTGCTTTTAGCAGTCCAGAAATCGAGAAATTATCTGAGATTTGCTTAGCGGCGGGAGCACAGGCTGTTAAAATATGTGGAGCAGGGGGCGGAGGCTGTGTCCTTGTATGGGTGTCTCCTGATTTTAGAGAAAAGGTCGTGTCGGCATGTCAAAAAGAAAAGTTTCAGTGCCTGAACGCAAAACCGATCAATCCTCTGACCGAGTAGAGAGCAAACAAGTCTTACGGTTTATAGGTATTTCGTTGGCGGGGGGCAAGTCTGACAAAGCTTGTATCGCTGTCTTAGAATATTATCCTGAAAACAAAAAAGTATTCCTTTCACGCTTGTTTGAAAAAATTAAATCAGAAGAAAAGATTTCTGGTGATTTAAAAATTCATGAGCTCATTGAACAAAATCACGAAAGCACACCCTATGTGGCTTTTGATACAGCATGGAATCTTCCTAGCTGTTTAACCTGTAAATTGAAGTGCCCCGGCTATGAAAACTGTCACGAGCCCCATATTGAATGGATGTGGCGGCATTGGCAGGACAAGCAAAAGAAGAAGCGTCCTAAAAAATTATTTACACCCTATACGCAAAGATGCATCGAGATGTATCTGCAGACAGAGTTAGAAGAGTCTTTTAACTTACATCATGCTATGGGAGCTAACTCAGCTCCACTTTTAGCCCGTGCGAGCTTTATTCGTAGACGACTGACTTCAAACTTTATCGAGGTTTATCCTAAGCTGACACTTTGGCGTCTTGGTAAATCACTGAATATGATGAAGTCTCAGCTAAGAGGTCACAAAGCGGCATTCGGTGGAGATGCGGCCAGATCGCAGTTCCTCACGGCTCTTAATGAGCACAATATCGCGTTTGTCTATCATCAGGATATGAAGTTGATGGTCGAAAACGGGCATGCCTTTGATGCTTTTCTGTGTGGTTTTACCGCTTATCTGAAATACAAGAAGTTGACTGAAGATCGCCCTAAAGGATTCCCTAAAGTAGAGGACTGGATTGAGTTTCCTAAGCAAGATTTAAAAATCAAAGATTTTTTCTAGCAATAAGCAGACACCATGTTTGAAAATCTTGGCAATTATGTAATAATCAGAACAGGTTCAAAGAAGGTGTGGGAATGACTCATTGGAAACAGCGTTCAACGACAAATTTAGACGTCGTTTACTTTGAATATCAAACTAAAGCTCAAATTGATAGTATCGATGTGATCTATGTATGGGATCTGGATAAGACCTATCTTGATACATCCATAGATTCGTTATCAGGTTTATTAAGCACAGTATTTGAAAAAGCATTCGCTAAAAAAAATGTCCCAGGCACTCCTGACATTATTCGAAGTTTGTCCCGTTATCGTAAGAAACATTTCAACGAAGAGTTTTTCCCTTTGTTTTTTGTGTCGGCGTCGCCTCCACAAATGGAATCAAAAGTTTATGAAAAGTTCGGACTCGATGAAATTCAACCGATCGGGATGTTTTACAAAGACAATTTACGCAATCTCGTTCCCAAAAAACTTTTGTTCTTAAAAAAACAAATCGGTTACAAGGTTCAGTCTCTTTTACAGCTCAGAACACGTCTTTCTAAAAATGTGAAGATGATTTGTTTTGGTGATGATTCCGAGTCGGATGCGACCATCTATAATTTGTTTTCAGATATCTGTGCTCGTCGTCATACAGAAACACAGCTGACGAATTTACTAGAAGACTTAGGTGTGAGCTACTCTCAAATTGATGAGATCTTGCGACTTCAGACCCTGATTCCCATTCAGGACCCAGTAGAAAAAATTTATATCAACTTAGCCACGGATACTGATCCTGAGTATTATTTGAAGTATGGCCGCCGGACTTTGCCGACATACAACTCATTTCAGGTGGCACTTGATTTAGTGCAAGATCAACGATTGTCTTTGGAAGAGCTAGGCTTTATTGCGGGAGGACTTATTGAAAAGTATAAGTTCACTCCAGAACAATTAGTTTCAACATTTGAAGAGTTGATTCGTCGTCGTGTTTTGGGGCTATCCAGCTTTGAAATGATCAAAAATTATTTCATTGAAAAGGGATTTATCTCGCTATCGTGGATGCCGAAAAGCGAGCCTTTAAAAGAAAAAAGTGTCGATAATGGTTCTGTCTATGAGTTACACGGAATTTTCGAACCATGGATTCCACGTCATATAGATTATCTTAAAGACTATCGTTAATAATTAAATTTATCGTTAACGAGTCATCTACTGAATTTATTCGAATCTCAGAGGGAAGACAGTGGCGATAGGTGGACCGCTGAAGGATCTAAACTGCGTGCGGGCGACGACTTCCACTAGACAAGATTTAAAACTGGCATCGTTGATATCCGTTTTTGAAATTTCGATTTTATTCGTATTTCCACTTTTTTCGATGGTAAATGAAAGCAGAACTTGACCTGTAGCTTGTGGGTTTCGCTGTATTAATTGCCCGAAACATTTAAAGAAGTCAGTTTTCTTAGCACTTAAAATAGATTCAATTTCAATCTGTGAAATCTGCTCTTCAGTATCTGTTGTGGAATTCTTTTTGCCAGCGATAGGATGCGTATTTTTATCAACAAGGGCATAGTCGGCAGCACTGAAAAGCTGGCCGTCTTTTCGAATCCAGAAGTTTGAACCCTGTCCCAGTTTTTCAATTAAAACATCACCTGCTTTAACAAGAGCTACGGCTTGGGATTCGTTGATTTGATCAAGTAAAACTTCTGAATTAGGTGTGACTCTTAATTGTCCACCATTCTGAAATTGCAAAAGGACTTCGGCGTCATCAGCAGTACGGAAGCTGTCTTTGGGACCTAATGTGGTTTTATTTTTAAGCTCATACTCAGCGGCAGAGTCTGCAGGAAAAAGAGTAGCAGAGCCTGTTTTTTCGATGACTTGAGCTAAAGATACTTTGTTGAAACTAAAATTAAATTTATTTTGAGGCAGAACAACTGACACAAGTATGAGGGCTATACCACAAACGATCAGTCCTATAACAAGCCAGTTGTTCTGTTTCATCGAAGAATAACAGATTACTCAGTTGGAGCTGTTGCTGGAGGAGCTTCTACTTCAAGAGGTGCTGACGCATCAACAGGAGCGGCTGTTGAAGTAGAAGGAATAACGCCATCAACAACTGATTTTTCAGAGCGTGCTGACATGATTGAAAGTCCGATACAAGTTACAGCGAAAACAGCAGCGATTACTTTTGTCATTGTTTGCGCAAAAGAAGTAGCACCTGTAGCACCCAACACAGAGTTAGATGTTGTTTGAGAGGTGAATACGCCTCCGCCTTTAGAGTCTTGGATTAAAACTAAACCGATCAGACCTAAGCACGCAACGATGTGGATAATAGCCAAAAATGTAACCATGAACGCGTCTCCTTCGAAAATTTGTCAAAGAGGATAACCTATATCTGCTGTTTGACGGCGTCTAGTTTTAACCGCAAAACAGAGGTGATAACGCGCTGTTTAATGATGACAAAATACCACCTTTACGAGATACCTTAGGGCTATGTTTTTTCTGGCATTCGAAGGGCTTGATGGCTCAGGCAAATCGTCATTAATGGCGAGGCTTGAAGAGCACTTAAGCACACAGCAAATCAGCTTCATTAAAACGCGCGAACCGGGTGGCACTCTGATCGGCGACCAGTTGCGGGAAATTATTCTTTCCAAAGGGAAAGAAGTTCCTTCTGCGCGAACTGAATTACTGTTGTACGAAGCCAGTCGTGCACAGCATGTGGATTTGATTATCAAGCCAGCCTTGGATCAGAAGAAGTGGGTTCTTTGTGATCGCTTCACAGCTAGTTCGATTGCCTTTCAGGCAGGAGGTCGTCAGATCTTAGACGAGCAGGTGATGTGGTTAAATCATTTTGCTACCGATGGGCTAAAACCAGATTTAAATATTCTATTGGACCTGACAGTTGAAGAGTCACATAAGCGACGACAAGGTCGTATTCAAGCTGGTGGCGATGCGGAAGATCGTATGGAGTCTGAAGCTGATGAGTTCCATGAGCGTGTACGTTCTAGCTTTTTGAAACAGGCGGTATTGTGCCCTACAGAGTGGCTAGTCTTAGATGCCGCTCATTCTCCGGAGCAACTATTTAAAACCTTAATCACTGAGTTACAGAGTCGAAAATGGCTAGAGTAATTGATTCTGTCGTTGGCCATCAAGACGAGATCAATAAGCTGTTTCAGCTGAAACAAAAAGGTCGTTGGCCCCATGCCATTATGTTGGTGGGCCCTTCGGGAATTGGCAAAAAAAAGATAGCGCTGGGAATGGCGCAAGCCTTAGTTTGTGAAAGCTCAAGTGAAGGCTGCGGCCAATGTGGCTCTTGTTTGCGTATTGAAAAACTGCAATCAGAAAGTTTAATCGTCATTGAGCCTGACGCTGAGCTGGCTCGTCCTGTGATTAAAGTCGAAAAAATTCGTACGCTATTGGATTCATTGGCTTTGGCCAACTTAGCTTCAGCGCGAGTCGTGATTATCGATCAAGCTCAATTAATGAATCCACAGGCGTCCAATGCTTTACTGAAAACTCTTGAAGAGCCGACAGACAATGTATTTTTTATTTTGTTGGCTCCAGACGTGCACCAATTTTTACCGACGATCAGATCGCGTTCGCAGGTGATGCGTTTTCACGCCTTAAGTTACGAACAATTAAAACAAATCAAGCCACAGCAGCCGGATTGGGCTTATAGAGCTTGCCGTGGGCGTGTTGATTTGCTGACTTCGCTAGCCTCGCGTGAGGGCGCTGAAAAGCGCGACGAATCGCTTACATTCTTAGAGCAGTTTTTAACGGATGAAGAGTTTCTATTGGATAAGGGCTGGCGTGATATTGTTAAAGACAGAGCTTGGGCTATATTCTGTGTGAATTGCTGGATGCAGCTTATCCGTGATGCCATCGTGTTAAAAACTCAAGCTCAGAAGTTTATTTTGAATACGGATCAATCCGAAAGATTGAAACAATTTTTTTCGTTATCAGATGCAAAGTTAAATTGGCTGGGCGAGCAGTTGGTACGTGTCGAAAAAGATATCAACTCTAATGCAGATACGGCATTAGCATTTGAAGATTTGTGGGTTAGATATGCAAGAGTGGATTGATGTTCATTGTCATTTAGATCGTCTAGAAGGTGGAGCTGAAAAAGCTCTACAAGATGCACTGGATGCGGGTGTTCAGCGTATTATCACTATTGGGACAGAGCCTGCAGACTTTCCCGTGGTGCTTGAGCTAGCTGAAAAATTTGCTCCACGTGTTTTCTGTACGTTGGGAGTGCACCCACATGATGGTGTGAAGTACAGCGATGACGTGGGAGCTTTTTTACGTCAAAAAGCCACACACCCTCGTGTTGTGGGTATTGGTGAGATTGGCCTAGATTATTATTACAACCAATCTCCGAAAGAAGAACAGCAGCATGCGTTTCGTGAGCAGTTAAAAATTGCAGCTGAGTTTGGCTTGCCAGTCGAAATCCACACGCGCGATGCTGAAGAAGACACAGTGCAAATTCTTTCTGAATTTTCGGGTACAGTGAAAGGCATTATTCACTGTTTTACAGGTACAGATTACTTGGCGCAAAATGCTTTGGATTTGGGATTAGATATCTCGATTTCTGGAGTTGTGACTTTTAAAAATGCCGAAAGCTTAAGAAATACAGTGAAAAATATTATTCCATTAGATCGCTTGCATGTAGAGACTGACGCGCCATTTTTAGCTCCGGTCCCTATGCGTGGAAAGTCTAATACGTCGGCATACGTTGTTCACACGGCACAGGTTGTTGCTGATCTGAAAAATGTCAGCTTGCAAACACTGAGTGAACAAACTAAAAAAAATGCCGAGAAATTATTTTTTAAATTAGTGAATTAGTTATTTATTCAAACAACTGGAGGAAAAGATGTCTAAAGTTAAAGTAGGGATTAATGGTTTTGGTCGTATCGGTCGTATTTTATTTCGTGCTGGTTTTGAAAAACTAGATATCGTTGGAATCAACTCTTTGGATAGCGTAGAAGGATTAGCACACTTGTTAAAGTATGACTCAACACAAGGTATCTTTGATGCTGAGGTGAGCCACGACGAAAATCACTTAATCGTAAATGGTAAAAAAATTCCAGTTTCTAAAACGAAAGATCCGTCACAAATTCCATGGAAATCTTGGGGAGCAGATATCGTTTTAGAATGTACGGGTGCTCTTAAAGGTAAAGAAGATTACCAAAAGCACATTGCCGCGGGTGCCAGAAAAGTTCTTATCTCGGCTCCAGCAGAAGGTGTCGATCTAACTGTTGTTTATGGTATCAACCACACTCAGTATAGCTCAGAAAAACATACTTTCTTATCAAATGCCTCTTGTACAACTAACTGTTTAGCTCCACTGGTAAAAGTTTTGAATGATTCGTTCGGAATTGAAAGTGGCACGATGCTGACAGTTCACTCGTACACAAATGACCAAAGAATCTTGGATTCATCACATAAAGACTTAAGACGCGCGCGTAGTGCGGCAGTATCTATGATTCCAACGACAACTGGCGCAGCTAAAGCTGTCGGCTTAGTATTACCTGAGCTAAAAGGTAAAATTGATGGTTTGTCTGTGCGTGTTCCAACTCCGAATGTCAGCTTAGTGGATTTCACATTCTTATCTAAAAAAGAAGCGACAGTGGATGCTGTGAATAACGCTTTAAGAGAAGCAGCGAAAACATCTTTAAAAGGTGTATTGGCAGTAGAAGAAAAAGAGCTAGTCAGTGTGGATTTCAATGGCAACCCGTATTCATCTATTGTTGATGCCAAAACAACGATGGTTGTAAATGGTAAAACAGTTAAAGTTTTATCATGGTATGACAATGAGTGTGGTTTCTCGAATCGTATGGTGGATATGGCGATCTACATGGCGGCTCACTAGTTTTTTGTTAACGTTTGAAAGGTTTCATCATGTCATCAGGTTTAAAAGGTATTAAGACAGTTCGTGATTTTGAGTTAAGCGGTAAAACAGTATTTCTGCGTTTAGATCTTAACGTACCATTAGACGGACAAAGAATTACAGACGAGACTCGTATTGTAGCGAGCTTGCCGACGATCAACTACTGCCTAGAAAAAGGTGCGAAGTTGGTTATGGCGTCTCATCTAGGTCGTCCAAAATCAGCTCAAGATAGAAAGTACTCTTTAGAGCCTGTAGCGAAAAGATTAACTGAGCTTTTGAATAAAGAAGTTGTATTGATGGAAGAGCCAAGTTCAGAAGGTGTAAAACATATTCTTTACGGCAATATGAAAAACGAAGTTATTCTTTTAGAGAACTTGCGTTTCGATGTTGGTGAAACAGAGAATAGCTCTGAGCTAGCTCAACAGTGGGCTTCATATTCTGATATCTACATTAATGATGCTTTCGGAGCGAGCCATCGTGCTCATGCGAGCATTCATGCTTTACCAGAGATCATGCACAAAAAAGGAATCGGTCTTCTGATTGAAAAAGAAATTAAGATGTTAGATAGCTTGATGGACAGTCCGAAAAAACCTTACTTGGCTGTTTTAGGTGGATCTAAGATCTCTGATAAAATCGATGTTATCGAAAAATTAATTAATATTGTGGATGGCTTTATCATCGGTGGTGCGATGGCCTATACCTTCTTAAAGGCGCAAAACATTCCTGTTGGAAAATCTTTAGTAGAGGCTGATAAGCTGAAATACGCAAAAGAGATGATCGCGCGTATGGAAGCTCGTAATAAGACATTACTATTACCTGTCGACCATGTGGTTTCGACGGAGTTTGCTAATGTGGCCAATAAAAAAGTCACAACAGGTGCCGCTATTAATGAAAACTACATGGGTCTTGATATTGGTCCACAGACTGTGAAAAATTTCACAGCAGCTTTAAGCCATGCGGCGACAGTTTTCTGGAATGGTCCGATGGGTGTTTTTGAAACTGCAGGATTCAATGAAGGCACATTTGCGATTGCAAAAGCACTTGCAGAAAATAATGGAAATAAAATCGTGGGCGGTGGAGACTCGGCTGCCGCGGCGGAAGCTTCTGGTTATGCCAGCAAGATGACTCATATATCTACAGGTGGCGGTGCCAGCTTAGAGTACCTTCAAGGCGAAAAGTTACCTGGTTTAGAAATCCTAAGACCTCGTAAACAAAGTGAACAGGTGTCCTAATGGCTAAAAAGATTTTTGCGGCGAATTGGAAGCTCAATAAAACCCCAGAAGAGGCCCGTGAGTTCGTCATTAACTTGAAGAATGAAACTTTTAAAATCGAAGGCTTTTTTGATAAGTGCGAAGTGATTTTATTCCCTTCTGCATTTTCGTTGGAAGCTGTTTCGACTTTATGTGCAGGTACAGCCATAGGCTTCGGTCCGCAAAATATCTACTCACAAAACTCGGGCGCTTTTACTGGTGAAAATTCAGCTGAGGTTGCGAAGTCTTTACGTTCAGAGTTTATTTTAATAGGTCATAGCGAACGCCGTGAAATTTTTAAAGAGGCAGATGCAGACTTAAATAAAAAACACTTACTGACACAACAGTTAGGTCTAACTTCGGTTTTCTGTATCGGTGAAAATCTAGAACAACGTGAAGCTGGCAAAACTCTTGAGGTTTGCTTAGCCCAATTAGAAAAAGGTCTTCAGGGAGCTAATAAATCGGAAAGACTTATTGTGGCCTATGAGCCTGTATGGGCCATTGGAACAGGAAAAGTCGCGACAGTTGAACAGGTCGCTGAAGTTCACCAAAAGCTACATGATGAGTTAGTATCTAAAGGATACGCCAGTGTTCAACTTCTTTATGGTGGAAGTGTAAAACCAGATAATGCTGCCGAATTATTAAAAATCAATTACGTTGATGGATTTTTAATAGGTGGAGCCGCTCTTAAAGTAGAATCATTTTTACAAATTTGTAATAAAGCCTAATAAGAGGCTAATAGGGGTGATTTATGAAAGTGACCTTTGACGATATCAAAGCGGCACAGAGTACAATTCAAGACTTGATACTCAAAACTCCCTGCGAGATTTCCAGTTCCTGCTCTAAATTAGTCGGATCTGATATCTATCTTAAGTTAGAAAACAATCAACGTACGGGCAGTTTTAAAATGCGTGGAGCCGCAAATAAGATCGCATCGCTATCTGCACAAGAAAAAGCGAAAGGTGTGGTGGCTTGCTCTGCCGGAAACCACGCGCAAGGGGTCGCCTTAAGCGCGAGCTTAAGTCATGTTAAGTCAGTGATTGTGATGCCCGAAACAGCTCCGTTAACCAAAGTTCAGGCTACGCAAAACTATGGCGCTGAAGTTATCCTGCATGGGCAATCTTTTGATGAAGCCAAAGAATATGCATTCCAGTTAGCAGATCAGAAGTCTTATGTTTTTGTTCATCCGTATGAAGACGAAAAGGTGATTGCAGGACAGGGAACTATCGGACTTGAAATCGCAGAACAAGTGGCTGATCTAGATACAATCATTGCACCTATTGGTGGCGGTGGGTTGATCAGTGGTGCGGCGATTGCGTTAAAAGAATTAAACCCAAAAATTAGAGTTATTGGCGTTCAGGCCTCTGCCGTGGATACGATGTATCAGCTTTATAAAACACGGGACTTCAAGGCACCAACACACACGGGTACTATTGCCGATGGTATTGCGATCAAAGTGCCAAGCCGTGTGATGTATGAAAAATTTATCTCTCGTTATGTCGATGATGTGGTGACTGTGGCTGATGGTGATGTGGCGGAAGCCATTGTTTTCTTGCTTGAGCGTGCCAAGAGTGTGGCAGAAGGAGCCGGTGCGGCCTCTTTAGCTGGTGTCTTGACTGGTAAGATAAAACTGGGAAAACGTAACTGCGTTTTAGTCAGTGGCGGTAATATTGACCTCAATATGGTTTCACAAGTGATTCAACGAGGACAAATCCAACGCGGACGTCTGAGTGAAATGTCGGTGATTGTTCCTGACGTTCCGGGCAGTTTAAGTCAGCTCACTAAAATTTTAGCTTTGCACAAAGCGAATATTTTAGAAGTGCATCATGATCGTGTAAAAAACAGTTTGGCTTTAAAAGAGACGAAAATCGACTTTGTCATTGAAACGACCAGCCACGAACACATTCAAAAAATACGTGAAGCTTTAAGCCAGTGGGGAGCGAAGGTTCAATAGATAATTGAGGAAGTGTACCTAAGTATACTTCCAAAGTATTTCTATTTGATCACCTTTTTTTAGCTCGTATTGTCCTCGTCCTAAAGAAACATTGTTGAGCTTTAAATCGTTCGAAGTGCCATCAGCTTTGTAATTATTTTTAATCGTTAAAGAAACTTTGTCGTCGCTGTTTATATCAAAACAAACCTGATTCAAGTTGTCCGTTCGTTTCATCTTCTTTAAATCGATCACTTTGTTGTTAATAAGATCTTCGAACTGCTCTAACTGAATTTTGTCTGAGCCCACAAAGTTATTTGAATGGTAATGATCTGAATATAAAGAAAAATATAAAAAGTTAGTTAATTCAAAATTTTGCTTAGATTTTCTGGCGTGCGAGTTTAATTGAATTAAATTGTATTCACACAATTGTGAGCAGATGGTCTGCAGTTCAAAGTTGTGTTCTCCGGTAGGGTGTGATCTTGATACGATCGATTTCGGAGGCAAGATGATTTTAATTTTATCTAAAATGGACTGAGTAAAAAACTCGTTAACGGCATAGAAATCAATAATCTTCTTAATCAGGACACTTTCGATAACATGAGATGATGTGTAGATATCAGGGCAGATATTGGTATTAGTAAAATCCAAAGTGATCATTTTTAAGTTCTGTTTTTCTTCGGCAGAAAAACGTAGGCGGATGCATGAGCCAGAAGATAATTTATACTGAGCATCTGTGCTGCCTTGAGCTTTATTGTTGAACTGGGTATCAAAAATGCCTTGAGTGGCTTTTAGCCATTGCTGCTGTTGCTTTGGATCGCCAATGGTTTTTAATAGCGATGTCGATTTAAGTACAGTGTCGACTTTATACTTTTGGTATTCTAAAAAAGATTCAAACTCAGCAGAGTATGGACGGGAACCAATAAGGGCTTGCCACACGAATTCATTTTTTACACCTTGATCAAATATCGGCGTCGGCGGAATTTTGAAATCGACATTGAAGTTGTTTTCGTCCCAAATCAGAAACAAGTTAGGACTCAGGCACGATATGAAAATCAATTTACTCAGTTGATAGCCGCCATTTTCGGGGTCATTTAAAAGGAAAAAGTCCTGAGGCTTTGGGTTTAAATATTTTTTAACAATTTGAAAGGCGACAAGACGTGTCGTGGTCAATACCTCAAAGTTCTGATCTTTCGAGTAAAGCAAACTGCCCTCAGCATTAACTAAAGAGCAGGATTTGTATTTTCCAAGTAATGTTTTAATGCAATGTTTGTAGGTCAGAAAGTTCATAATAATCCGTTTTACACAGCTAACGCTGCCTTAATAATTTCCTTCGGCCATGAAAAGTCTTGGACACGAGTGCCAGTTGTGTCGGGTCCGAAGACATCGACAAGGGGACCGAAAAGTAGAGGCTTTTCTTTTTCTGAATGAAATAGAATTTCGTGGGCCATGTTATCAATTAAATTTTGCTTCAACTCGTTCAGTTTCAGGGATAGATGAGGATTCTTTTGTCCTTTTTCTAGAACTGAAAGCAAGTTTTGAATTTTAGCTTTCAGTGTATCCTGAGAAATTTGGGAAAAGAGGTTTGAAGCAAGGTCATTCTTTTGTAAATCTGCATGAAATAGATCCAACATAAGAGGTTTGATCGCTCGCCCAGCAACAACAGGCCCCGGTTCGAACTGAATTGCATGTGGCTCTGTATCCATAATCGAGAGGTGATTTAACTTTAATTCCGTAAAGGGATGAACACCTAAATCAATATGCTCGCGATGCTTGATCTGCACAGATCCCCATGGGCTGTTCCAAATATCACTTTGGTAGGAGTTAATAAATTTTAAAGACTCAATATCGAAGTAGGCGCCGAAGCTATGTTTATGACTGCTCACAAAAAATGAAAGAAAGTCGCTAGCACTGCCAAAGAGCTCACAGTTTTCAAAATTTGTTTGGAATTTATTCTGACAGAAGAAAGAGATCTGCGCTTGCGCTGAAAGATTCTCTTTAACCTCGTCAATAATTTCCTCTTTTGTGCCTTCACTTCCTGCATTCAGGAGTGTCTTACGTAAGACGCTTTGATTTTCAGGGGAAGGACAGTGAAATATTTTAAGTTCAGCTTTTTGGAAGAAATCAGTGATAAGTTTTTGCTTTTCATCCGAGATGCGATTGGCAGGCAAAGCAATTACGACTTTATTCAGCTCAGGATTAACTTTTTTTACGCGGCTGAGTTCTTCAGTCAGATAAGCTTCCGTTACTTTTTGTGGATCTATCGGAATAATTAACTGAGTAGCCGCTAGTGAAAGCGCTTTACTGTCTGTTAATGTGTAAGAGTTTTCAAAGTCCTTCAAGATGACTTGCGAGATACTACCGCCCAGACGAAATTGTCGTAGACGATCAAAATATTTAGTGACGATAAAAACAGGAAGTTCCGGATCGTCTTCACCTGTGCTGGTTTTGATATGCTGTTTCACTTGTCCTAAAAGAGACTTTAAAGAAACTTGGGGTAGAAAAATTGATTTTTCAAATAAGGCTGTAGGCGTTTTTGACTGTGAAATATCAAACAAGCCAATTGTGGCATAAGATTCGCCTAGATACAGAGCAACTGCTAGTTTCGACATCATTTTTAATTAACTCACGCTTTCTTTTATTGTAATCGGTATGTTATGAACTCAGATAAAGAGGGTCAACTATGAAAGTATCGGCACAGATATTAAACCTAATTCCGTATAAACCAGGAAAACCTATTTCTGAAACACAGCGGGAATTTGGTCTGACTGAAATCGTAAAATTGGCTAGTAATGAGAATCCTTTAGGGCCTAGTCCTAAGGCGGTTGAAGCTGTGCAAAAATATCTTTCTCAGCAGCACCGCTACCCAGATCCAGTGGGTTACGAGCTGGTAAAAAAAATCTCAGAAAAATGGGATGTTCCGGCCTCTCAGATCGCTTTGGGTAATGGCTCTAATGAAATCATCGACTTACTCATTCGTATTTTTTGTGAACCATCTACAGATTCGATTTTAACTTCAGAGGCGGCTTTTGTTGCTTATCAAGTCTGTGCTCAAGCGGCGCGTGTTAAAGTTAGAACAGTACCACTTCGCGAAGATTTAACGATTGATTTGAAGGCCATAGCGGATCACTTTTTTAGAAATCCCACAGCTAATATTCATTTGATCTTCATTCCTAACCCGAATAATCCAACAGGCACAGTAGTTGGTGGAGCTGAATTAGAAGAGTTCCTTGTGCGCTTGGGAAACCGCGACGATGTTCTATTGGTTTTTGATGAGGCCTATACTGAATATGTGCGCGATCCTAAGTTCAAAGCGGCTTCCAGCTTCTACAAAAAATACTCGAATGTTTTGGTCTTAAAAACTTTTTCAAAAGTCTATGGTATGGCCGGTTTACGTTTAGGAGCCTTGGTCGCTCCAGAGTACGTATTAGAGTATTACAATCGTGTCCGTAATCCATTTAATGTGAATGATTTAGCACAAGTTGCGGGGATTGCCGTTTTAGATGATGAAGATTACGTCAAAGCTTCGCAAAAAGCGGTGTGGGATGGGCTTGAGTATTTTTATAAAGAACTCAGTCGTCTTAATTTGAAGTACTATCCATCAGAAGCCAATTTTGTCTTATTTGATACTCAGCGTGATGTCGAGCAAGTGAACCTCAATTTGCTTAAAAAAGGTGTGATTTTACGTCCTGTCCAAAATTATGGCTTCAAGACATTAATGCGTATGACAGTCGGTAATATGGACGAGAATAAAAAAGCGATTGCTGCTATAGAAAAAATGCTGACTGAGGTTTCTGAAATCGGTTAGGCTCAGCTTTTCAAGGATTTATTATGGGTTTTGTGATCACAATTGATGGGCCTGCGGCCTCAGGGAAGTCCTCTGTCAGCAGAGAACTGGCAAAGCGTTTAGGTATCCCATGGGTGTCTACGGGTGCGTTTTACAGAGGATTGGCCTACGCCGCTCTGGAAAGCGGTATCGATCTATCAGATAAAGTGGCTCTAACAGAGTTAGCAATGTCAGATACGTGGAAGATCGTGATGACTCCAGAAAGAACTCAAGCTTGGTTTCGCGATCAAGATGTCACAGATAAGATTGCACAAGAAGCTGTGGGCAATGTGGCTAGCCAAATCAGTCATTATCCAGAGGTTCGTCGTTCTCTTTTAGATCACCAGCGCCAATGCGCTTTAAAAGCCAATGGCTTGGTTGCCGAGGGCCGAGACTGCGGAACGGTAGTCTTCCCTCAGGCCGAAGTTAAAATTTATCTGACGGCATCGTCCGAGCACAGAGCCCAAAGACGGGCGCAAGAGTTGGGAATGGATGAAAAAGAGCTGGTGATCCAGCAAAAACAACGTGACGAGCAAGATTCAACACGTAAAACGGCTCCTCTACAGATACCACAGGATGCCTTGGTGGTGGATACCACTCAAATGACCCTGATGGACGTTGTTGAGAAGATCCATCAGTTCGCTCAGCAAAAAATCTAATAGCCTAAAAAATAAGCAAGTCGAGCGGGGTTACTCTGTGGTTGACCATAGCCTTAAAACCCCCTAGAACTACTCTTCAGCCTTAGAGTTCCAAGAGGACACTTTGCGCGGGAGGAAAAAGAAAGAACATGAACAAAACATTAAATAAGAGCGAAAAAGAAAAACAATCGGTTTTAGCGATGCTAGATGCAGAAGATGCTAAGATCCCAGCAAATCCTGGTTTGAATACTCAAGCTGCAGGTGGAGAGTTCGAAAAACTCTTTTCAGCTTCAACAAAAGAACAAGATTTCAGAGTAGGTGATGTTGTCACTGGTACTGTTGTTGAGGTTCAATCAGACTACGTTCTTGTAGATATTAACTACAAATCTGAAGGTTTGATTCCGATCAATGAATTCCGTATGGTTGATGGAGTTCGCCAAGTAAAAGCTGGTGACCAAGTCGAAGTGTTGATTGACCGTATCGAAAACGATAACGGCATGATTTCATTATCTAAAGATAAAGCTGACATGTTACGTGCATGGACAGATATTTCTAAAGCGGCTGAAAACGAAGAGATCATTGAAGGTGTTGTTGTAGCGAAAGTTAAAGGCGGCCTTTCTGTTGATATTGGCGTTAAAGCATTCTTACCAGGTTCTCAAATCGATTTGCGTCCAGTACGCAACATGGATGTTTACTTAGGTAAAAAATATAAATTCAAAGTTATCAAGTTTAACAAAAAACGCGGTAACATCGTACTTTCTCGCAGAGCGATTCTTGAAGAAGAACGCGATAGTTTGAAAGCACAAACAGCTGATACAATGAAAGAGGGAGCTACAGTAGTAGGTCTTGTTAAAAACGTAACTGATTACGGTGCTTTCATTGATTTAGGTGGTTTGGATGGATTGTTACACATCACAGACATGAGCTGGGGACGTGTAAAACACCCTTCTGAGTTGATCAACGTGGGTGACGAAATCCAAGTTAAAATCTTGAAATACGACACTGAAAAAGAGCGCGTATCTTTAGGTTTAAAACAATTAACTGAAGATCCTTGGGCAAATATCAAAGGCACATACCAAATCGGTGCTCGCGTTAAAGGTAAAGTCGTATCAGTTGCTGAATACGGTGCTTTCGTTGAGTTAGGTGATGGAGTTGAAGGTTTGATCCACGTTTCTGAAATGTCTTGGACTAAACGTGTAAAACACGCAAACCAAGTAGTTCAAGTAGATCAAGAAGTTGAAGTTCAAGTTCTTGAAATCGACACTGAAAATCGTCGTATCAGCTTGGGCATGAAACAACTTCAAGCTAATCCTTGGATCGAGTTGAAAGAAACTTACCCTCCAGGAACTATCATTGAAGGTGAAGTAAAATCAGTAACTGATTTCGGTATCTTCGTTGGTATCGAAGACGGTATCGATGGTTTAGTTCACATCTCTGACTTCTCTTGGACTAAACGTGTAAATCACCCTTCTGAAATGTTCGCTAAAGGACAAAAAATCAGAGCGGTTGTTTTAGGTGTAGATTCTGAGAACGAAAGATTCTCTTTAGGTGTTAAACAACTTGAAGGTGATCCTTGGTCACAAATCGAAACTAAATACGGTATCGGGACACAACACGATGTTAAAGTAACTAAAACAACTGACTTCGGTGCATTTGTTGAACTTGCTGCTGATATCGAAGGTTTGATCCACATTTCTGAGTTAACAACTGATAAAATTCAAACAGTTGAAGACTTCGTAAAAGTTGGTGAAACTTTGAAAGCTGAAGTGATTACAATCGATAAAGATGCTCGTAAAATCGGGTTGTCTTCTAAGCTTGTAAAACTGCGTGAAGCTAAAGCAGATGTTGATGACTACGTTAAAAAAGCGACTTCAACTTCTAAAACAAGCTTCGGCGACATGTTCGGCGATCAGTTGAAAAACTTAAAAACAGATAAAAACTAGTTTTAAAGGTGCGGGTTTTATACGCACCTAGACAAACAGAATTGAAAAGGGTGCCCACGGGTGCCCTTTTTTTATTTTTACCCCTATAATAGATCGTCAGATTAATAAAAAAGGATTTTTATGAAGAAGTGGTCATTCCGTAGAAAATTTGTCATCGGTCTTATTCTGATTCTTTTGGGTATTTACATCTATCGTACCTCAACAGGTTACTGGGGTGATAACGAAAGTCGACTTTCTAAAAATGCAATTCTGCACTTAGAAGTGAATGGCGTTATTCTTAATGGCAAAAAGCTATTAACCACTCTTAAAAAATACAAAACAGATTCCGCTATCAAAGCCATTGTTGTGGATATCAATTCTCCAGGAGGAGCGGTTGGTCCTTCGCAAGAAATTTATTACGAGTTAATGCGAGTTAAGCAAGAGACTAAAAAACCAATCGTTTGTGTCAGCACCAACTTGATTGCAAGCGGTGGTTACTATGTGGCTTTGGCCTGCGACAAAATCGTAGTAGCTCCGGGGACTATGTTAGGTTCTATCGGTGTTATTATGGAGTTTGCTAACTTAGAAAAACTATATGATTGGGCTAAAATTCAACGTTATTCAATATCTTCAGGTCGATTTAAAGACTCAGGATCTGAGTACAGACCTATGCGTGAAGATGAGCGTTTATTATTCCAAGGGATGATTGATGAAGTATATGAACAGTTTCGCAATGCTGTGATTGAAGCTCGTCAGTTACCTCACGAAACTGTAGCTATGTATGCTGATGGACGTGTGATGACAGGAGCTAAAGCTGTCGAGCTGAAATTTGCAGATTCTATCGGGACATTTGAAGATGCGGTGAAACTAGCAGCTACAGAAGCTGGTTTAGGGGATGATTACAAAGTCTTTAAACCGAAAAAAGAGCGCACAGGCTTTATGGATATTTTCAGTCTAAATGATGATGTGGACGATCTGAACACGCTGACTGATGTTCAAGAGTTAATGAGTGGTAAAGCTGCGATTTCTAGCGGGGCCGCAAAAGAAGTTATCAGAACAGTTTTGAAAACGCGTTACTTAAATCAACCTCTTTATTTGATGCCTGGTTATTGGGAGTAGTTGTTTGGCAAAGAAAAAAAGTCCAACAACTAAGAAAACGAAAAGCAAAAAGTCTTCATCTAAAAAAGCGAAGACTGATGGCTGGCCCAATCAACGCAACATCTTCTTTCGCCCTGAAAGACTAAAGTATGTTCGTAAGATGGTTAAAACTTCAGGTTGTGTGTTCTGTAACTCTGCAAATAAACCTGAATCTTTTGAAACACTTTGTGTTTATAAAAGTCAGCATTCCCAGATCGTCTTGAATAAATACCCTTATAATAATGGTCATCTATTGGTTTTGCCGTTAGAGCACGTAGGACAAATATTAGAGCTAAGTCCTGAGCGCTACGACGACTTACATCGCACTTTGCGATTAGCCATTCAAGCCATTCAAGATATCTATGCCCCAAATGGGATGAATATCGGGATGAATCACGGAGCTTCTGGAGGTGCGGGTATTCCCGAGCATCTTCATTATCATATAGTTCCCCGTTGGAATGGTGATCTTAATTTCTTCCCGCTAATTGCAGGTACAAAATTAGTGATGGAGTCATTAGACGACACTTACGCACGATTAACTGAATATTTTTCTAAGATAGAGGAGTGAGTATGGCTCAGATTCAAGTTGCACCAATAACTCCAGTTGTAAAAAAAATCATGATTGCCATTGCTGCTGTTTGGATAGTGATGCAAATCGTTTTAGATAAGTTTGTGGGTTTGAATATCAGTACATGGTTTTTTCTTCACCCAGATCAGGTGATCGAAAAGTTTTGGGCATGGCAGCTCTTCACCTATATGTTTTTTCATGCGCTTTCACCTTTCCATATCTTCTTTAATGCCCTAATGCTTTACTTCTTTGGTTCTGAGTTAGAGCGCCATTGGGGTGGCCGCTTCTTCACGATTTATTATGCTGTCTGTGGGGCTGGGGCTGCCATCGTGTATTGTTTTGGCGTGGCTATTTATGCTGTGATAACTGGCAATCAGGCACCACTCGGGATTCCTGTTATTGGGGCTTCAGGGGCCTTGTTCGGTCTATTGGTGGCCTACGGAATCATCTTTGGTGAGCGAGTGGTCTACTTTATGGGTCTGTTCCCAATGAAAGCTAAGTATTTTGCTATGATTGCGGCGGCTTTAGATCTGTCCTCACTGTTGACGACTGGCTTCAGTGGTGGCGAGGTGGCCTATTTAGCCCATCTCGGGGGAGCCCTTGTCGGTTTCCTATTCTTATGGACGAATACGCGCTTAAAGCTCAGTAAAACCCGCTCTAAGCTGAATAAGAAGGGGGCTGGGCTTCGCCTTGTAGTCGATAACGAAAAGCTGAAAGACGACAAAAACGGCCCTAAATACTGGAATTGATTTTAATCCCATTTAAAGATATATAGAACTCTGCATAAAACAGATCGAGGTAAGAGATGTCATTAAATAAAGCGCTTGAAGAACTTAAGTACGATAAAAGATTAGTAGATTTGAACATTAAAATGGGACGCGTAACTAAAGAACAAGTTGAGCAGTACACGCAAAACTTGGAAGATTTAGAGGCTCTTTGCGAAAAACTTGATATCGAAAAAGAAGATAAAGACTTAACTTAGTTTTTATTTATTTTGTTGGTGGGCCATATTGACAACAAGAGGGGCCCACTCTTCTCTGCGAATTTTCAGAGTTCCATTCTCTTTAATAACATAAAGAGTTTTCACGCCCACATCCGAGTAACCATCTGACTCGTATTCCTGAACAAACTGAATAAGATACTGATTTTTCAATTGAAAAATATTGGGATCAGAAACTCTAACTTTCACGTAGCTGTATCTTTCTTTTAATTTTTGTTTATGGGCCAACCATGTTTTTTTATTGAATGGTGGAGCCTGGAACTGACTCGAGTACTTTTCGATGTAATTTTCCAGATCTTGATTTTGCCAATGGGTTCTCCATTGATTGAACCATTCCAAAGCGTAGTCTTTGGCTGCCACATGCTCTTCAGCGGAAATCCAATCAATTTTGTTATCAATCACAAGAAATGTTTTATTGAGTAAAATAGTGGATTCTATTTTTTTGATGTCGTTATTGCGAAGGACAACACAGCCACGTGATCCACGCGTCAAAGGAACTTTGTCCGGTACTGAATGTAGCCAGATACCATCCCCAGTTTTATTTTGGAATTTATCGAAGTAGTTTGGATAGTTTGTCGTGAAAGCCATGGAGCCATAAGTTTCAAATGGAATTTCCGGTGGAGCTTTGCGCTCCAGTAGGCGATAGATACCTTCAGGTGTTCTTTTGTCATTGCGTTTTGTTTTGTCGCCAGACTTTTTCCCGATATCGATTGTGTACTGATCTTTGATGGCACCTTGGCTCAAACTGCTTAGATCGATAACGCTTAATTGTCTTTTCGTCTTATCTGCTAAGAGGGCATTTGTTGAAATGCGTTCATCTGTGGAAAGATTCAAAATCTGCTTAGGATATTTCGCTTCAATCGAAGGTGCTGGGATCAATTTAATTTCCATTGCCTCAGGTCCAGAGTCTGGTCCAGTGGCAATAGCTTTATGACTAAAGCTAAAAATAATTAAAAATGATAAAAAATTGTACAAAAACAACAACATAGCGGTGTCTCTCTATCAACTCTATACAGGGGCTAGTCTTTGTACAAGTTTTTTTGTAAGGGAAGATTTGAGCGGTTGTCCTAAATTGAGAATCTCTGGATTGGCACTAAAGGCTAGTCCTGCTCTAGCCGATCCACTTTGCATGAAGGCAACAGTCAAAAAAATCTTAGTGGCATCCATGGTGACAATGAATCTAGCCGCATTGGGATTAGGAACCTATTGGGTTTTTATTTCAACCGTAGGTTACGAGTATCCCAATAAAATCACTGAAAAAAAACTGCGTGAACCTGCGAGCTTAAATGAAAAATTCGCTCAGGCGCCGCTTGTGTACACGATGGATAATTTGGTGGTGAATTTAGCAGGTGTGCCCAAAAGAATGATCATGGTGCAAGTGAACTTAGATATGATCAGTCCTATTGCCTTCCAAGAGATCATGGATTTTGATAATCGTGCTAAAGCGCGTGATCGCATCGTGCGTATTTTAAATGATAAGACTTTTGATGACCTTGAAACCATTCAAGGTAAGCTCTTCTTGAAAGATAAAATAGTTTCAGAAGTGAATCAGGTGTTAAGTAAAGGTCTTGTGAAAGATGTGTACTTTTCAGCCTTCGTTATGAACTCGGAGTTATAATAATCTGCTTTTAAAAGAACAGGTTCATTCAAAAAAAAAGAGGCTCTAAGCCTCTTTTTTTATTTGTAGGTATTATCAAATATCTATCGGCGTTTCTGATAAATCTTCATACCGACATAACCCAGAACGGCTAAGATGAACAGGGCTAAGCCAATCAGCATTTCATTTTGAAAGATACTTTTCTTCGCTTTCGCATGAGCTGCTGTTTCTTCCGGCGCAATAAGATCTGTAGGCATAGCTCCACTGATTGGGGCTCCTAAAATATCAGAAGAGCCGTGAAGAGGACCCAGATCAGGTCTGTTAAGTAAGTCTTTGGTGGCGATCACACGTAAAGAGCGGATGGTGCGATCAAAGTTAGGACTGTGTTTCGCATAGTGTTTGTTGTGAGCGCTGAAGGTCACCAAGATGGCAATTTGATCCTTGATCGTGGCCAAGTAACGAGTGAAGTAGTTTGGAACCTCACTGTCCTGATGAAGGGCATCGAGCCACTTTTGATCATTGATTTTTTGCTCTTGAGATTTGTATTTCACCAGAGACGTCAGAGGAATACCAGATTGAGTCACTGTATTGATGGGGTTGTCCATGTGGCCGGCATAGATTTCATAAGAGTCAGTTGGACCGGTTTCTTTAGCTGTTAAAATAATAACCGCTTCTTTTGCCTCTTGAGGATCTTCAGCGCGGCAAACCCATTCAGTCTGTTCGAGCTGGCACTTCCAATTGTCCTGCATTTCAAAAGAAATATAGGCGTTTTTAAAGGTTCTTGCCTCAGCTTGTAGACTTGATAGTCCTACAGAAGCTAAACACAGAACAGATAAAGTAAGTTTAGTCCTGAATCTTGACACGATGACCTCACTTTGATGTGGACGTAAAGTTTATTTACCGCCTATCATTATAAGCATAAATTATATAAACGACCAGCAGAATTATTTTAGCGTGAGTATATCATGCTTATATAGGGTATCTAGAAGGAGAGTTTATGCTGAACCTGTCCCAGCTACAGACGTTTGTCACGGTTGTCTCTGAAGGAAGTATGACGGCGGCTGCAGATAAATTATTTCTTACTCAACCAGCAGTAAGTCAGCAAATGAAGAACATGGAAGACGACTTAGGTGTCGAGTTAATCGTCCGCGGTTCCAAGCAGATTAAGATGACAGCTCAAGGTGAAATTCTTTATGAGCATGCCAAGAAAATTTTAAGTTTGGCTCAGGTGGCTGAGGTTTCGATTAAATCTATCGGAGCACAGTTGCGCGGTGAACTTCGCATTGGAACTCTGAATTCGATCGGATTACATTTGATGAGTCCTGTTGTAAGTCGACTTTTAAAATTTAATCCTGACTTCAAAATCAAAGTGAACTACGCAAAAGGCGAGTCTTTGATTCAGGATTATAAAAAAGGCGAGTTGGATGTTGTGGTGATTCCAGATGCCGAGCTGAACTACAAAACGCAGATGGCGGATTCGAAGTCTCAGATTTTATTTCAAGAAGAGATGTGGTTGGTCGGCTCGGGTAAAGATGAGTTCTATCCGATGACAATTGCCTTGAATGAAATCAAAAAAATTCCCTATGTGCATTTCTCGGATGAATTCCCTGACTTTGACCTTAAGCTGAATGCGAAAGTGGGAAAAGTGCAGTCGGTATTTGAGTCGGCGAATGTGGGAACTTTAAAACGTGTTATTGAGTATGGTTTGGGAATTGGTTTCTTGCCTGCAAGTTCGATCAAGAAACAAGTGCGCAGTGGACGTTTGAACCATGTGCGTATTTCTGACTTTGAATACAAGATGAACTTCCACTATTACTACAAGACGAGTTCACCAGTTGCTGAAACAGCACAAATTCTGTTTCAAGCTTTAACGGGTGACCAAGAAAAGAATTAGTAAAAAACTAGAAAAGAACTGATTCTGGCCAGCCCATGCGGGATGCGATAATACGTACAATCTCGCTGGCGGTTTCTTCAAGAGCCCGTTCGGTGACATTAAAAACAGGCCATCTTTTATTTTGTTTAAAGAGGCCTTCTGCATATTCAATCTCTTTTAAAATTTGCTGAATCGAAGCGTATTCTCCGCCGGAGTCTTGCCCAAATTTTTCTAGGCGATTTTTTCTGATTCTTTGTAATGAGTTAATATCAATAATCAAACCCACAATTTTTCGCTGATCGATTTTGAACAGTTGCTCGGGTAGAGGAGCACCCAAAACCAATGGGATATTGGCGACTTTCCAACCTTTGTGACTTAAAAAAATCGAAAGAGGAGTTTTACTTGTGCGGCTAATGCCGACCAGAACGATATCGGCTTTATCTAATTCGTTCAGTGTTTTGCCGTCATCATGTCGGACTGTGTATTCGATAGCTTCGATACGTTTAAAATACATATCATCAGTTTGTCTAAGGGCTCCGACTTTTTTTGCAGAGGGAACACCAAAGAAGTGATCCAGCTTTTCAATTAAGGGTCCAAGGAAATCAATGGCCGGAATAGATTTTTCAAGGCAAAGATCAGCTGTCTTTTGTCTAAGAGTGGGGCTCGCAAAGGTGTAGGCGATCATGCCTCTTTTTTCGAAACACTCATCTACTAAGCTCTGAACTTGCTCTTCTGAACGAATATTTTTACAGCGTTGGATATGAATTTCTTGGGCGTCGTATTGCACAAGTGCTGCACGAATCATGGTCACGGCAGTTTCGCCAGTTCCATCAGATAACAGAAAAATAGTGTGGTTGGATTGCTGTTCTGAACTCATGTCGGGAAATTAATTTTCATCAATGTTTTTTGCAGTAACTCGATTCGTAGTCGCGCCCAAGGTTCTGCTAAGATCGTGGTAACCGCAATACTGTAGCGATCATTCAGCGGAATCAGATAAGAGATCAAACCTGAGTCATTGTAGTTTTGTCCTAAATCTAAACCGAAGTGTCGCATTAAAGTTTTGGTAGGTGTTTTTAAAACTTTAAATGCACTTGTGCGTGGTAAATGTAATGTTCTCTGAGGTAGCTGTTTGCAAGAGATCGACTTACCGGCCCAAAAAGCTTGCGTTAGGATAGCGACACCATTGGTTTGTTTTTTTTCAAATAAAAAACCACCTTCAAAGAAACTGGATAGGTGAGAGAAAAGCAAAGGAAGATCTTTTTCTGTAATTTGATCTCCTGAAAAAATATAACTTATATTTTCAAGGAGCTTGTTGTTCTCAGTAATCTGAAATTCATCAGTTTTTAATACTGTGGCTGTTGTTGGCTTGTTTTCGACATGTGATGCAACCTCAGAAGGTTGATCGAACATTTTTTCAAGTTTAGAACTGAGCTTTTTAAACATCAGTTCTAATATAGCTCGTCAGACATTCTCAATGTACGATATAGTCACCGAACTAGCCGTAAGGCGAGTCATCAATTGTGCACTGACATGGGTATGTGAAAAGAGGCGTAGACTTTCTGCTTTTAACTGCTGGCTCGTCAGGGTGATCAAGTTAACCAACTGGGCATCGCTTAAATTTTCCCAAAGCAACAACCACGTATTCAAAAAGTGATCGCCTGTGCCCAGTAGTAACGAGTTCCGACTGTAATCACTTTGCTGCAACGTCATGTCCGTAGCATTTAAGATATTTTGAATTTCAATCGGATGTTCTTTTTTTGGCTTTCTGAGATTCTGTGAAAGAAGGTACTTTGAATGTAAATCGAGCTTCTTCCACCAATAGAGATCGGGATCGTTCTTAATAATCCATAACTGAGCTCCGGCATTGAGGGCCTGAGCTTCTGCGAGTTTATTTTCGCTCATTGCGGACAACCTGATCAAGTAATCCGTTAACAAAAGAAGCGGACTCTTGAGTTCCGAAAATTTTGGCAATCTCGATAGCTTCATTGATCGCAATTTTAGGCTCGATCAATTCATCGGCATAAAACATTTCGTACACAGCCATTCTTAAGATGTTGCGATCAACACCGCCCATACGTTCAATTTTCCAATGGCGACTAGCTTCTTGAATTTTGTGATCAATTTTTTCACGATACTGTCCAACACCACGAACGATGATGTCAGCGTACTTAACTAAGGATTGATCGCGGTTTTGTTCAAAAAGATTAATAAGATCATTAAAAGAAATTTGAGGAGCATACTCGACTTGAAATAGAACTTGTAATGCGATCTCTCTGGATTGTCGTCTCATGTTGTGTCCTTAAAAGAAAACTAGTTGTTTCCGCTGAAGTCTTTATCTGGTTCGCGCATGTTGATTGGGGTAAGGCTCAACTGTGGGCCATTCGTTTCGATCATATCAACAAGCTCATCGCCTTCGAGTTTTTCGACAAACTCTTGTACGTCTTTGAATGTTCTGTAAACACTGGCAAAACGAACGTAGGCAACATCATCTAAAAGTTTTAGTTCTGCCATTACGCGACGGCCGATGATTTGCGATGAAACCTCTCCTTCGCCGCGAGTAATAAGCCATGCTGAGATTCTTTCAACAGAAGCTTCTACTTGCGCCAAGCTCACAGGTCTTTTTTGACATGAGGCTTGCATGCCGCGAATGAGTTTTTCTTTGCTATAAGGTTCGCGGCGTCCATCTTTCTTGATGACAAATGGATAGCTCAACATCACGGTTTCGTGTGTTGAATAACGCGACTTGCAAGAAAGGCATTCTCGTCTTCGACGAATGCCGCCATCCTTTTGGACGCGCGTATCTAAAACTTTATCTTCGGAATGACCGCAGAAAGGGCATCTCATAGCTGAGACTTAAATTAGGTGAGGCTAAAGTCAGGGTCAATCAACTCAATTTGCAAAAAACAAAACTTGCGCGTAGCATAAAAACGAGGAGGCTGAGATGCTATTAAACAGGTGTACGCTGCTTTTTGTATTTTCTACACTGGCTATAACTGCATCAGCTTTTGCTAATGCGCCAAAAGTGGGCAGAGCAGCAGCTGCAAAATACTTTCAGCAAAACCCATCACAAGAATCCACTCAATACACACGAGCTGTGGCTTCCGACTATGCGACAGATCGGTATCTTGCGTTGGGGCTGAGTCTTTATACGAAATCAGACAGTTATCAGTGGGGTCCGGTAAATAAGGAAGAGGATGTCGGTAAATGGGGAATAGATGTGACTTATCGTCTTGGCTCCCATGCTGACTTGATGGATTACGCGTTACGCGTGTCTTACACGGAGTACGAACCAGTAAATAGCAAAGCAAACAAAATGAGCTTTATGTATGCGGTGACTTTTCCTGATGCGAGTTCAAAATTTCCACTTTATTTTGGTGCGGCAGCAGGGCCGGGTGTTTTCTTTACTCAAATCAGTAATGAATCTTCATTAACATTAGATTATCAGTTGTTTTTAGGGCTACGTATTTTTAATTTATTTGAAAGTGCGGGCTTCTATGTCGAAGGCGGTATGAAGAACCACTTGCAACTGACTTCGGATGGACAGTTGAATGGGACCTATGTTTCAGCGGGTGCCATCTTTAACTTTTAATTAAGATCGGAACCATCTTTGGCGCTTCAACTTCATTTTCACCTTGTACAGTCCATTGCTACCGCATTGGATGAAATTTTTTTGAACCACAGATATGCGGATAAAGTTATCGAGTATAGCTTTAAGAAAAATAGTAAGTGGGGAGCGCGTGATCGCCGCTTCTTTGCTGAGGGTGTTTATGAAATTGTTCGCCACCGTCGGTACCTTGAATTTATAGCTGGCACCTCTGAGTCATGGGGATTGTTAGGCGCCTACCTTTACCAAATGTATGGTGAGTTGCCACAGTGGAAAGAAGTAGCAGGATTAAGACCTGAAGCGATGGCTCAGCGGGCTCAAGAAAAGTTGCCGACCGAGATAGAAAACTCTTTTCCTGATTGGTTATCTTCTTTGGGGTATGATGAATTCAAAGATGAGTGGCCAGCGTTGATGAACGCACTCAATAAACCAGCAGAGGTCTTTCTGCGTGTGAATACTTTAAAAGCGACTCCAGATAAAGTGATCAGCGAGTTGGCTCAAGAAGATGTGCATGCAGAAAAAGTGTTGGCGGATAAGTTTACACTTCCTTCTTGTTTGAAATTAGCTAAAAGAAAAAATGTTTTTGCGACGAAGTGTTTTAAAAAAGGTTACTTTGAAGTTCAAGATGCCGCATCACAATTGATCGCTCCGCTGTTAGAAGTGCAGCCGGGCCATCGTGTGGTCGATGCGTGTGCTGGTGCTGGTGGAAAGTCGTTACACTTAGCCGCAGCGATGAAAAATAAAGGCAAAATTATTTCCATGGATATTCATGAATGGAAATTAAAAGAACTGAAAACTCGTGCTGCACGCGGCGGGGTTGACATCATTGAAACGAAAGTCATCGAGTCGAATAAAACGATTAAACGCCTTGAGGGGTCTTTTGACCGCGTACTTTTGGATGTTCCCTGTTCAGGTTTAGGAGTTATTCGACGAAATCCAGACACAAAATGGAAATTAACAATTGAAGAAATTGAACGATTGCAAAATCTTCAGAAAGAAATTATTTCGCAATACTCCAAGATGTGTAAATCGGGTGGCCTGATGGTTTATGCCACATGCAGTATTTTACATCGCGAGAATGAAGAACAAGTGAAATGGTTTTTAAGTTCACCAGCCGGCGAAGGGTGGACGTTAAAAAATCAGTTACGAGTATGGCCACACAAGGATCAGTTTGATGGCTTTTATGCGGCTGTATTGCTTAAAAGCTAAAAGCACTTTCTTTAGATGTTCTAATTTGAGAAAGCCTGCTTTTGCCTGTCTTTGTTTCTTGAATCACGGGATAATGAGCAATGCCTACTAAGCATCTTGAGTTGTCTAAATCCATTGAGGGAAGCCATTTTCAAATTCGCATCAACTCTTTAGTTGGTCGATTGTCGTTACTCGCCGATCATCCTCGTTACAAACTCAAAGATGCAATGAATTTTAAAGAAAAAAATTATTCAACTAAAGGACAACTATCTTTAGTTCCTATGAGCACAAAAAATCTTTTCGTGTTAGAAGATCGCGATGATAAAGGCGATAAAGCACAGAATTTTATCTATGTCAGTGATGAGCTCAGTCAGATGATGAATATTGTGCCAGCAGGGGCTTGGTACAAAGAGCACATCATGGACTTCTTTATGCGAAGTATATCGGTGCCCTTCTTTATCATATACGTTTTATATTATTATACTGTGATGAGATATTATAACACGACAGACACGTTATACGTTTTAAGTTACATCACAGGAGTGATCACGGTGATGTTCGCTGTTATTTATTATTATGCTTGGTCTTCAAAAACAAAATCGAGCTTTCTGCGATTTTGTTTTAAGACAGAGCTGTTCTTTTTTATTGTTGTAGGCACGCTTAATAACGCGTACCAATTGCGTCATCTTATTAGTAGTGCCACGGATATTTTTTAAAGTCCTTATCGCGTTTCTGTACAAATGAATCACGACCTTCTTGTGCTTCTTCTGTGCCGTAGGCAAGTCGTGTAGCTTCGCCAGCGAAAAGCTGTTGTCCTACAAGTCCATCATCAATGAGATTAAACCCATACTTCAGCATTCGCATCGCGGTAGGAGATTTCTTATTCATTTCAGCGGACCATTCAAGAGCCACCTCTTCTAGTTTTTCATGGGGGATAACTTCATTGACCATACCCATTTGGTAAGCTGTTTGTGCATCGTAGTTACGACCTAAAAAGAATATTTCACGCGCTTTTTTCTGGCCAACTTGACGAGCCAAATAAGCTGAACCATAACCAGAGTCGAAGCTGGCCACATCAGGATCGGTTTGTTTGAAAATAGCGTGTTCTTTTGAAGCTAAGGTCATATCGCAGACGACATGCAAAGAGTGTCCACCGCCAACAGCCCAACCCGGTACTACGGCCATAACTACTTTGGGCATAAAACGAATTTGTCGTTGCACTTCCAGTATGTGAAGTCGCCCTAATTTTGCAAGATCGACTTTGCTGAGTTCGGTATTTCCAGTGCCATTAGAGTCACTACCTTCATATTTAT
Organism: Pseudobdellovibrio exovorus JSS; assembly: GCF_000348725.1. NCBI lineage: Bacteria > Pseudomonadati > Bdellovibrionota > Bdellovibrionia > Bdellovibrionales > Pseudobdellovibrionaceae > Pseudobdellovibrio > Pseudobdellovibrio exovorus. The sequence goes on from NC_020813.1 coordinate 846,770, forward strand.
AACCATCTTTTCCACGGATGCGTTGGTCTCCGCCCGAGCAAAAGGCCCAACCGCCATCTTTTGGTGAGGGGCCATTGCCTGTGATGATGACCACTCCGACATCAGCACTGATGCGAGCGTGTTCAAGAGCGATAGAAAGCTCGTCTACAGTTTTCGGACGGAAAGCATTGCGAACTTCAGGTCTATTGAAGGCGATGCGCACAGTGCCTTGGTCAACGGCTCTATGATAGGTGATGTCAGTGAAATCGAAGCCTTCGATTTCAGTCCATTTTTCTGGATTGAAGATATCAGATACTTTTTTTGTGCTCATGTGGCTATATGTACCATTGACCAAATTACTTAGCCAAGCAAAGATATGGCATTGATATTATACGCATGGAGTGCTTATGAGTTATGTACATGATTTGAGCCCTTTTATCTTAAAATTACCTGAAACCGCATTGTGGGGAGATCAGTTTGGATTTCGCTGGTATGGCTTTTCTTATATGTTGGGGTTCATCGTTGCATATCAACTGATTAAATGGCTGGCACAAAGACAACGTGCTGGGCTGACAACTCAGATGGTAGGTGACTTTATTACTTATGCTGCCATCGGTGTTTTGGCGGGTGGTCGTTTAGGATACTGTATCTTTTATGATCCGAACTTGTTCTTCAGTTTCAAATCAAGTTTTCCATTTTGGGGAGTCTTGGCTGTTAATGAAGGTGGGATGGCTAGCCATGGTGGTGTTATCGGTGTGTTGCTGGCATGTGTACTATTCGCTCGTAAACATGGTTTGAACTACGCTTACCTGTTGGACTTAGCTGCTATCACAGGCCCATTGGGATTTTTGTTTGGAAGAATTGCAAACTTTATTAACGGAGAGTTAGTAGGACGTATTGCTCCTGAAAGTTTTCAGTATGCTGTAAAATTTCCTTCGGATATTTTGAACTGGCCACAATATCAGTTTGATCGTCTGTCGACGTTAACGGGCGTGGTAGAAAATCTGGGGGTGCAAGCTAGTCAGTGGAGCACATGGCTTGCGAACTTCCGTACAGATCCATCAGCGCGAGAACAAGTTTATTCAGTTCTTTATCGCATCATTCATGAAATCCAAAATGGGAACGGGGCTGTTAAGCAACTGATTGCGCCAGCTTTGGATGCTCGTTATCCATCGCAATTGTTCGCGGCTCTAACTGAAGGCTTGATTTCATTTCTAGTCTTATTCTTCCTTGCAGGTAAGTCACGTAAACCAGGATTTATCGCGGCAAGTTTTGGTATTGTGTATGCAATCTCTAGAATTGTGAACGAGCAGTTTCGAGAGCCAGATATTCAAATTGGATATCAGTTATTCGGACTTACGCGCGGGCAATGGTTAAGTGTGGGTCTATTTGCTTTAGGTGTAGGGTTAATGTTTTATTGGTCACGTACACAGTCGCAAACAGTATTCGGCTGGAGACGTGGTGAAAGTGTAAGAGTAGGAAGAAGGTAAAAATGAACTTATTTAAAAAAAGCATTCTCTCATTAGGTTTTTTATTGGTGTCATCTGCAGCCTTAGCTGAAATCAAATCTGAGGTTGTAGAGTATAAAGATGGCAAGACTGTATTAGAGGGAGCAATTGTTTACGATGCCGCCTTAGTTCAGACCGGTAAGAAGTTACCTGCAGTGGTGATTGTTCATAACTGGATGGGTGTTGGCGACTATGTGATGATGCGCGCTCAACAAATGGCTGAGATGGGTTACGTGGCTTTTGTTGCTGATATTTATGGTAAAGGTGTACGCCCTCAAACAGTTAAGGAAGCTGCAGAGCTCGCAGGAAAATATAGATCAGGTGATCGTAAAGAGTTGCGATCTCGTGCACGTGCCGCTTTTGAAACACTTAAAAAGCACAAATCAGTGGATGCTAAGAAAATCTCGGCCATGGGTTATTGCTTTGGTGGTACAGTGGCTTTAGATATGGCTCGTATCGGCTTGCCACTAGCTGGCGCTATTAGTTTTCATGGTGGATTGGCTTCAGCAACAGCTGGCGACGCTAAAAAAATTAAAACAAAAATTTTAGTATTACATGGAGCTATCGATCCATTTGTTCCAGAGTCTGAAGTTTTACAATTCCAAAAAGAGTTGAATGAAGCTGGTGTTAATTACGAATTTGTATCTTACAGCGGTGCGGTGCACTCTTTCACTGAAAAAGCAGCCGGAAACGATGTTAAAGCGGGCGCTGCTTACAATGAACAAGCAGACAAAAGATCATTCGTGGCTGTGAAAAACTTCTTAACAGAAGTGAATCAATAGTTAGATTGATTTAAGCAAGTCTGTAATGGAGCCGGCGATCTCTTCGCCGGTTTTAAAGTTTTTGAGCTTATATTCAAAGCTTCCATTTTCCTGCTCGAAAATTAAAATCGCTTTTTCTGTTCCCAGCTTGTTCGCTTTTTCTAATTTCTTTTTAAAGTTTCCAGTTAAGAAAATTTCGCAGTATTTATTTTGATGGCGTAACGCGCTTGTAATTTTCATGGCTTCTGCAAGTGCTTTATCACCATGGCCGATAATCGCAATTGGAGCCTGCGCTGTACGAAGTGATTCGATGTGTGCAGAGCACAGATCAGCTAAGCGATCCACACCAGCGGCCCAGCCAACACCTGGGGTTTTGGGACCTCCGAGCATTTCGACTAAACCATCATAGCGTCCACCCGAAAGAATTGCGGATTGTGCACCTAGTTCGGTTGTAGTGAATTCAAAAACGGTGTGACAGTAGTAATCTAAACCACGTACTAGTTTGCTATTAATTTTGTAAGGGATACCTAATGTTTCAAGTCCGGCAATAACATCCGAGAAAAACTTTTTAGAGGTTTCATTCAGGTAATTTTCCATTAATGGAGCTCCTGCAACGATTTTTTTATCACCCTCATCTTTTGAATCTAAAATACGTAAAGGATTTTTTTCTAGACGAGTTTGCGAATCTGTTGAAAGTTGTTCTTTGAATGGAGTTAAGTATTCGACTAAAGCTTGCCGATAAGAGTTGCGAGATTCAACGTCACCTAGTGTGTTGATTTCAAGAACACAGCGATTTTCTAAACCAATTTGTTTTAAGATATTCCATGCTAAATCTAGGCACTCGACATCGGCTAACGCAGATTCAAGGCCAAGTACTTCCACACCTAATTGATAGAATTGGCGGTAGCGGCCCTTTTGAGGGCGTTCGTAGCGGAACATCGGGCCATAGTAATAAAGTTTTAGTGGTAAATGCTGAGCTAAACCTTCACTTACAAATGAGCGAACGACTCCGGCTGTGCCTTCGGGTCTTAGCGTGATAGAGTCACCACCGCGATCCGTGAACGTATATGTTTCTTTGCTGACAGCATCTGAGGTTTCACCAAGTGAGCGGTGAAAAACGTCCGAGAATTCAAAAATAGGAGTTTCAATTTCTTTAAAACTGTAGTTTTTAGCTGTTTTGTAGGCAGTTTCTTCGATTTGACGAAAAATCTGTTTAACTTCAGGTAGCAAATCTCTTGTGCCGCGGACGTTTTGGTATTTACTCATAAGCCAGTAGAGCATAACCTATAAATCCTTAAAAACGCAATAAGATGCCTCTATTCTTTACTTGAAGAGGTCTATTTTATTGAACCTTTGAAAGAGGGAAGTGTTATGAAATGGGTTCTGATTTCACTACTTGTCTTTTCTGCCGCTGTTGGGGCTGGTGTCTACTTTATACAAGGCGCAGGTAAGGGCGAAGGGATTGAAGTGGATTGGCGTCTGTTGAATCAGATGGATTATATCACTAAACACGCTCCTACAGAAATACAACAGCTTGAAGGCCAAAGAATTAAGATTCCTGGCTTTATGGTGCCACTGGAAGATGATCAAAGAAAAGTGACAGAGTTCTTATTGGTGCCAACTCCACAGGCGTGCATACATGTACCGCCTCCTCCGCCGAATCAGATGGTCTACGTGCGTATGAAAAAAGGTACGGACCCAATCCCAGGTCTTCCGATTTGGGTTTATGGGAAGTTTAAAGTTTCAACTGTTAGGTCGCAATACGGAGAAGTCTCTTTCGAGATGGAAGGCGACATCATAGAAGATTACAGATAATTATGATTGAGATTAAAAATTTAAAATTTTCATATTCGCAAAAACCGATTTTGGATATACCGGAAATATCAATCAAATCAGGTGAAGTTGTATTTTTACATGGTCCCAGCGGTTCTGGTAAGTCCACTTTGCTGGAGCTTCTTGCGGGCATACTGAAGGCAGACTCTGGTGATTTAGTTATTAATCAAAAAAATCTGTCTCAGATGAGTTTAGCTGCGTTAGATAGTTTTCGTGCGGATTCAATCGGATACATTTTCCAAAGCTTTAATTTAATTCCATACCTTTCAGTTATGGAAAACATCATGTTGCCATTTTTATTTCGTAAAGCTGATGTGGACACTGAAGATTTGAATGACATGTTGTCGCATTTAGGATTGGCTCCGTATGTAGATCGCCCAGTTTCACGGTTATCAGTGGGGCAACAGCAGCGTGTAGCAGTCGTGCGTGCATTGATCAAAAAACCTCAAATCATATTGGCGGATGAGCCGACCTCTGCTTTAGACTACGATCGTCGCGAAGGATTTTTGAAAATCTTATTTTCACTTTGTCGTAAACACGGAACAACAGTTGTTTTTGTAAGCCATGATCTGAGTATTGCTAAGTTGTTTGATCGCTCTATCGGTTTATCTGAGGTGAATCAAGTGAAGTCTGAGGCTGAAGTATGAAACAGATAAGTTGGATTAATTTAGCATGGAAATCATTAAAGAATCGTAGGTTCTCTACAGTGCTCACAGTTTTCTCGATGGTACTGAGCTTGGTGTTATTGATGAGCGTCGAACGTATCAAGCGTGCGGCTCAAGATGGATTTACACAAAGTGTGTCCGGAGTGGACTTAGTTGTGGGGGCGCGTTCAGGGCCATTACAAATTATTTTATATTCTGTATTTAATATCGGGCAGGCGACACAAAACGTGTCTATTGAAAGCTATAATGAAATTCGCCAATTACCGGAAGTGGAATGGACGATTCCTTATAGTTTGGGCGATGGCCATCGTGGTTTTCGTGTTGTGGCTACGAATCAAGATTTTTTTAAGTATTATAAATTTCGTTCGCAAGAACATATTGAGTTAGCTGCAGGACGGCCCTTTGAATCGTATTTTGATGTGGTTGTTGGGGCTGATGTGGCGAAGACTTTGGGTTATCAAGTGGGCTCCAAAGTTGTGGTGGCTCACGGGGTGACTACGGGAATTGCCATTCAAGAACATGACGATAAGCCCTTTCATGTAGTAGGTGTGATGAAGCCCACAGGGACACCATTGGATCGTGCTTTATATATCCCGCTTGAGGGAATGGAAGCTATCCATTTAGATTGGCAAACGGGAAGTGCACCAAGTGAAGATCAGCAAATTAAAGTAGATCAAATCACAGCTGAAATGGTACAGCCCAAAACAATCACCTCGTTTTTCTTGCGCACCAAAAACAGAATTGAAACTTTGCGATTACAAAGATGGATTAATGAATATCAGGCAGAGCCTTTAACAGCCGTGATTCCGGGTGTGGTGTTAGCTGAGATGTGGACTTCTTTATCCATGGTGGAAAAAGTGTTGAAGGGGATTTCGTTCTTGGTGATGCTCGTGGGATTAATTTCTATGTTGATTGCCATTATGACCGCATTGAATGAGCGCCGTCGAGAGATGGCGGTATTAAGAGCTTTAGGGGCGTCTTTAAAAAATATATTAGCTCTGATTCTGATCGAGACTTTTATTTTGAGCTCTGTGGCGATTATCTTAGCCTGTGGAGTGAAAGTGTTATTTGAAATGCTTCTTGGGCCTTGGTTGCAATCTAATTATGGCTTGTATTTACAAGCACCACTATTTTCGGTGAATGAACTTTTGTATTTGGCCCTGATGTTGATCAGTAGTTTGTTGATCAGCTTTATTCCTGCAATCAAAGCTATGCGCTCGGCACTTAAAGATGGGTTGAGTGTTAAGCTATGAGCGAAAAAAAGAATTACATCACGCCCGAGGGCTTTGAGCGCCTTCGTTCTGAGTACAGTGATTTATTAAATGTAGAAAGACCCAAAGTTGTGGAAGTGGTGGCTTGGGCCGCCAGCAATGGTGATCGTTCTGAAAATGCAGATTATCAGTATGGTAAACGTCGTCTGCGTGAGATCGACCGCCGTCTTTTTTTTCTGAAAAATCGTATACAGGATGCTGAAGTTATCGACCCAGCTCAGGTGAAATCGGATAAGGTCGTCTTTGGGGCAAAAGTCACCCTCGAGACAGAAGAGGGTGAAGAAGTTACTTACCAAATTGTAGGCGAAGACGAAATCGACGTGAAGAATAAAAAAATTTCATGGCGTTCACCACTGGCAAAAGCCATATTAGGCAAAAGAATGGACGATGAGGTCAAAGTTGCCAAACCGAGTGGTGAAGAGATGATGATTATCATTGATATAGAATTCAGTTGAATGTAGTATAAAAAATAGGCAAAGGGGTGTGCCATGAACATTAAAAATCATCACTATGTATTTATAGCTATAATTTTAGTGGCTGCGATTTTAGTGCGCTACGATCTTAATCGCCGTGTTGCCAACATCAATACGACGACACCAGTTGCTATTGATTCAACAGCTCAGTCGCCTATTGCAAGGGAAGCGGCACCGATGATGGCAGTTGCGCCCACTGTGACACCTGCAGTTCCAACTCAAGATTTAGAAGAGGCGTTTCGTCAAAAGTTTTTTACAGAGGCTTCAGAAATTATGAAGTCACAGGGTGATGCTGATGGTGTGGAAAGAAAACTAAGAGCATTAGCCGCGGGTATGAATCAAAGGGACGTACAAGCTTTGTACGAAGTTATTTCTGACGAAAACCAAGATGGTGAAAAAAGAGCTTTAGCTGTTGAATTACTATCTATTAAAAATGACACCGCTTCATTGACTGTTCTACAAAACTTTGTAGCGAATAAAAAAACAGTTAATGGAACGGAGTGGGACCCTAAAAAAGAAATTGAAACAATCTTAAGAGCTCAAGCCGTTGAAAGTATCGCAGCTTATCCGCAAAAGGACATTGCTCTTTCTACATTAAGCTTCTTACAAAGACGTGTAGATGAGGCGTTCTTGAATGATCGTATTGGTAGAGCTTCAGCTAACCTGACTGGTGACCCTGTGTTTCAGTTACAGCCACAAATGACACAGCCGCAACCTGTTCTTGATGACAGTATTCGCGGACTGGTTCAGTAATATTATTTTTGTTTTTGATTTTTTCTAAAACGATCGTGAAAGCGTTTTTTCTTCGGCTGAAATCTTGAATCTTTAAATGGTGAATTCGCTTTCTTTTCAATCTGAGCTTTTGCTTTCCCTTTTGACAGAGTCGTCGCATTTTCTACGGCATCAGAATGGAAAGGATGATCGCGATTCACTTCAATTTTGTGACCTGTTAGCTTTTCAATATCACGGATAAAGGACTTTTCTTCAGCATCACAGAAAGAGATAGCGACGCCCTCTGCGCCGGCTCGGGCTGTTCTACCTATGCGGTGAACATAACTTTCAGAAATATTCGGTACTTCATAGTTAATAACGTGAGTAATGCCATCAACATCAATACCTCGAGCAGCAATATCCGTTGCAATCAAAACACGTGTTTTGTTATTTTTAAAATTGTCGAGAGCGCGTTGGCGGGCATTTTGTGACTTGTTCCCATGGATAGCTTCAGATGGAATATTGCTTTTAGTTAAAACATCTGAAACGCGATTGGCCCCATGCTTCGTTCTTGTGAAAACAATAACGCGATAAAAATTTGCATCTTCTAGAATATGCTTCAGAAGCTCTCTTTTTTTCGATTGTTCGACATACATGACGTACTGTTTGATTCTGTCGGCTGTCGATGAAACAGGAGAGGCCTCAACTTTAATTGGCTTAACCAACATAGTTGATGCTAACTTTTCGATTTCGGGTGGCATCGTGGCAGAGAAAAGCAATGTCTGTCGCTCTTTCGGCATCATGAAAAGGACTTTTCTAATATCCTGAATAAAGCCCATATCTAACATGCGGTCCGCTTCGTCGAGGACAAAGATTTTGACTTTTTGTAACGAGACACTTTTTTGGCTGATTAAGTCTAATAAGCGTCCCGGTGTTGCAATCAAGACGTCAGAGCCTGAGCGTAAAGCTTGTATTTGCGGGTTTATGCCGACGCCGCCATAGACAACATTGATATGCAAATTCAAGTTAGCAGAGTAAGTTTTGAAGTTTTCGTGAATTTGCAGCGCCAACTCGCGGGTAGGCGTTAAGATCAAACAGCTTACTTGTTTAGGGCCAGCGAAAAGTTTATTTTGAACGATATTATTTAAAATGGGTAAGGCAAACGCAGCAGTTTTCCCTGTCCCTGTCTGAGCACAACCAAGTAAATCACTGCCTTTGAGCAGATGGGGGATAGCCATTTGCTGAATAGGCGTAGGATTTTGATAGCCCGCTTTTTTAATAGCCGTCAAAATGGGTTCGATTAAAGCAAGGTCACTAAACTGAAATGGAGTTGATGCAGATGTATTCACCGGCCCAAACTACTGGTTCACTGTGGCTTTGTCAGCTGAATTCTGTGTTAAAGTGTTTCACTATAAGACATCACATAAAAATGACAGGACGATCTACCTAAAATTTCTCAATATTGATTCCTATTATCCCGATAAGAGACCTAACAAAAGGAAAGGTTTTCATGAAAACACAATTTTTTTTAGCAGCATTGCTGGCTGGTCAACTTGCTTTCGCACAGGCGCAAACACAGACGCCAGAACCTAACTCTGTCGTGGCTTCATCTGAAGTTTCATGGGAAGTAGATCCAACAGCATGGGACTCATTTGATTTAAGCCAAATTCCAAACAATCGTGGGGATGTGGTGTTTGTGCAAGCACCTCAAAACAGTCGTTTAAATTTGTCATTACCAGAAGAATTTGTTCCGGTGACATTTGGAGAGAATGCAGCGCCTGAAGAGGAAGTGATTGAGAATCCCAACCTATTCCGTTTTTCAAATAATCAAGATGGCTTGCAGGGTGCGATTCGGTCTTTACGTAATAACGTAAACTCAGGTCTTGGTTTTAGCGGTTACCGTATTCGTATTAGAAGAATGGAAAGATTCGAAGATGTAAGCAGATTCGCGCCAGGGATCAAAAAGCCATCTCGTCCTTACATGGTTGAGTTTGTTAAAAAATTCTAAGACTTAGTTTTTAGATACATTGAGTTTTAAATGGAATTGCAGAAGCTTCATAGGGGCTTCTGCAATTTTCTTTTTCCAGTCAGATTAGAGTGATTTATCAATCATATATCCAGATTTTTGAACAAAGCTTGGGCATTCAGCTCATGTGTCTATGGGAAGCTTGTTGCCATAGACGAAGCCTACGTTGTATGTCTTAGGTATGACAAGTCAAAAAGCTGATCAAATCGCTGGCGAGATCGTCGATATTTGTGAGCGCCTTCATCGCCGTAATATGTTAGCCGCCGCGGACGGAAATATTTCTTTTCGTATAAGTGATAATGAAATTTTGATTACTCCTTCTGGAATTGCCAAAGGCTTTATGAAGCCTGAACAGATGGCTGTGATTAGTCTGGATGGAAAAGTTCTAAAAGGTAATCCTTCCAGTGAAAGATTGATGCATCTTGAAATTTTTAAATCTTCTGAAAAAGCCAAGGCGATTATCCATGCGCATCCACCTACAGCTATTGCATGGTCGATTGCACAGCCTCATTTAGACAAGCTACCAAGTGATTGTCTATCTGAAGTGATTTTAGCAACAGGTGATATTCCTTTTGTTCCTTATGCTCGTCCGGGGACTTTACAAATGGGTGAAGTGCTTAAGCCATTTCTTCCACAACATCGCGCTATGATTTTACGTAATCATGGAGCCGTCGCATGGGGTGAAAGCTTAGATGAGGCTTATCGCGGCATGGAGCGCATTGAACATTCAGCGCAGATTTTAGCAACGGCGAAGCAACTGGGTGGCTTACATCCACTGCCAGCAGAAGAAATTGCTTACTTGTATGAGCTTCGAAAAAAAATCGGTGAGGTATTGTTATGAAGCAAATTAGATCATTGGCCTTAGAGGCTGATATCTCAGATACTCGTTTTGATTTACGTTTGCTAGATCAGACTCTTTTGCCTAATCAAGAAAAATGGATGACGATTGAAACCAATGAGCAGATGATTGAAGCCATTCAAGCTTTGCGTGTACGTGGTGCACCTTTGATCGGTGTGGCCGCCAGTTTGATGATCGGTAAATTAGCTTTTGAAAAATCAGATGAAAGCATTGATAAAGAAACCTTACTAGAGCAGGCCCGCCAACTTTATGAAGCTCGTCCCACGGCAGTGAATCTGATGATTTGTGTTGATCGCATGACGGCAAAAATCAAACAGACAAATTCAGTGCAAGAAATTGTGGATTTAGCAGTTCAAATTTTCGATGAAGACGTGCAGCTATGTAGTCGCATTGCAGATAATGGAGCTGCTCTAATTGAAGATGGTGACCGCATTCTAACTCATTGTAATACCGGTGGTTTAGCCACGGCCGGAGTTGGAACGGCGCTGGGCGTTTTAAGACGGGCTCACGAGCAAGGTAAAAACATTCATGTCTACGTAGATGAAACACGGCCTTTACTTCAAGGGGGACGCCTGACGGCATGGGAACTGACTAAACTTGGAATCCCATGCACTTTAATCACAGATAATATGGCAGCCCATTTAATGAGTTTAGGTAAGATCACAAAGGCCATTGTTGGCGCTGATCGAATTGCGACGAATGGTGATTTTGCGAATAAGATTGGGACGTACAGTGTGGCTGTTAACTGCCACTACCATCGTATTCCATTCTACATTGCAGCTCCTTATACGACTTTAGATCCTGAATGTTCTAGCGGCGAGCAAATCCCGATCGAGCAGCGGAAGTCTTCTGAGGTCAGAGGTTTTGGCGATTTCATGTGGGCACCAGAAAAAATTGAAGTTTACAATCCTTCTTTTGATGTGACTCCACACCCTTTGGTAGAAGCGTGGATTTTAGATAAAGCTGTTTATAATAAAAACGATGTGAAAAACGGAGTATTCAAATGATTGGTGTGATTGGTGGATCTGGTTTTGAAAAATTTGAAGAGTTCGAAGTTGTTGAGTTATTAGATCGCGAAACGCCATTTGGTTTGGCGGCCAGTGGATTCAAAAAAGTAAGAGTGGAAGGAATTGAATTCCTCTTTATTTCCCGTCATGGTGAGCACCATGAACATTTGCCAAGCGAAATTAACTATCGAGCGAATATCTATGCGTTTAAAAAATTAGGAGCCAAAGCCATCGTCTCTTTCAGTGCGGTAGGGTCTTTAAGAAAAGAATATGCTCCTGGTGACATGGTGATTCCTTATCAGTACATTGATCGTACGAAATCATTAAGACAGCATAGCTTTTTAGGTGGTGGCCTAATTGGACATGTGTCATTAGCTAAACCGATATGCGAAGTGATGGCGACAGCTGGGCAGCAGCTCTATGTTGAAAATAAATTAGAGCAAAGCTTTAAAGCGCACTTTGGGCAAACCTACGTGTGTATTGAAGGACCCTATTTTTCAACAAAAGCAGAGTCTAATACCTATCGTCAAATGCAGGCGGATATCATTGGGATGTCGAACTTCCCAGAATATGCCTTGGCTCGTGAAGCGGGTTTGCCGTATTTACCTTGTTGCTTCGTCACTGATTATGACTGCTGGGATGACTCTATTCCGCACGTTACTGTAGAAGAAGTGATTAAAGTGATGAAGGGCAATAACTCTAAAGCATTTTCATTCCTGAAGGTTTTATTGAAGTCAGGTGAAATCTATAAAAATAGCTTGGCTTATGATGGTGGTTTGCGCACAGGGCTGTTTATGCCAATGGATGCAATCCCAACTGACAAACGCAGCTGGGTAGATGTCCTGCTAAAGTAAAGTTAACAAATAGGGTTGTGAGCCTCTTGACGAGGCTATTTGCTTTTCCATGCTTGTTCACAGGTATGAACACAGTCAGCTGAAGAGTTAGTTTTGATTTTCGCACCATAAGCTGTGGCAATGTAGTCTTGATGCTCGAAGCGAGTATTGGGATTGCAATCGATGAGATCTTGTCGCTCTTTGTACCATCCCATGTAATTGGCTGTATTTTGAGAAGTCTCTTGGGCTATACGGCAGCCAGCATAACAATGTTTTACTTTGTCGTTGCTGAGACCACGCATTTTCGGAAGTTCTGATTTATAAAGATTGTAGCCGTTAACAAGATTTAGCGGATTGGGAATGATTGGCATTTTGCCAGCCCAAAAATTGAGATGAGCTTGATACTCTGTTGCTGAAGAGTAGCGTTTTCCTGTCACAGGATTATTTTCTTGCTGCCAGCAGGCAGCTGAAGCTGTCGTCGCCCAAACTAAATTGGGAATCAGAGATAAAATAATAAGAGCTATTCTGAAATTGGATTTAAGGACGTGCTGTATTTTCATATCACAGTGTCTAGCACGCCCCACAGAGCGAAGCAAAAAAACAGCGACTGTCAAATATTCTGACAGATAAAAACTACAGCTGCCAGTTTTCAGGAGCCGCGAAAACAGTTCCTTCGTAGGAATCTTGCATTCCTGTTAAACTCTTGGGAATCACCACCGCTTCACGGCGATGATATAAAGGTAAAAGGTAAAAATTCTGACGAAACAGCTCGTCTAATTTCAGCGTTATTTCATGTCGCTTGGTTAATTGGTTTTCTTTTTCAAACTGAATCAAGAGCTTATCAACTTCGGGGGAACGTAAACGGATACTGTTACCACCAGCCCAACTGTTTTTAGCCGTTGGAATTTCTTTCGATGAAAAATAATTTTTTAAAGAAAGATCAATAGGAACGGGTTGGCCATACATGGCTAAATCAAAGTCTCCGCGAGGAACGCTTTGTCCTAATAACAAGCGTGGTGGCTCATTTTTGATGATGCATTCCACACCAATGGATTTGAACTCGCTACAGACAGATTGTTGAATGTTTTCTAGAACCTTAATCCCTGCAGAAGTTTTAAATTGCAGACTTAAAGTTTTTCCATTTTTTTGTCGGATGCCGTTACTATTACCAGTCGTCACGACCTTCCATCCAGCTTCATCTAAAAGTTCGCGCGCTCGTTTCTTAGAATGAATAGAGGAAGTAGCTTTGTAAGCAGGGTGCTGCGGAGACAAAATTCCCTCTGCTGCTTGTAAGTGGTTGCTAAAAAAAGCACTGACGATTCGCTCTTTATCGACGGCACGGCTAAGAGCCTCACGAACTTTTATATCTTTCAGAGGCTCTTTATCTAAATTAAAATAGATTCCTTGAAATATTCCCGAGTTCTGAAACCTCACTTGGTGAGGACTGCGAGCGGCTTTGAAGTCTTCTGCAAAGTTCAGGGCTGTGTCCGGAGGAAATCCCACTGCTCCGATGGCATTGATTTGTCCTGATAGAAGATGCGCTTTAAGGGCGCTGGTATCCGACACATACTTAATCACAACGCGTTCGATCTGTGGCTGTGTACCAAAGAAGTGCTTGTTGCGATCTAAGATTACATGACTGCCCAGTTTAAATTCCGTGACTGTGTAGGGGCCACTGTAAAGACCTTTATTGGTGGGCGAGCCGATATAAAGTGTATTGCGATCATAGCCTTCACTTTCATTCTTAGACTTGTCGTAGATATTTTTTTCTAAGTGTGAAGGAAGTAACGAAGGTAAGTTACGATCGTATGACCAATCTGAATTGATGTAGGTGACCGTGCAAACTTTTGGATTTTGTGGGGTCCACTCGATATTAGATATTTGGTTATAGAATTGGCGTGAAATCACCGAAACTTTTGGATTCAGTCCCGCTTGCCATCCTAAGTGCCAATCGGCGCAGGTGATGTCTTGGCCATCGCCCCATTTGGCATTGGGTTTTATCGTCCACACCGCTTTATTTTTTTTAAGAGTGGGAACCTCGACAGCGATATCAGCCACAACACTTCCATTGGCTTGGTGGCGGATCATTTTTCTATTCAGGAAAGGATCTAATGACTCATTTGAAGCCAATTGTGAGGTGACAGGATTGAAGTGAGACCACTCTTGAATAATAGCAATCGTTAGCGATGAAGGGGCTGCAAAGGCAAAAGAAGAAGACAATAGAAACAAAACTGTAAAAAAATAAGCCATAAAACCTCTAAAACTCAGACTTTGGTCAAAGTTATGAATAAGAATTAATGTGTTTTTAATCACGTCTTTAGCTTGAACTGGTAGATTAAACCTACACCTAAAAAGGAGATTTAGAAATGAATAAGTCAACTCTCACAATGCTTTGTATGATCTTTATGATGGGTACTGCTTTTGCCAATGAAAATCGTGCTGGAGTGCCGAATACAGGTACGACAGAGCCTCGCTCGTCAGTTACACGCGAGCAGGCCAGAGAGGCCTTTAAAGCTCATCGCGAGAAAGTACGCACTGCATGTGCTGCTGATGTTGGGAATGCAGGATGTGCCAGTGAAGAAGGACGCAAAGCTATTAAGTGTGTTCAGAAATTTAAAAAGAAGAATAAGGGTTTTCAGTTAAGTGAATCGTGTAAGTCGGCGTTAGAAGAAGGGCGCCAAATGCGCAAAGAAATCAAAATGTCCAAGAAGCAGCGCAAAGGCCACAACAAGGCTAAAGCTAAAAAAGAAGAGTAGTATTTAATAAATCGTGTGATCCCGCTCCTTTCGTTGGGCCAATCTGATACAGATTGGCCCTTTTTTTGTTTAAAATCCCAGATAGTCCTTAAGTCCAGTCTAGGGGAGTCCGATACCAGAGGTAAGGACATAAGTGTCCTATTTTTAAGCAACTTGTACGATGTTTTTACGACAGCTTGGGAAACTACTGGGGGCAGCATGAAAATCACCGAAGTGAAGATATTTCCGGTAAACGAGGACCGATTAAAAGCCTACGTGACCATCACGATTGAGGGCTGTTTTGTTGTTCGTGATTTAAAAGTCATTCAAGGTCCACAGGGCCTATTTGTCGCGATGCCGAGTAAGAAGCGTAAAGACGGGCAATTTCGTGACATAGCCCATCCATTGAATCAAGAGACTCGACAACACATTGAAGATATGGTTTTTGAAGCATACGAAAATCAATTAAGGTCTATGGGAGAAACACTTGTAAATCTGAAACGGCAAAAGGCTCCGATGAGCTTTGGCCATGATGATTGACGAGAAAATTAGCAACTAGCACGACACCACAGAGTAATCAAAGAAAGCCCTGCTCGGTTAAATCTTTCGATGAACCTATAGATAACAGCCCAGATTGTTTTTAAGACCTTCTGGGCTTATTTTTTCTTGCCCTTTCATCTAAATTTCATTAGTTTCAACTTTACGTCATTTCATGTTGGGGTATCGCCAAGTTGGTAAGGCAGTAGATTTTGATTCTACCATTCGCAGGTTCAAGTCCTGCTACCCCATCCAAATTTTTATGTCTGAAATTAAACCTAAAAAACCCAGAACAAATAAGTGTCCCGCAGAAGGCATTACGCTTGAAATGAAGCTAAATGATCTTGTGGAGGTTTACGGGTGGGAACGACTTGGCGAGAAGATCACCATTCGTTGTTTCAACTTTGACCCCAGTATTAAATCAAGTCTGAAGTTTTTAAGACGAACACCATGGGCACGCGAACAAGTCGAAAAGCTTTGGCAGTGGCGAGAGGATACCGGTTGGGATCCGCGTGATGATCATAAGTAGTTTCTCGAAATTATTTAACACTCGTACAAAACCGTAATAGCTCGTTTGCATACTTCGTTTTTTCGATACCGATGCGTTTCTTTGCGATTATTTTCAAATCGGTAAAATCTCGTGAAGATGGCACAAGTTCAATACCAGTTGAGTTTCTGAATATATCAGCTCCGTTCAGCTCTTGCAGAATCATTTTTTCTTTTTCTGACCAACCGAAGTTTTGTGGTGTTTTTTTGCGAGAGATAGGTAAAAAGCCAATATCACCTCTTAATAAAACTCGTAAAGCACGTCCAGAGCCATCTTGATGATTTTTTCCACCAATATGCCGAATTAGAATGCCTGCATAAATTCCTAAATCAGGATTGCCACAGGTGATATCGACACCATGGCGATTGAAGATGGGTAAGGACCAGCGATCACCTTTAGATTTTGTATGAACGTAAAATCGTGAAGAGGTTAATTGCTCTTTTCTTTTATGGCTCGCTCCCGCGTTGTCTACATCATCTTCTAAAACATGAGGTATGCTTAAGTAAAATTCTAGTCCTTCAAAAGTATGAAGGCTTCCGCAGGCTGATTTGATTTTCCAGTTTAACAGAAGCTCCTCGGCAATGGTACGTGCATGAACTAAAGCCTCTTGATGAGTTCTGACATGGGAAAAACTTAAGAGGGCTTTAAGAGTGCTCATGACTTTGGATACTAGCGTACATTGTTTTGTATTTAAAGGGGGCTGTGCGCTTAGCATTACATCCAATGTTGGCGCATAAGGCTAAGCAAAAGTTGTGTCTAGAGTCAGAGCGATGTAAGCTCGAAATGTAAAACAAGGAATCACTATGCCATCATTTGACATCGTTTCAGAACTAAATATGCAAGAAGTAGACAATGCGATCAATCAAGCTCGTAAAGAAATTGAAGGTCGTTATGATTTCAAGGGTAGCAATGCCGAATTGAATTGGGATAAAAAAGAAGTCACGTTGTTAGCTGAAGATGAATATAAAGTACAGACCATGGCGAGCATTTTAGAAATGAAAATGGGTAAACGTGGTGTCGATCTTCGTGCATTAAAATTATCTAAGATTGAACCTGCGGGCGGGAAGTTACTTCGTCAGAAAGTGACCTTTGCTCAGGGCATTGAAAAAGAAATGGCCAAAGAGATCGTGAAGTTCATTAAAGATTCAAAGTTGAAAGTACAGCCGCAGATTATGGATGATAAAGTGCGTGTGACCTCTAAGAGTATTGATGAGTTACAGACAACTATGCAAACGGTTAAGGGTCATAATTTTTCGATCCCATTGCAGTTTGAAAACATGCGTTCGTAACCTCACTGGAAACAGAATAGGTCATTAGATAAATAAACTTTTTATTATTTATTTTGCGTATGAAAATTAAACTCCTGTCTAGGTTGGTTTGAATAATTTCATTAGATGAATTACTCTATTTTTCATGGCCTTAAAATCGTCGGTTGCATCAGTTAAGTTGCGTGTAGAGCACGGTGAGCGTTTGAACGTTTTCACCCATTTGATTGGGATGATCTTGGCTATCATGGGTGTAGGTCTTTTGCTTTACACCGCTATCAACAAAGCAGATCTGTCACGTATCGCGACCTGTATTATCTACGGAATTTCAACAGTGGGCATTTACGTATTGTCGGTTCTGTATCACAGTGCTCATCAATCCAAAAAAGAGTTTTTCCGCAAGTTAGATCATATCGGAATCTATTTGAAGATTGCAGGTAACTATACACCCTATATGATTTTGGCCGTGAATGGTTTGGCGGGTTGGTCGGTGCTCACAGTTGTATGGTCATTGGCGATTGTCGGCATTTTCTATGATGTTTTTGTAAAATCTAAAACTCGTTTTATTCAAAACTGTATCTACATTGCGATGAGTGCCACTGTCTTGCCAGTTATCAACCGCTTGATGATGGGACTGGGAATGACGGGCTTCGGTTTGGTGATGCTCGGGTTCTTATTTTATGCCATCGGCTTTTTAGTTTTTCTATATGATGAAAAGATCAAGCATGGCCATGGAATCTGGCATATGCTGGTTCTTGGTGGCAGCGGCTGTCAGTTCGCTTGCCTGTGGATGTTTGTTGTCTAAATCGTTTAGTGTTGTTTAATTCGTTATCGCGCTCACTAAAGTGAAAAAAGTATAGACAGTTTTTGGCCTTGAAGACTGGGTTTCTGGTAATTATTTCCAAGCATTTTCTAAAAGCTGGTTATTATTCGGCTCGTACATTAAAACTTCAGCACGAGGTTTAATATGAATTGGAAATTTTTTGTGATTATTCTGAGCGGTGCTTTTGCTTATGCGGGAACTTCGTCAGCTTCTTTAGCCATTCAAAGTCCTAATGAGTTTGAGTTCATCCATTGCATTACTGAAAACAAGGGTAGCGCTGTTGTGCCTCACTTTGTAATTGATATCCGTGCAGAAAATCACGTTTTGTATCGCGCTGTAGCCCCAGCAGAAGCTCGTGTGACAGATTTGTCATTAGTGCTGATTGATGAGAACTTACAGGCTAACACGATTGATACAGTGGATGTGAGCTGGGTTTCCTTAAAAAATAACTTAAGCCTAGAGTTAAATATTTTAGATAATGGCGGATATATTATGGACGGGGTGTTGAACCAAGGTAAGTCTCAGTATCCTATCATGTGCCGTGATGTGACTGTCGAATAAGTCTGAGTCAGTTGCAGTTACAATATTGATTTTGAAATTAAGAAATAAAAAAAGGCCGCTATCTGAGCGGCCTTTTTTATTTTATCTTTAAGATATTTTTAGAATTGGATGTTTAATCCTGGATCACCTTGTAGGTGGTACCATTCCATATTGTCGATGATTTGGGTTTTGTTGTTCCAACGAGAAGCTAAGTACATTTGACCTGCCATTAAAGCTTCTCCTAAGTGTTTAAACTTCTTTTCAAGGTGTTGGAATGCAATCCCTTGTGCCATCACTGCAGGTGGATGCCATGAGATATTCACAGTTCCACCATAGTAAGCCGCAGCACCAGCCGCTTCACCTGTTGGGTTCATAAAGCTAGTACCAAGGTAGCGGCTCAAGAGGCGTCCGTTTTGGCAAGCCACATCGATAATGATTGGCTTAACAACAGTTTGATTGCGCATCTCTGGGATATGACGAACGTAGTAAGTTTGGTTCAGGTTATCCCAGCTAGTACCACTTCCGTGGCCCATGTAAGTCAACCATGCAGCTCCCGTATTCAAACCGCGATTTAATCCCGCTGGATTAGAGTTTTCGCGATCATTTTGGTAATAGTGAAGAACTTCGCTGCCATTCACTTCTTTATGGCGGTCGCCGATAGAGGTGATGTACTGGTTATCAGAAGGGTTTGAGCCTTCATTTGAAGCGATACCAATAAAGCGTCTTAAACCACTTGCATCTTGGAACGCACGTTGTTCAAACTCGATCGACTTCGCCAATTGAGCTGTTACTTGTTCAACAGATGTCGCCACGATACGGCTAGCAAGAACATCTGGGATATAGTCGTCAGCGCCATCCATTGTGAAGTATTTCAGGTCACTTGGTGTTTGATAGCTTCCAGAAGTAGATACACGGAACATCGGGATTGTGTTTTCATCGCCAACGATAATAGCGAAATCAATGCTGTGTTCGTCGTAATACTTTTTAATCAATGCTTGAATGGCATTTAAGTCGTTCGATGGTGACGTTACTGTTTCCACATGCACTGTATAACCCTGAGAGCGTTTCCATTCAGTGAATGCAGTTAATCCATCCACTAACTCAAGCGGGCTAACGATTAAATAGCTATTACGCTCCGTTTGTGGGTAAGTGAAAAGCGGCATATTGATAGTGACATCACCATCGGTAACGATTTCCACTTCGTTTGTTTCAGAGTTGTATTGACCCAAACGAACATCGACACGGCTAACTGGAATTCCGCGGTAAGATCCTAGATAGTCGATATTTACTGAGTTCATTGGTTGTGCGTAGAACTTGTTATTCACTTTGAAAGTTTTAATTTGGTCTTGAGCACAGCGGCAGTCTTGTTCTTGAACTGGATAAGGTTTGATGTTGCTCAACTTTTCAGTTTTGAAAGATTTGAACTGAACTTTGATTTGTTCAGGCTTGGCTTGCACCAGCCAACTTTTAACAGGAAGCTCAGGAGCACCTACTGTTTTTTCTGATTCTGTTCCATCAACCGAAACATGCGTGAACGCATTTTCCTTTTGGCTGGATTGAATTTTGATATCTGTTGAGTGGATGCTGACTTTAAATTTTTCAGCAGCGTGCGAGCTCAACGTGGCTAATAAAATAAGACCAATTAGATTGAATTTCATATGATGATTTCCCCTCATTAATAATTAGATGACCGAAGTGGTTACTTGTCCAGCATGCAATCCATGACGCACATTGAAAACGCAAATAATTAAAGAGGGGAGCCGGGGGGCGGATTGGGGCTACGTCAGCCGGAAAAGCTGAGGGAACCCCTAATTATAAAAGTATTTAACCAAAAGTAATTAACGACGCTGACGACGTTGAAAGCTCTGTTGTAACAGCTGTTTTTCGTCGGGACGTTCCTCGATCGTAACAGTCGTATTTCGTTCGATGGCTTGGCCGTTATTATTACGTAAGTATTTGATAGAGACCTTTTTGCCAGGCTCTTTATCCGCAATGATATCAACAAGGTCTTGAGCGTTACGAACGCGCTGTCCATCAATAGACGTCACCACATCATAGATTTTCAATGCCGCTTTATCTGCAGGCCCGTTGGGTTGAACCACGGCAACGACTGCACCGCGATAGTCGTCATCCATTTTAAGATAAGCTGCTGTTTGATTATCTAAATCTACAGGGCTGATGCCAAGGTATCCTTTGCGAATACTTCCTCGTTGCTCCAGTTGAGGAAGTATAGACTTCACTTCATCGATGGGGATTGCAAAGCCAATCCCTTGAGCCCTTGCATCAATGGCTGAGTTAACACCAATAACTTGTCCACGTGAATTGACCAGAGGCCCACCTGAGTTTCCAGGGTTAATGGATGCATCTGTTTGTAGAAGAGGGAACTTGTTGATTTCTTGGATAGCTCTTCCTTTAGAAGAAATAATGCCTTTTGTCATAGTGTGGCCATGACCATAGGGATTACCGAAGGCGGCGACCCATTCACCGACTTCAACGTCTTTTGATGAGCCAAGGCTGGCCACATGAAGCTTAACGTCCGCCTTAATTTTAATCAGAGCGATATCTGTTCTTTGATCGCTTCCAATGACTTCGGCTTTGTATTGCTTGTCGGCTTTTTCTGTCAGTTGAACTTCGATAATGTCCGCATCTTTAATGACGTGAGCATTCGTTACGATAAGTCCATCTTCACGGATAATAAATCCTGTTCCTAATCCAACGCGGCGAGGACGATTACTCCAACCTTCAGATTGAGGTGGAATGCCGTAAAATCGTTCCAACATATCCTGTAAAGGGTCGCGTGGTCCTTTTCTAGCAATAGCCGATGTTGAGATATTAACAACAGCGGGATTGATGGCTTTTGCTAGCTCAACAAATAAATTGGCAGGCAAAGGATCGTTGAGATTGAGTTTTGGTAGGGGCTGTTGAGGCAAAGCGCCTTTAGTAACTGTTTGTGAGCTGGCTAAGTTCGGAATAAGAAAGAAAAGGCAGCTGAAAAAAAGAGTGGTCACGAGGATAAGAGATTTTTTTTTCATAGAGATCCTTTCTGAATACTTCTTGTTTAAATTTATTTTAATTGAACAAACTTCATTTGAAGATCTTGTAGGATATGATCCAGCAATCCGATCTCATCTGGTGTCAGGTTGCCTTTAGTTTTTTCCTTCAAAACAGAGAGAAGGTCGATATTAAATCTGGCCATATTGCGATCAGATTCAGTTTTTCCTGTCTGTGGATCTGGAGTTAACCCCATAGCCATCATCGCGTTGGAAGCGATGGACATGATAAGTAAAGAAAATGAAGCCTCAAGTTTTTGTTCGTTGTTCGAGCTCATTTCGTCGTTCCTTTCATTTCGATAAAGAAAATCCCATTAAGTGTTTTAATCTAGATTCTAAACTCGGGATGCCGTATTGATTAAGTGATCCATGACTTATGCTTAATACAGAAAAGTACTCTGTGCCTAAGACCTTCTTGTTATGATGAAAATCAAAGTTGTGCAGCTTGTTAATAAGATACCCTGTTTCGTGATGAGAAGCATCGGACGTAAGTTTAAATTTCTTGTCAGATTCTAAGATATCACGAGGAATGCGAAACAAGGTCGTTATTAAAATAGAAACAGGCAGAACAAGAATTTTTAAATTGAGTAGACTTTGGTTGATAACAGATAAAATCGGTGTGACTAAAAAGGATCTATTTTCCAAGTGAGCCAGCAGAAACAGCGCCGAGAGTCTGATCTCTTCGGTGTTTAAATTGTCTAGTAATTGCTCATGCAAAAGAATATGTCCTTCATTTGCTTTGCTTTTCCAGATCAAAGGTGGGGTCTTGTGTGATGTTTTGTAGACATATATTTTACGAAAGCCAAAGTTGAGCTTGTTTTTGTTAAGCTCAGTGAGGAATCCTGATGGATCGTTCCCTGAAAACTCGTGCGCGTTGAGTTTTTTCTTGAACAGGGTAATGCCTCTTTGAAGCGTGGCATAAACTAAGATCACGCTAACTAAGAAGGCGATAAATAAACCGGCGCGTCCTGCTAAATGAAAGCCAAGTAGTAGGAATAGAAATGTCAGAGCAAGAAAGAAAAACCAGACTTGTGTCAAGGCACGCATAGAGATTTATATTCTTACGACTTGAGGTTGAAATCAAGACTATTTGTGACAGAATAATAGGGCACATTCAGCGCTGGGAGACTTCATGGCAGATATGGACTTATCAACACTTAATCAAACCGTTAAAGAGCAAAGTATTTTTGTTTCGCAAATGATGAGCGAAATGGGGAAAATAGTTGTTGGTCAAAAAGAAATGATCGAAGGCATCACAATGGGTTTGCTAACAGGCGGCCATATCTTGCTTGAAGGGGTTCCGGGTTTAGCGAAGACACTTACGATTTCGACGTTAGCTCAGACAATTTCGTTAGATTTTCATCGTATTCAGTTCACGCCGGATTTGTTGCCCACAGATTTAATCGGAACGATGATTTTTAATCCTAAATCAGGAGACTTCTCGGCGAAAAAAGGACCTATCTTTTCCAATATCGTTTTAGCGGACGAGATCAATCGTGCTCCAGCCAAAGTTCAGTCGGCTCTGTTAGAGGCCATGGCCGAAAAACAAGTCACGATCGGCGAACAGTCCTACAAATTAGATCATCCCTTCTTGGTATTGGCGACGCAGAACCCGCTAGAGCAAGAGGGAACATATCCTCTGCCAGAAGCACAGATGGATCGTTTCATGTTTAAGATTGATGTGACCTATCCAACGAAGGAAGAAGAACTCGAGATCGTATCGCGTATGGGACATAATCAACGCCCAGAAATTCAGAAGGTCATCACGAAAGAGCAGCTTTTAAACGCGGTACAAATTGTGGATCAAATTTACGTTGATCAAAAAGTAAAAAATTACATTGTCGATTTGATTATGGCCACGCGCCAACCGGCTCAGTACGGTTTGAGTCGATTAGAAAAGCTGATCACTGTGGGGGGATCTCCGCGTGCGAGTTTAAGTCTTATCCGTGCAGCCAAAGCCCATGCGTTTTTACGTGGCCGTGGATTTGTTACGGTTGAGGACATTAAAGCGATTGTTTACAAAGTTTTACGTCATCGTCTGATTTTATCGTATGAGGCAGAAGCAGAAAACCTAAAGGCTGATGATATCATCAAAGAGGTTTTATCTGCGATAGAAGTTTCGGGGTAATCCATTGACTGTTCCTGCTGAGATACTCAAAAAGGTCAAACGTATCGAGATCGACACTAGAAAAATGGTGAATAACATTTTTTCTGGCG
Organism: Pseudobdellovibrio exovorus JSS; assembly: GCF_000348725.1. Classification (NCBI taxonomy): domain Bacteria; kingdom Pseudomonadati; phylum Bdellovibrionota; class Bdellovibrionia; order Bdellovibrionales; family Pseudobdellovibrionaceae; genus Pseudobdellovibrio; species Pseudobdellovibrio exovorus. The sequence continues at coordinate 870,410 of NC_020813.1, forward strand.
AGTATCATACGCACTTCAAGGGTCAAGGGATGACCTTTGCGGACTTTCGTGAATATGTTGCAGGTGATGACATCCGATCTATTTCGTGGACCTTAACGGCCCGTGCAGGTAAGCCATTTATTAAAACTTTTGAGGAAGAGCGTGAGCTGACAATGATCCTAGCGGTTGATGTCAGTGGCTCGCAAGATTACGGCTCAAAAAATTACTTCAAAGGTGAGACATTAACTTATGTGGCCGCAACCTTAGCCTTCAGTGCCATTAAAAATAATGATCAAGTGGGTTTATTATTATTTTCTGATGAAGTGGAATTGTATTTGCCTCCTAAAAAAGGGCGGGCGCAGGTCTATCGTATTTTGCGTGAGTTATTGTATTTTAAACCCAAAAGTCAAAAAACAAATATTGCTTCTGGATTAGATTATTTGCGTGGCGTTTTAAAAAAGCGTTCCACAGTTTTTTTACTGAGTGACTTCCGAGATCAGAATTATGAAGCTTCGCTTCGGTTGCTTGAAAGAAAGCACGAAGTGATCGCTGGTTTAGTGCAAGACGAAACAGAGTTTGTATTTCCTGATGTGGGATTGATTGAATTACAGGATGCAGAAACGGGTGAAGTGTCTTTGATTGACACCTCTAATCCTGTATTTCGTGAAGAGATGAAGTCGAAGTTTAAAGGTGACTTTGAAAACTTTCAAAAAAAATTAAGTCGTTCAGGAGTGAGATCCTTTAGCTTTTTACCAGACGACAATTACCATCATGCATTGCTAGCTTTTTTCAAAAGAAAGGCAGGGCGTAAGTGAGTTCTGCTAATTGTCTGATTGAAGTTCCAGCGGTTAAAGGCTTAGAAGACAATGCGGTAACGGTAGGGCGCCACGTGGTATTTAAATGCCGCATGAATGCCGAGGCTGTGCCAGATTTGCAAAGCTATTATCTGAAGAAGCCCTTACCTGTACCCAACAGTATTCGAGTGTTTTCAGTTCAGCAGATGGATTCCGACAGTTTTGAAGTGAACTTAACCTTTTATCAAGCCGGTGAGTATCTACCGAATCAAGTTATTCTGACTGATGGTGTGAATGAACTGAATATGATTGGTGACAGCGTTAAAGTGGCGAGTGTTATTGAAGCCTCAGCTGATGGTAAGTCTCCAGAGGCCTACAAATCTATTCTACCAATTGGTATGGGGATGCCTGTTTTGTATTGGGTGCTGGCAGCTTTTGTTTTGATCAGCGCTGTGTATTTAATCTGGGCCTATGTCACTAGAATTAATTATTACAGACAATTAAAAGAAGGCTTGAAGAATTACTCTTCGCCACTGACTCCTGAAGATCAATTTTACAAAGCCATGAGAATGGCTGAAAAAAAAGAATTTCCTTTGGATGAGGTTGAACGCGCTTTTCGTGTTTATGTTTTGCGCCAATATTCACTGCCGATGTTTGAACTAACAGATAAGCGTATTTTAAGATACTTCAAGCACAACTTCCCTCGATACAAAAAGGTAAGACAAGAGCTGCAAAAGATTTTACAGGAATTTGAAACCTATCGAGGGCTTGCACAAACTGATTTAAATAGTGATTTGAATAGTAAAAATATATTTATTAAAAAATTATATAAATTTATTCAGTTGGCGAAAGAGGGTGTCCTGTGAGTCAGTATCTCTGGGGACAACCACTGGCCTTTTTGCTTCTGCTCCCTTGGGGTGTATTAGTTTATCTATTATTGATTAGAAAAAAACAGGTGCGTGGCGCTTTGAAGATAGGCTCATTGGCTAATTTTAAGCCGTGGCAAAATCGTGGGCGTGTTGTTTTCTACAAATTGAATCAAGTCATACTTTTAATCTCTCTTCTTTGCTTTATCTTCGCACTAGCTCGCCCGCAACGGGCTGACTCTCAGGTCAAAAGAACTTTAGAGGGGCTTGATATCGTGATTGTTTTAGACGTCTCAGACAGTATGTTGATTGAAGACATGAAACCGCTGAATCGCCTCGAGTCAGCTAAAGAGACGATATCTTCATTTGTGTCCCAAAGAATGTCCGACAGGATTGGTATTGTGATTTTTGCTGGTGAAGCGTTTACGCTGGTTCCACCGACGTTAGATTATCAGTTAATAAAAGAGCGCGTATCCAACATTACCACGGCGGCATCAGCCCGTATCAAAGATGGGACCGCGATTGGTGTTGGTATGGCCAGTGGTGCGGCAAGGCTTAAAGATTCACAGGCAAAGTCCCGTGTTATGATCTTTATGACTGACGGGGAAAACAATTCGGGAACTATTGATCCAGAAACGGGGCTAGAAGTAGCCAAAGGTTATGGCATTAAAATTTACACTATCGGTATAGGGAAAAGTGGTCCGACTCGAATCCCAGTTTATACTCAAGATCTATTTGGTAATCGTGTTAAACGCTATCAGCCTTTTGAAAGCACGGTGAACGATGAATTGCTACAGCAAATGTCACAGGTGACAGGTGGTAAATATTTCCGTGCATCGAAAGAAGATTCTTTACAGGGTGTCTTCGATGAAATTAATAAGCTCGAGACCACAAAGATCGAAGATAATAAGTACGTGAGATATGAAGAATACTTTCAAATTTTTCTTGTGATTGGTCTGCTTCTTTTTCTATTCAATAGAGTGTTGAATATGACTTTATTAAAGGTTGGTCCATGATGAGTACAGGATTAATCTGGGCAGATCCGAAAGCTTTCTATCTTTTAATTATTGTAGTTTTTTATGTGGGTCTTTATTTTTTCTTCGAAAAGTACTCGCTTCAAAAACTAGAAAAGTTTTTTGGAAAAAAAGTAACTTCGTATTTAACACAGAGTGTATCACACGTAAAAAGAAGAGGAGCTATGGCTGTGCAGGCGGTAGCTCTGGTCTTTATTGTGATTAGCCTTGCTCGTCCTCAAACGGGGGAAGCGCAGCAGGAAATTAAAAGTGAAGGTGTGGAAATCATGGTCCTTGCTGACGTATCTGAAAGTATGTTGGCAGAGGACGTAAGGCCATCACGGCTTTCACAAATGAAGATTGAACTGTCGCGCCTATTAGAGCTCATGCCTGGTAATAAAATTGGTATTATTGCATTTGCGGGTAGTAGTGCTCTGTTATCTCCGTTAACTACAGATCCGAATGCTTTAAAGATGTATATTGACTCTTTAGATACGGATTCGGTGAGCTCACAGGGAACTAATTTCGAGGTGGCTTTAAGTTATGCTAAAGAGGCTTTCGAGCGTGGCGGTGTGACACAAGATGCGCAGTCGCGGACAACACGTGTTATTTTGATAGTGTCAGATGGTGAAGACCAAGAAAAGGGAGCGATCGAGGCGGCTAAGGCATTAGCTGACCAAGATATCAGGATTTTTTCAATCGCTTATGGAACTGAAAAAGGTGGAGCCATTCCTGCGCGTGATAGCCGTGGGAACATGATCGGCTACAAAAAAGATTCGAATGGTCAGACAATTCTGACTCAAGTGCATGGTTCTTTTCTGAAATCATTAGCTGAGGCGGGAAAAGGGCAGTTCTATTTTGCTTACGTTAGCGGTGATCACTTGAAGAAACTGACGTCCGATATTGATGCTCTTGAAAAATCCCAATTCCAAAGTAGCATGATGGCTCAGTACGATGAAAAATTTGGTTATCCATTAACAGTGGGGCTTATTCTTTTACTTTTAAGCTTCTTCATTTCAGATCGCAACACTCAACCAGCAGTATGGAAGGGACGTTATGAAATCTAAGCTACTGGTTTCTAATAGCTCTAAGGTCCGTACACTTTTTTTTCTTGTTATAGGTGCCCTTTTATTGTCTAGCTGTAAGCAGGACTATCCCTCTTTGAAGTCTTTGTATCTTGATTCTGTAGCGAAAAAAGAAATACAGCGTGAAGAATACGAGCAAGCTTTAACTCATTATTATCAGATTTTAGAGTCAGCTCCTTATCAGCCCTCAGTTCATTCGAATATTGGTGTGTTGTTAGGGGGAATGCAGCAGCCAGAGGAGGAAAGAAAGTCTTTGTTGTATGCATTAGAGCTGGCTCAGAAAAATCCTGAAAATACGGAAGCCTTATTTGCCATTCAATTTAATTTGGGCGTGCACTATGGGCGTTTGAAAAAAGTAGAAGAGGCTTTAGAGCATTATCAGGCGGCTCTTGAATTAAAACCGGATTCAAAAGAAGTAAAGACGAATATTGAACTTCTTTTGCAGCAGCAAAGTAAGGGTGGGGAAAGTAGCTCCTCATCTGAAAAGCAACAGGGTTCTGATTCTCAGAATAACAATCAAGATAAAAATAAAGATGGCGATCAAGAGAAAAAAGATCAGCAAGGAAATCAAGATCAAGACCAAAAAGACAATGGTGAAAATAAAAAAGATGATGGAAAGCGTGAAAGCTCGTCGAAGTATAAGCCGCGCCCATATCAAGGTGACCAATTGTCTGAAGGCGACGTTAAAAAAATCTTAGGCGAACTGCGCAATCAGGAACAAAAGATACGTGCAAATTTCGATAAGAAAGAAAAAGGAAAGTCTTATAAAAATGAGAAAGATTGGTAACTGGATTTCGACTTTACTTGTATTACTTTTTATCTGTCCCGTATGGGCAGCTAATATAACTGTGACATCCACTGTTGATCGCAATCAAATGGGGATTGGAGACTCTTTTGGACTAACTGTCACTGTACAGGGAGATGAGGATTTTGAAGTAGATGCACCTCAACTGCCTCATGTAGCAGGGTTAGAGTTAATCAACACCTCGTTAGGTGGCCGCCAGTCTTCTAGCAGTATGTCTATCATTAATGGACGAGCTCAATTTCAAAAACAAGTGGTGCAGACGTATCATTTTTTAATGTCTCCACAGAAAGAGGGAAGTTTTTTAATCCCCGCTATCGAAGTTTTAGTAAATGGAAAAGTCTACCATACAAATTCGATCAAAATTGATGTGGCTGAAGAGTATAGAAATGGACAAGCCACAGGCTCAGCAGGAGCCGAACCAAGATTTCCTCCTGGCTATGGTGGATCTGGTGTCGCAGAAGATATTCCCACAAATCCCTTTGGTCAGGATGTAGAAGATTTATTTGATCAACTTTTACGTCAGCAGCAGCGCATGTTTGGCGGCGGCGGAGGTGGCGGTGCTCAACGTGGTAATCCTTCAGGGCAAATTCCATCACGTCAGTTGAATGTCGATACGAATGAAGTCTTCTTTGTCTATTTGGATGTAGATAAAACGGAAGTTTACGAAGGTGAACAGATCACGGCAAATTGGTATATCTACACACGAGCGAATATCGAAGCTTTGGACCGAGTGAAGTTTCCTGATCTTAAAGGATTTTGGAAGGAAATCATCGAAGAGGTCCCCTCTTTGCAGTTTTCTGAAGAGATCGTAAACGGGGTGAGATATCGTAAAGCCCTTTTAGCGAGTCATGCTCTTTTTCCAATTAATGCATCCGGAGTTTCTGTTATTGACGAATTCCGTGTAAAAGCGAAAGTACGTTTGCCGACTCAGTTTGGATGGGGGCAGCCTACGGATATTAATCGCGCCTCTCGCCGTGTGCAAATTAAGGTACTACCTTTACCAACAGAGGGAAGAACGCAGAGTTTTTCTGGAGCGGTGGGGCAGTATCGAGTGAGCTTAAGAACAGAAGGCGTTAGTTTTCCTGCTCATCAGCCATTTTCTATTAAAGTTCGCTATGAGGGAATTGGAAATGCGAAGCTGATTGATCTGCCAACGATTAATTGGCCAGCGGGATTAGAGGTTTATGATACCAAAAGTGATGCCAAATTTTTCAGAGAGGGCAATAGCTATAAAGAGTTTGAAGTTTTAGTTATTCCTCGTCGTGAAGGTGAAATGAAAATACCTTCATTGGAATTTACTTATTTCGATCCTCAGAAAAAACAATACGTTTCTGAAGCCACTTCCGAATTGAATTTGATGATCACAAAAGGAGTTGCAGGAGCTGGAATTCCCTCTAGCGGTACGTTGCAATCCAACACAGATGGCAGTGAATACAAAGCTCAGGCTATTTTGGAGCTTCCAAAGGCTCAGGCCTTTAGCAGTTCATTAGCGCGTCCTCTGGTGTACGCGTTAGCGACACTGACAGGTTTGGTGGTGATGCTCATTGAGTTCTTCCGCCGCTTACGTGGTTTAGGCAAAGCGCCTGATTGGACCGAGAAGGTAAGTCAGAAGTTGAAGTTAATTGATCAGTATGCCTCGACTAACGACCATAGACGTCTTGGTTCCGAATCGGTGAATCTTATTTATATGTTGGTGGGGTATTTGACTGGCCAAGAAAAGACCGATCGAGAGTTTCATCTTCTTATTGATGATATTTCGGTTCAGGATCAAAAGCTCTATCTAAGTCGTGTTACACAGTTATTTGATTACTTCCAATTGGTGGGATTTTCCCCAGAGGAAATTTTAAAGGATACGCTGAATCGCACTCCAGTTGCGGAGCAGGTGAAAGCGCTGAAAATTCTAGCCAAAGAAATAGTTGCTAAATCTTCTAAAGAAGACAGATAATGGAGTGATGCTAAAACATCTCACTATCGTTATTTTGTTAGCACTTTTGTCTAGCTGTTCTCATACGAATTCATCACCTCATGATGGTCAAACATCCGATCAACTGTCTTCTGCAGATAGTATCGGCCACTTTCGTGTCAGTGAAGATGCTAAAGAAGAAAAGCAGGCGCAGAAAAGACCGGATCAGCAAGTGGAAGAGCTTGAAGATATTCCTGTCGAAATTAATGCTAATGTGAATAAATGGATCGATTACTTTCAAAATCGTGGACGCGTGCATATGGAAAGATATTTACGTCGTTCTACACGCTATGAATCTTTAATGAAAAAGGTTCTACGTGATAATAAATTACCGGAAGATCTTTTCTACATTGCCTTAATTGAATCTGGATTCAGTGCGCAGGCGTTCAGTCATGCTTCAGCTGTAGGTTATTGGCAATTTATTCGTGGAACAGGTAAACGCTACAAATTAGACATCAATCAGTTGGTGGATGAAAGACGTGACCCTGTCTTATCAACACAAGCTGCGGCGGATTACTTCAAAGATCTTTATCAGAGATTTGACTCATGGTACTTGGCGATGGCGGCCTATAATGTAGGTGAAGGACGCGTCGAAAGAGTTATTAAAAAATATAAAACAAAAGATTTTTGGACATTGATTAAAAATCGTAGGGCTTTACCAGCTGAAACAGCAAACTATGTCCCTAAATATATTGCAGCCAAGTTGATTGCTAAGAACCCTGATCAGTATGGGTTTGAAGGAATTGACTATATGCCGCCGATTGAGTTCGATCATGTGACATTAGATGAGCCGGTGAACTTACGTTTGATGGCTGAAAAAATGAATATCAACTATGAAGACTTTAAAGCCCTGAATCCAAAATTCAAAGGGGAAGTGGCTCCGCTGGAAAAGGATCAAACCTTAGGGTTAAGAATTCCTCCGGGAAGTTACGAAGCGGCTGTCATTGCGGCTAAGGAAAGTACGGTAGATAAAGTAGTTTATATTGCAGACCAAAAAGAAATTCAGCCGTATCGTGTACGTAAAGGCGATACATTTTCAACTATTGCTAGAAAGTACAGAACGACTGTGGCTTACTTGCGCGACATCAATGATTTTCCACGTAAGCGTCAGTTAAGAGCAGGGCAAAGAATTTTTGTTCCAGATAGAACTCCATTGAATGTCAAACGTCCGAGCTTGGCTAAGAAGTCCACAGCGAAAAGAGCACCTGTGGCGAGTAAACGTCAGCCAGCAAAATACCATATCGTTAAAAAAGGTGAAAATTTAGCGACAATAGCTAAGAAGTACAGTTCATCGGTGGCAGATATTAAGAAAGCTAATAATATTAAATCTAGAAGTGTCTTGAAAATTGGAACTAAGATTGTAGTCCCTGATACAAATAAAAAACTCTAAGTCTTTAATCCGTAAAAACTTAGAGTTTAAGGGGAATGAAACCAATCCATGATATAATTTTGTGTAACTTTCGTTACGCTTGATTCTACTTCCATTGCAGTTCTCACCGCAGGTCTTTTTAACCCTTTGGCAGCTGGCTAGCATGTCTCCCGACAAGCCCCTCTAGCTTTGCGTCCTCAGATTTCCCTGAGTTTGCCTTGAGGCAAAGGAAGTACACGGTTTGACCCGTGACACAAAGTCCGCTAGTGGCCTCCTATGTATAATAAGATTAAACTCACAAACCTGTTTCCTTTGTAAAACATTTTATTGGATGCACGTCACTTTGGTGATTTGTCGTTGTGACTAAAGATTCTTTTTCTCACACGTCCCTCCCTTTTCCTCAACAACTGTCCTGAATGACCTTTAAGTGAAAGGCCTAGAAACCGCAGCCCATAAGGCTCAGCCCCTGACCAATCTTCAGGCTTACGTTGATTCCTCTTGAACCTAGAATAATAAGACCTGACGGGAATTTCCAATTTTTCAAAGCGATTATCAAAATAGTTCAAATAATGAATCATTCTGAAAAGTAAGAGGCAAAATAGGCGGTTTTTCACATTCAAATTGATACGAATTTAGGGGTAAAGCGCTTGATCTTCACCTACAGTTCAGAGATATTACTCGCATGATTTCATTTAATGCCGTCACCAAACAACAAGGTTCGAAGATACTTTTTTCAAATGCATCTTTTCAAATTAATCCTGGCGATAAGATCGGCCTTGTAGGGCCGAATGGTGCCGGTAAGACCACTGTCTTCAGGCTGATGATGAATGAAGAATCAGTGGATCAAGGTTCTATCAGTAAACCTGAAAAAGTTCGTATTGGCTATTTTTCACAAAACATCGAAAACATGAAGGGGCGTACAGTTCTTGCTGAGGTTATGGCGGCAGGAAATCTAGATCACTTGCAAAAAGAGATCACTCGCTTAGAAGAGCGCTTACAGGATCCAAATCTTTCAGAAGATGAAATGATGTCAGTAGTTGAAACCTATGGTGATTTACAGGCTCAGTTTGAGGCTGTAGGTGGCTATGATCTAGAAGCACGCGCAAAAGAAATTCTAGGTGGCCTTGGGTTTTCCAACGAAGACATGCTGTTAGATGTAGGGCAGTACAGCGGTGGTTGGAAAATGCGTGTGAGCTTGGCGAAGATATTATTGTTGATGCCAGATGTATTGTTGATGGATGAGCCGACGAATCACTTGGATGTTGAATCTATTATTTGGTTAGAAGAGTGGTTGAAGAATTACAAAGGCTCCTTGTTGATGACGTCACATGATCGTGAGTTTATGAATCGATTAGTGAATCGTGTTATCGAAGTGGCCAATAAAACGATGACAGTGTATTCAGGGAATTATGATTTCTATGATAAGGAAAAAAATATCCGCCGTGAGCAGTTGATTGCCGCTGCCGCTCGCCAAGAGGATATGCTAGCGAAAGAAGAAGAGTTCATCGCGCGTTTTGCAGCTCGTGCATCCCATGCAGCTCAGGTGCAGTCGCGTGTTAAAAAACTGGAAAAGATTGATCGTATTGAAATTCCACCTGAAGACAAAGTGATGAAATTTGTGTGGCCAGAAGCTCCTCGCGGAGGTGAAGAAGTGGTCAAAATCGAAGGCTTGGGCAAAACATGGAGTTTAGCTGATGGCCGAGAAAAACTTGTTTTTTCGAATGCAACAGGTCTTGTAAAACGTATGGATCGCGTGGCCGTCGTTGGTGTGAATGGTGCGGGTAAATCGACATTGTTAAAAATCATCACAGGTCAAACAGAGTCTTCAACGGGTATCTGTAAAGTTGGCCCGAGCATTCAGATGGGTTATTTTTCACAAAACTCTTTGGACGTTTTGGATCCTAAGAAGACGATTCTGGAAGAGGTCGAAGGACGAGTTCCCAACGCTAGTATTGGGGCGATTAAATCTCTTCTAGGGGCATTCCTCTTTTCAGGTGAAGAAGTTGAAAAAAAGATTTCAGTTTTATCTGGCGGTGAAAAGTCGCGCGTGCTTTTAGCGTGTATTTTGTCTCATCCTGTGAATCTTTTGGTGCTGGATGAACCGACGAATCACTTAGATATTAAGTCCCGCGAGGTCTTGCTAAATGCTATTAAAGAGTTTGAAGGCACTGTGATGATGGTCAGCCATGATCGCTACTTCTTAAAAGAAATCACCACAAAAGTTTTCGAGATTGATAAAAATCAACTTCGAATTATTGAAGGGGATTATCAGTACTATCAAAGCCTAAAGCAGCCGTAAGAGCTGCTTTAGATATAAATTTTAAATACAATTTTAATTGCAAATTTTATTACAAAGCGTGAATTTTTTTGGCGATATCTTTGAAAGCTAGGGCCTCAGCGCCATCTGGGTTACTTTCAACAATTGGAATACCAGCCTCAGACCCTAAGGAAACGGAAGGGTTAAAAGGAACTTCTCCGATTTTATTAAGCTGTTTCGCTTCTAAGTAAGAGCTCAGTTCCCCTTTAGGGAAAAGCTGCATTTTTTCATTATTAGCAGGATTGATCATGTAGGCCATGTTCTCAACGATACCCGCAATGCGAACGCCAGTTCTTTCGAACATATCAATCGCTTTTTTAGCATCAATCAATGAGATATTTTGCGGCGTTGTTACGATAACGGCTGCAGCGACAGGTACTTTTTGTACAAGTGATAACTGCACATCACCAGTTCCAGGTGGAAGATCAATAACTAGGTAGTCAAGATCGCCCCATTGGACATCGCGGAAGAATTGATCCATGGCTTTGAACAGCATAGGACCACGCCAAACAACAGCGGCATTTTCATCGACCATGTAACCGATGCTCATCGTTTTGATATTGTAACGAGTAACTGGAGTGATTTTATTTCCTTCAGATAGAACGGGCTTCTGGTTTAGGGTTCCCATCATACGGGGTAAGCTGGGGCCATAAATATCGGCATCAAGCAAGCCCACCTGACCATATTCACGTAAAGCCAAAGCGAGGTTTGTGGAAACTGTGCTTTTTCCAACTCCACCTTTGCCGGATGCGACCGCAATGATTTTTTTTACGCCGGGAATAGCCTGTTGCTGGTCAAAAGGATTAGAAGCCATATTACACCTCAATTCAGATATGCTTTACAAACTTGGCACTTCTTTTCATAATGAATTTAGCGTGAATAGCCAACAGCTTTTATTTATTAACTTTATTATTTTCGTTTTGATCGTTTTGTTCTTTACCTTAGGTAGGTCGAAGTCAAAGCCTCCAGCTAAATTGAATCTTAAGAATTCGACACCGAAAGAGCCTTCTTCCTCAGCAAATGAAAGTGTTCTTGAAGCGGCTTCCGATGTACGAGAGGTGGGACCTCAGACGCCTCAGCCACCTGTCGAGGCGCCTAAGATGGTGGCTCCTATGCCGCCGCCGTTAGCTTTAGGAGCTAATAAGGCAGGCAGAACTCATTTTGTTTACAATGGGCACGAGTGGGATGCTCATGAAGTCTTAGGGTTAAGCCGCGAGTGTTCTGTTAAAGAGGCCACAGCTCATTATCAGCACCTCATCAAAACATCTGATCCCAGTGTTTTTGAGTTTTACGAGTCAGCTTATTTTTCTATTCTGAAATCGAAGAAATAGTCCATTCATAGAGTGAGTAATTATTGAGCGGAAAAGTCTTGAAATAGACTGTTGGCTTTCGGCTCTACTTTTTGAAGCTGGCGCTAGAGTGAGATAGTTGTTCTGTTTGACGCCACACAATAAGGTCCAGAGGCCGATACTGTTTTTCGTTTAAAAATGCTAAATTTTTCATTGTAAAAACGAGGAGCATTCATGGCAGAAGCAGCAACAAATCAGGTGCGCCACCTGAAAGATTTAAACACATTAGTTAGCCTTTCGAAAAGACGTGGCTTTGTTTTTCAAAGTTCAGAAATTTATGGTGGGCTTGGAAGTTGTTGGGATTATGGTCCATTAGGCTCAATCCTAAAAATGAATGTTAAACGCGCATGGTGGAATGCGATGACAAGAAGAGCCGACATTGTTGGATTAGATGCGGCTATCCTCATGCATCCCACTGTTTGGAAAGCTTCAGGTCACGTGGATGGTTTTTCAGACCCTCTAGTTGATTGTAAAGATTGTAAAACACGTTTCCGTGCAGATAACACAGAGTCTTATCTGACAAAGAAACAATGTCCTACCTGCGGTTCAAAAAATCTTTCAGAAGAAAGAAACTTCAACTTGATGTTTAAAACTCACATGGGACCTGTAGAAGATTCGGGTTCTGTTGTCTACTTAAGACCCGAGACAGCACAAGGCCACTTTGTGAATTTTCAAAACTGTCAGCAGAGTTCAAGATACAAAATTCCATTTGGTATCGCTGCAATCGGAAAATCTTTCCGTAACGAGATCACTCCGGGGAACTTTATTTTCCGTACGCGTGAGTTTGAACAGATGGAAATGCAATACTTTGTTAAGCCAGGTACAGATGAAGGGTATTTCAATGAATGGAAAGAACGCCGTTTGAATTTTTACCTGAAGTATGGTTTGAAAAAAGAAAATCTTCAATTCAAAGACCATGATAAGTTAGCGCACTATGCACGCGCAGCTGTGGATGTGGAATATAAATTTCCAATGGGCTTTTCTGAGCTTGAGGGGATTCATAACAGATCGGACTACGATCTATCACAACATGCGAAATTCTCTGGAAAAAATCTGGAGTATTTCGATGAAGCGAAAAAAGAAAAATATATTCCTTATGTTATCGAAACCGCTGTCGGCTGTGATCGTCTTATTTTGGCATTTATGTGTGATGCTTATCGTGAAGAAGTGACTGTCGAAACTGATGAAACTGGAAAAACAACAGAAGATGTTCGCATCGTGATGGGTTTCCATCCGGATATTGCACCGATGAAAGTTTGTGTTTTGCCACTTTCAAAAAAAGAAGAGTTAACGGGAGTCAGCATGCAAATTCGCGATCAGTTAGCTGAAGAATTTGATGTGACATACGATGAGACGGCATCAATCGGTAAACGCTACCGCCGCCAAGACGAGATCGGCACGCCGTTCTGTGTGACAGTGGACTTTGAAACAGCTCAAGATCAATCGGTGACAGTAAGACATCGCGATAAGATGACACAAGATCGAGTAGCGATAAGTCAGCTAAATGAATACATCCGTAATGGACTAAAAAATTTTTCGAATAAGTAAGTCAACTAATACTTAAAGAAGGGCGATGGGTATGCAAACTTCAACTCAGAACAAAACAAATTTAGAAGTGCCAAAAAAATTCGTATACTATTTTGCGGCAGGTGAAGCTGAGGGCAATGCCACCATGAAAAATGTCTTAGGTGGTAAAGGCGCTAACTTGGCAGAGATGACCTCAATTGGTCTGAATGTGCCTCCGGGATTCACGATCTCTACTGATATTTGCGCGCACTTCTACGCTGAAGGTGGAAAGTTACCGGATTGGGTTAAACCATCTGTTTTAGAAGCTTTGACTAAAATGGAAGCCAAGATCGGCAAGAAGTTCGGTGATGTGGAAAATCCATTACTTGTGAGTGTTCGTTCAGGAGCTCGCGCTTCCATGCCAGGAATGATGGATACTATTTTAAACTTAGGTCTGAATGATCAGACTGTTGAAGGTTTGGCGAAGTCTTCGAACAATCCACGATTTGCGTGGGATTCCTATCGTCGTTTCATTCAGATGTATTCTGATGTTGTTCTTGAAATGAATTCGTCGTTACTAGAAGTGACGCTAGAAGATTTAAAAGCTGAAAAAGGTGTTCACAATGACACTGAGTTGACAGCCGAAGACCTAAAGTCACTAGTTAAAAAATTTAAAGCACTCGTCCAGCAGATGACAGGAAAAAGCTTTCCTAATGACCCTTTAGAGCAATTATGGGGTGCCGTTTCTGCGGTATTTAGAAGTTGGAATACTCCACGTGCGATCACTTATCGTGAGCTACATGATATTCCAGCGGATTGGGGAACTGCAGTTAACGTACAATCTATGGTCTTTGGTAACTTAGGTGAAGATTCAGCCACTGGGGTTGCTTTTACTCGTAACCCAAGTACAGGCGAAAGAAAATTCTATGGCGAGTTCTTGGTGAATGCTCAAGGTGAAGACGTGGTGGCGGGGATCAGAACTCCTCAACCGATCTCACTTTTAAAAGAAGTGATGCCTCAAGCTTACAAAGAGCTAGAAGATAATTACTTTAAACTTGAAAATTACTTCAAAGATATGCAGGACATCGAGTTTACTATCGAAAGAAATAAACTTTGGATGTTGCAAACTCGTAATGGAAAACGCACGGCCAAAGCGGCGTTGCAGATTGCCTGCGATATGATTGATGAAAAGATGATTACCGAGGAAGAGGCAATTCTAAGAATTGATCCAGCATCTTTAGATCAGCTTTTACATCCAACACTAGATCCTCAAGCTCAAAAAACAATTTTGGCTAAGGGGCTTCCGGCTTCACCGGGCGGAGTATGTGGGCAAGTGGTGTTTACTCCTGAAGATGCCGTTGAATTGAAAGAAAAAGGACAAAAAGTAATTCTTGTCCGAGTTGAAACGTCTCCGGAAGACATTGCGGGAATGGTCGCGGCTCAGGGTATTTTGACTTCACGTGGAGGGATGACATCCCATGCGGCTGTTGTGGCCCGTGGTATGGGAAAATGTTGCGTGGCTGGTTGTTCGGAAGTGGAAGTGAATTACACTAACGAAACATTTAAAGCTAAAGGCTATGTGATTAAAAAAGGTGATATTATTACTTTAGATGGTAGCACTGGTGAAATCTACCTAGGCGAAGTTAAAACGATCGAGCCGAAACTAGATGGGGCGTTCAGCCGCTTGATGGCTATCGCTGATCGCGTAAGACGCTTAAAAGTACGCGCAAATGCAGACACACCAACAGATGCTAAAACAGCACGTGATTTTGGAGCGGAAGGTATTGGGCTTTGCCGTACGGAGCATATGTTCTTCGGTGAAGATCGTATTGATGCTGTTCGTGAAATGATTATTGCGGAAACTAGCAATGAAAGAGAAAAAGCATTAGTAAAGTTACTTCCGATGCAACGTGAAGACTTTTATCAACTCTTTAAGATCATGGATGGATTCCCTGTAACGATCCGTCTGTTAGATCCACCTTTACATGAGTTTGTTCCGCATTCAGACTCTGAAATTGCAGAATTAGCTAAACGTATTAACTATGATGAAAATCGCTTAAAACATAAAATACATTCATTACATGAGTTTAATCCAATGTTAGGTCATCGTGGTTGTCGCTTGGCGATCACGTATCCAGAGATTTACCAAATGCAGGCGCGCGCTATCGCTGAAGCGGCAGCTCAGTTTGTTAAAGAGGGTAAAAAACTTGTACCTGAGATTATGATTCCATTGGTAGCTACCGCGAAAGAACTTGAAATCTTACGTGAACAGACAGTTGCCGTGGTTGAGCAAGTTCAAAAAGAACAGAATGTGAAATATGATTACCAAGTGGGAACAATGATCGAACTTCCACGTGCCGCAGTCACTGCGCATGAAATCGCTCGTCATGCAGACTTCTTCAGTTTTGGTACCAATGACCTTACTCAGACAACATTGGGTTTATCACGCGATGACTCAAGCCGTTTCTTAGGTAGTTACGTTTCCCATGGTATTTTACCGAAAGACCCATTTGTGAGCATTGATCAAATCGGTGTGGGCACTTTAGTTAAAACGGGCGTTGATCTTGGTCGACAAGCCAAAGGAAATCTAAAAATCGGAGTTTGTGGAGAGCACGGTGGTGATCCAAGCTCTATTCAGTTTTTTGAAAATGTGAATTTGGATTACGTGAGCTGTTCTCCGTATCGTGTACCCATTGCGCGCTTAGCGGCAGCAAGATCGAAGTTGCAGCGAAGTCATTAAGCCCAAGACCAAAAGAGCCCTTATCGGGCTCTTTTTTTAGAAAAAGGTGATATGAAATCAAAGAACTCAAGCGAATTTAAAGCAAGTCTTGTTACCCCGTTGATCGATGTAAAGTCGCATCGACGTGTTGAGTGTCTTTGGTTTTTTGATCTTCCGGTAAGCCCTTCAGAAATATGGCCTTTTATGGCTGACACCTCACGTATGAATCGTGATCTGGGATTGCCCGCGTGGAATGAAAGCACCGTGAATGGCGAGATGCATGTCGAATCTGTCAGTTTAGGTCGCCTACAAAAGTGGATTGAAAAACCGTGGATTTGGCTAGAGCCCACTGAGATTCAAAATCATCGGGTATTTAGTCAGGGCTGGATGACAGAACAAAGAGGTGTTTTTAAGATTTATCCAACATCGAGCGGCTGTCGTGTGGCTGTGTATTTTCAGTGGGGATTTAAATCTGTTTTCTCTCAAGCCTTATTTCAATTGGCTTCAAATGTTTTAAAAAATAAATTTTCCGTATTTTTCGACCACACTGTGCAAAAAATAAAACTGATAAGTCATTCTAAAAAGCAAAGCTCGTTAGAGACTGTCCAAAATTCAAGTGATGCCAGTGTACAAACTCCATCTAGAGTTGATCAGATCAGCCAAGAGTTTATTGTCGAAAAAAAATGGAATGATTCGAAAAGAAAGATGTTCACATATTTTTTAAGTGAAGATGAGCTGAGCTTAGATCGTGTTCATCCCAAACAGGTCGCTTCGAAAATGAATTTATCAGTGTCGCAGTTTTTATTTGAGGCGCGTGACCTATTAAATAAGGGGTTTCTATATTTAACATGGGATGTGATTTGCCCACACTGTAGAGGAGCTGTCGCTTCTGAAAAGTATTTATCAGCCATATCTAATCAAAATAAATGTGAAGCTTGTGAAATTGAATTTGCTTTAGACCAAGAAGAGTCTGTTGAAGTTGTATTCAAGTTAACAGATAAATTGCGTGCGATTCAGTTACAGCAGTACTGTGCTGCTGAGCCGGCAAAGAAAAGGCATATTAAGCTTTGCCAAATAGTGAGCGCTGCTCAAACACGCAGTTTTTCTTTACATTTACCAGAGGGCCGCTATCGCTTACGTGGTGCGGGATTCTCGGATATGTTATTTACTGTGGACAAAGCGTCGGATGTGATTGAGCTGGTGTGGGACTCAGCTTCCGAGATAGAGAAAATTCAAAATATAAATTCTGATTTTTTATTAACGATACATAATAATTCCAACGTCGAATCTGAAATTATTTTAGAAGAGACGTGGTGGTTGAAAGATAAATTATTACCCGGTGAAATTTTATCGATGCCTCAGTTCCGTGATTTATTTTCTACGGACTATTTAGGTAGTGGGGTGAAACTTTATTTGGGCCAACAGGTCTTACTCTTTACGGATATCGTAGGTTCGACGCCTCTGTATAAGGATCTAGGCGATGCCAAAGCTTTTGAGGCCGTCAGACGTCACTATGAAAAAATTGAGCGTTTGGTCTTAGAGGACAAGGGCGTATTGGTGAAGTTTATTGGCGACGCTGTGATGGCGGCCTATCTGGATTTGGCTGATGCTGTTCGCTCATCTGTGCGTATTCAGAAAGAATTTTCTGATAGTGATGAACCTATTAAAATTCGCGTGTCGCTCAATCATGGCCCTGTACTTTGTGCCAATCTGAATGTGGGGCTGGATTACTTTGGGGCCACGGTGAACACAGCGGCTAAGATTCAAAAGTGGGGCGGGGCTCATCAGATTGTGATGACTCAAGAAATATGGGAGCAAACCAAAAGCGCCATAGAGGACGAGATTTTGAAAGTAGAGACCCATTACGACGAAAAGCTAGACCTGAATCTAGTCGTTTTGAGCGTCTAAAGCCCCAAGCGAGCTTAAGTCTTTAGGTCGTATCAGAACCAACCGAAAAGACACTATGAACAGATTATCCGAAGCCGCAAAAAGACGATACCCGCGTAAAGCGTTCAGAAAGAAGCTGAGCTTTATGTTTGGGGGGAAAGCCAATATGGCCTTCGGAGTTGAAATTGGTGAGGGTGGTATGTCTATTAAGACGAATGAAACCCTTGCTGTGGATCAGAAGCTAATTTTAAATTTCTTTTTATCAGAGAAAGATTTCTTTTCGATCCGAGCGACACTTAGAAATGTGGCGAGCTTGGCGAATACTACGGAAACAATCTATGGGGTGAGTTTTGACGACGTCCCCATAGCCCTAAGACGACAAATCCGAACCTATGTGGCTCGGACTATCTAGAAACTACAAGAGTTAATAAAAAACTAAATTAAGAGCAAATTACTTTGCGCTTAAAGCTTTTTGAACTTGAGCAGATAAACGCGCAATTTTACGAGAAGCAGTAGCTTTGCTGAAAACGCCTTTTTGAGCAGCTTTCATCATTTGGCTAGTGTAGTAAGATAATAATTGCGGAATACTTGCAGCGTCTTTCTTTTTCAAAGCAGATGCTAAGCTTTTTTCGCCAGTACGCACTTTTGATTTGCGATCAGAATTAACTTTGTTTTTGCGAACCGCTTGACGTGCTCTTTTAGCTGCTGACTTGTGTTGTGCCAAGGTATAACCTCCATTATAAATAAATACGCTAATTAAAACGAATTTAAGGAGTTAACATAGAGCATCCAGACAGGCAAGACCATTCTGTGCTAAAGAACGCTTTAAAGATGGCTTTTGGCACTATGACCAGTCGCGTGCTCGGGCAATTGAGAGAAAGTCTCTTAGCCTATTACTTCGATAAACGGGTCACAGATGCTTGGGCGGCGGCTTTTAGGCTTCCAAATATGTTCAGACGGCTTTTGGGCGAAGGTTCCCTGTCTGTCAGTTTTATCCCTGTTTTTGTTGAGGCCCAACAAGATAACCACCTCAGAGCTCAAAATTTAGTCAATTCTGTTTATAGCCTGCTTTTATTGATTTTGGGCTGTTTGTCGGCCTTTGGTATTTTATACCCTCAGCCCTTGTTAAATATGGTGCTGGATGCCTCTTATTTGGCAGATACAGAAAAGTATCTGATGACCCTTAGAATGACCAAGATCATGTTCGGCTTTGTCTTCTTCATCAGTTCCTACGCTTTTATGATGGGGATCCTGAATGCCCTTGGCCAGTTCGCTTTACCGGCTATGGCTCCGACTTTCTGGAATCTCTGCATGATTATTTCTACCGTGCTGCCACAGAGGTATTTTGAGCATACCGGTGACCAGCTGGCTTGGGGTGTCCTTATCGGTGGAGCCGTGCAGGCGGCTATTTTGATTCCCGCTTTGGTGAAGTCAGGATTTTTACCACGGCTTACAATGAATTTTCGCAATCCCGATTTTTTACGTGTTTTAAGGAATATGGCTCCTGGCTTATTGGGTATGGGGCTTTTGCAATTCACCACCATCATCAATCTAAGATTTTCATCGTCGTTACAAGAGGGCACGATCTCTTATATCAATTACGTAGATCGTCTTATTGAACTGCCGCTATCATTGATTTCTGTGAGCCTTGGAACAGCTCTGTTGCCAGCGTTATCGGGCTTTGTGGCACGCAACGAAAAGAAAAAGCTCAGTCAGACGGCTCGTCACTATTTAGAGTTCAACTTTCTTTTAACAGCCGCAGCGGCCATTGGTTTGTACGTACTGGCACATCCTGTAGTGAAACTTTTATTTGGTCGCGGACGATTTTTAGATAGTGACGTTTTCATGACGGCCGAGATCCTGCGGACTTATTGTTGGATTATGGTGTTTTCAAGTGGCGTTCGTGTTTTAACTCCGGCTTACTATGCTGTGAAGAACACATGGTTTCCGGCATTGGTTTCATGTGCCTGTTTAGGGGTTCATATTCTGGTAGCCCCGCAGTTGATGGCTGTTTATCAAGTGCATGGCTTAATGCTGTCGACTATTATCAGCGCCTCTTTGAACCTGAGCTTATTACTTCTTTTCTTTAAATTACTTGTTGGGGATTTTGAATACTTACATTTTTTCAAAAATGTAGTGGGCTACTCATTGTTGGCATTAACAGCAGGAGTCGGTGCTAGTATTTTCTTTGTCATACAACCGCGTTTGCCAGAGGGATTTTGGTTTTTATTGCCAAACCTTGTCTTGAGTATTGTTTGCGGCATTGCACTTTTTGTAGTGGCTGGTTATGTATTCCGTGTCACAGCTGTCAGTGAAGTCCTAAATAAAGTTTTAAGACGTTTAAAAAGACGCTAAAACGACGACGCTAAAAAACGATTCAAGAAATAATTCAAATGAAAGCAATTAGCCAAAGGTAAAACTGCGCATGGCAATCGACGAGTTTTGAATTTCGTCGTAGACCCAGTTTAAAGAATCATTGGGAGTGCTAGCACCTAAGATATAAAGCATAGGCAAGTAGTGATCTAGGCTTGGCACTGCTAATTGGCCCGAGAGAGTTTTGTTATAATCCGTAGCTAAAGCCTGAAAGTCACGCTGTTCGATTTTTTCTTTAGACCAAATATCGAATTCAACTGCCCAATCATAAGCAGGTGCATGCAAATCACGTGAGTAATTACGTAAGTTGTGAACGATATTGCCGCTTCCTAAAATCAGAACGCCTTCTTTTCTTAAAGACTGTAGCATCTGACCGATCTGCAGATGTTCACTTGGAGGCAAGCTCATATCAAGACTCAGTTGAAGCACGGGTATATCCGCATTGGGATAAATGTGAGTTAAAACACTCCATGTTCCATGATCAAGTCCCCATTGTTCTTGGTCAGAGCGAATATGAATGTTAGGAAAAGCTGTTATTAATTTAATGGCCAATTCAGGTAAACCATCGGCAGGGTACTGAACTTGGTACAGAGCCTCTGGGAAACCATAGAAGTCATGAATGGTCTTTGGCTTACGAGCAACAGTGACATAGCTTCCGTTCGTCATCCAATGTGCCGAGACACAAAGAATGGCAGTGGGTTTAGGTAAATTCTGTCCCAATAAGTTTAGTGTTTGGCTGTATTGATCTTTTGCCAGAGCATTCATCGGAGAGCCGTGTCCGATAAAAGCAACAGGCATTATAGACTGATTAGTATTAGACATAGGCTCTCCTTTCAATGAATCAAATATTCAAACTATTTTTTAGCAACTTCTTTAGCAGCTTGGATTTTTAAAGTGATTGTCACTTCATCACCAACTACAGGACCAGCTTCAACAGCTTTGCTCCATGTTAAACCGAACTCTTGACGATTGATTTTTGTAGAAGCTACGAAAGCAGCTTTTGTGTTGCCGTAAGCATCTGCAACAGTTCCTTTGTACTGACCATCAAAAGTTACTTTTTTAGTTTTACCTTTGATTGTTAAATCACCAGTAACTTTAAATGACTCTGGAGTTCCAGTGATAGAGGTGCTTTTGAAAGTCATTTTAGGGTGCTTAGCTGCATCGAAGAAATCTGGGCTCTTCAAGTGATTATCACGATCAGTTACACCAGTGTCGATTGAACCGATTTCTGCTTCTGCAGTTAATGTCGATTTATCGAACTTTTCGTTGATTGTTAAAACGCCCGAGAAAGTTTTAAACTTACCTTCAACAGAAGAGATAACTAAGTGAGGGATTTCGAATCCTACGCTTGAGTGCATGCCGTCTACATTGTATTTGCCAGCTTGCAATTTTGTGTTAGCCCATGCAGTTGTTGTTAGTGCCAAAGTTAAAAGCGCGGTTGTCATTAATTGTTTCATAGTGGTCTCCTTATTTGTTAGTAAACAAAGTATGGCAGAATGACCTTTGTTCTAAAAGTCATTGAAAATATAACTCATTGTTGCTATATTGGAACAATCAATATGGACTATAATCGTGTTGCTCTGTTTATAAGCGTCGTCGAAGCGGGAAGCCTCTCAGAGGCAGCTCGTCGTTTGAATGTGGCAAAATCGAACCTAAGTCGCTCGTTGTCATCCTTAGAACAAGAGCTTGGAATTCAATTGATATACCGCAACACACGCAACTTTCGTCCAACGGAAGCTGGACTTAATTTTTACAATCAATGTCGGGGGCCGTTTTTCGATATTAAAATGGCCGCCGAAAGTATGAAACAAAATGATAAAGAGCTAAAGGGTAACTTTGTTATTACAGCAGCCGTTGATTTAGCACATACGATTTTGCCGTCGATTGTTGCGGACTTTTCGAAAGCGTATCCGAGCTTACAAGTCGAAATCAGAGCCGAAGATCGCTTTGTCAATCTTGTTAAAGAGGGTGTGGATTTAGCATTAAGAATGGGAACCTTAAGCGATTCTGATTTAAAGGCGACTAAGATTAGTGATATTTCTTTGATTCTAGTTTCGACGGCTCAGTATTTGAATTCACATCCACGCATTCGTACGTTGGAACAGTTAAAGGAACATACGTATGTATCGTTCAATCGCCGATTCGATAAGAACATCACGTTGATCAAACGTGGAGGCAGTTCCTACCGCATCAAGATGAGCTCACAGTTGATTGCGAATAATCCTATTATCGCGAAGACTTTAACCTTATTAGGTAAAGGCATTGCTTTGCTACCGGATTTTATTTGTTATGACGAGTTGAAAACAGGGCAGTTGGTAAGAGTGCTTCCTGATTTTGCTTCTGAAGCCAGTCCGGTTCATTTTGTCTGGCCAGCGCGGGGGGCCGAGTCTCCGAAAGTGCGCGCCTTTGTCGATTTCAGTCGCGACACGCTAAGAAAATATTTTATCACCAGTGCGATTGACTAAGCGGCCTGACTCCACACACGAATTTGTTCTAAAAGTTGAGATGAAATTTCGTGGAATTTAACAGCGTAGTAAAGACCACTGTTGTTCTTGAGCATTTGTACGGAGTAATTTTTGCGTAGGATAATACCTTCTGCCGTTAATTTTTCCTGTGTGGCAGTTGTTAGCTCTAAATGGAGCTTGAGATGTTCGCCGATCTCAATGTTAGGGGAATCAAGCAAGCAAAGACCGCCCCCTTCGGAAATAGAGACAAACTCACCTGCGAAAAACTTAGTAGAATTGTGGCCAATCACAGGAATTTTTACACTTACACGTTTATACTGACGAGAAATAAAGGTCGAAGCATACTCGGGCTCTTTTTTTAAAAGATAATCCAAGTGTTGCTTACTGAACTCTTCAAGTTGATAAATGGGAGTCCAATCTTTTAGATGCTCGGCCCAAACATAATTGAAATCCATCAGTTGTTTTGACTGAAGAAGATGTATTATTTTTTTATATTTATAAGGGCCGTATTTTTGTTCCCCTATCAATACATACCATGCCGATGCGTCTTTCATAGATTACTTATCGACAAAACAAGTAGAATTCTGAGTCTCTACGGAGTGAGCTGGACTTTTTTGTTAAGAGTTTGTCAAAAAAAAGGCGCTGTCTTATTTTGAGACAGTTTGTTTCGCCTTTTTCCAAAGCTGTTCTTTTTCCTCGGGACTGGTCGCAATGAAGGCCTCAAGCCCATTTTTTTGATGAACCATATTTTCAAAACGTTGAATGAAGCGACGATTAGCTTCACGAAGTGCAGATTCAGGATCTACTTGTAAGTGTCGTGCTACTTGCGCGGCCGAAAATAAGACATCACCTAATTCGTGCTCAATGTTTTTTTGTTGTTCTGCTGTTGCGTCTTCCAAAGCTTCTTCTAGTTCGACAATTTCTGCGCGCAGTTGCTGTAGAACTTGTCGGGCATTGGACCAATCGAATTGGTACTTTTGTGTTTTATCTCCGATACTGTAGGCGCGTTGCAGTGCAGGCAAAGATGGGGGGATATCGAAAGAGCTTTCTTTTTTTGGTTTGTTCTTCTTTTCAGCCTTTTTGATTTCTTGCCAGTTGCTAATGACTTCTTTTGCATCTTGAACTTTAACATCGGAAAAGACGTGGGGATGGCGTCGCACAATTTTTGAGGCGATCGATTCGATAACATTGGATATATCAAATGCTTGGCGCTCTTTTGCTAACTGAGCATGTAGGATTACCTGAAAGAGGACGTCTCCGAGTTCTTCGCAAATATGTGGATCGGTTGCGGACTCTAGGGCTTCAACTAACTCGTGAACTTCCTCGATGGCATAGCGGGCTAGTGATTGGTGGCTTTGCTGTTTATCCCATGGACAGCCGTCTGGGCCGCGTAGGTCTGCGATAACTTGAAGCAGAGATTCAAATGTATTGAGTGTTTTTGGTGGTTGAGGCATATTCAGATTGTTGCATGAAAGTGAATATAGTCAATGAACCAGAAAAGTTATTGTCCGCGCCGCAGTTGAAAAAACTGGTTCAGCGTATTTGTCGTTACTTTGCTGTTAAGAAGATACGCAATCGTCAAATGCTATTAAAGAAAAAAGAACTAACAGTTGTATTTTTATCTCGCGCCGAGATGAAGACGATTAATTATCAATTTCGTAAAAAAAATAAACCTACGGATATTTTAAGCTTTGCAAGTGGAGATCCTGAATCGTTAGGGGAGCTCCTCTTATGCCTTCCAGTATTAGAAGAGCAGGCCAAACGACAGCAGCATTCACTTCAACATGAAACAGCCTACATGCTGATCCATGGGATATTACATTTATTGGGATATGATCACGAATTGTCCAAAGCGGAAGAGCAGTTGATGTTCAGATTGCAAGATAGATGTTTTGAGGAAATAAGTAGATTATTTAGAAGTAATATTCAATCTAATAGTACTTAACTTATAGGTATAATAATTAAGACTTGAGTTCCTTCACCTAAATTTGAGATTATGCGTATTGAAGCGCCTATTCGGTGAGCTTCTTGGTGCATTGTGTAGAGAGCTATACCATGACCTGAATATGTATTTTCTGAGTTAGTTTTTCCAAAAGATAGAGGCTTTTCCCCTAGAACTTTCAGTATATGAGGTGGGATTCCGCGGCCATGATCTGTGATGGTCACCTGCAGATGGTTGTTTATTACAGAAAAATGAATTTGAACGAGATCGTCATTTTGCGATGCCTCTTGAGAGTTCTGAACACAGTTATTAATAGATCTGTATAGGAATAATGCCGCCGTATTTGTGATGGAAAAATTTTGAAGATCTGATTCGGTGCTGAATTGAGCTTTGTTTTTTAAAGATATATTTCGAATTACATATTCTTTTTGTAAACGTTCAAAGATATTCAGAATATTGTCTGTCGTTGGAGGAGTAGTGAGTGGTAAAGAGAGAGGGGCATTTGCAGAGGTTTCTTTTTTACTGGGTCGAGTATAAAGTAGTAGCTGATTTGCTATATCTTCAATTCGATTAATCGTATCGATTTGAATTTTCTGAATCTCTTGCTGGTTTATTTTGCTAGTTATAAGTTTTAACGTAGAGAGTGGCGAACGAATATCATGAGCAACCGCTTGCATCAGATTTGCCAACTCAATTTTAAATTCAATGTTTCTCATGAGAGAACGGTAAATAAAAAATATAAGAGCTCCCATTAGAAGACCTATTAGTAGATATTGAGCTAAAAGAGAATTCTTGTACACAACAACTATTTTATAAGATTGATTATTACTCTCTATAATTCTGTTAAAGGTTAGTAGATCATAGGATTTCTTTTTAGAACTTACTTCAAAAATCAGATGAGCGTTTGAGAAAATTGACATTTTCTTTACTGAAATACTCAGTAAAGGTGTCATGATGATCTTAAGATTTGCATAATCTTGTCGTTGCAATAATGGAAGGATAGAGTTGCTAATTATGTTAGTTTGATTTGTAAGATTGAAAAAGAGAGCTACCTGTATCAGCGTAGAAAAAACAGTAAGTGATATTAAAAGAAAAATATATTTTTTCATCTAATAGGATGGGGGAATGTGTTAATAGAATTTAACAAAGAGGATGAGATCTTAAGACGTTTATAGATTTTATCAATGTCAGGAAAACCACGATAAAGATCGAGCATATTGGGATTACTGGCCCGTACAAAGACAAGAGGTATGTCTTTTAAGACGTGAGATTTGTATTCGACAAAAGATGTTGTGCTACTTGTATCTTCATAGACCCATTTTCCTGAAAATTGAAATATAAAATTTTTAAAAAAATCAGAAAATTTCGGATCGAATAATAAGTTCCCATGCTCGTTGTAAGAATATTTTTTTATTTGAGAAAATTGATCTATTGTTGTTGGCGTAGAAATACGCCTATTCTTAAAATATAATAATTGTCTAAAAGCTTCTATATGTGAGGTTAATGCCGCTTGGTATTTTGAGATATGTAGCCCCATGCCTATAAAGCACATACTCTCTAGTTGTAAGAAACAGAGACTGAAGACTTTGTTAGCGAGATCGTTTTGAAATATTCGGCAGCTAATATTTTCTTTTCTATGAAATCTGTCAAATGGCTCTTCCAAGTCAAAGCAACGAAAGCTTTTTAAAAATCCGCCATGATAATTAAGAAGAAAGAAGTCTCGTTCTTGAAGCTCACACAAGGCTTTTTCTTGAGCAGTTAAAATATCTGTGAAGACAGCACATCCATTGCTAGAAGGTATGTTATTTTCTAAAATGATTAAGCGCTCATATGCTTCAGCGAAGGCGATTTGAAGGGCCTTATCAGCATTTGTTGCAGTTCCTCTTCCAGTTGTTTTGAAAGAATCTATCGAGAGATCTACATGGTAATCATAAATAAGATTGTGAAAGTCTTGCGGCCAAATAATTTTTGAGACTTTTAACACATTCCGCTTGGTTAAGTTATAAATGGATGTGTTTAATTTTTTTTGAAGTTCCATACCAAAGTGCGTGAATTATATTTTGAGATGTCTCCTTTAATGTTGTGAGACATGGCGGTTGTGTAGGGGGCAGCAAAAATAGGAACTACTTTTGCTGCCAAGAGCGATTCATAGTGGAGTTGGTTGATATATTGAGCTTGTTCAGCTGAATTACGCTGAAGAGTGAATTCTAATAGCAATTGTTCAGTTTTTTTATTCTTTGCAACTAAAAGTCCATGTTTAACTGCAAAAGCAAAAAAAGAGAAACTATTGTCAAAACTAACATCATTTGTCAGGAGCATAATGTCAGGGGATCTTTTAACGCCATTTAATATACTATTTGGATTATGTTTTTCAATCTTTAGATTTGGTATATCTTGTTTTAAATGTTCCCACTTTTGAGGATTAGATACGCCTAAAGTAAATACGTACTGAGGTACAGAGGTCGATTGTAAACGGTTTATTCGTACGTTCTCTTGTTGTTCTTTTGTAAGGTAGCCCTGCCCAAAAAACTGAATAAATTCGTCAGTTTTTTGGGCTCCATATATCTGAAGTTTATTAACTTCATCAGAGATTTTTTTTGCTACAAAAAAACGTTCGCTAATCTGTGACTCTTGTGCCGCTTTATCGGAAAAAACGACCAGTCCTACGCTAATAGGATATGTTTCAAGTTTACTCCAGTTTTTATTACGAAGAGACATGTCAATATCTGCAGTTAATGGAACTGTCGAGCTGATGATATCAATTTTATTTTCTGCAAGTAACGATTCCACCGTATGAGAGTTTGAATTGATGATTTCAATAGTATCTGGTGCTTGAGGGTGGTGTTGATATAATTTCGCGTTGGCATGCAGACGACTGAAATCATTATTTTTGATATGGTAATATCCAGACGTTATTGAATAGTCTATTATTTTAGACTCAGAAAGCGGCACTGCTTGGTCAAGAGCTTTGGCTGGGATGATTTTGAAGTTTATTGAGGATAAAAGAGACAGGAGCAGAGGTTTCTTCTGCTCCTCGGATATCTTGATTATTAGTTGGTTTTTGCGAACAAATATTTTCTGAAGACAACTGTTGGAGTTTTCTTCAGAGGAACAAAGAAGATATTTAATATTTGCATGATCGTTCTGTTGATGAAGTATAGAGCGGTGAAGGCTTATCAGAGCATCATTGGCTGTCACTGTAGTATTATCTTCAAAATGACAAATGAATTCATCCTCGCTCCATTCATAGAAAGTGCAAAGGTCTGGATGAAGCTGTCCATCTAAACCTTCATTTATGAGGCCACGGTAAAGATGATTTGTAAAAAATGCGTTTGTTAAAGTTGTATTTTGAATGGGATCAACAGGAAGCTTAAGATTATCTAGATTGACTGCGACACGGAGAGAGTACGACATATGAAGAGTCCTTGTAGTTGAAGCAGTTATAAGAGTGATCAAAGTTACAAATACAACTAAGCAGTATGAGGGCTTTATCAGTATCAATCAGTCAAAGTTCCTATACAGTTCGCTGGTTCACTAGATTCCGTAATATTTAGAGTTTGGATTAAGTTTTCGGATTGAAGCTTTTGAACTAAAGATGAAGAGGGCTCTTTAGCCTTATAATTATGAGCAAATGAAAAAAGACTTATAAACATCGTAGTGATAAAAGAGATACTTCTTTTTATAGACATAGATCCTCCTCAATCTTTTTATTCTAAAAGGCCGATGGCGGTAAATATATATATGTTTTGTTGTAAATATTACTGAGGTGAGAGTTGAAAGCTGACTCTGTCTATGTGTTAATAGACCTAATAGAGTCTATTCCGCAGTGAAGTGGAATAAGAAATTAAATCTGTTAATCTAAAGTAATCTTCTCCGCCTCTGTTCTGATTGGCTCACAGATTCCCATCTGTTATTCTTGTTGTATTTGTTTTTTTCCTTGGTCCACAGTTCTGATTGGCTCACAGATTCCCATCTGTTATTCTTTCATTGATGAACTGTATGAATACTTTGGAGTTCTGATTGGCTCACAGATTCCCATCTGTTATTCTTCGTCGGTAGCGACGGTGTTCATGGTTTCAGTTCTGATTGGCTCACAGATTCCCATCTGTTATTCTTTGCAAGGGTCGGGGGATCGGGGGTTAAACGTTCTGATTGGCTCACAGATTCCCATCTGTTATTCTCAAACTCAGTAAAACATTTGCAATACATCAGTTCTGATTGGCTCACAGATTCCCATCTGTTATTCTACAAATTTCAGCGAACATCGACAAGGTTGTGTTCTGATTGGCTCACAGATTCCCATCTGTTATTCTCGTCAATGAAGACAGTTGTCACAGCCGTAGGTTCTGATTGGCTCACAGATTCCCATCTGTTATTCTAAGCATTTAAAAAGAATCATTGAGCGAAAGTTCTGATTGGCTCACAGATTCCCATCTGTTATTCTAAGCATTTAAAAAGAATCATTGAGCGAAAGTTCTGATTGGCTCACAGATTCCCATCTGTTATTCTCTGCTGCGACCATGTTGAAAGTTTCACTCAGTTCTGATTGGCTCACAGATTCCCATCTGTTATTCTTTACACAATTCAACTATATGCCAGTTCCAAGTTCTGATTGGCTCACAGATTCCCATCTGTTATTCTAGCTGTTGCAAAATCAGTCAAAATGAAAACGTTCTGATTGGCTCACAGATTCCCATCTGTTATTCTTGATCGCAGTATTAAAGGGTTTAGAGATGTGTTCTGATTGGCTCACAGATTCCCATCTGTTATTCTCGTGATCTTCTGGCCCGTTTCTTTTAAATAGTTCTGATTGGCTCACAGATTCCCATCTGTTATTCTTATATTGAACATGGCAAAAAATACCGCCAGTTCTGATTGGCTCACAGATTCCCATCTGTTATTCTACGGTTCCGTTTTTGAGGGGACGAAAGTTAGTTCTGATTGGCTCACAGATTCCCATCTGTTATTCTGAGATCACGGATCATCCTGATTTGGATCTGGTTCTGATTGGCTCACAGATTCCCATCTGTTATTCTAAATAGGCACAGATGGCTTTGGCGTTCTCTGTTCTGATTGGCTCACAGATTCCCATCTGTTATTCTGCTTCTCAAGCGAATCAGCGAGCCGCTTGCGTTCTGATTGGCTCACAGATTCCCATCTGTTATTCTCGAGCTCGCTAAACTATTAGATCATCAGATGTTCTGATTGGCTCACAGATTCCCATCTGTTATTCTTGACTTTTTTTGTAAGCCTACTTAGTTTCCGTTCTGATTGGCTCACAGATTCCCATCTGTTATTCTGAGAGACCAGAGAGGTCTAATCTAGGGGTAGTTCTGATTGGCTCACAGATTCCCATCTGTTATTCTATATGGAAAAAGAATGTGCATCATGCGGCGGTTCTGATTGGCTCACAGATTCCCATCTGTTATTCTCTTAGAGGGTCACGAGATGCTCGATCTACTGTTCTGATTGGCTCACAGATTCCCATCTGTTATTCTCAACAGAGATCGCCTCTCTGATGTGGCTGAGTTCTGATTGGCTCACAGATTCCCATCTGTTATTCTAGAGGAAAAAGAAATACAGGACATAATGAGGTTCTGATTGGCTCACAGATTCCCATCTGTTATTCTAATGGGCTTACAAAGCTCATTACACCGCCGGTTCTGATTGGCTCACAGATTCCCATCTGTTATTCTGGCCGTCTCGAGGGTGATGAATATGTTGCTGTTCTGATTGGCTCACAGATTCCCATCTGTTATTCTGCGCCGGTCCAATGGTCCAAACATTTTGTCGTTCTGATTGGCTCACAGATTCCCATCTGTTATTCTTGATTCCCAAACACAAAAAAAGTATTTTTGTTCTGATTGGCTCACAGATTCCCATCTGTTATTCTAAGGAGTCTCCGTGAAAACATACATCAAAGGTTCTGATTGGCTCACAGATTCCCATCTGTTATTCTCCAGCTTAAAATTGTAATAAACCCGCCCTTGTTCTGATTGGCTCACAGATTCCCATCTGTTATTCTTTAGATTGGCTTCATATCTCACCTCCACAAGTTCTGATTGGCTCACAGATTCCCATCTGTTATTCTTTGGACCTTTAGCCTTGGCGTTTATAAGCCAGTTCTGATTGGCTCACAGATTCCCATCTGTTATTCTTGCACAGAATCGATGGCCCCGGCCATTTAGTTCTGATTGGCTCACAGATTCCCATCTGTTATTCTTAAAAGGTGAGACGTGGTTCTTGAATGGATGTTCTGATTGGCTCACAGATTCCCATCTGTTATTCTTTGCGCGAGTTACCAAGAGCAGCCGTGTCGGTTCTGATTGGCTCACAGATTCCCATCTGTTATTCTAATTATACACAGGTTGTTCACCTAAGTGAGGTTCTGATTGGCTCACAGATTCCCATCTGTTATTCTTTGTGCAAGCCGCTTGCTTAAAAGTAACATGTTCTGATTGGCTCACAGATTCCCATCTGTTATTCTCCACCAGAACTTCTTACCCTCTGATGACCGGTTCTGATTGGCTCACAGATTCCCATCTGTTATTCTGTTTCTCGTTGTCCTAAATAAGACAAGCCAGTTCTGATTGGCTCACAGATTCCCATCTGTTATTCTGACTTTTAGCTGGTTGTGGTTGTTGCATACGTTCTGATTGGCTCACAGATTCCCATCTGTTATTCTGGCCTTTAGCGGTATCGCCTGCAATCCCTTGTTCTGATTGGCTCACAGATTCCCATCTGTTATTCTCCATTTTCAAAGAAGTCTCGTCGTAATTCAGTTCTGATTGGCTCACAGATTCCCATCTGTTATTCTAAAAATCGACTTGAGTGAAAGGTTATATGCGTTCTGATTGGCTCACAGATTCCCATCTGTTATTCTAGCTCGCTACAGTTTAAAAAAATTAGTACAGTTCTGATTGGCTCACAGATTCCCATCTGTTATTCTGTTAATTATGTGATTAATGATAGATAATTGGTTCTGATTGGCTCACAGATTCCCATCTGTTATTCTCAGACGTTTACACGCCAGAGGGCGAAGACAGTTCTGATTGGCTCACAGATTCCCATCTGTTATTCTTGAAAAAAAATTTATATGCAATCCGTGACAGTTCTGATTGGCTCACAGATTCCCATCTGTTATTCTATTGCGAGTATTACGGCGGCAAGCTAGCCCGTTCTGATTGGCTCACAGATTCCCATCTGTTATTCTAAACATTCAGCTTAGCAAGAAGTTTTCTGTGTTCTGATTGGCTCACAGATTCCCATCTGTTATTCTAGTATTTTGAAAAAACAGAAGAGTTTAACAGTTCTGATTGGCTCACAGATTCCCATCTGTTATTCTCATCTATCCCATCAGGAAAGTACTTTCTACGTTCTGATTGGCTCACAGATTCCCATCTGTTATTCTAGCGCTTCATCAAAATGAACTCAAGCCAGAGTTCTGATTGGCTCACAGATTCCCATCTGTTATTCTTTTTCGCCTTCAGCAGTTTGAACCACCTCAGTTCTGATTGGCTCACAGATTCCCATCTGTTATTCTTTCGTTTTAATCATAGAATTCTCCTTTTAGTTCTGATTGGCTCACAGATTCCCATCTGTTATTCTGAAGATGGACGACGCGATCAAAGAGTTTTCGTTCTGATTGGCTCACAGATTCCCATCTGTTATTCTTCGAGTGTCGGTCTTCGATCTATGCCAGCAGTTCTGATTGGCTCACAGATTCCCATCTGTTATTCTATTGACAATAAATACATAAAACGATGAGCAGTTCTGATTGGCTCACAGATTCCCATCTGTTATTCTGCCTTGATGAAAACACCGATGCCGCCAAGAGTTCTGATTGGCTCACAGATTCCCATCTGTTATTCTGGCTCAGGCATAATATATGCCAGAGTAATAGTTCTGATTGGCTCACAGATTCCCATCTGTTATTCTCAGCGATCGAGCCAGTATCGCTAACTGAAGGTTCTGATTGGCTCACAGATTCCCATCTGTTATTCTTCGATCAACACAGTTGAAAATGGTGCGACAGTTCTGATTGGCTCACAGATTCCCATCTGTTATTCTCTTATTTAAATTTTACAAAGGAGATTGCATGTTCTGATTGGCTCACAGATTCCCATCTGTTATTCTTGTCTTGCCTGGTTGGATAAAATTTTTCATGTTCTGATTGGCTCACAGATTCCCATCTGTTATTCTAAGTAGGACGTTTAAACAAATCTGATTACGTTCTGATTGGCTCACAGATTCCCATCTGTTATTCTTTTATTACGCGAATCGTGCGAAGGCTAACAGTTCTGATTGGCTCACAGATTCCCATCTGTTATTCTCCCTAGTCGCAACCCTCGCAAGCAAGGATCGTTCTGATTGGCTCACAGATTCCCATCTGTTATTCTGATAAAGTAATGTTTTTGGCTGACGATAATGTTCTGATTGGCTCACAGATTCCCATCTGTTATTCTTTTTATGTATTTATTGCACAGACAGTAAATGTTCTGATTGGCTCACAGATTCCCATCTGTTATTCTATTTGTCCGCATTGGTTGCAGGCGGTCATAGTTCTGATTGGCTCACAGATTCCCATCTGTTATTCTAGAGGGGGCTGCGCATCGTTGGTATGGAGCGTTCTGATTGGCTCACAGATTCCCATCTGTTATTCTTCACGCCCCATAAACCCTTGATAATAAAAGGGTTTATGGGTTTTTGTGGGGTTGAAAAATACCTAAAAAATTAGAAAAGTAAGAGTTGATCGGGGCTTTTTAAACGGCTTTTGGTGCCACAATAAAAGGTTTTTATGCTCTCATATTGCTTATCTGTGATGACTAACATATGAACAGTTCCTTGATCGGGCATGTATTTTTCGATCTTTTTGATGAAGGTTTCAGCTTCTTCACGCCCTTTGCAATGACGCATATAAACAGAGAATTGCGCCATGGAAAAACCCAGATCAAGCAAATTATTGCGAAAGTCGCTGGCCCTTTTTCTTTGTTCTTTATTTACTACCGGTAAGTCAAAAAGCACCTGTAACCACAAAAGTCTATACCCACTATATTGCATAAAAGTTTAAATTTATGGATGTATCAAATAACTTATAATCTGCATTTAGAATCGCATTGGTGAAAGAGTGACAGTACTCGTGAATGGCAGAGCTTAGAGGTTTCTTCTCATTTCTATAAATAACTTCGTGTTCTAGAATAATCGAAAGCTTTCTTTTATTTTGTGGGCTTAGATCAGATTCATCTTGAAGTGTATAACAGTAGCTATCAACAAGGGGGCGGAATGGTTCCATCAAATCATCAACTAGGCAGAAGGGATTTTCAAAGTTGCTGTGGTGAATACCAATCGTGGGGTTTAGGCCGCTAGACGCGACAGAGCGGGCGACAGCACTTCTAAGAATTGCATAGCCGTAATTTAAAAATGAATTGGTTCCAGATAATACGGGGTCGCGTCTGAAGTTGTCTCCAAAGAGTGTTTTCCAGTAAAGGCGTGCCGCTTGTGCTTCTAGGTTTGTTTCATCATGTATTTCAACCTCATGGAAGAATTTATCCATAAGTATCTGTTCTTTTTTTAAGTGCTTAAGAAGCTGATGTTGTTGCCAAATCTTTTGTTTGACGGCTTTTTGCCAAAGTCGTCCCTTTTGAATATCTGAAAGTGATATCTGGGCGGCTTGACGTTTTTGTGTAAGCGAATGACCTTGATATCCGAGCATACTGGCAAGGGGAGTGTATTTGCTGTCACAGAAGATAATAGGAATATTTCGTTCTATCATCGAGGTCACAACATTGGTGCTAATCAGTACATCTTCCGAAAGGATCAAAGCTGTGAATATGTCATCCAAAGGTATTTCGGACTCACCTTTGGATGACAATACAACTAAATGGCCTCTCGATTTGGTAATTTTTAAACCTGGAGAAAGAAACTCTAAAACGTGGTTTTTCATTTTAGAAGGGGTCCATTATCGGTAATGACTCCAGTTGGAGAAACTGATACTTTTCGAAATTTATAGTCAACTAATTTAGTATAGGCTGGTATAAATTGCGTTTCATTTGCTAGTTCAGATGATTGATTTATTTTAAGGAAGTATAGCTTTTTATTGGCGGCCCTTATCGACTTAACAATATAATAATTTAATTGATTATTTACTTCAAGAGCAACAGTGTCACCTTTGTAAACTTTTGTTACCAATTTCGCTGCTGGGTGTGGTCTTAAGTCATTCGGGTTCTTAGAGTTAAGATCGAACGTTTTAATCGCTGTAAAAATGTAATCTGTTTTTCTCTTTTTATGATTATCTGATTTTAATGTTATATTCTGTGGAAGACACCAAATAGCTAAATAGTTGATATCGCCTTTTTGATAGTGTTTAACGTGCTGCTTGTCCTTACCATGAGTGATCTTGGCAAGACCACTTTCAATTAGACCAATATCGGCAGGATTTTCTTTTGTAACATCATAGACTCTTAGTTTTTTAACCCCGCTTTTTGCAAGAGAGATTACGCCACTTTTTTCTGCGAGATTCTGTAAAGATTGACTTCGTATTGTGGATGGATCTTTAACTGAATCAAGAGATTTGGTTGTGATAAGTTTGAAATCGTTCTCTTCCTCATATTTATTTGGATTTTTAATCAATCCAAAACAAGTCTCCTCCATAAACGGCCCATTTTTCCCATGATCTACCTTGTGAGAAACAATGATCTCATTAAACTTTACATCAGCATCTTTGATGAAACCTTTCCAAGGCTCTGGAATAGGTATTCTATTCGGGTCTTGATTGCGTGCGGAAGCATCGGAAATACGTTTAAGGTAACTGCGGGAAGTTAGGGCTACAGTTAGGGCGTCGATAGCGTGATGGCGATGGTCTTCACGATTTTTAGTACCATCCGGCTTTTGAATGAACTGATTGAGTCCAAGTTTTCCCCGAATGATACTTGTCATTTGCCCACGGCTGGCAACAATCTTGTAAGGATCAGTTATGGAGCCTAGGTATTTTTTCGCAATTTTAGATATGTAACGAGTGTCATTTAGGTGACGTTGTAAAAACTGATCCTTTTCTTCAAATTTTTTAATAGCGTCCTCAGCAAATCTCCATTGTTTATGGTAGGGTAGTCTTTTTGCGAGTTCTTGAATTGACGCCCATTTTTCAGTATCTTGCCCGAAAGCCTCATAAGGGGTGCGATTACGTTTTTTCACGTTTTCTGAAGCTAATACCAAGACTTTATTGGCAAGGCTATCATCAAGAGTTCGTGAAAAAGGTAAAATATGATCCACCTGTACTTCATCAGAAAGAACCATCCGAGCTGAAATCGTTTTGCCTGAATAAGCACAAACTTGATTGTTCATAGCATCTAGTTCAAACCACAGCTTGACTCGTTCAAAATTAAAAGCGCTAGGCTTTTGATTATGTTTTTCAATAAAGTCCCGAACCTGTTCGTTCAGTTCCTCATTCTTTTTTTTCTTACGGTTGTCAAAATCACGTTCCTCTTTAGACTTTTTTAAATCACGGGCGAACTCAATATGAATATTGGTGGGTTTTCCATATTGCTCAATCAAGTCATTTACAACCTGCCTGATTTGGTTAAGTGCTGCATGTACTGTAGGATTAGCTATTTTACCATAGCGTTTCTCGTCTTCATTTAGAGTTAGGTTGTTGTCTTTAATATGTTGGGGAATTGGCTGCATAGAGTCGGGGATGCTGGCGCCGTAATAATCAAGTCTGTCTATTAAGGAAGTCTCTTCTTTTTCATTTTTAAATAAATCGTCAACAATTAAAGTTGGGTGGCGTTCCTCTTCTAAGATAAGAGAAACGATTTTCTGCAAGGCTTCTTTAGAATATGAACAGGTGGCCTCTTGAACATTAGGAACTTTTTCTTCTAATAAGTTTTCGATTATTTCAGAGTCTATTTTAAGTTGCAGAAGTCCTTTCTTAATTTCTTCCACAGACATGTCAGAGAAGTAGATTTCAGCAACTTCATCTTTGAGTTTTAAATCTAGAGAAGCCCACTCCTCGGCAAACAGTAAAGATTTGCTGAAGAAGTGGTTTGTAGTCGAAATTTTAATTTTATCTTTTGATTTAGATCTTTCTATAGAAAAGCTTAAATCAGATGGGAGTTTTAGAAGTTTTTTGATTTTTGTGTAAGTCGCTTCTCTGGTGTTTTTCAGCTCATGGAAAACTTTAAAAATTTGTTCGGAACTTAAAGAATGAGAATGAAAGTTCTCATCTTGATAGCTCAGATTAAAAAGCTCTGTTAAGAAACGATACTCTTCAAAAGAAGGCATATACTTATAGGTTCTTTTTTTGTCCTCGAATAAAGAGCACGTTCCGGTTTCTACTGGCTTCAGAGGTCTTTGATGGAACATTCTATTTCTTAGAGTATTCCATTGTTCGTCGGAGATCTCGGGAAAAAATTTACTTTGGGTTTCAACGATAAAGTCAAATTCATCCTCTATCAACTGACGCAATAAATGAAAGTCATTTTCGATAGTGGCTTTAGTAGATAAACCTTTTATATATCGGTCATGTAAATATTGGCCGACAGTTTTAAAGTCATTCTCTTTTAACTGTTCTTGTAGCTTTTTGATACGTTCTGATATTTTATTGGCTTTGTCTTCTTCGGAGCCGCCTTTGCGATTAGATTTAAACCCTCTTTTTAAATTTAAATAATAAAATACGCGTCCGAGTTCGTACGCGGAAAGTTGCTTTGATACTCCGTTGGCCCGTAGAGTCAGAACATCTAAAGACTTTAAGTCCTGTTGTTCTTGTTCACTTTGAGGAAAGAGACCCATGCTAACTAATTGATTGAGAACTAATTTTTTTCTTTGATGTAATCTATCACGTCGTCTGCGTTCATGACGTTTTTGACGTCTTTTCGAAGCTAATGTTGTTCCATCTTTCGGATGGCGTCCATCTGTGAAAATTCGGCTACCGAGCTTTTCAATTCTTTGAGGCTCTCCATTTGTATTCAATTCGAGAACGGCCCAACCAATAGAATTAGTGCCTACATCTAAACCAAGAGTGTATTTCATAAAAGGTCCCCTAAATTTTTTTGAGTTTATAGTTGACTACTTTCCCAAAATAATTTCAACTACATTTGTTACTGTTTTGTTTGTAGTTGGGAATCTGTGAGCCAATCAGTAACAAGTGCTACTGAGCTGTCAAAGGCTCAGTATGCGCACAAAATTGAAGAGGGGGCTACGGCCCCTTCTTTTTTTATTTCAATGATTTTTTAGGAAACAATAACGGAACAAAAAAATTGACCCACCGAATAGAAACCGCCACACTTACCCCATGTCACTCATTGCTGAATTATCAGAAGTTAAAAAAGAGATCGTAGAGCTGGAACAAGTTTCGGCGGACCTTCGGGGGTATCTTTGACCTCGATCGCAAAAAGAAACGCCTAGAAGAACTCAATATGTCGGCGGAAAATCCCGCCATCTGGGGTAAACCTCAGGAAATGCAAAAAATAAATAAAGAGCGTGCGATTCTGGAAAGAGCCATCGGCGAATGGAGTGCTTTTAATTCTCGCATCGAAGATGTAACGGTTCTTCTTGAAATGGCCGTGGAAGCGCAGGACGAGGGAACGTTTCAAGAGGTCAAACATGAATTGGAACAAATTCAAAAGACCGGAGAGGCCCTTGAGTTGCAACGTGTATTGAGTGGTGAGCTCGATGCAAACAGCGCGTATCTTTCTATTAACTCGGGTGCCGGTGGAACTGAAAGTTGTGACTGGGCTTCGATGTTACTACGTATGTACACTCGCTATGCAGATAAGCATGGTTATAAATGTGAAATTTTAGATATGACCGAAGGGGAAGAGGCGGGGATTAAATCCTGTACACTTTTGATTTCGGGTGAATATGCCTATGGTTATTTAAAAGCAGAGTCAGGAGTTCACCGCTTGGTGCGTATCTCTCCGTTTGACTCGAATGCTCGTCGCCATACATCGTTTGCCTCTGTATTTGTGTGGGCAGAAGTCGATGATGATATTCAGATTGATATTAGGCCGGATGATATCGAAGTCGAAACTTACAGATCTAGCGGGGCCGGTGGACAGCACGTTAATAAAACAGATTCGGCTGTGCGTATGCGCCATAAACCATCTGGTATCGTGGTGTCATCACAGACACAAAGATCACAAATACAAAATCGTGATAAAGCCATGAAGATGTTGAAAGCGGCTTTGTATGAAAAAGAGATCGAAAGAAAAAATAAAGAAAAAGATGAAATGAACTCTCAGAAAAAAGCCAACGAGTGGGGGTCGCAAATTCGATCTTATGTGATGCATCCCTATCAGATGGTAAAAGACCATAGAACTGCATTCCAGACGAATCAAGTGAATGCGGTTATGGACGGAGAGTTAGACGAGTACATCATGTCTTATTTGAAAGCTCAGTTAGCGGGAACACTGGGACAAAACACTGATGCGGGTGATTTAGAATGAAGTTGAACTTCTGGATAGCTTCAAAACTACTTTTTTCAAGAAAAGTCCTTTTTGGGGGTTCAGCACCACTTTCATTTTTGGGATTAGTTTTAGGTGTAGCGGCCTTAGTTGCGTCTATGGCGGTGATGAGTGGCTATGTAGAAACACTCAAAATGGCGATGACCGATGTGACCGGCGATTTGCAGGTTGTGCGTCGTGGACGTCTAGTAGATGACTGGAACAGTTTTTCACAAAAGATTAAAGAAAGTGAACCACGCGTTGTTTCGATGATGAGATTTGCTTACGCCGAAGCTGTGCTGGCCAGAAAAGGACAGGTTTCTGGAGTCTTACTACAGGGTATCGATGCGGCGGCCATGGGCGGAGTTCTAAATCTAGAGAAGCGGGTCAAGCAGGGACAACTAAAATTAGAGGCGGATCATATTGCTGTCGGTGCGGGCTTAGCTAAGAAATACGATTTGAAAATTGACGATAAAATTTATTTAGTCGTACCTTTAGCAACACCATTCGAGACAACGGCTTTTAGAAGACAATCAAAAGAATTTACAGTTTCGGCGGTAGTGGATTTTGGAAAAAATGATTGGAACGAGCGACTGGTTTTGAGCAATCTGTCGGCGTTACAGGCGCTAACTGAAATCGGCGATCGTTATACCGGAGTCTTTGTTAAGCTGGAAAATAGAGACGATGCTCCGCAAGCGGGATCGCGTCTGCTAGAGAGCTTAGGTCCCAATTTTTCGGTGATGACGTGGTACGATGTGAACCGAAATGTCTTTGAGGCTGTGGTGATTGAGCGGGCTGTTATTTTCTTTGTGGTGTTACTGATCGTCATTGTGGCGGCGTTTAATATCTCGAGCACGCTTTATGTATTTATTCGTCAAAGATATTCTGACATTGCTATTTTGAAAACTCTTGGCCTCAGTCAGCGTCAAGTCAGGTTGATTTTCATGAGTCAGGGAGTGATTGTCGGCTTGATGGGGACGATTATTGGAATTGTGATTGGCTATGATCTCTGTTTTGCTTTCATGTATTTACAAGATCATTACTCGCTGATTTCTGGATCTGTCTATCGTATTGATAAAATATATACGGAAGTGCGGTTTATTGATCTTGCAGTTATTTTCTTGGCCACACAGGTTATATGTTTGATTGCAACTTATTTCCCTGCATACAAAGGAAGTCAGTTACAAGTAGTTGAGGGGTTGAAAAATGGTTAATGATTCAAGTGCCTGTATGATTGAAGTTAAAAATGTAGTGAAGAACTATGTGACAGGTTCTTCAGAGTTGGAAGTTTTGAAAGATGTGAGCTTTGGCATTAATGCGGGTGAAGCTGTTTGTCTTTTAGGAGCTTCCGGAGCTGGTAAATCGACGTTGCTGCAAATCATGGGAACTTTAGATCGACCAACCTCAGGGCAGGTTTTGTATCGTGGTGATGATGTCTTTGCTTTAAATGATGAAAAATTATCCTTATTTCGTAACCAAAAAATGGGCTTCGTTTTTCAGTTCCATCACTTGATCCAAGAGATGACAGCACTAGAGAACATCATGTTGCCCTCACTTATAGCAGGTGATGACACGAGTTCGAGCCGTGCCGAAGCTTTAAAGTGGCTTGAGTTTATGGGATTGGGTGATCGAGCCGAGCATTTTCCACACCAGTTAAGCGGTGGTGAGTTACAGAGAGTGGCTATTGCACGTGCTTTAATCAAAAAACCTGAAGTTTTGTTTGCTGATGAGCCCACGGGGAACTTAGATTCTGAAAACTCGCGTAAAATTCAGGATCTTTTTTTTCAGCTCCGAGATCAATTGGGTTTAACTCTAATTGTGGTGACTCATGACATGGCATTTGCCGAAAAATTTCCACGTGTCTTTAAAGTCAAAGATGGACGACTTGCGTAATCGAAAATGAACGTACTTTGACAAGGTCCAGTACCCTCGCTAGCCTTGGGCTGTTGTGCATAATAAGTTATTAAAAAAATTAAGCTTTTTGATCCTTTTCCATTTTTTGATATGGGCTTTTACGTCCTCATTTTCGTACGCGCAAAGTGAAGCAAAAAATAAAACAGCTAAGCCAGTTTCGGGTGTAGTTAAAAGTATCGAGATCACAGGAAATAAAAAAATTGAAGCCGAAGCGGTTTTGGCTCGTTTGATTACAAAAACGGGTGATGTGTATTCAGAACAAAATATTGCTGAGGATATCAAAGAAGTTTTTAAAATGGGCTTCTTCGTGCAAATCGAAGTTTTGAAAGAGGCTCAATCGGATGGCTTGCATCTGGAATACAAAATTATTGAAAAGGCCTCTGTTACTGAAATCGTATTCGAGGGAAATTCAGATGTGAAATCTGAAGATCTTGAATCGCAGATATCAATCAAGCCCTACGAGATATTGAATCACAGTAAAATTGCGGACTCTATCATCAAGCTTGAAAAGTACTATGAAGAAAAAGGCTTTTATCTGGTCAAGATCAGTTCTTCTGTTGAAGAATTAGTGGCTGGCGAAAGTGTTCGTCTTAAGTTCAATATTCAAGAAAATGATAAAGTTAAAGTTCAAAAAATTACTTTCATCGGTAACGAAAAACTAAAAGATTCTTATTTGAAATCCCGCCTTGCTATTCAAGAAGCGGGCTTCTTTACTGGACTCAGTGGTTCTGGTTCCTACAGACAAGAGGCCTTTGAACGTGATTTGATGGCTTTGAAATATATGTACTGGAACGAAGGGTACATCAAAGTAAAAGTGGATCGTCCTTTAGTAACAGTGACTCCCGATAAAAAATCAATCTATGTGACATACCACATTGAAGAGGGTGAACAGTACTCTATCGGACAGGTGGATTTCACCGGGGATTTATTATTCAGTAAGGAAGAATTATCCCAGTCTGTAAAAATTAAGGACAATGGTGTTTTCTCTTTAGAGGTCATGCAGAAAGATATCGCTGACTTACAAGCTAAATACGGTGATGAAGGATATGCTTTCACCAACGTTATTCCCGTTTACGATTTCAACGATCGTGACCGCATCGTGGATTTAGTTTTCGAATTTGAAAAAGGCAATAAAGTTTATTTTGGTACATTCAATGTGGTGAATAACTCGAAAACTCGCGACAAAGTTGTTCGTCGTGAATTGAAAATTTTCGAGGGCGAGCTTTACAATGAAACAAGACGTCGCCAGTCTTTAGAAAACATCAAGCGTTTAGGATTCTTTGAGGAAGTTAACTTTAAAACAAGCACTCCTCCAGATAAACCAGATCAAATGAACATTGATATTATGCTGAAAGAGCGTAATACAGGACAGCTTCAATTGACGGCGGGTTATGGTAACGTTCAAGGTTTAAGCCTAGGTGGATCGGTTCAACAGAATAACTTCCGCGGATTGGGACAGACGCTTGGTGCACGTATTGAAGCGACAAAGAATCGTCAAGATTACTCGGTCAGTTTAACCGAGCCGTATCTGTACGACACAAAATGGTCTTCGGGATTCACAATCTTCTATGTCGAAAACAAAGAAAGAATCAACTACGACAATCGTCAGACAGGTGCTTCGTTACGATTTGGTCATCCGATCTGGAATGATAATCTACGCGCTTATGTTGGTTATAAAATTGAAAAGACAGCTCTATTCGAAAATGATTATACAGATCCACTTCTTTTCCCGTTAGAGACAGCCCGTGGTGTGGCGAGTTCGTTGACGGGAACGTTAGAGTACGACACGCGTGATGACCGCTTCAGTCCATCTAATGGTATTCTTGCGACATTGTCATACGAGTATGCAGGTGTAGGTGGAGACCTTAAATATCAAGAGAGCTATGCCTCGTTTAAGTTTTTCAAAAATGTCTTTATGGATGTTGTTTGGAGAAATAACATCGCTTTCAGCTTGTTGCAGTCATTGAACGATGAAGAGTTGCCATTTACTAAGCGCTATCAATTAGGTGGTGCTTATTCTCTTAGAGGTTTTGGCTCGAACACTGTTGGTCGCCGTATTTTTTCTCAGCTCAGATATAATCAGTTAGTTACAAATGATGGAAATCCTTTCTACACACCAGGGATCAGTCAAAGTGATCGTGAAAAACGTTCCAACTTGATCTTCGGTGGTACGCAACAATTGATTTTCCAAACAGAGCTTCAATTCCCGTTGATCAAAGAGGCGGGATTAAATGGTGTATTCTTCTATGATATGGGGCAGGCAGATGATGCTATTGTCTCTGATAAATTTGTAAGTGACTTTGGTATCGGCTTTAGATGGCAGTCTCCGTTAGGGCTTCTACGCTTTGAGTGGGGATGGCCATTACAATCAGATGATATGGACCGTGACGCGGTAAACTTTGAGTTTTCGATCGGCCCACCATTCTAAATTTAATAATAAAAGGAGTAACAACTATGAAAACATTATTATCAGTTTTATTGATCACATTGGGCGCAAGCTTGGCTTCTGCTGATGCTAAAATTGGCTATGTTGATGTACAAAGAGCGATTGAGCAATCTAGCATCGGCAAAAAAGCTAAAGATGAGATGAAGAAAGAAGCGGATAAGCGTAACAAGGATCTTGAAAAAAGAAAAACAGATATCGATAAAATGCGTGAAGATATCGAAAAGAAGCGTGCGGTCTTAACAGAAGAAGCATTCACAAAACGTGCGCAAGAGTTGCAAGAAGAAATGCAAAAATTCAACCAGTTAGCTGCTAAAGCACAAGGTGAATTACAAAAGAAAGAATCTGATTTGCTAGAACCAATCGTTAAAAAAATGCGCACAGTGATTGAAAAAATCGCTAAAGATAAAGGATTCTCTATGGTTCTTCAAAGTAATCCGAACGCTCAAATCGTATTATTTTCTACAGCTGATTCTGACTTAACAGAAGATGTGATTAAAGCGGTAGATAAAGAAAAGTAATTATGAAAGTTCATCCAACCAGCGTTCTATCGTCAGATGTAGTTCTGGCTGACGGCGTAGAAATTGGCCCTTACTGTAATATCCAAGGGCGTGTGTTTATAGGTGAAGGAACTTATATTGAAGGTCATGTAACTATTGGTTCACGTCATGGCATAGTTGAGATTGGTAAAAACAATCACATATCACCGGGCGCTGTCATTGGTGGTCCGCCACAGGACATCAGTTATAAAGCTGAGCCGACAAAATTGATTATCGGAGACAATAACGTCATTCGTGAATTTGCTACGCTGAATATTGCGACTAGCAAAGGTGATGGTGCAACTGTCGTGGGTAACAATGGTTATTTTATGGCGTATTCGCACGTTGGGCATGATTGTAAGATCGGTAACAATGTGGTGATTGCCAATAACTCTCACTTTGCTGGACATTGTGTAGTTGAAGATAATGTCGTTGTCGGTGGAGTTTGTGCTTTTAATCAGTTCTGCCGTATTGGAAAGAATGCCTTTGTTGCCGGATCAAGTATTGTTAATAAAGATATTTTGCCATTTTCAAGAGCTCAAGGAAATTGGGCCTTGGTGAGAGCAACTAATAAGATGGGGCTATTAAGAAAAGGTTTCGCTAAAGAAGAAGTGGCCAATATTCACAAAGCTATTCGCATTGTTATTATGGGCTCTAGCACTTTAGAAGAAGCTTATACTCGCATCGATGCTGAGTGCGCTCCATCGGAAAATATCACTTACCTTGTGGATTTTATTAAAAACTCTAAACGAGGTATTGCTATCGCACGTGGTGCAGGAGCAGCTGAAGAGTGAGCCAGAAGTTAAAAGCAGCAGTGGTGGGTGTAGGTTATCTGGGGACTTTTCATGCTCAGAAGCTGAAGGCTCACCCAGCGGTAGATCTTGTAGGTGTCTGTGATTTCTCTTATGAGCAGGCTAAAAAAGTGGCTGCCGATCTACAGACGCAGG
This sequence comes from Pseudobdellovibrio exovorus JSS, assembly GCF_000348725.1. Classification (NCBI taxonomy): domain Bacteria; kingdom Pseudomonadati; phylum Bdellovibrionota; class Bdellovibrionia; order Bdellovibrionales; family Pseudobdellovibrionaceae; genus Pseudobdellovibrio; species Pseudobdellovibrio exovorus. The sequence continues at coordinate 915,120 of NC_020813.1, forward strand.
CCTATGAAAAACCTCAGGATTTACTTAAGCACGTGGACTACGTCCACATTGCAGCTTCGACTCAGTCCCACTACGACCTAGCAGCATTATTTCTAGAAAATAAAATTCCTGTTCTGGTGGAAAAGCCGATTGCGGCGACAGCAGACTTGGCCGAAAAACTAACAGAGCTATCAGAAAAAAACAAAACACTACTGAGTGTGGGCCATATCGAAAGATTAAACCCTGCTTTCCGTTTACTGAAAGAGTCCACTGATAAAATTCAATACCTTGAAATTAATCGCTTAGCACCATTTAGAACTCGAGGCAGCGATGTCAGTGTACTGCATGATTTAACTATTCATGATATTGATTTAGTAAATTGGATTCTAAATAGCGAAATCGTGGATTATCAAGTGGCAGGAAAGAAAATTATTAAGCCGACCTATGATGATGTCTCGTTACGTCTAAAGTTTGCTAGTGGAGCACAGGTGACGATTAATAATTCTCGTGTGACACCTCAGATTATACGTAACTATCGCGCTGTTTTTGAAAATAAAGTGATTTTTACGAATACGGCAACGCTAGAGTCTGAAGTTTTAACAGCTGAGTCACAGGACCCTTTTCATAAGGTAGAAAAAATTCAATTAGATAAAGTAGATGCTTTAGCCTTAGAGGCTGATCGTTTTGTGCAATGTGTTTTAGGGAAGCAAGAACCACTTATTACAGCGGTAGAAGCCACTAAAGCTTTAAGACAAGTGGAACAGTTTATTGCCCACATGGATAAGGAACTCTCTTAATGGAGCAGGCAAAGCCACAGATCATGATCATTGCTGCCGAAGCTTCCAGTGCTCATTACGCTTTGAAGTTAATGCAGTATTGGAAAGATAACGGCAAAGACTACACCTATTTTGGTGTGGGCTCTGATGCGATGGAGGCTTTTGGTTTCGAGCGCCTAGGAAAATCAGAAGAGATGGCCGTGGTCGGTGCTGCCGAAATATTTGCTCATTACTCAGAGTTAAAAGCGATTTTTAATAATCTGGTCGAGCAAGCGCGTGTACGTCGTCCTAATGTCGTTGTCCTGATGGACTATCCTGAGTTCAATTTGATGTTAGCGAAGAAGCTGCACGCGATGGGGATTAAGTCTGTATATTATATTTCTCCGCAAGTGTGGGCGTGGCGCAAAGGTCGTGTGAATACGATCAAAAAGTATTGTGATAAAGCTTTCTTACTTTTTCCATTTGAAGCTGATTTTTATAAATCCCGTGGAGTTCCTTATGAGTTCATCGGGCATCCTCTGCTGGACGAGTTTGACGAAAATCTTCTGAACGAAGAAAAAAATAGATTTAATAAAGAAAAGTACGGCATTAAAAGCACGGAAAGAGTGCTGGGGCTTATGCCGGGATCTCGTCGTGGAGAGCTGAATCAGCACTTAGATATTCAGCTTGAAGTGGCTCGTCGACTTATAAATAAACATGACCATCTACGTTTGGCGATCCTTGTGGCTCCGACAGTGAAAAAAGAGGAAATTATTGATCGCCTCGAGAACTTCAAATCACCTTATATTTTATTCCAAGATGATCCTAATAAAATGATCAGTATGACGGACTATGTTTTAGTGGCCTCTGGAACTGCGACATTAATGGTTGGCTTGCTACAGAAGCCAATGGTGATTATGTACAGATTAAAGTGGCTAACAGGATTGTTTGGGAAACTGTTTATTAAGATCAAGTTTTTTGGTCTAGTAAATTTAATCCTAGATAAAGAAGTGGTGCCAGAAAGAAAACAAGAAGAAGCTAACCCTGATGAGCTTTTTCGCTTGATGGATCGTTACATAGTCGACCCTGAATATACAGCCTCTGTTATTGAAGAGTTGAAAAAACTACCGCAGTATCTAGGTGAAAAAGGAGCCACAGCTCGTGTGGCTAAAAGTTTAGAAACCTATTTATGAAGGTTTTAAAGCCTCTCGAGAAAATTTATCATTTCGTAACAGGTGTTAAGAACCTGTTATATGAAACCAATGTCGTTCAACAAACTAAATTGAATTCGAAGGTACTGTCGGTCGGGAATCTGTCTTTTGGTGGAGTTGGAAAAACTCCATGTGTTATCTACTTAGGTGAAATCTTTCAGAATGAAATGAAGACAGTGATTGTCTGCAAAAGTTATAAAGCTTCGATAAAGCAAGCCGCACGAGTGGATTTATCGGTGCCCCAAGCGGCTCATATCTATGGGGATGAAGCCTGCTTGATTCAGTCTCAACTGCAAACCTGTGAAGTTTGGTCTGGACCTATAAAACTAGAAACCGCACAAGCTAGTTTGAACTCTGCTCCACAGTTGATCATCGTGGATGATGGCTTTAGTCATCGTCAACTCGCTAGAGATTTTGATTTAGTACTGGTAGATGCCAGCAAAGGGCTTGCGGGGGATTATTTTCGTGAATCTTGGTCTAACTTAAAAAGAGCCCATGCGGTTATTTTAACGAAAACGAATTTATCTGATACCAATAAAGTTAAAGACTTAAAAAATAAAATGGAAACTGATTTTCCTCATCTAAGTGGAAAGATTTTTAGTTCCTCAGTGCAGATAGAGCTTTCTGTAGAAATACAAAAACCGTTATTTGTCTTCTGTGCACTCGCGAAACCAGATGACTTTGTCCTGCAACTACGTGAGATGGGATACAATGTGGTGCAAACGCAGTTTTTCCCAGATCATCATATGTATTCAGCTGCAGATGAAAAAGAAGTTCTAGATGTTTATCGGGGCTTGCAAAATCAGTATTCGGATTTATGTCTTGTTACTACTGAAAAAGATGCCATTAAACTCAGTCCATCCTTAAAATCTACAGTTAGAACACCAAAGCACTTTATGACAATGCAGCCTGAAGAAAGAAAGGTTTTAGTTGAGGAAATTAGGAAAACTTTTTAGTCGAATCACTGCGCTGTTTTGGTGCCTAGTCCCTTGGTCCTTTAATAGGTTAGCGGGTAAGGCTTTAGCTTTTCTTTGGCTAGATGTTTTAAATCTACGTCGACAAGTTATTTACGATAATTTGCAGACGGCCTTTCCGAATATTTCAGAAGCAGAAAAAAAACGTATTGCGAAGAAGTCCGTACAGGTTTTATGTCAAAGCTTTTTCGATGTGATGAAAGTTCCCTACCTAAATTCGAAGTGGGTCGAAAAAAATGTTATCTTTGATGGGCAGGAAAATATCAAGTCGCTGGCTCAGTATGGAGAGGGTGTTTTTTTTCTTACTCTTCATATGGGAAGTGGAGACTTAGCCGCGGCCATTGTGAGTGAACATCTGAAGCCGGTGACATTGATCAGTAAAAGATTTGCCAATCAGTTTTTAGATGCATTTTGGTTCGGACTACGTGAAAGATCCAAAACTAATTTCATAGATGCGCATGCTAAAAATAATGCTTTCGAGATTTTATCTGCACTCAAAAAAAAACGTGGAGTGGTCTTCGTTTTAGATCAATTTATGGGAAAACCATACGGAGTCGAAAGCCAGTTCTTCGGAGTGACAACGGGGACCGCCTATGGTCTAGCTCTTTTGGCAAAGAAAACTCAGCGCCCTGTATTTCCTCTGTACACCTATTGGGACGAGCAGAATAAACTACACATTTGTTTAGAGCCGGCCGTTGATTTGACCACTGAAGTGGGTCAAACTAACGAAGAGATTACAAATATATTTAATCGGTCCCTTGAGGGGATCATCACTCGTCATCCAGAGCATTGGATGTGGGTGCATAAACGCTGGAAGACATTTGAATGAAAAAAGTGACGATTGCGATTTTAACTTCGAGCTTTCTACTGGTGTCGTGTTCAAGTTTATTAAAATACGACTTTGATAAAGCGTTTTCTCGAAATAAAGAGTTTGAACAACAAGTCGTTATTGTGGCTCCCGAAGAAAGTAGTCCTGCCTCATCAACTTCAGATGAAGTTAAAGCAGAGCCGCCAGCAGTGGTGACTCCACACACGCCACCGACACGTGCTAGAAACGAAGCCCTTTCGAAAGAAGAGGCCGCCATGCTTTTCTATGAGCAGTCTAAGGCGGCTAAGGCGAAGTCAACGACAGTAAAACCTAAGGAGACAGCGGCTCCAACAAAGGTGGCCACAGTAAATAAAACAGCGACTAAAGCGGTGGCTAAGGCAGAAAAAAGTACAGAAGACAAAACTACTAAGCCGAAAAAGCGCGAGCCTGATATCGAAGACTCTGAGGGATTTGATAATCAACGCCGTCCCTTAGTTGATCCTTTCCGTGTGGGTGAAGTGGTGACCCACGATGTGAGTTACTTAGGAGCAAAAGCTGGGGTTTTACGATTAGAAGTGAAACCTTTTGCTATGGTGAATAATCGCAAATCCTACAATTTTTTTATCGATGTTAAGTCGACCTCATTTTTTTCAAAGGTCTACGCAGTTGATGATCAAGTGCAAACCTATGTGGATTACGAAGAATTAGTGCCGTGGGTTTTTAAATTGAATATTCGCGATTCTGGTCAGGTTAAGGAAGCACAATCGTTTTTTAATTTTAAAACATTAAAAGCGAATTATTGGGAAAGACGTTATACTGAAAAAGACGGGCAAGAAGAAAAAAAGCTCGAGTGGGATATACTGCCGTATTCTCAGAATGCTTTTAGTGCCGTTTTTTACATGCGTGTTTTCCAGTGGACAGTGGGTAAGGAACACCAATTCCGTGTAGCTGATGATGAAAAAAATATTAACTTCACGGGACGTGCCATTGAAAAAACTAAGTTGAAAACTGAGGCGGGTACTTTTGATGCTATTAAAATTAAGGCTGAAATTGTATCTAGAGGAAACTTAGCTAAAGCGACCGACTTCTATCTATGGGTGTCGGATGATGATCGTAAATATATTTTAAGAATTGAAGTCAAGTTACCAATAGGGTCTTTAGTATCTGAGGTCTCTAGTATCAAAGCAGGTAAGTGATGCCCAGTGCGAATCTCGTTATTCAGACAGCTTTTTTGGGCGATCTGATCCTTTCTGTTCCTGTGCTCAAAAGAATTAAGCATCTTTTCCCACAGGATAGACTTATCGTGGTTTGCAAAAAAGGTATTGGTGAATTCTTAGTTAAAAATCATATTGTCGATCAAATTATTGAAATTGAAAAATCGAACTCTGCGACTTACAGGCAGGCCTTAAAGGCTCTTGAGCCTTATCATGTAAACCATCTGTTCTGTTTACACCGATCTGTCAGAAGCCAATTATTTTCCGCAAGAGTAAAAGCTCGTCGGAAAATAGGATTTTATTCATTTTTAGGGTTTTGGATTTTTGATGAAATGGTGGAACATGTATCTGAAAATCCAGAGGTCTTACGGCAGTTCAGAATACTGCAACCAATAGATCCAGAAACGGATATGAACTTTACGAGAAGTTCATTCGAGTATTTAAATGAAGTGGCTGTTGATGGATCTATGCCCACAGTTCCAGGCTTTTTTGCATTTCCCAGAGTATCAGAGGTAAAGAAATCTCTTTCTGAAAAAACTCGTATTGCCATCTTTCCAGGAAGTGTTTGGGCCACTAAGCAGTGGACGAAGGAAGGCTTTGTCGCTTTGGTTCAACACTTCATTAGTATGGGGTATGAGGTGGATTTGATGGGTGGCCCTGCAGAAAAGCCTCTGTGCGATGAAATTGCTGATTTAAGTGGTGTTACTGTCAATGTCCTCGCCGGAAAGTTATCTGTGGCGGATTCGATAGAAGCTTTAAAACATTATGATTTAATTGTTTCGAATGACAGTGCCTCCACACACATGGCTTCTTTGAATGCTCGTCCCGTTGTCAGTATCTTTGGCCCAACGGTGCTGAGTATGGGTTTCCGTCCGTGGTCATCACGATTAAGAATTGTTGAGAATCTTGAGATGAACTGTCGTCCCTGTGGACGTCATGGGCACAGACAATGTCCTCTCAAACATCATTTGTGTATGAAACTGATAGAGGCTCCTCAGGTATTCGCAAAAGCCCAAGAGCTTTTGCGTGAAGTCTCTAGCTAAAATCTTTCACATTGATATTGTACTTACGAATCTTACGCAAAAGGGTATTTTTCGGAATATTCGCTTGTGCCACAGTTTGGTTGATTTTTCCTTTGTTGGCTTTCAAAGCGCTGACGATAAATTCTTTTTCAGCTTGCTCTTTAAAAACCTCAAAATTCAAAGCACCAGCAGTCGTGTTGTCTACGGGCTGAGGCTGAGTCGAGATATCTTTTTGTTGTTGAGTCACATCTGACTTGATCTGATCTGGTAAACTCGCCTTCGTCATAATAGAAGAAGATTCCACAATAAAGGCACGCTCAATAATATTTTCTAGCTCACGGATATTGCCGGGCCAGCGATATTTTTTCATCAGGTCAAGGCACTCTGGCTCAATAGCGGTGATGTTTTTTCCATGCTCTCTAGAAAATTTTTGCAAGAAGCTCATGGCAAGTGCCGGAATGTCATCAGCTCTTTCACGAAGAGGAGGTAAAAAGATCGGCATGACATTTAGACGATAGAAAAGATCCTCTCTGAATTCAGAAGTTTCCATCATTTTTTCAAGGTTACGATTCGTTGCTGCAATGATGCGAGCATTTGTCTTCACTTCGCGGTTGCTACCAACAGGAGTAAATTTTTTCTCTTGCAGAGCGCGTAAGATCTTTACTTGCATCTCGGGTTTTAATTCACCGATTTCATCGAGGAACAAGGTTCCATTATTAGCCAGCTGAAACTTTCCGATCTTTCTTTCAACGGCGCCTGTGAAAGCCCCTTTTTCGTGACCAAAAAATTCAGACTCCATCAAGTTTTCCGGAATAGCACCACAGTTGATGGCGACAAAAGCCCCTGATTTTCTTGGGGAGTTAAAGTGAATAGCGCGGGCGACAAGTTCTTTACCGGTTCCATTTTCTCCGCGAATCAGAACAGTGGTTTCCACTTTACAAAGCTTGTAAATCAGGTTGAAGACCTCTTTCATTTTCGTGTTGTGGCCGACGATTTCACTTTCAATATCGTCATCAAAGATAGGGTTAGAGGCTGTAAGATTGGTGATCATGTCATGGGCTTCTAAACTTTTGCGTACGATCTCAGTCAGGCGGTCAGGGCTGACAGGTTTTTCAACGTAATCATAGGCGCCATCTTTAATCGCCACGACAGCATCATTCAAATTGGAGTGCGCTGTCATAATGACAACAAATGTACGCGGGTCGTGTTCTTTGATCTCTTTCAGAGCTTCTAAGCCATTCATCTCAGGCATGCGGACGTCCATCAGAATAAGTCCGTAGGGCTGAGACTTAACTTTTTCTAAAGCTTCTAAACCATTACTAGCTTCTTCAATCTCAAATTCAACCTGAAGATTGGTATTTTTAAGGATAGAGGCAACTGATTTTCTAAGCTCGCTTTCGTCATCTACGATCAGTGTTCTTAATTTTGTCATATCCTGTCTCCTTAATTAGCTTATATCCGTATCATGAGTTTCAATAGGTAACTGAACAAGGAAGCTCGTTCCTTTTTGTAGTTCAGACTGCATAGAAATACGTCCACCATGTAATTCGATAAAGTATTTCACCAAATAGAGTCCTAGTCCAGTGCCCTTAGTTTTATAATCTTGTGTCTTACCGCGTACAAATTTTTGCCAAATGAGTTCCTGATCTTCAGGTGCAATGCCTTCCCCGCTGTCTTTGATTTCGATACAGACATCAGAGTCAGTTTCATAAGAGTGAATAGTGACGTGCCCGTTGGCAGGCGTGTATTTGATCGCATTTTCCACGATATTAAGAAAAACCTCAGTCATCAATGTGACATCAATTTCAATTAAAAACATGGGTTCTAAATTAAGATTGAGTGCGATATTTTTTGATTTAGCTAATGGGCTCAGTCGCTGGATGACATTTTCAATGACACCATTGATATCAGCAGTTTCTTTTATGATTTTAAAATCGCGCGATTCGACTCGTAATAGTTTCAGAATAGATTGAATGTAGCGATTCAATTCCTCAGAGTAGTCCTTAAGGCTTACAAAGTCAGATCTAAGCTCTGTCGGTAAATCATTTTGTGTCATAACACGATCTAAAACCCCCTGAATTTTTGCAATGGGCGTTTTTAAGTCATGACTGATCAAACTGACGAAGTTGGTTTTGAGCTGTTCTAACTCCGCTAAGTAATTTTGCTGTTGTTGTAGTCGCGCATGGGCTTGCTCGATTTTTAGGGCTTGGTATCCAATGAACAGAACCCAGATGAAAATAAACAAGCTGACCGGGCTGACGATGGGAATCCAATAATAAAAACTATCAAAGACCCATGCCGAAAAAGCGGAGGTCAGCGTTGCAAGCCAAGCCAAAAAGAAAAGCGCAACGGCCTGAGGATAGCGAGTTAAAATAACAATAGCTAAAAAGGTGAGTGCTAACAGAAACCCAGCATAAATGAGACTGGAGAATTTTTTGATGAAACTATCGGTTAAAATGTTTTCTGTGGCCATGGCCCAAAATTCATGGCGAGAGAAAACGCCCAGAGGTGTTTGTACCTGCGAATACGAAGATTTCTCTGTTCCGATCAAGACGATTTTGTTTTTAAAGAAATCTTTTGGAAGATCTGAACTGAGGACATCAGCCAGAGAGACCTCTGTGAAAAGACTTTTTCCCTTGTAGTTAATCACCGATATCCCTGACAAAACAGATGCTGCTGGATCGGGTTGAAGACGTTCGGCTAAGCTCGCGACGCCATCGGAGGAAAAGATTAAGCGACGTACGATACCATCATCGTCTTTAAGGGTGTCGATGTTGGCAATATTCGAGCGGTTAGCTCTACTGGCTATTGGCAAAGAGAGTTTTTCCGGTTGATTTGAATTGGTAGCCCAAACAACTCTTTGATCACGGAAGATGTGCCCTTCATTAGGGGAAAGACGAACCTGACCAATATTTCCACCGAAGTATAAAGTCACACCAACTTTTTTTGGTTTTTGTTCAAGAATTTTAGAAAGTAAGTTCTTCCAAATTTCGCGATCCCAAAAGAAGCTGTCGCTGAGGTCTGAAAACTCATTGGCATAAATTAGACTACTGGTGCGAAAATCATACATTTTGCTGAATTCAGATACTTTTAGGGTAACGAGTACGACCTCACTTGAGACCTTTTTATCGCCACGAAGCTGAAAACGGATGTCATAGTTGCCATTTTCATCGAATTTTAAAAAAAATAGCGAAAAGACCCAGCAAATGAGGGCTCTCATCAGAAAACCGCGCCTTTTATACAGCCAGCGCCACCAGATTGAGATTCGGGTCATGGTCTTTTTCACGCAACGCAAAAATAGCGAATTTCTGTCGTTATTTCAACTGGTTAATAGATAAAATAGCTCTATGAAATGGATACGTTCGCAAGAGGAATCAATACCTCCTTTTAAATCATCGGTATTAACAATTGGCAGCTTTGATGGGGTTCATTTAGGCCATCAGAAGCTTTTGACGGCTCTTGTACAGAAGGCTTTGGAAAATAATACAGAGTCAGTGGCCTTAACTTTCAAACCTCATCCGCGTACGGTGTTACGTCCGGATATCCCACATCATCGCCTTTTTGACTATAAAGATCAGGTCGAGATGATGACCCAAATCGGTGTGAACTACTTAGTCGAAGAAAAGTTCAGTAAAGATTTTTCTTTGATGACAGCCGAAGAGTTCTTATCAACGTATGTCGAAAAGATATTTAATCCAGTTCATATTGTTGTTGGTTATGATTTTAATTTTGGTAAATCACGCGACGGCAATATTGATTTCCTACGTGAGTACTGTCGCCAGAAAAATATAGGACTCACAGTTGTAGAGGCTTACGATAAAAATGGATTGATTGTTTCGTCATCTCAAATCAGAACCTTTTTAGAGCATGGGGAAGTTAAAAAAGCTGAAGAGCTTTTGGGACGACCTTATTATCTAAGAGGACCTGTGCGTGTCGGTTATAAAAGAGGTCGTACTTTAGGTGTGCCGACGGCGAATATCAGTCCTGAGATCGAATTTATACCAAGAAAAGGTGTCTATTTAACTTGGGCTTACTTAAAAGATAAAAAATATCCTTCCATCACCAATATCGGAGATAATCCGACATTTGAACATTCGGAATCTTATTTAAAAGTCGAAACTCATATATTTGATTTTGATGAAGATATTTATGGTGAGCATTTAAAAGTAGAAATTATCAGCTTCCATCGTGATGAAATGAAATTTAATTCAGTAGATTCTTTGAAGGCACAGATTTTCAGTGATCTAGAGTTTGCACGTTCTTATTTTGGGATTAAGAAATGAAGAAGAAGCTTTTGATTTTTTCTGGGATAGGACCTGAAAATCAATTAGAGCTTCAAGCGGCTCAAAGTTATTTCGATGTCACCCAGAAGACAGAGGAGTCTCCTCAAAGTATTTTACAGCAGGCGCAGCATGATGTTGTGATTATAGATGAATCTGACTATGTGCAATTTGAGCCCTATCTGCCAGTTCTTGATTGGCAAGTGAGTCAGTTGCGAGTTGCGGACTGCCTAGTCTTGCAAGATCAGTATTATCGTCCTCTTCACTGCGAAGCCGAAGCGATCCTAAGAGTGATTCGGGCGAATTCACATAGGATCAACTCGCAGGAACCAGTGATTGTGATCGGCGAGGTTGGGTTTGTGTCTGCGGTGGTTATGAAGTTAGCGATGGGTGGGTTTAACGATATCATGGCGGCTTTTGTTGGAGCTCAAGATGAAGAGTTGGAAGCGATCCGTAAAAAGTTTCAAGGATTGGTTTTTAATCTGAACTTGAAAGTGATAACGGCGATGCAGTTGGTATCTATCGATTACTCGGCATCCTTAATGATTTCAAAGTTTAAAAAAGAGATGAATAAAGAAGCGTACGAGCTGATGACATACTTTAATTTCTTATCTTCGACAGCTTTATTGATTGATTGTCACTCGTGTTCTAACAACTATCTTGTTGAGGAAGCACGTCGTGCTGAGGTCGGGGTGATTGAAGAAGAGGCGGTCACTAGCATGAAATACACCTATCTTTCCGAAATAATGAAAAACTCTCCCTAAGTCTAGTTACAAAAAACGTCACGCTCTTTAAAATAATGTGATGGCTTTAAATAAATTGGGCGAAATTTTAGTTAAGCAAGGTATGCTACGGCCTGATCAGTTGCAAGCCGTCCTTGTTGAAAGCCAAAGAACTAAGGCTAGGTTGGGGCCGACCATTGTTGCCGCAGGCCTGTTAAAAGACAGTCAAATTTTACGTGCTTTAGAAAAACAATATGCACTTCCCGGTGTTGATGTTTCGCAATTTGAAATAGATCAAGCTGTTATCAGTTTGGTGAATCGTGAGTTTTGTGAAAAGCATTGCGTGATACCCTTGTCCAAAGCGGGAACTACACTCGTAGTCGCATTTTCTGATCCAAGTAATTTGCAAGTACGTGATGACTTACGCTATATCAGTAAGTGCAAAATACAACCTGTAGTTGCGACAGAGAGCACAATTCTACAGGCGATTGAAAAGTATTATTCGATTTCCACAGACGACCTCATTGCAAAAGGTGATGCGGCAGAAGCGGATATTCAACTTTCTACGCAGACCTCAACAGTTGAGGTGGGAAGTGCGGCAGATGATGCTCCGGTTGTTAAGTTTGTGAATGGAATTTTATTGGAAGCTGTACGCAGAAGAGCTTCCGATATTCACTTTGAAATTTACGAAAAAAAATATCGTGTTCGTTTCCGTATTGATGGTAGTTTGGTGGAAGCCGCAACGCCTCCAGCTTCTTCTGGGCCAGCGATTAGCTCTCGTATTAAAATCATGTCTAAGATGGATATCGCTGAGAAGCGACGCCCACAGGATGGTCGTTTGAAAATCATCTTAAATAAAGAAAATCGCGAAATGGATTTTCGTGTGAACTCGATTCCAACGATGTGGGGCGAAAAGATCGTGATGCGTCTTCTAGACAAATCGAATCTTCAGCGTGATATGACTAAGCTGGGATTTGAAGAAGAAGATTTGAAATTATTCAAAAATACCATCAATTTGCCCCAAGGAATGGTGTTGATTACTGGGCCAACAGGTTCTGGTAAAACGACGACTATTTATTCGGCCTTAGCCGAACTCAATAAGCTGGATGTTAATATCAGTACAGCCGAAGACCCGATCGAATTTAACCTTGATGGGATCAATCAAGTGCAAGCTAATGCTGATATTGATCTGACATTTGTGAATATTCTAAGAGCTTTTTTACGTCAAGATCCTGATATCATTATGGTGGGTGAGATTCGTGACTTAGAAACGGCCGAGATCGCCTTTAAGGCAGCATCAACAGGTCACATGGTTGTTAGTACGTTGCATACCAATGATGCTCCAACAACGGTAACCCGTTTAACAGAAATGGGCGTGGCGCCGTATTTGATTACTTCGACATTAAATTTAGTTGTGGCTCAGCGTCTTTTGGGAAAGATCTGTGAATCGTGTAAAGAGCCAAATAAAATCCCAGATAGTACATTGCTGAACTTGGGTGTCTCACGCGAAGAAATTCCGAACTTCCAAGTTTTTAAAGCCAAGGGTTGCGGTGCTTGTAATAACACAGGTATTCGCGGTCGTATGGCAATTTATGAACTGATGCCTTTAACTGAACAGGTTAAGGATTTAATTCTACGTGGCGCTAGCAGTAATGAGCTAAGAGCTGCTTGTCGTAGCATGGGGATGAGAACACTTCGAAGAAGTGCTCTTTTAAAATTGGCCCGTGGATTGACGACGATTGAAGAAGTAATTAATTCATCAGTAAGGGATGAGCTATGATAGAAAATTTATTGGCCCAATCTGTTTTTAAAAATGGACATGAAGTGTCTTTTATATTGGGACATAAAATTTTATCTAAATCGGGCCGAGACTGGAATGACATCAAAGGCGACGTGTTAACGATTTCCGATTGGGAGGATCTAAAAGATCTTTGTCTTTCGGGGAACGAAAAAGTACAGCTAGAGACAAAAGGTTATGTTGTTGGGATCTATGAATCTGAAAAGCACAAATGGAAATTCGCATTTGTTGAACGAAAAGATTGTTTCAGAGCCCATCTCAGCTTAATAAAAGATGCAACAGAAATTCAATCACACATTGATAATCCACTTTTCTGGGATGCCATTAAAAAAGACAAGGGTTTATTCATAGTTGCTGGCGAAAGACGTCAGGGAAAAAGTGCGTTACTCCATGAAATTATCGCAAATGAGCAGCGTACAAAATTATCATTAATTGGGATGCACTCTCCGTTACAAACACAAAGTTCTGAACAGCCCATTGAGTCAGTGGTGCAGTTAGGGATTGATACCATAGATTACGATTTCAACCACACTTTGTATGAAGGAATTGAAAGAGTTTTCGTCGATACAAATACGATTAAAAATTGGAAGAAATGGATTGAAGTGGCTGAACAAGGACAAAGTGTTGTCCTAACATTGAGTTCTAATTCGATTGGTACAATTTTAAACAAATTAGCTTCCGAGTTAGATGTAAATACATGTTTAAGACTTTTTAATGTTCTGAATGGCGTGATTGTACAAAAGTTAGTGGGAGCGAATTACTTTCCTTGTAGTGAAATCCTAATCCTGAAAGCAAATCAAAAAGTGGCTTTGCATCGTCATTTGACGGCACACACGATCGCACAGGTGGATTTAAGCGCAGAATTTAAAGAGTCCTATCAGTCGTTGAATCAATCTATTATTCAGCGTTTAGTTAGAAGAAAAATTGATGTGCCTGCAGCATTTGAAGCCAGTGATGATCCAGATAAATTAGATGCGACTTTGAAAAAAATGGGACTATAGATGGCATTTTTCATTTATCAAGCTCGTACAATTAATGGTAATGCAGTAAAAGGGAAGATCGAAGCTCGCGATGAAGCTGATGCTAAGATACGTCTACGTGCGAAGCAATTGATACCGACAAAACTCACTTTATTGAATACACAGGAAGCTAAGGGTAGTGAGCTGGAAGAGGCGATTAAGCGCCTCTTAGCACCTAAAATTGAAGTCAAAGAATTAAAGATTTTCACTCGTCAGTTTTCTACTCTTATCAATTCGGGTATTCCTATTGCGGATGCCCTCAGAATTTTATCTGAAGGCAGTGGATCGAGTCGTCTATTAAAAGATGCCTTATTACAGATCCGTTCTTCTATTGATGTGGGTAAAAGATTATCTGAGTCTATGGCCGTACATGATCGTATTTTCGATCGTTTTTACTGTAATATGATACAAGCAGGTGAAGAGGCCGGTATCTTAGATACGATCTTACTAAGGTTGTCTCAGTACATTGAAAAGAATGAAAAAATTAAAGGCCAAGTTAAGGGGGCATTAGTTATGCCCGCCGTGATCACTGTTGTCGCGATTATCGTGATCACAGGTATCATTACCTTTATCATTCCTAAATTCCAAGAGTTCTATCAGGGCTCAGGAAAGGAATTACCTTTACCTACGCAAATGCTAGTCGATTTGTCTGCTAATTTGCGTGAAAATTGGTTTATCTATATTGTCATTGTCATATCGGTCGTAGCCAGTTTTGTCTATTATATCAATACACCAGAAGGTAAAAAACAGCTGGATAAGACTCTGATCACAGCACCTGTTATCGGAGATGTAGTTCAAAAATCCAGTGTGGCTCGTATGACACGTACCTTGTCGACATTATTGTCTTCAGGGATTGGGCTTATTGAGGCTATCGACATTTCCGCAAAAACTGCCGGTAACTATGTGGTAGAAAATGCTTTAACAGAGTGTAAAAACTCAGTTGTCGTGGGTAAGCCGTTCCATGTGCCGCTGTCTCGACAAAAAGAAATTCCAGCAATGGTATCGCAAATGGTGGCGATTGGTGAGCAATCGGGTTCCTTAGATACGATGTTAGGTAAAATTGCCGACTTCTATGAAGAGGAAGTGGAAACTTCAGTGAAAGCCATGACCTCATTGATCGAGCCGATCATGATGGTTGTGTTGGGTGGAGCTATCGCGGTGATCCTAGTGGCGATGTACTTACCAGTATTCAGTATGGGAGACACTATTGGCGTCTAAGAGCGACGGGTTCTCTTTTTTAACTACGCCAGATATTCGTCGTCATGTGCGCATGGCGGCGGTGTTTCTGTATTTTGTTTTATTTCAGTCTTTAGTTTTTTTACAAAAACCCTTTTTGCAACTTGAGTTTGCCGTTGTGTTTTATCTATCGTTCGGTGTTTTGTTCACATCACGCCTTTGGGAAGGTTTTCTTTGGCACGATAAAGAAAACAGTAAAAGTGGGTTTTGGTCATACTTCTTAGACATAGCTGTATTGATTGTTTTTATGAGGTACTTTCCTCATCTATCGAGTTTTATTTTAGTTCTACAGTTATTTTTACTTTTCTTAGCCAGCTTTGATTTGGATTTAGCAGAGTTATCGATACTGGGGTTTGTCTGCTCTTTAGGAACGTCGCTGATGAATTTAACAGCTTACCAAGCTGGAACTATTCAGAGTGTTTTGTCATTGGCTCTTTTTAATTTGTCTTATTTGTCGGTTATTGTCATTTCACGACAGTTGAATGTAGAGTTTTCAAGTTTACGCACGGACCTCAGTAAAACACGTAAGAAGTGGAAGTCACAGGAACAATTCCTCAATTCATTGATTGAAAAACTTCCATTCGGATTAGTGGTGATAGATCAAAATCGTGAAGCGGTATTAAAGAATTCGTATTTGAATAAGACGATTCAGCTGTCACAAGACAAACTGAATGATCTTATCAGCCGTTACAACAGTGTATCGTCTTCAGGAAATGCTGATATTGCTTATTTACCAGAAGGTGCAACAGATAAGCGTCTTATCAACTTGGATTATAGCAGTTACTACGACGAAGAGGTGGACGAGAACTTAGGATTATACTTAGTCCGTGATGTTACGGATATTCGCCGTTTAGAAGCACAGGTTCGCCAGAATGAAAAGCTAGCGGCTATAGGACAGTTGGCAGCAGGTATTGCCCATGAAATACGAAACCCATTGGCAGGAATCAGTGGCAGTATTCAACTTTTATCGCAGGATTTTTCAGATCCTACAGAACAAAAGTTAATGAATATTATTTTAAAAGAAATTGATCGCCTGAATGTGCTGATCACAGAATTCTTAGACTACGCCAAGCCAGAGAAAGTTCCTGATGCTGAAATCAGTCTAACTCAAGTGGTTGAAGATGTTGTTTTAAATGTTAAAAAGCGGCCTGATATTCCTCAGGGATTTGAATGGGTTGTTGAAATCCAAGAGGTTTCGATTCTTGGGTTTTCTGAAAAATTAAAGCAGGCTGTTTTGAATATTGTCATCAATGCGGTTCAGGCTGTGAAAGCTGATAATCCGCAGCGTATTGAAATTCGTCTAAAACGTGATGGCAGTGATGCTGTTTTAAGTATTCGTGATCACGGTGTCGGCATGACAGAAGAAACCAAAAAGAAGATGTTTGAACCTTTTCATACAACGAAAGTGAAAGGGACCGGACTAGGACTAGCGGTTACTCATAAAATACTAGAGCTTCACAAAGCGCGTATTGAAATTGAGACGGAATTAAATAAAGGAACTGAATTTATTATTAAAATTCCCATTGCGAAGGGGAGATAGGGAGAAGTTATGAAGTCACGTATTCTAGTAGTGGATGACGAGGAATCAATCCGCGAGTTTCTAGAAATCATGTTAAAAAAAGAAAACTACGAGGTGACTACGGCAGAGGATGGTTTGCGTGCCAAAGAAATCCTTTCTAAAAAAACCTTCGACATGGTGATCTCGGACATGCAGATGCCAAACATGACGGGTATTGAGTTACTGAAACATGTTAAGGAAACGTATCCGGATATGGTTTTCATGATCATCACAGCCTTTGGAACAACTGAGTCTGCGGTGGATGCGATGAAAATGGGTGCTTATGACTATGTGACTAAGCCATTTAAAATCGATGAAGTCAGATTAAATATCGCCAACGCATTAAGATCTAAAAACTTAGAAACTGAAGTGCGTGTGCTGAAGAAGGAATTAGTTAAAGAGTACTCATTTCAAAACATGGTGGGTAACTCGTCAGCTATGCACGCGGTATTTGATTTAATCAAAAGAGTATCGCAGGCGCCTACGAATGTGTTAATCACAGGGGAATCAGGAACGGGTAAAGAGGTTATTGCTAAGGCTATTCACTACAATGGTCCTTTGAAAGATAGACCATTTGTGACAGTTAACTGTGGAGCGATTCCTGAAAACTTGATGGAATCAGAGATGTTCGGTCACAAAAAAGGTTCTTTTACTGGCGCGATTGTTGATAAAGCTGGTTTATTTGAGGTTGCTGATGGCGGGACACTGTTCTTAGATGAGGTCGGTGAGTTGCCGTTGAGCATTCAGGTAAAGCTTCTACGTGCTATCCAAGAGCGTGTTATTCGTAGAGTGGGTGCTACCGAAGATATGAAAGTAGATGTGCGTATCATCGCCGCGACTAATCGTAACTTAGAAGACATGGTGGCAAAAGGAACCTTCCGCCAAGATTTATTCTATCGTCTGAATGTTATTAACATCAAGAGTCCACCATTACGTGAGCGCTCAGAGGATATTCCATTATTAGCGAATCATTTCTTAAAGAAGTATAATGATAAGCTTAATAAAGTTATATCATCGATTTCAACGGAAGCGATGGAGATTCTAAAAAACTATAACTATCCTGGGAACGTGCGTGAACTCGAAAATATGATTGAGCGTACAGTGGCATTAGAGGCCGGTTCGACAATTTTACCTGAGTCATTGCCGCCAATGGTGAATACATCATCTGGTCGTAAAATGGCTTCTAGTAATGAAATTGAGATCGGTGAAAATGGTTTAGATCTAGATAAAGTTATAGGTCAAATTGAAAAAGAGCTTTTGCTGAAAGCCATTCACACGGCTGGCGGAGTGAAAAAGAAAGCTGCAAAATTACTACATATCTCATTTAGATCTATGCGCTATCGTATCGAGAAATACAATCTGGGTATTGTTGGCGATGATGAACTTGATGATGAGTAGTCTTTATTCATACTGACATGAAATCAGTGTGAAGCATCGGCGGTGTAGGGCATGGTCACTTGAAAGTGAGCCCCCTGCATCGCAGGTTCCAGAACCGCGATTCTAAATCCATGTAAATCTGCAATTTTCTTTGCAATAGATAATCCGAGTCCATAACCACTAGTTTTAACCATAGAATTTATTTTCATAAAACGATCGAAAATCAACGGGATATTTTCGCTGTCGATACCGCTGCCATAGTCGACAATATCTAAAGTCGTGGCGTCTTGATTCCATGTGAGGGTCACACTGACAGATTTATCCTGAGGTGAGTATTTGATCGCATTTTCCAGAATATTATAGATGAGGTTATAAACGAGGTCTTCTTGTCCTTTTAAGGCTTGTCTATCTGCTAAATCATGAATTTTTACATCTATTTTGATATTTCGAGTAGAAGCTTTCTTCTGCAAGTCTGCAATCACTTGAAATAGGATGGTATCGACTTCGATATCTTGAAAGTGTAGGTGTTCAAGTCCTGATTCGATACGTGATAGCAATAACATGTGATGCACAATCTTTGTGAGCTTGTCCGTTTCCTCAATCAGGCTTTGTAGGAACTGATCTTGTTCTTTGTTTTGATTCAAGTGAGTTTCAATTTCACCTTTTAATACAGTGAGCGGTGTCAGAAGTTGGTGCGAGGCATTTGCAATAAAGCGTTCTTGTGAGCGGAAGGCATCTTCGATTCGATCTAACATTCTGTTATGGGTTTCCGTCAAGGTGCGAATTTCATCATGAGATTCGGGCAGGGCTACGCGATCCGAAAGTCGTCCAAATTGAACATGATTCATATTATCGATCAGTTGATTAATCGGGGTCATGGCCTTTGACGAGACATAAAAACCAGCAACCACAGAAATTAAAATTAAGAGTGGAAAACCATAAAGGATAATGGATTTTAAACGCTCTAACTGAGTTTCAAATGTCGTCATGGGAACTGCGATTTGCAAATAATAATCCGGAGGAACTCCAATATCTAAAGGGAACGTGATAAGGCGATAAGAAGCGGATTCGGCTGCTGACAGATGACTGGTGTCATGCAAGGTCAGGTAGTGTGAGTCATGGCCTTGCTGTATATAAAGAAAAGCCTCTTTATAAGGAAGGGGCCACTGTTCGAGGCCCTCAGTTTGCACGATGATCTCGCCAGAAGAATGACGAATGCTGATCAGAGACTTACCTGTCGAAAAAGGAAAAATTTTATCCTCATCTAAAGGGAAAAGTGTGAAAGCTGGCTCATTAGCAGGTGGGGCTTCTAAACTACGAGTCACATCAATGGCGTAGTTATAGAGCGAGTTATCAAACTCGTTAAGTAATGAGTCATTGAGTGCGTAATACATAAAAAGAGCAAACGTCAGCGTTGTGGCTCCGAAGATCAGAACAAACAGCGCCGTCAGGCGAACTTTGAGATTAGGCTTCTTTAAGAATGTAACCAACGCCAACAACCGTATGGATTAATTTTTTATTGAATGAAGCTGCATCTACTTTCTTTCTTAGTAAATTAACGTAGACATCGATCACGTTACTTCCTGAATCAAAGTTTAAATCCCACACATGTTCGGCTATAGAAACACGTCCTAGGGGGATCTCGGGATTTCTAAGAAAGTACTCTAATAGCGAGAACTCTTTTGTCGTTAGGGTGATTTCGACATTTTGTCTTTTCACTTTTCTACGTACCAAATCCATTTCGATGTCAGAAAACTTGAGTACGGAATCAATACTGCTTGCCGACTGTGTACGACGTAGAAGAGCTCGCACTCGCGCCAAAAGCTCTTCAAAAGAGAAGGGTTTCGTTAGATAATCATCAGCACCTGCATCAAGCCCATTTACTTTGTCTTTGGTGGTGGTGAGAGCAGTTAGAAGAAGAATAGGACCCTTGAAGCCATCCCGTCGTAAGTGACGTGTTGTATCGACGCCACTAGGGCCAGGAAGCATCACATCTAGAATAATTAAATCATATTCACTACTGGCCACATAGGATTCAGCTGTGGGACCTGATTCCGCCACGTCTACAGCATAGCCCACTTCATTAAGGCCTTTTTTAATGAACTGCGAGGTTTTAACTTCATCTTCGACTACAAGAATACGCATAGACTCAGTCTGCCTTAAGCTCTAAAGAGATGAAATTGTTTTTTTAAAAAACTCAGAATTGCTGGGGCAAATAAAATGATAACAGCGATACTGGTCAGTAAAAAGGAGATCCAAGCGTAATCGCCCAATTTTTCGCTGAAAATATAATAGGCTAATATGGAGGCGATAACGGGCTCGATCAATTTACCGCAAGCCATGAGGTTGATGTTCATAAATTGAACGAGATAAGTAAAAAGTAAATGTCCTAATAATGTAGGGAAGAGCACAAGGCCAGCTACCGATATCCATGAAATGGTGGGATAGCCAGTGAGGGGAGCGCTTTTACCCACAACACAAAGTCCGAATAAAATAGCACATGTACTATACTGGATTACTGCAAAAACACTGTTATCAAGTCGTGTGCGCGCCTGCTTTCCGGTTAACATATAGCCAGCATAGAAAAATGCAGATAGAAGTGCTGACCAATCTCCGTAGTTATTGGAAAGATGGAAATCATGTATAACCAGCAGATAAATGCTGGTCAGGGCTAATAGGTAAGAAACCATAAGCCGCTTTTTGAAGACTTCGTTGAAAAAAACAATAGCTCCTATTGAAGTCCAAACAGGATTCGACGAAAAAATAATCATCGTGTTAGAGACTGTCGTATTTTGTGAAGCAAATTTATATGTCCATAGATGCATAAAAAAGAGGGAGCCAGAAGCCAACGCCCAAAGAAGGTGTTTGTTGAAAGGTGGCCATTTCTTTCTAAGCACAAGTGCTATTAAAAACACTAAAATAGCCGCAATAGAAAGGCGATAAAACCCTAAAACTTCAACCGGCATTTGACTGAGTTTTGCCCAGTTCGGAGAAGTTGAAAGACTGAATAAAGCTATAAAATAAAGCAGTGTGTGCGGCATGTTATGTGTATGAAATCCTGAGGAATTCGATCATGCTTTATCCTTGAAGACAACATTTTAAGTTCATTTAATGAAAGGAACTCCCAAATGAATAAAATATTAGTTCTGGCTGCGGTTGGCCTGAGTATCACTTTAACAGCTTGTAACAAGGCAGATTTGAAATCAGATAAAGGGCAAGCTTCATACGCTATCGGCCAACAGATCGGTAAAAATCTTAAGTCTCAGAACATTGAAATTGATCCTAAGACATTGGCGGCTTCACTAGCTGATGCAACTGCTGGTAAGTCAGAAATGACTGATGAAGAGATCCAAAAAGCTCTTATGAAATTACAAGAGCTTTCTATGAAAAAACAACAGGAAGAAACTGAAAACAATAAAAAGAAATCAGAAGAATTCTTGGCAAAAAACAAATCTGCTGAAGGCGTAAAAGAGACAGCTTCAGGATTACAATACTCAGTTATCACTGAAGGTACTGGCGCCACTCCAAAAGCTGATGATATGGTTGTTTGTCACTACACAGGAACATTGATTGATGGAACTAAATTTGACTCATCAGTAGATCGTGGTGAGCCAGCTGAATTCCCAGTAAGTGGTGTAATCCCAGGTTGGACAGAAGCTTTACAAATGATGAAAGTGGGATCTAAATACAAATTATTTATTCCACCAGATTTAGCTTATGGTCCTCAAGGTCGCCCAGGTATTCCACCAAATTCAACTTTGATTTTCGAAGTTGAATTGTTGGATATCGTAAAAGCAGAACCACCTGCAAAAGCTTCAAAAGCTAGAAAATAGTAAATCAGTTATGAGCTTTGATTTTAAGAAAGACCCTATTGAAAATTTCTTAAGTCTTTATAAACAAGCTCAACTGAAAGGTATTCCGGACGCTAATGCTATGTCATTAGCGACAGTGAATGCCGACAACCAACCCTCGGTACGCATTGTCTTTTATAAAGGCATCAGTGAACGAGGGTTTTCTTTTTTTACTAACTATAATGGTCGTAAAGGGCAGGATTTAGCGCACAATGCGAAAGTAGCTGCTAACTTTTTCTGGCCTCATCTTGAACAGCAAGTTCGTATCGAAGGACATGTAGAAAAGCTATCTCGGGAAGAGTCGGAAGCTTATTTTGCATCACGTCCTCGTCTTAGCCAAATCGGGGCTTGGGGTTCTAATCAATCTGAAATCTTAGAGTCATTTGATCACTTCACTCAGAAGGTCGCAGCGTTAGAAGAAAAATTCAAAGGTCAGCTTGTTCCATGTCCCCCACACTGGGGAGGGTATCGTATCGTCCCACATGAGATCGAATTTTGGTTCGGTCAAACAGGGCGTTTACACCAGCGCTATGTCTATCAAGTTGATGGGCAGGGATGGAAGCGCTTTCTTCGGTCTCCGTAGTGAAAATCTTAGTCACCGGCTTTAAGCCTTTTTTATCCGAAAAAATAAATCCAAGTGAGTTGTTAGCAACAGATCTGGGAAAGAAATTTCCTAATGTGGTGACCAGCTTTATTTTGCCAGTTGAGTTTGGTAGAAGCTATGAAGTCTTAAAAGATGTGCTCAAAGCAGAAAAGTTTGATTACATCCTGATGTTGGGACAAGCCGCCGGACGAGAGAAAATATGTTTTGAAAAGATTGCTTTGAACTGGGTGCAATCAGAAAGTCCAGACGAAGCTAATATTGTTCCTTCAACACGGCCGATTGCAGCAGAGCAGCCCTTGGCATTGATGTCATCTTTTCCAGTGGATCAGGTCTATCAGGCGTTGCAGAAGGAGGGACTTCCTGTCAGTCTTTCTTTTTCAGCGGGCACCTATGTTTGTAATGAGCTGTATTTTAAAGTATCAGCCTTTGAGGACGTTAAATCTGTATTCGTGCATGTGCCTTTAATTGAAGAACAAGTGAAAGAAGATAAGCCTCGCCCATTTATAGGCTATGCAGAGCAATTAGAGGTTATGCAGAGAATGATCAGTGTATTGCTGTTGGAGCAATAAGATAGAACTCAGGAATTTCGACTTCGAAACTTTCACCATCTTCATCTACGAAATGATAAAAGCCACGCATAGAGCCTGAACTTGTTTTCAAAGGGCAGGCGCTGTCGTACTCAAAACTCTGTCCGGCTGTGATTTTAGGCTGTAAACCAACAACTCCTGGGCCACGAACTTCTTCGATATGACCTAAGGCATCTGTGATGATCCAATGGCGGCTCATCAGTTGAGCTGTACTTGAACCTACATTTTTAATCGTGATTTTGTATGCAAAGAAAAAGCGGTGTTGATCCGGCGCCGATTCAGATTCGACATAGGCCGTTGTGGTCGTGATTTGAAATTCAGTATTCAGCGCTTTTTTAAGACTCATCTTAGGTAAGCGTCTCATCAAACTTTTAGATTTTCAAGAGTAAAGAAGATGGGGTAATGATCTGAAGGTAAGCGCAATTTTTCTTCCATTGTTTTGGGGCGATCAATATCAAAACCAAATTCGTCTTTATATTGATACACAGCTGTTTCCGCGTGACGTACGCACGAGTGCAGCTCGGGTGATAAGAAACAATAGTCTATTTGCTTTCCTTCCGAGCGTCCGCCGCTTTTGATTTGGTAGAAAGTAAAACGTCTTTCGCTATTTATCTGGCTGACTTCAAGTACATCCTTAAGATCAGTTTCGTTATAAAGAAGTGAAAATTCAGGATCGGGGTTAGGCTCGCCAGCATAGCCATTCATATCACCAGCTAAAATAACAGGGACCTCTGGCCATTGCTGTCGGATATTTTTGTAGATATTCACGACGGCTTTAAGCTCTGCACCACGCTTTTCAGTTCCTCCGGGATCAATTTTTTCTGGATCTAGGCGCGACTTTAAATGCGTTAATAAAATCAAAAGATAGGGATTTTCTCGGTCATTTGTAAAAAGTCGCAACTCAACACAATCGCGAGAAAAAAGATGGCTGACTGCAGAAGAGTAGCCTGATTGTAAAGATTGGCTTTCGTGTGGGTAGACAAGTTCTAGCGGGTAGTGGCGGTTGCTGTTGATATCAAAAAAGAAGGGACTTTGTTTTTTGATCAGAAATCCCACATCAATATTGCGATCAGAGTTACCTTCGATCAGTACGGGCTGATAAAGCTGTTCAAGGAAGAGCTTGTTGAAGTTTTGCAAGGACTCAAGGCCGCCGACCTCACAAAGCATCATAATGTCCGGAGACTGCTCTTTAATCAGTTGAGCGATCTGCAGACATTTATCCAAAGATTTATTTTCATAAACAGAACTGGATAGCTTCTGCCACTGAGCCTCATTCATTTTTTGATAATGTGGCGGGATTTCGTGGTCAAACAGCAGGAATAGATTTTCAGCATTAAACAGCCCCAATTTAAGGCGTGACGGAGAAGGCAGAGGTGGGCTGTTATTGGTTGCTCTGGATGTCATATCTAAGGCAACATTATAGCAAATATCTTGGAGCGATGATAGGAGATTCCATGAAAATAGCTACAGTGTTAAAACCATATTTTCAAATTGAAATAGGAAAAAACGAAAAATCTCAAGGCATAGTCTATGTTTTAGGTGGCAAATCTAAAGAGAAAGTTCAGACAGCTTATAAAAAAATTGTAGAAGCTGACGCGCTAACTGAGCAAAAAAACTTACTTCTTAAGAGCGAAAAGAAAGTTCAATACTTCCAAGGTAAAACGTCACATATCTGGATTGTGCAATTACCTACAGCCGAAGTTAGTGCCTCTGAATCTACTTATACTTATGTACGTGATCAATTAGGCTCTTTGGTTTCGCAATTTAAAACGTATCAACTAGATTCGATCTCTTTAATTTTGGAACACGTAGATGTTCAAGCTGCGCGTGCAGGTGTTATCGGATTGGAACTCGCAGCCTACAATTTCTTGCAATGCTATAAAGGTACAGATGCTAAGTTTCCCCGTGTGACATTACAGGTAGCGGGCAGTGCAGACAAAAAAATCAATCGTCAGTTTTTAAAGGACGCTCAGGATGAGGCCTTAGCCGTACAGTGGGCTCGTCATTTGGTGAATCTGCCACCGAATGTGGTCAACCCTGAAAGTGTAGAGCAGTTTGTAAAAAGTGTATTTGGTAAATCTGCCGGAGTTAAATTAGAGGTATGGGATCATAAAAAACTAAAAGCTGAAGGCATGGGTCTACACTTAGCTGTCGGTATGGGATCAGATACTCCTCCGCGCATGATTCGCATTTGCTATCGCCCTAAGACAAAGAGTTCTAAAAAACCAATTGCCTTCGTTGGTAAAGGCATCACTTTTGATACAGGTGGATTAGATATTAAACCTTCATCGGCTATGCGCTTGATGAAAAAAGATATGGGTGGATCAGCAGCAGTTTTAGGGCTGGCGTATTGGGTGATTAACTCTGGATACAAACGTGCCTGTGATTTCTATCTGGCTTTAGCGGAAAACAGTGTGGATGCAAAGGCGATGCGACCGGGTGATATCTACAAATCACGTGCGGGCCATCTTGTTGAAATTGACAATACAGATGCAGAAGGCCGATTGGTGCTAGCCGATGTAATGGATGTGGCGGCAACTCAGAAAGGGAAAGATGCTCCTGAGTTTTTGATTGATGTGGCCACACTGACTGGTGCGATTAAAGTGGCATTAGGAACAGATATCGCAGGACTATTCAGTAATGATGATCAACTCGCGCAGGAGCTTCAGTCTGCGGGGCAAGCTGCCGGAGACTATAGCTGGAGAATGCCATTGCATCAAAAATACTTTACGTCATTATCATCTTCATTTGCTGACTTTAGAAACTCTGCGGATGGCTTTGGTGGCGCGATTACAGCGGCCTTATTTTTAGAAAAATACAGTGGTGGAGTGAAGTGGGCCCATCTCGATGTGTACAGTTGGAATGACAGACCCAATGGAGCTCTTACAACAGTGGGTGGAAGTGGTCAGCCTGTTCAAGCTCTGATTGAATGGTTAAAACAGAAGGTTTAAAAAACCTTCTGTTTTTCTAAAAATTTGTGAAGTTTATCAGGGACAAGTTTTTTCCAAAACTTGTCTTTCTTTTTTAAAAGTTTCAAGACATCGTCAGAGTGAATAAACTCGGTCAGTTCATCACAACCCGCAATATCTTGAATCATATTATTTTCGATAAAGTGTCTGTAGATGTTTTTGACTTCTGGTTTTGGGAAGAAACTTTTACTCAGCAGGCAAATTTCTGCCGTCTTGTGCGGATAAATGTAAAGGCGTGAAAATCTACCTAAAAGTTTAGACATTCCCTCTAAAAGTCCACCATTCAAATCAAAGTAAAAACTCTCATCGAAAAGTTTTTCAAGATGAGTTGCCCCAATAACAATAGCTAACGGGGATTTTGTTGAAAGACGAATATATTCTTTAAGCTGATAAAAAAGAGTAAAGCGAGTCACTAATACAGGAACTTTTAATTCGTTGATCATCTTGACGCGCGAATATGCTTGCTCTGTATTCAGATGAGTTTTCTTAATACGATTATCAATAGTGAATTCAAAAACTCCTAGAACATCGTTAGCTTTAAGTGAGAACTCTTTTTTGAAATGAGAAAGTCCCTTTTCAAAGATATCAAGGTGAGTGTTCGTCACAGGATGAAAGAAGCCACGCTGAATCAGTAAAGACTTATTCCAAAAGAAATCCGCTTGGTTTTGGACTTGCCCATTTTGGTCGACAAAGCAGGCTTCACTATAGCCCTGCTCAACTAACATAAGATTAAATTTAATCTCATCAAATTTTGAAAACTCTGAGCCAGAAAAGTAAATCACATCTACCGATAAGGACTCTGATTTTATTTGATCGAAAAGGCCAGATAAGAACTCCTGTGGATCTTTTCTGCGGTAGAAACAAGAGTGGATCAGATTAACTCCTAGCTTACTAAGAGTCTCTTGTTGTTGTAGGCGATACTTATCCAGCATGCGCACGTGTAACATAACTTGTTGAGCTTCTGAGTTAGGAGAGTGCTGAAACTTTAGACCTAACCAACCATGGCAGGATCTTTTATCACCCTCTGAAGAGGTGGCGACAGTATCTGCAAAGCTGAAAAAACAGGTGTTTTTATGACGGGTAGGTCCAAGGCGTTCGATCAACTTGCTGTATTCACGATCCAACATTTTTTCAAGACGTGACTTACAGACATAACGGCCTGACTTTTCTTTGCCATAGATAATATCACTGTAGGTCATATCATAGGCCGAGATAGTTAAAGCTATCGTCTGAGACGCCTTACCAGCTTGAAAAAAGTGACGAGCGACTTCTTGACCAGCTCCGATTTCGGCAAAGCTGCCATAAAAAAGAGGGTCAAGATTAACATCAAGGGCTTTTTCTAAAATAGTTTTAGATCTTCTTTGTTCTGACATTTTAACTTTTCGGTTGAGAGTCTGTTTTAATCCATGCAGTTAAAGCCAAACTCATGGCTTTTTCTACAGGTATGTCGATAGGAATAACCTGAGATTTAGGAATCAAAAGGGTATAACCACCTAAGCCGTAGCTCATGGGAATATAAACGGCAATTTTATCGGCGCCGATCTGTAGGTTTTTGTCCACATCTTGAAAGCTTTCACGTGTAACTAAACCCAAGATCTCTTTTTGTCCGCCATCAAATTTAACAAGTACAACTTTTTGTAGCGCATTTCCACCTTGCTTGCGGGAAAACAGGTTCATCAGATCGCGCAGTGGGGAATAAACGACCTTAATAAGTGGCACTTCTGTCAATTTTTCTTGAAGGCGTTGAAAAAGACCTGCTGTAACAAAATTATTTAACAAGAGACCTAATAAGAAGATTAAAATAAGAGTGCTTAAAAAACCGAATCCTGGGATGTAGTACTGGGTAGGTAAGATGGTTCTGAGTAAATTACCTAGTAAATTTTCAACAATGGTGACACCGGCATATACTATATAGATGGTAACCGCTAGAGGTAAGAAGGTGATGAGACCACTGGCAAAAATCTTCTGAAGTTTGTTCATGATCCCATGATTCAGGAAGTCAAAAAAAGAGTCAAGGACCGCCTTATTTTAACCCTTGTCATCACGGCTAAAAGCGAATAGCTTCGTGTTTCTTTAAACAAACAATAAGGAGTTAGAATAATGATGAAACTTGTTTTGTTAGTAATTTTGTCTTTCGGGATCTCAGTTCAAGCTCAACGTTTTGAGTTAGGGGTTGGAGCAGGTACAACTCACCCAGTACAGGGTGAAACTTTCCGTAACACGGCTAAAACTGGTGATGGCCGCAATTACTGGTTAGGCTACGGTTTTAACAAAAACTGGGGTGTAGAATTAGGTTATGATGATTTCGATTTTGATGGAACGAACTCTAAACACCAAGCTTACAACTTAAGTGGTGTGTACCGTTTCTTAGCTGAAAAAACAGTTCATCCGATTGCTAAATTGGGTGTGAGCTCTGTCGATTCAAAAAACATCACAGGCGAAAAAACTAACTCAATCGGTGGAAAAGCGGCAGCTGGTATCGAAGCTGATTTCCGTTATATCTCTATCGGTGCTTTGTTCAACTACCACTACATTCAAAAAAGCGATAAAGTGGCTGACCTTAAAGACACTCAAGCTTTTATCCCAAGCTTATTCTTAACTATTCACAATGCGGTTGATACTGGCGTTAAAGCTAGCCAACCAGTAGCTCCAGTAGCTGTTGTTGAAAGAAAAGATAGCGACGGAGATGGAATCTATGACGAAGACGATCAATGTCCAAATACACCAGCGGGTGTTGTAACAAACGAAATCGGTTGCTCTGAAAAAGAAAAAGCTTCTGTTCGTTTGAACATTGAATTTGCTACAGGCAAAGCTGATATCTTACCTCAGCACGCTTCTGAAATTCAAAAAGTAGCGAACTTCATGAAACGCTTCCCTCAAACAAAAGTAGAAGTTGCTGGTCACACAGATAATCGTGGTTCTGCAGCTGTAAACAACGCTCTTTCTCAAAAACGTGCTGATTCAGTTTTAGCAGCTTTAGTAAAAGAGGGTGTTGAAGAGGGTCGTTTAACTGCTAAAGGTTACGGTTCTGCTCATCCAATCGCAGACAACAATACAGCAGCAGGCCGCGAGCAAAACCGCCGTGTAACTGCTGATATCACTGTTGTTACTGATAAAAAGAAATAATTCTTTTTTAATATTCTCAAAGTGAAACGTCAAAAAGGCTCTCTTGTGTAAAGAGGGCCTTTTTCATGTCCAAAATATTTTCAAAATTAGCCAAATTCCGCCCTATTTTGAGAGAAATTAGGACTCTAGTTTAGTTGTCTAGTCCAGTCCCCGATAATGGAGACATGTGGAAATTAAACTTAAGCCTAGTCGTGGGTCTCTCATTGTCTGTTGTCGTACCGAGTGCATTAGCACAGGTCAGCGCACCACAAACAGTGACTGGCGAATATATCGTTAAATTCAAACAGCAGTCCTCTGTGAGCAGCGCGGGATTAAGTAAGATGGCCGGAACCTTCGGCGCATCTGTATCTGTAAAGAATGTCTTTGCGGCGTCTCGTATGATGCATTTAAAGGTGAATAGCGAAGTGGCTCGCGATGCACTTTATGCTAACCCTGATGTTGAGTTTATTGAGCCTAACTATATATTAAGTGTGAATCCTGTTGATGTGAGCCCATTAGGGTCTGCTCCGCAGGCTTCTGATAGTTATGGTCAGTCACGTGCTAATGTGCAAGTTCGTGATTCGTGGAATATCCAAAAGCCTTATGACAGTGGTAACAAAGTCGTTGTTGCGGTTATTGATACGGGTTTAGATCGCGGACATCTTTTATTTAAAGATTCAGGTTCTATCTGGGAAAATGAAAAGGAAAAGAATGGCCTTGCAGGTGTGGATGATGATGGAAACGGCTACGTAGATGATATTAATGGTTGGAACTATGTAGGGAGCACTGGAAACGTACACGACGATAATAACCACGGAACACATGTGGCGGGTATCGTTTTAGGTGTGGGCCAAGACGTTATGGCGTACCCTGTGCGTGAATCAAAGGTAAAAATCTTACCTCTAAAGTTTTTAGATTCTAAAGGCGCTGGTTCAACAGCCAATGCAGTCAGCGCGATTTATTATGCTGTCGCTCAAGGAGCTAAGGTCATCAACAACTCTTGGGGTGGACCTTCTTATTCACAATCTCTACATGAAGCTTATGCTTATGCTTACAATAATGGTGTTGTGATTGTTTCAGCTGCGGGGAACTCGAATACAAATAATGATTCGACTCCGATGTATCCGGCAAATATTAATTCTCCGAATAATATCAGTGTCGCTTCAACGACAGATTCAGACTATAAATCATCATTCTCGAACTATGGAGTGGGCAGTGTGCATGTAGCAGCTCCGGGCTCTTCAATTTTGAGCTCTGTTCCTGGTAGTGGATGTTTTGCTCCAGGTTGTTATCAGATGATGTCGGGGACTTCAATGGCGGCTCCATTTGTAGCAGGTCTTGCCGCTTTGATCCTGCGTGAAGCTCCACAGTTATCTTCGTACCAAGTTAAAAGTATTATCGAAGGGTCTTTGGACCGCGTTAGTGGTTTATCGACTGTAGTGTCGACATCTGGTCGCGTGAATGCTTATAAAGCGATTATCAATGCTAAAGCCAATGTAGAGACACCTCCGTGGTCGCCGGCTTATGCTCCAGATTATAAAACAAGTCGTAGCACGGCCTCAGCTATGGAAGCTCTTCCAGGCGCAGGTTGTGGTTTAGTGAAAGCGTTAGTGGATAAAGGTGGTACTGGTGGTGGTTCTGGAGCATGGACTCTGGTCGCTATCTTAATGTTGCCATTCGCTGTCGCAGTAGCTTTAAGAAATAGAAAAGAAGCACAAACTCCAGCGACTGCAAACAGACGTGTTCACGATCGTTTCTCGGTAGCTAAAAAAGCAGTTCTGAAAGCAAACGATCAATTAATTGATATCACAACGGCGGATATGTCGGTGGGTGGTATCTCGTTCAAATCGGATGCTGGTTTAAATAAAGGTCAGATCATCGAATTACAATTCAGCGAAAAGTCCGATGAAAAATTAGAAGCCGAAGTTGTATGGTGTTCAACTAAACAAGAGTATGGATTAAGGTTCTTGAATGTATCGGAAAGCATTAAGTTCCAGATCCAATCTTGGACTCAAGGTTTAGTGCCGACATAATTAATTCAAATTAGTCAAATTAGAAAGGGAACACTAAAGCAGTGTGCCCTTAAGAATCATACTGGCAACAGTGAAGTAAATAATAACCCCTGTGACGTCCACAATCGTGGCAACTGCAGGGGCTGATGCTGAAGCGGGATCGAGTTTAAATTTTCTAAGAATAAACGGCAGCATAGATCCTGAAATTGTTCCCCAAAGCACAACTCCAATAACAGATGCAGATACCGTGACAGCTAAAAGGCCATAGTGGTCGCCGTAGATTTGTTCACGCCATGGCCAGAAGTAAATACGCAGAAGACCGATCAAGCCGAGGGCCGCACCCAAGCAAAGTCCTGTGGCAATTTCACGGATAAATACGCGCCACCAGTCACGCAGCTTCACTTCACCTAAGGCCATCGCACGAATGATCAAGGTGGAGGCCTGAGACCCTGAGTTACCACCAGAGCTAATAATCAAAGGCAGGAACATGGATAGAACTACAGCACGATGAAGGATATCTTCATAGTAGCCCATAGCGCTAGCTGTGAACATTTCACCGACAAATAGAATCAGAAGCCATCCGCCTCTTTTCTTAATCATCTCGGTCATCGAAATTTGTAAATAGGGGGCATCCAGAGTCTCAACCGCACCGATTTTGTGAATATCTTCTGTTGCTTCCTCTTGAACAGCTTGCGCGATATCATCGAAAGTAACGATACCGACCATTTTATTATTGCTGTCGATAACGGGAATAGCCATCAGTTCATACTTACTAAAAACCTGACCGATATGCTCTTGGTCCATGTCCACCGAAATTTGAATCACATCGGTATGCATGATCTCTTCCACTTTTTTATTAGAAGCGGAAGCGAAGAGTTCACGAAATGAAACCACACCGACAAGATGTTGTTCGGCATCAAGTACATAAGAGTAATATACAGTTTCCACCTGTGTCTTGGCTTGAATACGAATATAGCTGATGGCCTCATCTACATTCATATTGGGGCGCAGGCGTATAAAGCGCGAGTTCATCAGACCACCGGCTTTATCTTCGGCATAGGCTAAGAGAGCAGATACTTCCCTTTTTGTCTGTGGATCTAACAAGGAAAGGAATTCATCTTTTTTATCTGCATCAGCTTCCTGAATTAAATCGGCGGCATCATCCGGAGCCAAAAGACGTAACCACGAACGCGTCTGCAGATGGTTAAGGTCTGCAATGAGTTCATACTGATCTGCCGGAGTTAGATTTAAAAAAAATTCCTCAGCTTCGGTTCTGTTTAAAGATTCGAAGTGAGTTTTGCGATCTTCCTTACTTAGTTGGGACCAGTTGTCATCGTGTAATAGGGAAAGATCGTTCGTTTCTTCTGTGGACGTGTTTTCAACTTCAGGGTTTTGGTTTTCATCGTTTTGCATAGAATTACCCCTCCGTACGCCGAGACTTGGATATAAAAATTTAAGATGGATTCAAAAATACTCTATCTTGATTCTGTAAAGGCCTCAAGAACTTCTTTGGCAGGACCTAGCTTTTTCACTTTACCTGAATCGAGCCACAGGATTTGATTGCAATCCTCAACTGTCTGAAGACGATGGGCAATGCGAATCTGAGTTTTATCAAAAAGAACATCGGTCAGAGCCTTGTTCATTAGACTTTCCGACTGTGGATCGACGTTCGAGGTCGCCTCGTCGAAAATAAAGATTTGAGCATTCTGCAGTAGACCGCGCGCCAGACTTAAGAGCTGTTTTTCACCATAGGAAAGATTTTGTCCGCGCTCGATGACAGGATCAGTGAGGGCACGTCTTAAGCCCACGCGTTTCAAGACATCTTCTAGCTCTTGGTTAGACTTCTTTTTAAATAAATCCAAATTGTCACGAATAGTACCAGTTAAGAAGAGCTGATCTTGCGATATAACAGAGAATAAAGAGCGATGTTTTTCTGTATCGGCTTCGTTGATACCATTGACAAGGATAGCACCTTTTTCAAATGGATAGAGTTTTAAAAGCACAGCAATCAGTGTAGTTTTGCCAGAGCCAGTGCGCCCAATAATTCCCAGTTTTTCACCTTGCTTCAACTTGAAAGAAACCTGATCTAAAATCAAGTGATCCGAAGTAGGATATTTGAAGCAAAGGTTTTCAACTTGAATTTGCTCTTGATTCAAATGCGGAAGTACTTCCTCCGTCTTTTGAGTCAGAGTTTTTTCTTTTTTAGGGTGCGACGTCGAAAAGTCAGAGTAAGCGGGAAGTTTTATGCCAGACTCTATTGGCGAACGAATGTACTCATCCATTTTTTCCACACCAGTTAAGGCCTCTTCAAACTGCGAAAACCATTCGAAGAACATCTGTAACGTATTTGTCGATAGTAGAGTGAAGCTTAAAACCACACTGGTTAAGCCGATACCGATAACTCCCTGATGAATGAGGTACATACACAGGAACGCATTGACGGCGAAAAGAAGTGACGACACCACATTCAGTTCAAATGAAAAGCGCGTTACGCGCCAGAAGACGCTCCATTTTGCTGTAAGATATTGAGAATCGTATTCAGAAAATTTTTGAATAAAAGTATTTTTCTTTTCATTCTGACGAATAATCGTCGCCCCTTGAACCGTTTCAGAGAAGTGAGAAATAGAAGGCGCCCGCAAGACAGATAGCTGTCGTCGTGTTTGGCGTAGTTTTGTTTGATTTTTTGATAGAATAAAATAGTAAATCACAGCAGAGCTTAATGCCGTGACGAGGAAATAAGGATGGACCAAAACCATCAAAATAATGATCGAGACCAGATCGAATAAAATTGATAGGAACTCGGCTAAAGGGCCTCCGAACAATCGGAAGACATTTCCATAGTCACTTGAAAAGCGCGTGGTGATCTTTCCTACGGGCTGACTTTCAAAGAATGAAATCGGGAAGCGTGAGACACGATACGTTGTTTCATCATAAATACGTGAAACAGCCAGAGCGGATAGGCGTGAAAGTAGGGTACGGAACAAAACTGTTAATATAAATGAAGCGATGATCAAGCCTAAGAGCTGATAGAACAGCGATGTCAGATTTGTGCGATTGATCTCAGGAGTTTTATCTAAGAAGTCACCGATAACCTGAGCATTCGAGATGATTAAATAACGTCCTAGAAAACCAATCAAGATAAGGAAAATAATACGGAATAAAAACGGGCGATACGCTTGCAGAAGAGTATCGTAGACCGTTTTAGAATAAGCGGTAGAGGGTGAATTCCTCATATAAGCCCCCGTAAGAACGAGTCGTAACGGGGATTGCTTAAGAACTCGCGAGCTGGTCCATCATAC
This sequence comes from Pseudobdellovibrio exovorus JSS, assembly GCF_000348725.1. Lineage (NCBI taxonomy): Bacteria > Pseudomonadati > Bdellovibrionota > Bdellovibrionia > Bdellovibrionales > Pseudobdellovibrionaceae > Pseudobdellovibrio > Pseudobdellovibrio exovorus. Next base: position 949,500 of record NC_020813.1, read on the forward strand.
TCGATACGGCCATTATTCATAAAAAGAATACGATCGCATTCCGGTAGAGCACTGAATCTTTGAGTCGTCAGCAGTATCGAACTTCCTTTGTTACAAATTTCACGGAATTCTTGGATGAGTTTTCTTTCGGTTGAAATATCCACAGCGCTTAAAGGATCATCCAAAACTAAAAGACTTTCTGGCTCCATTAACTGACGAGCAAGACTCACGCGTTGTTTTTGTCCACCTGAAAGATTAAGACCTCTTTCGCCGATAACAGTTTCAAGGCCTTGCTGAACACGATCTAATTCAAAGCTGAACTGGGCTTGGCCAAGATGATGCATGATCTTATCGTCGTGCTCAATTGGTGATTGATAGAAAAAGTTCATATTGTCACGCAAAGAGGCGCTCATAATGAAGTGTTCTTGTGGCAAATAGCTGGTTTTTTCTTTAAAGAATCTGTCCGCTTGGAAGGGAGTTTCATTAATAAGAGATCGAATCAATAGACTTTTGCCCGAGCCAACAGGGCCAATGAGTGCAATCAGCTCTTTGGGCTTTATAGTCAGATCAATGTTGTGAAGCAACTCATTGCCATCGATGCTGAGACTCAGATTTTTAACCTCTAAGATGGCCTCTGGAATTGTTTTTTCATGGGCCGCCACTTGTTCATGTACATTTGTTAAATTTAAAAATTGAGCAATACGTTTAAAGGATGTCCATGCATCAAATAAAAATGTAAAGAACCAGGGAAGTTGGCGTAGCGGGCGAGACAAGAATACAGTTGTCACCCACAAAAGGGCGATAATATCGGCCTTGCTTAGATTTCCTTCGTAGGACCAGATAAAATAACCCAGCATCGCTAAATTCAGCCAGAAAACGACACTGGATGAAATGGAGTTCATGACTTGTCCATTGGTTAGCATGTGGATGCGGTTGACAGTTTCCTCACGTCTTTTTTTGATGATTTTATTTTCGAATCCCTCAACCCAGTTGAGGACCTTGAGTCCACGAATATTTTGAATCCATTCATTGACTAGGCCCATACGATCAGCGGCTAACATTTTGAATCTAAAGAAAAAAATCGACTGTCTGAAGGCCATAAGGCCATTTAGTAGTAAAAGCGATAAAACTAACCCAAGGCTAAAAGAGATAGGCAAGTGATAGAAGTGATACAGAAATGCCGGAGTGAGTATCAACGGAAATAGTGTTGTCAGGCCATAAGGTAGGGACTGTTCTAGCCACACTGTTAAGCTGGGAACGTCTGTTGAATAAAGAGAGACCACTTCGCCTACAGTCTTTTTTTGTAAAGTGAGTGGTTTTAGCCTGAGGTTGTGTTTATAAAGAGTCTCTGAGATTTTTTTCTGCGCCTGTATGGACTCGCTTTGACCGATGAATAAAGTCATCTGATTTAAAATTAAATAGAATAGCGCAAGACCTATGCAGATAATTAAAGAGCGATTGTCTAGATCTGTTGAAAAGATTTTTTGATAGTAGGGAACAGCTAATCCAATAATACTGGCTGCCAAAGACAGGAATAGAATCAGAAAACGTATATGAAGTCTGTCAAAGAAAACAATTTTAAGGATCTTTTTTTCACCAAACGTCATGGGACCTCAGATTGTCCTTACAGGAGCTGAAAATGGCTGCATCAAAAATGACGAGATTATTTGCTGGAAGCCAAAAGAGAGTGTAGCATTTTATACATAGGTTGAAAATGAATATAAAGAGTAGTCGTCGAAAATTTTTGGAAAAATCACTGTGGGGTGCTGCGGGTATTTCTGCCTACTCTTTGCTTTCAGCCTGTGCATCTTTCGATGACTACCTGTTTGATGATCGTGCGGAGTTTGGCGACGAAGTGGCCATCATCGGTGGAGGTATTGCCGGTTTATACATGGGATACAAGCTACGTGAGTCGAAAACAGGTTTTAGGTTGTTTGAAGGCGGTACGGCGTTTGGTGGAAGAATTAAGTCCAATAATGGTGCCGACTACGGAGCCTCTTTGATCTCAAGTTCTGATCAACGCGTTTTACGTTTGATAAAAGATTTAGGTTTAGAGACAAAATCGTTAAACAAAGATTACAGTTATTTAGCTGAAGGAATGCAATCAGTAACAGATGGTCTTGTGGACCGTATAATTGGTTTGATTCCCTATAGAAGTCTGCGTCTGCGCTGGAGATTAATTGAAATCGAAAAAGTATCGGCAGGCTTTCAATTGATTTTTGAACATCCAACTGGACAAAAGCGTTTTGTGTGTAAACGGGTCGTATTGGCTATTCCTCCTACTCAGTGGATGGGAATTAAAGGTCTGTTGAAGTTGCCCGAGATGCAGTGGGCAAATAACTGGTTAGAAACTTTGCGAGTTGAAAACACGATTAAGCTTGTCTTGCCATCTCAATTTGCAGCCAGTCCCAATAAAGTGTTGCAGACGGCTAAGCATGAGTCGGTCAATATGCGTCAGATTATTAAGAAGACAGTCGAGGGAAGTGTCGCCGAAATTGATATAGATTATATCAATAATTCTATCACTTCTATCGAGTATATCTATGGGGTGCTTAAACGACACTTACAGGTGAATTACGCCTTTGAGAGGCTGCGCTCGGACCAGATGTACGATTGGCATCAGGCTAAATTAATTAAGGGTTCCTATTTCCGCAATTTCTTGGCTGTACCCGAGTCTGAAAACCCTTATTTTCAGGTTGTAGGGGATTTTACCGCGGTCAAGTCTATGTATCGCATGCAAGGAGCTCTTGAGTCTGTTCATGTGGCCCTTGAAGAGCTTGTCTAAGGGCGATTATTTATTTGGATTTGCAGGCTATCTTCTGTAAACTTGCGCCATGAGCAAAGCCACAAATAAATCTAATACAACTGGAACAGAGATCGCATTAGAGATCTTAACGAATGTTAGACCATCACCGACAGTAACATCCAATTTAAGTGATGAAGAGAAAATCTCTACAATTCAAAAGCATTTCTCTGAGATCATGAAAGTTTTAGGTTTGGATTTAGAAGATGACAGCTTAAAAGATACACCGAAGCGTATGGCAAAAATGTACGTTAATGAAATTTTCGGTGGTTTAAGTCCGCAAAACTTTCCTAAAATCACAGTTATTGAAAATAAAATGCAGTACGACCAAATGGTCTGCGTGCAAGATATTGAAGTGATGTCGGTTTGTGAACATCACTTTCAACCTATTGATGGTTTTGCAACTGTTGCGTATATCCCTAAGAATAAGGTTATCGGACTTTCAAAATTAAATCGTATTGTCAGTTACTTTGCTAAGCGTCCTCAGGTGCAGGAAAGACTGACAAAACAGGTGGCAGATTGCTTACAGTATATTCTGGATACAGAAGATGTAGCTGTGCATATCAATGCAAAACACTACTGTGTAATTTCCCGTGGTATTCAAGACACTCATAGCACCACGACAACTTCTGATCTTCGTGGAGCTTTTAAAAGTTCCGAGAGCACACGTCTTGAGTTTTTAAAGCAGTGCCGCTCTCGTTTTAATAATGGCTAGATACTTTTTAGATACAGCCCTCAAGCAATTCTCGAGCATTGCGAGATAATTGAGGGTTATCTAATAGACGTTTAATCTCTTTTTGTGCCAAGTCTCTTAAATTTGTTGGATATTTTTTGATAAAATTAAAGCTACCACAGACATTTGCTGCTACTTGTGGATTCATTTTATCAATATTGATGATCTCATCACATAACCATTTAAAAGTACTGCCATCTTCTTTTTGCATAGCCAGATAATTATCACCAAAGGCAGCATGCAATGAGTAGATGTTGTTAGGGTTTTCACGACTAAATGGTTTTGTGTCCGCAATTTTTTTAACAGTATCGAAAGTACTTTCTAAAGAGGCTGTTGATTGCACCTGAATCCACTTATTGAAAACCACAGCATCGTCTTTCCAACGATTGAAGAAAGTTTCTAAGGCCTGTTGTTTTTCTTGGGAGTCGGTTACACACAGAGCGGATAAAGCGCCGATTTTATCGGTCATATTCGCAGCTTCTTGGAACTGATTATAAGCCAACGCCACAGCTTCAGGATGGTTCGCCTCAACTAAGAAACGTAAAACACGATTTTTAAGAGCTCTTGCTCCTACTGAGTTTTCATTTTTTTGCTGGTGATAAATCTCTTTTAGCAGACTGTGGAATTCGGAAACAATGGCTTGTACAATCGTATTGCGAGCCGCAGACATAGCCTTTGCATCCAGTACTGGAATTTCTTGTGCTAAGATATCATCGTCCGGCAATTGCAGCATAAGAGCTTTAAACTGAGGATCAATGTGAGTGTCTCGCAGAATGTAACCGAACGTTTCTACGATTTGAGGGTTAGCGGCAAGAGGACTTTTTTTAATGCTCAAATCAATTAATCTTTTTAGCTCTTCTAATGTCATTTTAAAGCAAGCTTCACGACGATTAAAAGCATCGCTATCAAATTTGATCAAATGTAACAGGTCTTCGTTCGTGGCATTCCAATTCAGTTTAATCGGAGCTGAAAACTCGCGATTAAGTGACAGAACTGGTTTTTCTACTACATCTGTGAATACAAAAGTCTGCTGTTCTTGTTTTAAATGTAAGACGGATTTGTTATCAGAGTTTAATGATAAATCTGCGCAATTAAGTTTTATATCACGACCATTTTTATCTAATAAACCGATAAGCAGGGGAATATGGAAAGGTTTTTTGATAGGCTGTTTTTCTGTCAGCGCACAGCTCTGTTTTAGAGTTAATGCATATTCTTTTTTCTGACTGTCATAAGACTCAGTAACACTAACTTCTGGTGTACCAGCTTGGCTGTACCACAGCTTAAATTGAGATAAATCTGCCTTATTAGGGAAGGCTATTGCATCCGAGAAATCAAGAATAGTGACAGCTTGTCCATCATGGCGGCGGAAGTACTCATCCATACCTTTACGGAATCCGACTGTGCCTACAATTGTTTGCATCATGCGGATAACCTCTGCGCCTTTTTCATAAATTGTCGGGGTGTAGAAGTTATCAACGGCAAGGCAGCTTTCAGGGCGCACAGGGTGTGAGTTCGGTCCAGCATCTTCTGAAAACTGACGTTGTCTTAAAGAATCAACATCTTTAATTCTTTGAACGGCACGTGAGTTTAAATCAGACGAGAACTCTTGATCACGGAAAACGGTAAGACCTTCTTTTAAAGAAAGCTCAAACCAATTACGACAAGTGACACGATTCCCAGTCCAGTTATGAAAGTATTCATGGCCTACAACGGATTCGATGCGATCGAAGTCAGTGTCTGTAGCTGATTCGGGATCTGCTAAAACAAGACGAGAGTTAAAGATATTCAACCCCTTATTTTCCATAGCACCCATGTTGAAATCGTCAATCGACACAATCATGTATTGGTTCAGATCATACTCAAGACCAAAGCGTTCTTCGTCCCACTTCATAGATTTTTTTAGTGATTCTAAAGCATGGTGGCAGCGACTTTGTTTGCCATGCGAAGCATAGACTTCAAGTTTTACATTTTTTCCAGATTGGGTTGTGAAGTCGCCGCGAACAACTCCGAGGTCTCCAGCAACTAACGCAAATAGGTAGCATGGCTTTTTGTGTGGATCTCTCCACACAGCTTGATGGCGCCCATCAGCTAGATCTGTCTGAGAAATTAAATCTCCGTTTGACAGAAGAACAGGGTATTTAGCTTTATCGGCTTCCATCGTTACCGAATAACTTGTCATCACATCAGGTCTATCAAGGAAGTAAGTGATATTACGGAAGCCTTCAGCTTCACACTGTGTTGCAAAGATTCCCTTAGATAAATAAAGTCCTGAACATGATTTATTTTGTTCAGGATTAATTTCGACTAATGTTTCTAATTTAAATGTATCTGGAGTTTGATGAATAGTTAGATATTCGGCATCCACGGAATAAGCTGAATTTTCAAGAGTTTCGCCATTTAGTTTAATTTCAATAAGCTTAAGATGAGTGCCGTTTAGAACTAAAGGCTCGTTCGCTTTCTTTTCAAAATCTAAAGTCGTACGAACCAAAGTTTTATTTTCATGCAGATTGAAATGAAGCTGGATGCTTTTAACCTGATAAGATGGGGCTTTGTAGTCCGTTAAAAGTATTCTTTTAGGTTGAGTTGATTCGGCATCCAGTTTCATTTTAACTCCGATTTTGGAATGTTAGTTCAGGCAGCTTAATCCTTTCAGAACTGAAGAAAGGCGTGCCAAGTCATGGATTTTATCTCTAGAGACCCCTATGTCAGTCAATGCTTTTTCGTGCGAAGAAACACAGGTAGGGCAGCCATTCACAACAGAGACAGAAAAAGCCATCATTTCAAATTTTTCTTTGCCGTTTACTGGTTTTCCTAAAGAGTTCATTCTAAGACCGGCTCTTTGGTAAGCAGCATCTGCTAGAACCTCAGACGACAAGAATCCTTTAAATTTGTAATAAGTGTTCAACATACCCATGATAGCCGCAGCTTCATAGCATTCAGCGATCTGCGCTTCTTCTACACCTAATTCTTTTAATTCAGCGCCAGCAAAAGCCTCAAGCTCTTTCCAGTGTAGAGAGCGTGCAATAGCCGCTGTATTCATAAAGCGCTCTTGTGGATCTAAAGATGAGTCCTCAAGTAATTTTTTTAGATTTAACGAAAGATCACGGAAAACAGCACTTTCACGTGCTCCGAATGATGACTCAATAAATGCATCAACTTTTTCAGCAATAGACATAATTTACTCCTTCTAGTGATAAAAAAAGAGCCTCAGCTTTGCAGCAGAAGCTCTTTGAGTTCAGTATTTAATTTAAAAAATCAATATACGAAACGATTAATAATTTAACTGTTAAAACTAACAGAAAACTAAACTGTTAAAGTGTCTTGACCTTTTTCCCAGTTACATGGGCAAAGCTCGTCAGTTTGTAATGCATCGACAGTTCTTAGAACTTCTTTTACGTTACGACCAACAGAAAGGTCATTTACTGATACCCAGCGAACGATACCTTCTGGATCAACGATGTAAGTTGCACGTAAAGGAACTTGGTCAGCAGGGTGTAATACACCTAATGCACCAGTTAATTCTTTTTTGATGTCAGCTAACATTGGGTACTCTAAACCTTTAAGGTCAGCGTGGTGAGTTCTCCATGCGTGGTGAACGAAGTGAGAGTCACAAGAAACACCAAAAACTTTAGTGTCACGAGCTTTGAAGTTTTTGAATTCTTTGTTGAATTCAGCTAATTCAGTTGGGCATACGAAAGTGAAATCTAAAGGCCAGAAGAATACAACTGCCCAAGAACCTTTCATGTCTGCATTTGAAATAGTTTTGAATTCTTTACCTTTTTCTAAACTAACACAAGCTTGCATAGAAAAAGTTGGAAATTTTTGTCCGATACCTAACATAGTTCTCTCCTTATTGGTTTGGTTAAATAAATTAGTTGTGACAGGGGATATTTTTGCGTATCGCTTATAAAAACGCAATTTATCATCAAAAATATCTATGACGTGATTGCTAATCCTGAGCAGGAAGCGCCGCATACATTGTCATCTGCAAGAAACAGGTGTTTGATTAGAATTATGAGCTCAACAGAAGTCGCATTTGGTACGTTTAAATGGGTAGATTACCTGAACCCCTCTAAAGAGGTGCTGAGGCAATTGGCAGACGAAATGTCTTTGCCACATAAGGTGCTTTATAACTGTTTGGACTCGGACTACCTGCCTCACATTGAAACATACGGGAATACGCACTTTTTACTATTACGTCTAATGGAACCCAACACACGCCTGAATGCAGACAGTGTGCAGGAACTCACGACCAAGGTGGCGCTGTTCGTTTCGGCAGAGAAGATAATTTCTATCCATCGACTTCCCTTAAATGAAATTGGGCAAGTGGAAACCAGAATTAAAGAGGCGGGGACTACAGAGTCGCTAACAAAGCAAAAAATGATCGCGCTTTTCTATGAGCAAGCAGCTCTGGGCTTTGATAAACCACTGACAGACTTGGAAGCTAAGCTCGACAGTTTCGAGCAGCGTCTTTTCAATAAACGAAAGTCCAAAAACTTTTTAAAAGAAGGCTTCTATCTTAAAAGGAAAGCTTCTTCTTTTAAAAAAGTATTGAAGCTGACTTTGGATTTAATGGGTAAGCTCATCACAAAACTAGAGTGTTCGCAGGCCCATTTTCAAGAAGCAAAGGACAGGCTTGAGCGCAGTCTTTTTTATGCTGAGGATGTCTATGACAATATTCAGTCCTTGCTTAATCTGCACATGGCCATGGAAGCACAAAAGACGAATGAGGCTTCGTTTAAGACAAACGAGATTATGCGAGTCCTGACTGTACTTTCGATTTTCTTTTTGCCCTTGAATTTCTTGGCAGGAGTTTTTGGGATGAATTTTGAGTACATCCCGTTCGTCGATCACAAAATGGGTTTTTGGCTGACAATTCTTGTTATGTTGCTTATTTCAACAGCACTATTGGTGTATCTTCTAAAGCAAGGGTGGATGGATCGCCCTAACCTTGTGAGTTCTGAAAAAGAAGAGAGCAAATAGCTACGCGCATTAATACAGTGTAAATCTTCCCAATATTGCAGCACTTGTTGATTGTAATTTGTTTGTTAGTACTATGGTCTTGTTATCAACAACATAAAAGGGGAATTTATGAAAAAACTATTTGTGTTAGCAAATCTGCTTCTATTGACTGCGTGTGATCCGTTTGAAGGAAACTTGTCTGTTAAGTATGCCTTTTTAGTAAAAGGTAAGGCGAATGCAGTTGTAGCTGCTGGAGATCACAGTGCTAAGTTAGACTTCGATGGTAAAAAGAAAATCACGATCAATCTAAAGCAGAACGGCAAAAAACAAAAAATCGAATTGAATCTGAACAATAAATTGAATTTACCAAATAATGGTTCTTTCGAATTAACAGCTGCGGATCTTGGCGGACAAGATTTCAGTTCAAGAGGAACTGTACAAACGCAAACACGTGATTCTGAATTGCGTCGTGAGTATGAGAGCTGCTCTTATCAAAGACGTGAACATGTTTGTTACCCAACTAAAAACGGAGTTGTTTGCCGTGATGAGTATCGCACTGTTTATGGGCGCCGCCCAGTGGAATTCATCGATCGTACGACATATCAACAACTAGCGGTAAACTTCATTCATGCTAATGGCGCTTTGTTAGCTGATTTCAATGGTGATAAACAATCAACAGAAAGATTGTATCGCTATCAAGGTCACTGTTTCTAAGACCTAATAACAACAGAGACTAAATTCTATAAAATAAAAAAGGCAGAAGTTACTTCTGCCTTTTTTATTTGTGTTATCGCTTTAAGACGACCTTATATCAAACGATCATCTTAATAGAGACTATGGCTTTTCAGCTAATTTCTTTTCCAGATCAGCAATTCTTTTCTCTAACTGACGAATGACGAAATTCACATCATTGGCATCAGCTAATTGTTCGCGTTGCGGGTAGCTAGCACAGTGATACATGCCATCTTTGTGTGTCCAGTAAGTGCAATTATAAATTGTTTTTCCGAAAACCTGCGCTGAAGCGAGCGCAGGAGAAAAAGCCAAAGTAAATAATACGATTTTTTTCATAACTGATTTCATGGTTAACCTCTTTCGTTTAGTGGAGTTACTTTACGTTGAGCGCTACCGATGTATTCAGAAAGTGGTCTAATAATACGATTGTTAGCGGCTTGTTCCATGATATGAGCCGACCAACCTGTCGTACGTGCCATAACAAAGATCGGAGTGAAAAAATCAATTTCAAATCCCATCATGTAATAAGCAGGACCAGCTGGGAAGTCGAGGTTAGGGTAGATTTTTTTCTTTTCAACCATAACTTTTTCTAAAGATGAATACATCTGCATCCACTTTTGCTCACCAGTAACGTCTGCCATCACTTGCGCATACTTTTTCATTGTTGGAACACGTGAATCACCAGATTTGTAAACACGATGACCGAAGCCCATTACTTTTTTCTTTTGAGCTAAAGCATCAATCATCCATTGTTCAGCTTTTGCTGGATCCGCGATTTCTAACATCATGTGCATCACCATCTCATTTGCACCACCATGTAAAGGTCCTTTAAGGGCGCCGATACCTGCTGTTGTTGCAGAGTAGATGTCAGATTGAGTTGACGTTACAACACGTGCTGTAAATGTTGAGGCATTGAAGCTATGCTCAGCGTACAAAATCAAAGACACGTCAAAAGCTTTAACCACCTTTGCATCTGGCACTTTACCAAAGCACATATGGAAGAAGTTTTCAGCCATGCTAAGCGCTGGATTTGGTGCGATAAAGTCCAAACCTTTTTTAAAGCGGAAATCGGCAGCGATCATTGTTGGGATTTTAGCTAAAAGACGAATAGCTTTATCCAAGTTAGTGTCAGGAGACGCATCCCAGATACGCTCGTCTTCACAGCCCAAAAAGCTCACGCCAGTACGGATAGAGTCCATGGGGTGGCACTTTTTAGGAAGAGCTTTAATAACATTTAGGTTTTCTTTTGAAATATCACGTAAAGAACGTTCTTTTTGCGTGAACGTTTCTAATTGTGTTTTGTTCGGTAATTCACCTGTGTATAACAAGTAAGCTACTTCTTCAAAAGAGCAGTTTTCAGCAAGATCTTGAACAGGGTAACCGCGATAAACTAAAGAGTTAGTTTCCGCATTAACTTTAGAAACGCTCGAAGTGTCCATAACAACACCTTCAAGACCTTTCTTCACATTCATTTTTTCCGGTTCTGCGACATAATCTGGGTTGATGTATTCAGCCATTTTATCTCCTATTTTAGCTTAAAGTTAAAAATACTTTGATCGAACTGATTGTAGTCTTCGTATGAGGTCAGATCGTAAAGTTGTTGTCGTGTTTGCATCAGAGGGAGTGCCTCTGCTTGTGAGCCCGTAGACTTAATAATATCGAGTCCTTTTTCAGCGGAACCCATTGCTAATCGTAAAGTCGTTACAGGATAGATCACCATATTGTAACCTAGGTTTTCCAATTCCGTTTTAGTGTACAATTTGCCTTTTCCGAATTCGGTCATATTAGCTAATAGTGGTACGCTGACGGCTTTTCTCATGGCTTCAAATTCTTTTTCATCTTGCAAAGCTTCTGGGAAGATCATCTCTGCACCTGCGTCGACGTAGGCTTTAGCGCGTTCAATGGCTTTTTCAAGCCCTTCGCTGGCACGAGCATCCGTACGGGCAATAATTAAGAAGTTAGAATCCAAAGCTTTACCTCGAGTGGCCGCTTTGATTTTTTTGATCATATCATCAGGGCCAACAAGAGATTTGTTATCAAGGTGACCGCAGCGTTTTGGGTTCATCTGGTCTTCTAAGTGGCAACCAGCTAGGCCCATTTCGATAAACTCTTGAATAGTACGAGTGACGTTCATCGGTTCGCCCCATCCTGTATCAGCATCAATAATTGCTGGTAAGGATGTCGTGCGCGCGATTTGACGTCCACGTTGCGCGACCTCGGTCAAAGTAGTTAAGCCAATGTCAGGATAACCTAGATCATTGGATAAAACTGATCCCGAGATATAAACGCCATCAAATCCTTTTTTTTCGATGAGCATACTTACTAACGGAGAGAAAGAGCCAGGAAACTGTAACAGTTTCCCAGACTTCAATGCTTCTCTGAAGTTCTTTCTTTTTTCAGCTGCAGTCAGCGTAGGAAATAACATCTTAGAAAATTCCTTTTTGATCACGTTTGTTGTTGATCAATTTGTCGATTGGAATTTGAACGTTCAATTGTTGAATTTCAGTAGCTGTTAACTCAGGTAAGCGCTCACATAAAGAGATGAAACGATTGCGTTCATCTTTTGTGATGATCTCTGAAGTTAAAGTGTCAAACTTACGGATGTAATCTGCACGTTTGAATGGTTTAGCACCAGCAGGGTGAGCATTCGCAACACCTAATTCATCAACTAGTTTTTCTCCGTTGTTGAAGATAATTTCTACACGGCCACCGAAGCGTTTTTTGTTCGGATCTTGATCGTGATACATCTCTGTCCATTTAGCGTCTTCAACAGTTCTGATTTTATTCCAAAGTCTAACTGTATCAGGGCGGTTAGCGCGCTCAGGAGCATAAGAATCAACGTGGTGCCATGTTCCGTCTTGTAGAGCGACTGCAAAGATGTACATGATCGAGTGATCTAATGTTTCGCGAGACGCTTTCGGATCCATTTTCTGAGGATCGTTTGCACCCGTACCGATAACATAGTGAGTGTGATGAGATGTATGAATCACGATTTCTTTGATATCTTCAAAGTTTGTGATCTTAGTTTTCATACGAGCAGCTAAATCGATCAAGGCTTGAGATTGGTACTCAGCAGAGTGTTCTTTTGTGTATGTTTCTAAGATAGCGCGTTTTTCTTCACCAGTTTCAGGTAAAGTAACAAGGTATTGTCCATCTTTGCCATCTAACATGTAAGCGATAACTGAATCTTCACCTTCGTAGATTGGTGATGGAGCGCCTTCGCCACGCATACAGCGGTCAGCAGCTTCAATCGCTAACTTACCAGCGTGAGCAGGTGCATAAGCTTTCCAAGATGAGATTTCGCCTTTACGAGATTGACGAGTAGTGAAAGACACGTGAACCGCTTGTTGGATCGCTTGGTAAACGATTTCAGTTGGTAAATTTAATAAAGCACCAATACCACCAGCAGATGCAGGTGCTAAGTGGGCGATATGATCTTTTTTATGTTTGTGTAAGCAAATAGCTTTAACTAGATCTACGTGTAATTCATAGCCAGCTACTGCACCACGGATAAAATCTTTACCAGTTTTACCCATTTGTTGAGCTACAGCTAATATTGGTGGGATGTTGTCGCCAGGGTGAGAGTAGTCAGCAGCTAAGAAAGTGTCGTGATAATCTAATTCACGAACTGCAGTTCCATTGGCCCATGCTGCCCATTCACAAGAAAATTTTTGATCATTCGGCATCCCGAAAACTGTAGCACCACCAGCACGCGGGTGAGCTAAAGCCATAGAACGTGCAGAAGCAACAGGGCGTCTGTTCGCAGCAGCAATGGCAACCGAAGCATTGTCGATAACGCGATTGATGACCATGTCGATAACATCATCTTTGATGGTAGCGTTGTCTGTACAGATTTCTGCCATTTTCCAAGCCAATTGATCTTGGCGGTTTAAGGTTTCTTTTGATGGGTACACACGTAGCTTGTGTTGACGCATAGAGGTTCTCCTTACCTATTTAGTATTTAATAAAATGTATAAGCCTATAGAAATTAGCTTAGAAAACGCCTACGGACAAATAAAATGCGCCGTCTGATTCGCCTGCTTTTTTATCAAGTTTGTGCCCGTATTCTAGGTTTAATGGGCCAATGGGAGTGTTATAGCGGAAGGCAATTCCTACGGCATCGCGCCATTTATTTGTAAGATTAAGTCCTTCAATACGAACCTGTCCACCATCATAAAAAACAGCTCCAGAAAGATCATATTTATGGCTTAAAGGGAAACGAATTTCAGACTTTACAAGTTCATAGCTCGAACTTGAAAGTAGACGATAAGAGGCGCCGATTTCTTGATTTGATGGAAAGAATTCAGAGGATTCAAAACCACGAATTGTTGTACGACCTCCCAGCAGGAAACCGCGTTTATCAAAAGGAACGCCTTCACCTTTTGAGTCGATATTTTTTATATAACCACCACGTAGTGATTGTACAAAAACCCAACCGTCATTATTGATCGGGAAGTAATGTGTCGTCTGTCCAATAATACGATAGAAATCATCCACATTGTTATTGCCTAAGAATTCTGTTGAATATTCCGCAGCTAGACGCGAGAAACTACCTTTTGTTGGATTGAAAAGATTGTCGCGATAATCCAAATCAATTGTTGGACCAATAGATCCAATAACCAAACTTTCACTTCTGTAATTGTATTTAATTTCATCTTCGTTGGTGATCCCGTGATCTTTATAAGTCGCCACATTGTACGCAAATATTCCAGTTACATGGGATGTGAAATCTTGTTCAATAGCAAAATTAGCAATGTGAGCTTCTGTCACTTTATTGATAGTCACGTCGGCAATTGTATTTGAACGAGTCGCACTTGTTCTAAAGCGCGCACGGCTATCAAATAGGTAAGGCCAAACAAAACCGAAGATATATTTTTGTTCTAGGTACTTTAAAAGAGCGAAATTGTAATTAAGCTCTGCACGGGCGGAAAGACCGACACCCCAGCCGAAGAAGTTTCGATAAGCAATCCCTGCGTATCCATGTAAGGTTCCGCGATTTTCATCCGTTAAACCGAAACCTAAAAGACGGACACCAGGGTCGCGTTCTACGACTTTTACAAGAACAGTCCTCTGCGAAATATCACTGTCTTTTTCTAAAGTTGTAATTTCAACGGAGTTAAAATGTCCTGTTCGTTGAAGGCGAGCGACAGATTCGTCGATATTTTGCGGTGTGAGCGTATCGCCAGCCTTAAAGTCGAGTTCAATATGAATCAATCTATCCTTTGTGCGCGTGTTTCCTTCAATCAAGATAGATTGAACTTTAACCAAAGGCCCTTCTTTAATTTTAAAGTTCAATTTGGCTTCGCTGTTGTTGTCAGAGTAGGAAATCAGCTCTGGCCCTTCATTGACTAACTCGTATTCGATATAACCTTTTTCTTGGTAATACTCTTTTAGGCGAACGATGTTGTTTTCAAGTTGAATTAAGCTCAGGTTTTGGCCTGCGTAGGTGCCAAGGATTCCTTGGACTTCTGTTTGGTACTCTTCTGACACGCCTGTGAATTGCACATCTGAGAGCTTAACTTGTTGGCCTTCATCGAGCTGTAAAAGGATAATACCATTTTGTGGTGATTCTTTTTCGGTAGAGACATAAATGCGTGATAACTTCGCATTTACATAGCCATCATTTTGTAAATAGATAAGTAAGTTTTTAGCAGCTAACTCAATATCTTCTTTAAGGTAGGTCTTGTCTTGAACTTTTTGTGAAGAGAGTTCATAGAATTTCTTTTTATAGAAATTTTCATCGCGTGAGTACTGACCTGTAATAGTGAAGTCAGCAATTTTAGTAAAGGGGCCTTCTTGTACATTTAAGAATATTTGGTTGATGTTGTCTTTTGTGATTTCCGTTGAGGTTACCTCTACATGGGGGAATCCTTCAGCAACATAAAAGGCCTTTAGGTCTTCAATGAGGTCGGGAATCATGTTGCCGTCTTTAGCAACAAAAGTATTCAATTTTAAAATATCATCCTCTAAATACGTATGCTCGAAGCGGTGCGAGTTGATGACTTCAATGTAGAAGCGCGGTGACGTTTCAAATTTATAGCTCAGGCGGGCGCTTAGCTCATCTGCTGCAAAAATAATTTGAGGGGAAGGAATTTGTGTTTGGTAATATCCCTGATTGCTGAGTAGGCCTCTTAAGCGCGTATTAATCTTACTTAAGGTCTCTTGATTGACAGTTGAACGCCAAAAATTGCGTTGTAATGACTTTTCGATTTGTCTTTGCACAACAGGGCTGTTTAAGCCCGTCAGGGTGATGTTACTCAACTGTGTTTTTTGCTTTCTGTCGACAGTGAATAGAACGGATTTAGCAATTGTCGTTTCGTGTACAATTTCTGATGATACCTGTGCAAATCGATAGCCCTGTTCACGATAGTATTGTGTGAGTTTATCCGTTCCTGCATGCAGATTCTGTTCATCTAAAATATTATTTACATTCAGACCCATGATATTTAGGGCATCAGTTTCATTTAGTCCACTCAGACCAGAGAATGAGATCTTTTGAATAGTCGGTGAGATCTCGCCGATCAGAATAACTTCTGACGAATTCGGCGATATTTTGGCAAATTTCAGTGAGTTAAAATTTAAAGTACTATCAATTTTTTTAAGAATAGAGTTCAGGGTCGATAAAGAAAGATTTTTTTCCTTTATCTCGGGTGCAACAGAAATGATCTTGTTTGTAATGTCTTCAGGCCAGTCTTTTAAATTAACTGAGTAGCGCGGTTCTGCCGCCACCGACAAACAAGAAAAAAGACAGACAAAAATGAAAAGTTTCAAAGAAGCTTTCACTACTTGAACTCCTCACGATACTCAAGGTCGACCCCTAAGATATCTTTGCTAGTTGTCGGCACATTGGTGACCTGTTCTTGCTGAATAGTATCTTTGTTTTGGTAGTTCAGTAAGAAAGATATATTCTTGTTATACTGATATTGCAGCTTAACCTCTTGATTCTGATCATTTCCCGTAAATGGTTTGGCGTAAGAGGCTGTGAGCTTATCTGAAATCTTTTTACTTACAACGACTTTAGGTACAGCGATATTCTTCGTGCTGTCTATAGAAGGGGCCAGTTGCACTGTTAGGCCCAACTTTTCTTGAATTTTCTTGTTGAGCTGTGATTGGTTACTGATAACCGCTAATACCTCTAGACCTGTTTGTGTCTGTTGGGTAGCAGAGCTAAGATTCTGATCTGTTTCAGATGTCACTCCAAGAGCTATCAGCGAGAATAAGTCGGCCTCTGACAGAGGAGGCTGACTTGTCGGCTTGATGACAA
The DNA here is from genome assembly GCF_000348725.1 of Pseudobdellovibrio exovorus JSS. Classification (NCBI taxonomy): domain Bacteria; kingdom Pseudomonadati; phylum Bdellovibrionota; class Bdellovibrionia; order Bdellovibrionales; family Pseudobdellovibrionaceae; genus Pseudobdellovibrio; species Pseudobdellovibrio exovorus. The sequence goes on from NC_020813.1 coordinate 965,973, forward strand.
GTTTCTTCGGAGTCCCTTGCACCAGTAGGTTGATGTCATAATCAGATATCCGAGAGTTCGCAGCTATGTAGATGTCCGGATTGATTTCGCGAGTCTGATGAAATTGAATAGTCGCAATTTGTACATCAAACGGCTTATCTTTGAAAATAATTTTAGATCCTGGGCGAATATCAATTTTTCCCGCTAATATCGGAGACTCGGGACTTCCTAGAACTTTTAATTTCCCTACAGCTTCGCCTTCAAGCAAAGAGTTGCGAATAAAAATACCGCGCGAGATGTCCACGTTGACATCTAAAGCCAAAGAAGGAATGGATTGCTCTGCACGTTGAGGAGGAAGAAGAGAGCTAGCCTGTAAAGTCGTCGCTTGGCTTGCATCCTGTTCAAAGTTGGTTTCGACCAGGCCATGAGACACGACATAGTCCACTTTTAAAGTATAAGGTAACCAATTTCCAGAGAAGTGAACGTTGGCTTTTCCTGAGGAAAAGATTTTATCTGGGAAGGTGATTTCCACATTATCGGCAATGGCACGTAAGTTCACGGCGATATTTTTCGGCCCTAGAATATCGACTTGCCCAACTCCAGTGATATCACTTTGCCCAAGCTGTCCAGTAATATCGCCGAGTAAGATTTTAGATTTTGAAAATTCAATTGGCGTATTGAGTTTTTCAATAGCTTGAGGGAAGCCTTTCATGGCCACAAACCCATCGCTTAACTCGCCTTCACCCAGTAACTCGAATGAATTGGGGCGAATTAAAATTTGACTGTTAACATTGAGGTTGCCCGATAAAGACTGAGTAAAAGGCACTAAAAAGTGAAATATTCTAAGCTGAAGATCTGCAGATAGATCAAGGCGGGTGCTGTTGTTATTGGTGTAGAGCATCTTAAGATCTAAGAAAGCATCGTCACCTTTTAAGTGGATATTATCCATGCTGGATAAGCCTGATTTAAAAATCAGGCTAGCGGGCTTTTGTAATTTAAGGGATTGGTTACCCCTTTGTAAAAAGAAGTCATTGATTTTGATCTGGCCCGTTGCAGTTGAAAAATGTCTTTGTCGAGATGATAAATCAATCTCGGCACTTAAGCTGGAATTAAAGTCCGAGCTCGGGTGTGGTAATGAGGCTAAAGGCAATAGAAATAAAGGGTTTAAATCTTGGATAAGGACTTTTGCTGTAAACCCATGATTCTCGTTCCACGGCCAAACGATATTGGACTGAATTTGTCGTCCGAAAAACTGTCCATCAAAAACAAAGTGATTTTTATTAATGACGATTTTCCCCTGAGAATTAGGATAGTCGAACTTATCATGTGAAACTTGGCGCAAAGAGAAGTCTAACGCCACCTCAGGTGCGGCAATAGTGCCTGTGACATCACCTTCGGCATACATGACGCCAGCGACAGAAGGAGCAAACTGAATCACATGGTCAGTCTCTTCTAAGAGTAAAGGATTGGCATTCAGCTGAAGTTGAAAGCGAGGGTCGGCACTCGTCGTGTCGATATGTCCAGTGATTTTGATACGTGATTTTGGTTTATTAATAAAGACGTTATCAAAATTTATTTTCTTACCATCAGAAGTTAAATCAGCTTTTAAGATAGTAAAGCTTTCATCGGCGACAGAGCCATTTTTCAATTCAGATTTTAAATCGTACTTAAGTTTCCAGAAATCGAATGGTCCTGCAATGTTGACACGAGCAAAACCATTTCCTGTGAGTTGAAAGGGGATTTCGAATTTTTTATTTAAAATATAAAATAGATCTCGTCCTTGCAGGTTCTTAGATTCAAAGTGGCCTTGTAATTGAGATGCAGAAAAATCGAAAGATAAGTCTCCGCCCAGATCACTATCGCCGACCTTTAAGCTTGCGTTTGAAAAAAACAACTGGGACTTTCTGTAATTAAGATCTGATTTAAAAAGACCTAGCCTGAAATCTTCTAAAACAGAGTCTTTCATTTCTAAAGCAGCTGTAATAACTCCGTGGGACGTGTCTCCTGTAGAGGAACCACTGATCTTTAAATCCCCCTCAATTTTAAGGTCAGCTAAAGACTCGACGTCTTTAAAAGAAAGTCGCTCTGTTTCAAACTTCAAAGAGTAACCTTTTTTAAAGTCGACACTTCCAGCGCTTTTACCCTGAGAGCTTCCAATGTGGATGGCTGTTTGATAGTTTAGGCCCTGATCTGTAAACTGTACGTCACCATTGAGTTTAGCTTGTTTGAGCTTGATGATGTTAAGTTTTTCTTGCAGCCCTGGCTTAACCCATAAATCAGCTAAATCGGCATTAATAGAGCAAGAGCCATGGGGGCTGGCTTTAAGAGCTCCTTTACAGTTGGCGGAGCCGACAGCCGAAAACTCTGCTGGGATGTCATTCAGTTCAAGAGATTTAAAAAGTTTCTGTAGATTAAAACTTCCAATTTGAATTTGAGTGCTAAAGTTATGTGGGCTTCGTAGTTCGATGCGCGAATTTTTTAAAAGGATGTCCCCAGATGGATGTTCTAAATTAATTTCACTCAGTTCGATATGACTTTTTTTCAAGTTAGCTTTGAGCTGCGCTTGACCAAGTTTGATATGATCTACAACCACCTGAGTGGTCTTCGCTTGAAGAGAGCCAGCGATGTCGTCCAAACTGTTAATTTTAATGTCGCCTGTGGTCTGAATAGAGCCCGACACAGCAGGTATACGCTGCTTCTGAGGGAATAGTGTTAAGGCCACGCTGCGAACATCTTCTAAATTAAAGCTATTTTTGATCTGAAGTTGAGCTTCTGGTGCTGTAAGAAGAGTGCGGACTTTTTTGGTTGAGCCTGTTAAAGACACACTAGAGTTTAAAAGCTTTACGATAAACTGATTCAGCTGTAACTCATTTTTGTTCCAATTGGCCGAGATGTCAGCCGAAGCCGTAATAGGATGAGATTCTCCTTGTGGAGTGAAGGTAATGTCGAGGTCTTTGGTTTGTAGATCTAATTCGCCACGCCGATTAGATAAAAGTAAAGAGGGGATGCTCAGATCCACAGTGCCGTTGGGATTGGGCAATTGAATTTCAATTGAGGATTGTGCGATGACCACGCGCTGAACAGGAACCATTTCTACGATTTTAAAAATATCTTCAACGGGAATTTCAGGAAGGGGTGAATCAGCAGATGGTGCAATCGTGTGCTTCCATGTGGCACCATCCAGTTGCACTTTTGAAAGACTCAATTGTCCGATGATTAAATCAAAAATATCGACTTGTCCGCTTGTCCTCTGAATTTTGATGGGTTCAAAGGGTAAGGAGTCATCTTTAAAGGTAATCTCTGTATCGTAGGCAATCAGTTGTAATTTAAGTAAAGAAAGATCTAAGCGTCCTACTTGGATCGTCACTGCATTTTGCATCTCATTGATTCGCGGAACTTGTGCAGTGATAAAATCAATCACGCTCGGCTTCACGATTTGAAGCCATATAGTGGCAAGACTCAGAAGAACAAGAATCGGAGATAAAATTAAGCTTATAAATTTAGTTTTCTTAGTCACGAGTTCCTCCATTCGTGAATAAGAGCTTCTGTTGAACGATAAGAAGGAACTTTCGCTGAAAGGGACTCTAAAAGTTGAATCGCAATTTCTTTTTGTCCTAGGCCGTAGTAGGCCTGTGCTCTGAGGTATATAGACCCGTATGTTGATTCGGGTGTAGAGGTCATATCTTTTTCAATGCTCTCTAGATGCTTAAGTAGATCAAGAAAGCGCGAAGATTCAAAAAGTATTTCGGCTTTAAGCCATTCGCTTGCAAAAGATTTTGGAGCTTTATCGATAAGCTCAAGACTCAGATCGTACAGTTCAAACTGAAGAGCCAATATGGTCAGATTATAGAGTTGTTCAGGAGCTTCTGTTTGGAGTTTATCTGAAAGTGTACTGATATGCTCTCTGATTTGCGAAATAAAGTCTTCGGTTTCCGGAGAATGTTTTTCAACCAGATGGCGGCTGTATTTGTTCGAGCGCGGGGAGCGAACACGAGAAAGAATTTCATCAGCCTTTTTTTCAAGATGCGCTTGATGTAGAAGCTTTACTTCCGTATCAAGTGGGAACATACGAATCAACTGTTGCAGAGTTTGTTCCTCTTGCTCGCGCAATTGGTAAAGTCGATTGTGATTCAGCTGTGAAATCAATTTGGTCTTCGTAGCCAAGCGTTCACTGTCGAACTGTTGCCTTTTACTGTCCAGATAAGCCGAGATCGAAGGTATTAAGTTTACCAAGGATGGTGACTTCGACGCATTTTCATAATTTTTTTTATCGTCTAATGCAGTTTCGATAATGTCGAGTAATGAAGTTGGAAGCGAGGGTTCAAATTGGTCATAAGCTTCTTTGAAAGATCCCCAAGGAAAATCACCAATAGAGTCTTTGTAGAGGCACTTAAGATAAAATTTAAACAACAGGTCAGGTCGACCTGCTGTAATCAGGAAGTGGCTGATACTTTCGGCCTCGGAAGGGCTGATCACATCGCTTTTTTCGTATTTTGCAATGATCTCGGCACAAATTGTTTCAAGAGTATTGCCCTCTTGAAACAAAGAGTTGATTTCGAGCTCAAGACTGTTGTTACCAGCCAAGGCGAGGCCCCATTATTACTTTTGATTTACACGCTCAACGTAATCGCCGCTCTCAGTGTCAATTCTAAGAACATCGCCTTCGTTGATGTGAAGTGGAACGTTAACGATCAAACCAGTTTCCATAGTTGCAGGTTTAGTTGCTCCTGTAACGCGGTCACCTTTAATGCCTGGATCTGTTTGAGCTACGCGTAAATTAACAGCGTTTGGTACATCTACTACCACAGCTTTTTCATTATAAAGCGTGATCACAACGACCAAGTTTTCAGTTAAGTAGTTTTTTGCATCACCGATTTCATGATCCATCATGCAAAGTTGTTCGAAGTTTGTTTGGTTCATGAAGTTGAACCCATTGTCGTCTTTGTATAAAAATGTCATCTCAACATTTTCTACGTTAGGGACTTCAAACTTTTCACCAGACTTGAAAGTTCTTTCTAAGTTCTGACCAGTTAGTAAGCTGCGCATTTTTGTGCGAGAGAATTGATTCCCTTTTCCTGGTTTAACGTGTTGGAAGTCAACGATCACATAAGGTTGACCATCGACCATTAATTTTAGGCCTTTTTTAAAATCAGATGTTTCGTACATAATTCACTCCAAAGTATTGATTTTCCACTGTAATTCATCTGAATTAAGTCGACAACAAATCGCTTTTATTGGATTCAATTCTGCGCAGCAACATTTCAAGGGTAGAGATCTTTTTCTCGACGATTAATTTTTGGCGGATTTGAGATGCCGTTTCAGCCGATTTCGATTGAATAAAGGTCGGCTCTTCAAAAACAGAAAGCTTCAGTTTACGGGATTCGATTTCGGGATGTTTTCCGTGTTGTTCTGAGTATTCATTGAGCAACTTAAGTGCTTTTGCGTTTTCGTGTCTGACTACTAAAGCATCAATGTACGATAAGGTGCGAACCATTTGCTCATCCGGATGGCTCCATGTCTGATTTGTGCCTTGGTTGTTTGAATTGAAGGCGTCTTTTTCAGAGAGTTTTTGCATTTGGAAAAGATCATCTTCGTATTCATCGGCTGTTAGGAGTTCCAGCTTCGCGACAGCTCGTCTTGCCAGTTGATGAGTGGGATTAAAAAACAAAACTTTCTTGAATGCGGCTAAGGCTTGTTTGCCATTTTTCAGCTCAAGTTGAGCCTCGGCAAGCTCTTGCCATGCTTTCCAGTTATCAGGAGCTAGAGCTGTGGCGTCGCTTAAAGGCTTCAGGGCTTCTTGATGGGATTTTTTTAGTTTTAAAATACGTCCCATAAGAATCAGGCCACTGACGGAACGAGGATGAAATTTTAAGCTTTGTCTAACAAGAGTTTCGGCTTCGGCATTCATATCACGTGAAAGATACATATCTGCCAAGCGGGCAAATTGTGCAGAACGGGGGTTCTGTTGCAGCTCTTTCTGGAGTTCGGCAATCTCATCTTCTCGTGTCATATCTATCTAAAATCCTCTCATTTTATTGACTGAAAGAAAAGCTACTTATTCAATAAGATATGATTATTTTAGGAATAGACCCTGGTTCAAGATTTTTGGGTTATGGTGTGGTTTCCGTACAGGGAACAAAGATGACACCGATTGATTATGGGGTTTTAAAATTTGATCCTGACGTGCCTTTGTCAGAACGCCTTCAATCAATAGGGCTTGGCGTGCGAGAACTTTTTGATAGATACAAACCGGAACATTTGTCCTTAGAAAAAATATTTTTAGGTAAAAATGCAGATAGCGCTTTTAAAATGGGCCATGCTCGCGGTGTAGTGATTTATGAATCTTTACTCGCAAACTGTAAGGTTTACGAATATGCCACACGTGTAGTGAAAAAGGGAATTACGGGCAATGGCGGCGCAGAAAAAGAACATGTTCGCTTAGTTGTTCGCAATATGTTACAGATTGGCCCAGTTAAATCTTTGGATGCCTCTGATGCTTTGGCTATGGCCTGCTTTCATGCGACCCAGTTAAGAATGATTGATTTGAAACAAAGAAGTAAGCAGCAGGAATTAGCGTGATTGGTTTTCTAGAAGGTATTGTTTTTGATGTGACGGCGGACTCGTTCGTTTTAAATGTGAACGGTGTTGGCTATGATATTTCAGCTTCGGCTCAGACGCTTACGGATGTGCAAGTGTTATTAGGTCAGAATATGAAAGTATGGATTTACACACATGTGCGTGAAGATGCCTTTCAACTGTTCGGTTTTCTACAAAAACCAGAGAAAGAGTTCTTCATTCAATTGCTTAAGGTGAATGGTGTGGGACCGAAGTCAGCTCTATCGGTGATGTCGGGTGCTCCAGTGGCACAAATTCAGGATTGGATTGAGTCAAGTGATGCAAAAGCCTTATCGGCTCTTCCTAAAGTAGGCAAGAAAACGGCCGAGCAGATTATTCTAACACTTCAGGGTAAGTTAGTTAGAGTGGAAGCTGCGATAGGAAGTAAAGCGAAAGCGAATAAACTTTCCGAGACTCATCGCCAAATTTCATCGGCGCTTGTGAATTTAGGGTTTAAAAATCAGAATGTGGATCAGTTTGTTGCGACATTGCCTCTGGTAGTGACGATTGAAGAGGGTGTGCGCGAAGGTCTTAAAAAATTGTCAGGACAAATCGGATGAATCGAGTGATACAAAGTGAGATGCAAGACTTAGATTTAAAATGGGAAAACAAATTAAGACCACAGAGCTTTGATGAATTTCCCGGTCAGCATGATGTAAAAGAAAAGTTGAAAGTATTTGTGCAAGCGGCCTCTAAGCGTGGTGAGCCGTTGGATCATACGCTTTTGTTTGGCCCCCCAGGGTTGGGTAAAACGACCTTAGCACAAATTGTGGCCCATGAATTAAAAGTAGATATTAAAATCACCTCGGCTCCGGCTATTGATAAAAAAGGGGATTTGGCGGCGATCTTAACGAGTCTTCGCCCATTTTCGATTTTGTTTATTGACGAGATCCATCGATTGCCCCGTGCAATTGAAGAGTATCTGTATACAGCGATGGAAGATTATTACATCGATATCGTTACGGGTGAGGGCTTAGGGTCTCAGTCGATGAAGTTTCAATTGGTGCCGTTTACTTTGATCGGAGCAACGACACGCGCTGGATTATTAGATAATCCATTCCGTGATCGTTTTGGTATTCAAGAAAGACTACAATTCTATGATCGTGAAGCTCTTTGTAAAATTCTTCTGCGTTCTTCAGAGATTTTAAGTTTTAAAATGGACACTGAAGCTGCAACCGAGATTGCGCGACGTGCACGCGGAACTCCGCGTGTGGCTAATCGTCTGCTTAAACGTGTTCGTGATTATGCAGAAGTCAAAGGCGATGGCACGATCAACAATGACATTGCTGTATATGCTTTAGACCAGTTGGGCGTGGACAAAAATGGCTTAGATGAAATGGATCGCCGTATATTGAAAGTGATCGCCGAAAAGTATGAAGGCGGTCCTGTTGGTATTGAGACCTTGGCGGCGGCTTTAGGTGAGGAAAGCGAAACTCTGGAAGAAGTTTACGAACCATTCCTTATACAAGAGGGCTTTATTCAAAAAACTCCTCGTGGTAGAATGTTAACAAACTACACGAAGCAGATGAATTTGCTCTAAATAGGAATTGAGTTATGTTTTTTCAAAAAACAATTCGTAAGACGGTTGAAGTAGATGGCGTGGGTATTCACTCAGGTGAAAAAACCACACTGCGTTTCAAGCCAGCACCTGCCAATACGGGAGTTTACTTTATTCGTGCGGATTTACCGCATAGACCTTATTTAAAAGTTTCTGCTAAAAATGTTCAAGCTGTCAGCTATCAAACGAGTTTAGGTGGACCTGAGTTTCAGGTGAATACAATTGAACACTGTGTTTCGGCTTTATCAGCTTTACGGATAGACAATATTTATATTGAGCTAGATGGGCCTGAAATCCCTATCTGCGATGGAAGTGCTCAGTATTTTATGAAAGCGCTACTGGGCGGCGAGCTGATCGAATTAGATGAGCCCCGTCGCTATTGCTATATTACGGAACCTATTTCTTATGTCGAAGGTGAAAAGTCGGCGTATGTGTTACCATATCATGGACTTCGATTAACGGTTACCATTGATTTCCCTCATGTGGCTATTGGCAAGCAGACATTTGATATGGAAATTAACGAACAGACATTTGTACGTGAAATTGCCAATGCTAGGACTTTCGGTTTTTTAAAAGATGTGGATGCGATGAAAGCCGCAGGATTAGCTAAAGGCGGTAGCCTTGAAAACTGTATTGTTTTGGATGACCACCAAGTTGTAAACCCAGAGGGACTGCGTTTTCGCGATGAATTTGTACGACATAAAGCTTTAGATGCTTTGGGTGACTTAGTGACTCTTGAGATGCCACTAATGGGACACGTAGTTTTAAATCGTGCCGGTCACGATATTATGAATAAATTGATTAAAAAAATTGTGGCTTCCCCACAGTCCTATCGTTTCGTAGAAATGGGGGCAGACGTGACTCAAGAGCAAAAAAGATTTGCGAACTGGTCCGTTTAGCTCACCGGAATGCGTTTAATTGATTGCGGTCTTCGTTGCGGGTAAATTGTGCAACGGTAATAATTACATTTTGCTTTTCTGTAGCCTAGCTGGTAGCTTTGCGGCGACTCAAAAATAACAACGGAAAATCTCAAAATTTATAAGGAGAGATTTATGATTATCGGAGTACCTAAGGAAATTAAAATCAGCGAAAACCGCGTAGGGATGACTGAGGCGGGTGCTAAGCAACTAACACTTGAAGGTCACACAGTTATCGTTGAAAAAGATGCTGGTGTTGGTAGCGGTATCACGAACGAGCAATACGAAAAAGCTGGCGCGAAAATTATCGATACTAAAAAAGAAGTCTATGCAAAAGCTGATATGATCATGAAGGTTAAAGAACCACTTCCTGATGAATATGAATTAATGAAAGAAAATCAAATTCTTTACACTTACTTGCACTTAGCCGCAGAACCTAAGTTGACAAAAGTTTTGGTAGAGAAAAAAGTTAAAGCAGTAGCTTACGAAACGATTCAATTGCCAAATCGTTCTTTACCTCTTTTAACTCCGATGTCTGAAGTTGCTGGTCGTATGGCGACTCAAGTAGGTGCTTTCTACTTACAAAAAGACCATGGTGGAAAAGGTATTTTGATGGGTGGTGTGACAGGGGTTAAACCAGCTAAGGTTACAATCATTGGTGGCGGTGTTGTAGGAACTAACGCGGCTAAAATGGCTGTTGGTTTGGGCGCTCAAGTTACGATTTTGGATGTAAGCACAGCTCGTCTTGAATACCTTGATGATATTTTCAAAGGCCGTTGCCAAACGTTATTCTCGAATGCAATTAACATCGAAAACTCTGTGGCAGAATCAGATTTAGTTGTTGGTGGTGTTTTGATCACAGGCCATAAAGCGCCAACTTTAGTTACTAAAGAGATGATCTCTTCAATGCAAAAAGGTTCTGTTGTGGTTGACGTTGCTGTTGACCAAGGCGGTTGTATTGAAACGTGCCGTCCGACATCTCATACAAATCCTACGTATGAAGTTGATGGTGTTATCCATTATTGCGTACCAAATATGCCAGGTGTTGTCCCAAGAACATCGACGTATGCGTTGACTAATGTGACATTGAAATATGCTTCTATGTTAGCGGCGATGGGCGTAGAAGACGCTGTAGCTAAAGATGCTTCTTTAATGAAGGGTCTAAATGTTTATGGTGGATATGTTTGTTACGAGCCAGTAGCACGCGATTTGGGTATGGAATACAGACCATACAAAATCTAAATTCTATTCTAAATATTGAATATTAAATTCAGAATTGAAAGCCGTAAGCATAACACTTACGGCTTTTGTCTTTTCGGATAAGTCTTAAACCAAATGTTTCCCCAGTCTTCGGTTCTAATAACAGGTATTTGTGCCCGTCTGAGTCTTTGGACCACATCAGGGTGGGGATGGCGAAAACGAGCGTAGCGAGCCGAGCTAATAGCAAAGGCAAGCGATGGTAGATGCTCAATAAGTATTTTTCCTGAGCTCGTACGACTTCCATGGTGTCCTAAGATTAAAACCTCGGTCTTTTGCAACTGGAAATGAGGAACCCATTGTCTTTCCTGTTTGATTGAAGAGTCTCCAGGAAGAAGTACGCCCTGACTTTCAATCACCACAGAGGAGTCGTTAGTATTTTTGATCTCTGTTGGAACCCATATAAACAAGCTATTCTTAATTTGAGGGCATTGGGGAATGCTCAGTTGTAGTAATTTTTGAACGGAAGCTTTTTGTGTTCCGTAGTTAGAATAGAGCAGCCAGCAAAGTCGTGGCAATTGACGTGCTAAAAAGTGCAAATTAGAAAAGTGATCGTAATCCCAATGGCTGATACTGAGGCGATTTAGTTTTCGCCCACAGTGGGTAAGTAGTGCTTTCTTGATCTTTTTAAAGGAACCGAATTCCCCACCGACATCATAATGTGAGCAGGAATCCGATTGAATGTGGGATACCCACTGACCTTGTCCTACATTCCAAGTCACCCAGATTTCTACGTATTCAGGAGCTTCGACATATTTATGCTTGAAGAAGATCATCAGGAAAATTATTAGAAAACGGATAAGATCAGTCATTGATGGATTTCCGTTTAGTTCTGATATTTAAAACATGAAAAAGGACATGCAAAGAGCAGATCAAAAGCCAATTGCAGAGGACAAGATAAGAGGGCAGCTCATAAAATTGATGGCGATAGTCGACTTCAGAGGCCTCTAAGATTTTTCGGAAAATTAAAATTAAAAAATCAAACAGAGGGTATAAAAAATTGAATATAAGAACTAAAAGACCTAAAGGGAAAAGTAAAAACTCTAAGGCCGGAGATAAAATAATGTTTAAAAAAATAGTACTTAAACTGGGTACTTGAAAAAATACGATTGTGGGAAAAAGAATGATAAAGAATAAACTCTGTCGAAAGAATGGCGAAGCTGTTGTGAAATAGGAACTGCCAAGTCTGACAGTGAAAGCGGCCAGCCAGCTTAGCTGCAAACTTAAGGACGTGATCCATTGATGGTTAAAGATCAGTGTCAGTAATCCCACGGCAAAGACTTTAAAGTGCCATGGCCAATGAATGTGTTTATTGAGTAAATAAACGGTTAAAAAGATAGAGATGAGTGAACGTGTGATTGGCGGATTGAGGCCACAGGCAAGGCTGTAGAGCGCCAATAAAGCGAGCTTAATATATAAGCTTGCTGGCTGAGCCGATTGCGGAACTCTGCTGAAAAGTTTATCAAAAAGTGTTTCGATCAAAATTAAATGAGCGCCCGAGACAACAAATAAATGAATCAGGCCTGTAGTTATGTAAATTTGTGAATGTGCTAAAGTCGAAAAATCTTCAGCACAAACTAAAGCTTTTAATTCGGGAAGAAAGCTTGCCTTCTGAGGAAGTTTGTTGATGCAAAGTAAGTGCGTCTTTTCTGCAACGGGTTTGATAATTTCGAAGAACGAAACTCGGATTAGACTGAGGCCAACGAATGAAATTATAAGCACTAAAAGCAAAAGCATCAGCTTTAATGCAAAATGAATGGGCGTGAATTTAAGATTTCATGACAGATTTTAAGTTAAGATGATACTTTTTCTTAAATAATTAATTATTCCATATAGTTAGTTCTGATCAGAATGGAAGCAAAGCGCTGAAAGTCTTGATAATCAGTAGGTCTAAGGTCTAGAAAACGTAGTTTTAAACAATACTTGTGGATAACTCGGTTTGTGACGATTGCTTCAGAGGAAACATTCCAGTTTAATAGAGTAAGAGGGTTGCATCATGTTACGTCAAAAAATAAAACTCTTTGTCATTTTTTCAATTTTGTCTTCGACAGCATTTTCTGCTGTTAATGAGGACACCAAACTTCTTGAAGAGCTCACAGGCAAGAAACATGTAACTAAGCAAGATATTTTAGCAAAGCGTTCTGCAGCTCAATCTCCAGCTCAATTGATTTTAAGACAAGCACGTGAAGCTTCCATACAGCGCCAATATAGACAAGCACTCGAGCATTATGATCGTGTGATCAGACACTATGCAAACACTCAAGAGGTTGTGCAGGCCTATAAGGGAAAAGCAGATCTTTACACCGAGATGGGATTAGAGTCTCCGGCTCAATTGAATCGTCAATTAGCAGATAAAGCGGGTCAGAAGTTTATCAAATGAAGAAGGCACTTATCGTCTGTCTTTTGTTAGTGTTGCAGGTACGGGCTCAAGAGTTTGATGACTCTTATGATCCTTCTGTGTCTGAAACGCCTCCGACGGAAGGGGTGGATGTAAATAAGCTTCCTAAACCTCTTGGTCGCGTGAAGTCGACTATTGATGTGAACACGGAAAGTAGTTCGTTCATAGGTGATCCGGATAATATCGATCCATTAAACCCAAGAAATGAAAATATCAAAGACGACGATGAGCCGGTTTTAGATAACATCCGTGATATTTTAAATGCTCCAGCTAAGCCTGCCGTACAACCATCTACCTCGGGAGCAAGTGAAGGTGGCACATCGACGGGTGCAGTGAAAGCTACAACTTCTAAAAAGAAACCAGCGCCGAGTAAAGCACGGATTTCAAAACGCTCTCCGGATGATCCTAACTTAGATTTAGAAAAACGCTTTCATAATATTTACAATCGCTACAACAGTATGCCGACGCCTGAAGATGTTTGGCAGGCAGCGAGTTCCCAGCAGCAGCAACGCCAATACGTAGTACAAAAAGGTGATACGCTTTGGTCGATCAGTAAAATTTTATTCGGTGATCCAAGTTTTTGGCCAAAGTTGTGGTCTTTGAATAAGCAAGGCATTCTGAATCCTCACTTTATTACTCCGAACACGATCATTTACTTTTTTGCAGGTGATGCTCAGAATAGTCCAACGTTATCTGTAGGGTCGCCGATGATTCGTAATGACGGCTTTCCTAGTGGTGGGGGAAGTGCACCTTCTGGGCCTGTCAGTGGGAATGGGGTAATTCCACCGAGTATTCCTGAAGTTCGTAATACAGGTTACTTTGACTATCGTACCCGTGATGTCAGTATTCAATTGGATGAAATTCCATCATTCCCTTATGTGTACAACAGCGACATTGTGATTACAGATACGCCAGTTAAGACTGCTGTTAAACTTCAAATAGCCGAAACGGCAAAGTTCCGTTGCTACAATGGTCGCTTAGTAAAAAGTATTCGCTATTCTGAAGACTTAGATGGTGAATACGAAGTTTTTTCTCCTCTTGATACTTTTAAGTCAGCATCAGGCACTATGTATGCATATCGTATTTATGGCACAGCTGTTCCTTACGAAAACCGCTACATGAAAATATTGAACTGCAAAGATGTCATCACATCGGACTTGGTCATTTTGCCAAAGGGGCGTATGCAGACGTTGAAAACTCAAAAGGTTTCACCAACGCGTAGTGCTCGTTTGGTGGGGGGGCCAGATGTGGTATCGCAAAGATTATTTGCTCTTCACCAAAAAGCCTATGTTGATTTTGGTAGTTATCCGTATGAAGTGGGACAAGAGTACCAAACACGTTCGCAAGTAACGGATGATGTGAATGGGCAAATTCGTGTTCTTGAGAAAAATGGTTCTTACGCTGTTGTGATTGTGACATCTTTAACTGATGTCTTAGAAATTGGCGATCGTCTGATCACTCTGAAATAACTTCAATAGGTTCCAATAGCATCGCTACTTTGGCCCTCTGTTTGTACCAGAGCTGGTATGCAGAAGGCCATTCTCTTTAAAATTTTACAAAGAAGATTTAAGTTTCGAAATCCGCACCATTGGGTCCAGATACCGGACGATTTCATTTATACTCAGGATGAGTATCGTTCAGCTAAAGCCTATATTGAAATGCTGGCGAAGCGAGGAATAGCTTTCTCATATCCTGAGTGTCCTTATTACCCACCAGCTTTTTTGAGAATGAAAGAGCCTCCATTATTCTTTGAGTATTTAGGCGAGCCGATATGGCTGTCTTTAGATTTGTTGTCTGTTGTTGGAGCCCGTGATGTGCAGGTTGTGAGTGAACAATGGATGAGGTTACATCTAGGGCCTTTTATGGAGGAAAAGAAAGTGGGTATTGTCAGTGGTGGTGCGAATGGCGTGGATCAATTTGCTCACCTGACAGCAATTAAAAATAATGTGCCGACAATTGTGGTGTTACCTAGTGGGTTAATGCAAATGTATCCTCGCTCTTTACAGGTGTTGCTTCGAGAGCAAAAAAATAAAGTCTGCTTTTTGAGTGAGTTTGAAGTGAATCAGCCAGTTCACAAAGCGCACTTTTATTTTCGTAATCGTCTGATTGCAGCTTTAGGACTGTTCACGTTAGTGGTGCAATCTTCTTTGCGTAGTGGAAGTATGCTGACAGTTCATCATTGTCTAGAGGTGGGAAGGCCTGTTGCCACTGTTCCAGCTCATCCTCAGATGGCAGGTTTCGAAGGGAATATTAAACTGTTACAAGAAGGCGCATTTCTTGTACGAGGCTTTGATGATTTGCGTGATTTTTGGAAGGCAGAATTACAGAGTAATCAGAGTTTGTTTGGTGGTAGTCGCCACAAATAGGAGTAAAAATGGTACGCCATCACTACCTGTAGTGGTTGAAAAATAATGTGAAAAAATCATAAAAAAAGTGAAATTTTCTAAAAAAAGCCTTTGAAAAAAAAGTAAAAGTACTTCTAAATAGAGTTAAGGGAGGGGCGATGTGGTCAAGGATGACCCCGGTAGTAAGGATGCTACTGCATCGTCTCGTTTTACTTTCAACTCAAATCTGAGTAAAAAATAAGCTCAATCTAAATAAATCTAAAAGTTAGTGAATCTTAAAAAGGCGAAATAGGCTTAAAATTGAATTGAGCTTATTTGAGTCTGGAGCTTATCTAGTCCCAGACTTTTTTCAAATGATATAGCCCAAATAGGGTGAACAGAATGTTCGGCAGCCATAGTCCAATTCCCGTTGGAATTTGATTAGAACGTACTAAAGACTCAAAGCTGAGGTAAACCACCCAGTACAGGATGATAAAGCCTACAGACAGAATAAAGCCTGAGGATTTACCACTACGACGATTGGTGACGATACCAAATGCTAGCCCCAGTATGCCAAAAACAAAGCAGGCGGCAGATAGAGCCGAACGCTTGTGGTATTCAATGTCATAGTCTTTGCGCATTTCAGGAGTAATATCCTCGTTACTTTTTCTAAGTGTCAGAAGCTCTTCTAGATTAAGAGATGACGGAGACTTCTTTTTTTCCTCTAAACGGATAGGATCATTCAACAGGACATCGTAAGTATTGAAGTTAATGACAGTGTGGGATTCGCCTTTACGATGTATTTGCCCGTTAAAGAGTCTTAGCAAAACAGAGTGCCCCGGATGAGTGGTGTCTGGGATAATTTGTCCTTCAGCTGCAACAATAGTCAAAGGTGCATTGGGATTTTTTTCGTCGTAGATAAATAAATCGTTCAAAACTCCCGTCTGCGAATTTACTTTATTTGAGTAAACAACCAGATCAAAGAAGCCCTCTGAAAATGTACCTTCTTTGATAGAGGCAGCCGCCTTGGTATTGCCTAAGCGGTTGATAAGGACTTCAAACTGTCTATTTCCCCATGGAGCCAGATAGAACGATGTCTGTGATGAAACTAAAGTTACAAAAAGAGAAAAGGCAATGGCCGGCATGGCAATAGACCATGGATTAACCCCAGAAGATTTGAAGGCGATGATCTCAGAGTCTTGCGAAAATCGATTGTAAGTTAAGAGCACTGCAAATAGCAGACTCATCGGTAAGAGCAGCGGTAGGAACGAGATACTCATATAGCCCATGATGCGCACCATAGTGGTCCACTTAATTCCGTGTATGAGTAGAAATTCAGTCAGGCGCAGAGCTTGAAACATTAATAGAACGCAGATGAAGATAAAAACACCTAGCAAGAAGCTGGGAACTATTTCTGAAAGTATATAAGCAAATACGCGTCTATTTTTGAACATCTGGTCCCATCTTAAACAATTTCTTTGCACAGGTCATGGAGGGTCTTTTACAATAATAGACCAATGGACAGAGTTTTGCTGATTGTAGATGATATTCAGTATTGTCGACATCTTGAAATGACCCTTCGTAAGGTCGGATTTGAGATCGAGTCGATGAATAGTGAGTTCAATTTGAACGAAACTGTCCTGACTTTTAATCCTGACTATATTATTTGCAGAGGGAACAGTAATCGCTTATCTGCCCTCAATATTGCTAAAAAGCTAAAAGAGTCTAACACCAGACAGTCAGCAAAGGTCATTCTGGTCTTTCCAGAGGATTTCAACATCCCAGCAGAGGATCTGATTAAGCTGAAAATGGATATTCTTTTATTTGAGCCGATCAGTACTTTACGCATAACCATAAGCCTTTTCTCGTTAACAGGTGGAGACGTGGAGTTTGCAAAAGATAAGCTGCTTAAGTTTGCGATCACCGATAGCCAATTTCGTAATTACGAGCAGCAGCTCTTGATGTCTGCGGGAGTTACGCTGGATTCTGAAATCGAAGCCATTTCAGAAATGCGTCAATTTTCTCTGGGTAAGGAAGAGGAGCCTATTCAAACAGAGCCGCCGCAGGTAACGCCTCAAATTGATGAAGAATTTGTTTATGTCACAGGTAAGGCCGGTGTTGTCCCAGAAGAGTCTCAGTTGATTAGAACGGCAGAGCAAGACAAGCTAAATGAAGAAATCACAAATGTTTCAGGTGGGTTAGCGGCAAAAATTGATTCTTATAATCAGGCGATAAATAATCTTGATCAAGACTTGAGACATGGACTGAAAAAAAGGCAAACTAAGACGATCGGTAATCAGTTGCATAAAGACTTAATTGCTGAAGGAAAAGCTGATAAAGATTCTATAGAAGAATTGGATGCCGAAAGAAAACGATTCGCAAATGCTTTATTTAAAAAATAGAAACTATTTAAGGAGTAATTTATGGCACAAAACACACAACCAGTAACAGATGCAACTTTCCAAAATGATGTAATGAACTCTTCGACTCCGGTCCTTGTCGATTTCTGGGCTGAATGGTGTGGACCTTGCCGTGCTTTAGCTCCAAAACTTGAAGAGATCGCATCTGAAATGGCAGGTCAGGTTAAAATCGTGAAAATGAACGTAGATGAAAACCCACAAACTCCGGGCCAATTCGGCATCCGCGGTATTCCTGCGATGTTGTTATTCAAAGATGGAAAACAGGTGGGTGAGTTAGTTGGAAATCATCCAAAAGAAAACATCACGCAATTCTTAAAAACACACGCGTAGTCCTCAAAAAAATAAATAGAAAATAAAAAAGGGAAGCAACTGCTTCCCTTTTTTATTTTCTTTAGTCTTTTAGAAATTAGAAAAGATAACGTCTATAGGCCACACTCGAAACAAGTCCCAAGCCTGTCATCGTGGTCAGCATTCCGGAGCCTCCATAACTGAGTAGAGGTAAAGGAACGCCGACAATAGGTAATAAACCGATCACCATGCCGATATTAACGAACATATGCCAAAAGATATAAGCTGTGACCCCCACGGTAATGAGGGCGCCAAACTTATCCCTCGCTTGATGGGCAATCTCGAAACATATTTTAAATAGGAAGGCGAAGGTTATCAGAACGAGGAAGCTTCCAATAAATCCCCATTCTTCGGATAGAACGGCAAAGATAAAGTCTGTGTGGCGTTCAGGTAAAAACTCTAACTGAGATTGAGTTCCCATACGGAACCCTTTACCTAGAAACTTTCCTGATCCCACAGCAATTTTAGATTGAATAGAGTTATAACCTTTTCCTTGAGGATCTAGATCCGGTGAAATGAACGTGATCACACGATTCTTTTGATACTCTTTCAGGCCGTAGTTCCATGCCAGAGGTAAAGCAATGATGGCCGCCATAAAGATGGAAACCAAGATGCTCTTGCGAATTTTAACAAAGAAAAGCATCGTTCCCCCAATGAACATCAAGGTCATGGCGGTTCCTAGATCGGGCTGTTTCACAGTTAAACCAAATGGCAAAAGAATCAAGAAAGCGGGGAATGCGATTTCTCGAAGTCCCATACCTTTTCCTTGAGAGTTGTAATGAACAAGAATCTTAGCCAAGACCAGAATCAGACAGAGCTTCATCGTTTCAGAAGGTTGATAACGGAAGAAGTGAAGATCAATCCAGCGCTGACCACCCAAGACAACTTTACCTTTAACGTCAGTATAGATCAGGGCAGCGATATTAACCGCGTACATCAGCCAAATTAGGCGATTGATCCATAGGTAGTCAAAGAAGGTGAGGATAAAGAAAATTGTCCAGCCTCCAACAAGCCATACAATCTGTTGGATAAAAAGAGACTCCACACTGACTGAGTTAGGTCCGTGTGTGGCACTATATAAATTAAACAATCCGATAACGTTTAAACAGAAGATAAGAAGTATAAGGCGAATATCAATTCTGCTTAGAAAATTTCTTTCATTTACATGAAGACCACGTAGACCCATAATTAGTCCCCGCTACTTTCTGTTGGAACATGAACGCGTTTGTCGCCTTTTTTCAGGGCATTGGCGATCACATCAGGATGGTACTTTTGAAAATAAGCTTCAATCACATCACGAACGATTGGGGCGGCACCTGGATTACCATGACAGCTATGCTGAGCAAGTACGGCAACAATAACTTCTGGTTTGTCCCATGGAGCCCATGCGACGTACCAACCATGATGGCGCATATGAATGGGGCGGCTTTCACAGCTTTTATAAATTTGATCGGCCGAGAAACTCATAACCTGAGCTGTTCCTGTTTTTCCTGCCATTTGCACACCAGGAATTTTCAAACTTCTTGCTGTTCCACGGGTACCATTCGCCACACGGCGCATACCTTCTTTAACCACATCAAAGGTTTCACGATCAATTTTGTATCCATTCGGCTGCTGTAGAGTCACATCACGCAAGATCTCTGGCGAATTTTCGACAAGGACATTCCCATCATGGTCCACAACTTTTTTGATAATGAAAGGTTTTACAACTTTTCCGTCCGTCGCAATCGTGTTGTAAGCAATAGCTAACTGTAGAGGAGTCACTGTCACATAACCCTGTCCAATCGCCATGGTTAGGTTTTCACCAGGTTGCCAGTCTTCACCCCGAATTGATTTTTTCCATGCAGAGCTAGGAAGGCGGCCCGCGGCTTCGCGTTCCATTTCGATTTGCGTGCGGGAACCTAATCCAAGCAAGCTGATGTAGTTATACATTTTATCAACGCCCAATTTAATACCAAGCTGATAGAAGAAAACGTTACTACTTCTTTCAATTGCATCATAGACATTGATGTGGCCTTCACCATTTTTATTATGATTATGGTACCAGCGATTACCAAAGTACATACGACCCGGAGCAAATATGACGGTTTTATCTGTAATGACTTTTTCTTGAAGCGCAGCCAGTGCCACTAGGGGTTTAAATGTAGAGCCGGGCCAGAAGTGATCTTGGATAACTTTGTTGCGTAGTGGTTTGAAAGGATCACTGGTCAATTTATTCCAAACACGCGCAGGAATCTCTGTTGCGAAGTAGTTAGGGTCAAAAGAAGGTGAGTTAAGCCACGCAAGGATTTCTCCGTTAGATCTCATGGCCACAAGAGCCCCGATACGTTTCAAATCAGTGAATGATTTGTAAGCGGCTTCTTGAATGTCGCGATCAATCGTCAAGTAGGCACTATTTCCGTGTACAGGATCTAAATCGATGATTTGCTGACCATAAATATTAGGGATTTCAGTAATTGTTTTTCTGCCGTGAGCATCGACTTGGATAAAGCTGACGCCATCTTGTCCGCGGATTTTTTCTTCAAGATTTTCCTCAAGACCGCTTTTACCGACGATATCACCTTGTTCAAAAAACAAAGAGCCTTTGTACTTTTCGTTGAGTTTGGAAATTTCATTGCGTGAGATCTCACCCACGTAACCAAAAAGCTGTGCTCCATTTTCACGTAAAGGGTAATGGCGGATAATAGATTCACGAATCTCAAGGCCCGGTGTATCTAGGCGGATACGTTTTAATCTGAAAACCTCTTCACGTGATAAGTTATCTTTTAAACGGATGGTTGCAAACGGACCATTGATACGTCTGTTACGTTTAAAGCGTTCGATAATTTTTTCAGGTTCAATATCTAAAATAGGACCGACTACGCCAGCAAGTTCTTTTAGATTTTCTACGTATTGAGGTGAAATAATCACTTCGAAACCGGGTAGGTTTTCGACAAGAGCTTTTCCGTCACGATCTAAAATCAAACCTCGCGGAGCCGAGATTTTATTCTGTTTGATACGATTATTTTCCGAGAACTGTCTAAGACGATTCCCTTGGAAAATTTGAAGCCATGCTAACCACATCATATAGATCAGAAGGATAGCTACAACAAAGATACCCATAGTGCGATAGCGACTCTGGAACTCCTTTGCCTCATCGGGATTACTGATATATTCACTCATGTGAAGATACCTCCTGATGAGGTTGAGATGATTTTTGCCACTCGTCTTGATCCAGTAATGCCTTATCAAAAGAAGTTAGCGCAAAATACAGAGGGTAGCTGAAAATAAAGTTGATTAGGATTTGTAACAGTCTATCTGCAAACATAAAGGTGGTGGGTGTGATTTCAAGCAAGTCAGATAGGAAGTAGTAGCTGACTTCGAAGATCATGCTTCCCATTAAAGAGATCGTAATAAAAGCGAAAGCCCCGCTCAGTTGAATACGATCCTTAACAAACCAAATCGCAGTGAAAGTAATCAGTAGAGTTGTCCACAACATCTTAAGAGGAATCTCAGAGAAGTTAGTGAGGCAATAGGCTAGGAAGTAAATGTAGAAAATCGTGAAAACAGGTTTCCACTTCATCGAGATAAAGAAAATAATAATCAGCCATATTTGTGGTGAAGGCAGAAAGGTGATGATGTTAGGCCAAAAGCTCATTTGAAAGCCGCAGCTTAAAAAGAAAAGCAGCGTGAAGGCTAGAACCTTAAAGCAAAAACGCAAGCGTGTATTACTCATTTGTCGTTCTACTTTCTACTGGAGCTACGATTGCGGCACTTGCTTTTTGGTCATCTTTTAAAAAGTTTTCAAGCGCTGCTGATTTTACAATGAAGACTTCTTCCACTTTGTTCGAGTCCACAACGGGCTTCACTTCAATTTGCAAGGATGTATTTTTTGTTTTGCGTTCAACATTGGTGATGACACCTAATGGGAAGCCTTTAGGGAAGATGTTATCTAGTCCACCCGTAACAATAAGGTCACCATCTTTAACGTCTTCTGTGCGCTCTACGTATTGTAAAATACAAGTGTCTTTAGTTTTGCCTTCAATAAGGCCATGGGCGCGAGTTCTTTGAATCAAGGCATCCACTACAGAATAGCGGTCGGTGATGAGCATGACGTGAGCAGTTCTTGAAGATGGTTGGAAAATGTGACCCACAGCCCCAGAAACTGTCAACACAGCCTGTCCGGCTTTTAAGCCATGGTCAGTCCCTTTATTGATGGTGATTGTATTGTGGTCAGTGACTAAGTTTCGCCCTATCACCTGAGCCGGGATAAGCTCCATCTTTGTATTGTTTTGAAAATCAAGAAGAGTGCGTAATCTTTCCAGCTCATTTTGGTTTTCTGTGAAAAGGTTAAGGCGGGCTTTTAACTCGTCATTTTCCTTCTTCAAAGATTGATTATCCGTCTTAACATTGATGATGTTGATGTATTCGGCAGTTGTCGCACGTACGCCCTCACTCAAATTGAAAAATAGACTTTGTACGCTCTGAGCCAAAAAGGTGAAGGGCTGTGAAAACCAGCTATCCTGAATTGTCTTTTGCTCCATGTTGATGGAAATCAATGGCAACGAGATAATGGCCAGCAGAATCAATGCTTTTTTGAAATTAAAGTTTAAAAAATTCAAGTATAACCTCTGAACCTAAAAAGATAGCAAATCGCATCTAATTTTCAAGCTTACAGCGGAAGATTTTTTATTTTATTTTTTCTTGTAAATGCCTGAATTTCGTGAGGTGATATTGACCTGAAAAGTTAAGAAATCGGAGTGTATAATGAAAAACAGTCATCAAATGTCTGTCAGTGCAAAGATTAAAAAAGGCTTAAGTGACAAAGGTGTCACTGTAAGAAGTGTTGTTGCGGTTCTAATTTTCGGGATGATCGTTCTTGTCTTTATCCTATCTGGACGTCACCAAGGTGGCAGTATGTCTATGGGAGCAGCTGCGGAAGTAAACGGAGAGCTTATTTCTATTAAAGAATTCCAAGAAGAGGAAGAGCGCCTTGCGCAGTACTACTCTCAGCTTTTTGGTGGCCAGTTGGATTCAGACATGCAAAGAACTATGCTACGTGGTGAAGTCATGAACACCTTAGTCAGCAAGTCATTGGCAGCTCAAGCTGCTGAAAAGTCTGGCATTTACGCAACTGATGCTGAAGTTCGCTACATGATCGTTGAGGAATTACCATATTTCAAAACAGATGGGGTTTTTCAAGCGGACACGTATCGTGCGGTATTGCAGTCAAATCGTCTAACGACATCTGAATTTGAAGGCAGAATAAGACAAGATATCAAAAATCAAAGATCAAGACAGTTATTTGAATCGTCTTTGACGGTCTCTGAACTGCAAAAAGAGATTGAAAAAGAATTAAGATCTTCAAAAATTAATTTGGAATATGCTCAATTAAGTTCAGTTGAGTACGCAAAAGCTCATCCAGTGACAGACGCTGAATTGCAAAAAGCACTGGCAACTGAAGACTTCCTTAAAAAAGTGGAAGAAAACTACAAAGTGAACGAAAGCAGCTATGAAACGCCAGCACAGGTAAGAGCGTCTCACATCCTCATTGCGATGGCTGGTAATGAAGCTGCGGCTTTAGAAAAAGCGAAGCAAGCTTTGAAGCGTCTTGAAAAAGAAAGTTTTGAAAAAGTAGCAGCACAAGTCAGTGAAGATCCAGGTTCAAAAGTGAAAAACGGTGACTTGGGATATTTCTCTAAAGGTCAGATGGTAAAAGAGTTTGAAGATGCAGCTTTTTCACTTCCTGTTGGAAAATTGTCTGACATCGTTAAAACTCAATTCGGTTTCCATATCATCAAAGTGACAGACAAAAAAGAAGCGCGTAAAGACTCTTTTGAATCTGTGAAAAACGCATTGGCTCGTAAGCTTTTGGCTGATGAAAGATATCTTACTTTTGTAAAAGGTGTTGAAGCTGAATTAGCTGCTGGTCGTCCAGAAGTAGCTGTGGCTCAGTTATCACAGGCAAAAGTAGCATGGAAAGAGACTGGTCTGTTTGATATTGGTGCGGAAGTAGCTCCAGGTATGAACTCAGCTCAGGCGATCAAATTGGGGTTAGAGCTATCTTCACAACAGCCAGTGGCGAAGCGCCTTATTCGTGAGGGTGATGTTCAGTTCCTTGTGAAATTAAAAGGGAATAAGTTTGTGAATACAGAATTAAAGCCTGAAGAAGAAAGCGTCTTGGAAAGACAAAAAGCCATGGAAGCGTATGCTGGATGGGTGGATGCTTTCCGTAAAACAGCTAAGGTTGAAACGAATTCATTCTTAATTAATCCGCCTCAATAAAAATAATAGACTATTTTTTTAGTAAATGATCCGCATTAAAGGCCTCTGGAAAGAGGTCTTTAAATTTGTAGTTCTTTTCAGAGCCATCCAAGTTAACCAATGTCACATCTGTTTCGGGTGAACCGAACTCGGCGATCACTTGACGGCAGAAACCACATGGTGGCCATGGCTCTTTTTCATCGCTGGCAACAAAAACAGCTTCGATTTTAGTTTCAGAGACTTTGTTTTCGCTGAAGGCTTTGAAGATAGCGACTCGTTCAGCGCAAACAGTTCCTCCGTAAGAAGCATTTTCGATATTACAGCCAGAGTAATACTTACCATTTGTCAGTAGGATGCTAGAGCCGATTCTTTTTTGAGAGTAAGGTGAGTGTGAAAAGAGTAGGGCTTCTTTTGCCAGAGTTTTAAGTTTGTCTTTTAAAGAATTCATAGCCTATCTCCTTAAGTCGGTTCGACAACCATATCATAGGTATACCTTGTATGGCACTAAAGTCGTCGCAATCAATACGTTCGAATAAAATAATCCCCTGTTTTTCTATACGATAGCTTCCGGCACAGTCGTAGGGGAGGTCGCTCAATAGGTAGTTCTGGAGTTCGTCGGCACTGAGTTGTTTCATCTTCAAGCGGGTGACGTGATTAAGATGCCAGACTTGATGAGCTGCCATCAGTGTGATCGCCGTAATAAGATTATGCTCTTTACCATTCAGTAAGCTCAGTTGCTGTAAGGCCACTTCATGGGTCATCGGTTTATTGAGGATCTTTCCTTGAAAATCCAATAGCTGATCTCCGGCTATAATAAGAGATTCCGAAGAGGTCATGGGCAAGGAAGGTATTTGTGAAAAGACTTTTTGCGCTTTAGCTTTTGAAAGTCCTTCCGCTACAAACAGAGGTGAAGCGCCTTGGCTGAGAAGAGTTTGCGTCAGAGATTCTTCATCGACATGAGGGGGGTGGCAGGTGAAAGTCAGACCTGTTTTTCCAAGAAGTTCTTGGCGGTAAATAGAAGAGCTAGCCAGTATGATATTCATGGAGCTCAGTTTAACGGAAGAGAATGTAAAAAGCTTGCTTAAAACAGATTCATAAATGCTGGTGTAAATGCCTAATAAATAGACTTTAATTTTGCTCAGATCAAAATTATCTTATCTAGAGCTCTGCAAATGAAAATAATTATCATTTCTATTATCATTTTATTGTCATTTCGATTGGGGCCAAGTAGAACTGTTCATCGCCCAAAAGGCCAAAACAGAGGTAAACTATGCTGCCAAGGCAGAATGATCAGGACATCGTTAGAAAGCAAGAGCGTTACAAAGAAGAGGACTTCAAAAAGATCATCCGTTCGATGGGTTTGAAGATCACCGATCAAAGACTTTTAATCATTAACTGTTTACATGACTCTGAGGCTAAATCTGGCGAGCGCCATGTGACCGCTCAGGAGCTTTTTGAAAAAGTCTCTAAGAAAGATAGCAATATTGGTTTTGCGACGGTGTATCGCTTCCTACGTGATTTGGCGAACAAAGGCTTCGTAACTGAAGTTCGTATGGGCGGGCAATCTTCCCGCTACGAGCTGACAACCAAAGAGCATCACGATCACTTAACGTGCACTAAATGCGGTAAGATTTGTGAATTCGAGAATAAAAAAATCGAAAAGCTACAAGTTCAAGTTGCCGAGTATTTTGGCTTTGTTTTGACGAACCACATTCTTGAGCTTTATGGAATATGTCCATCTTGTCAGGCTAAGGGAGAATGATTTAGTCTGTATAAATGGCTAAGAAACCACTTTCCGATGACTTTGATGGAATCATTGTCAAAGGTGCGCGCGAGCATAATCTTAAAGACGTCTCTATACGAATTCCTCGTAATAAAATTACGGTTTTTACAGGACTCAGCGGTTCGGGTAAATCGTCATTGGCTTTTGATACTGTGTACGCCGAAGGTCAGCGTCGTTATGTTGAAAGTCTTTCGGCCTATGCGCGGAATTTTTTAGAACAGCTTAAAAAACCAGAAGTGGATTCAGTTACAGGACTAAGTCCTGCGATTGCAATTGATCAGAAGTCAGTAGGTTTAAATCCAAGATCCACAGTGGGCACGGTTACTGAAATTTATGACTATCTTCGCTTGTTGTATGCGAAAGTAGGTATTCCCGAGTGTCCGATACATCATGTGCCGGTGACATCGCAAACTCCACAGCAAATCATTGATGACATCTTTAAAAAATCAATGGGCACTAAGTTTTATATTTTAGCACCGATGGCTCAGGCTAAAAAAGGTGAGTTCTTAGCTGAGTTCCAACGATGGGCTAAAAAAGGTTTCGTTAAAGCAAAAGTCGATGGTCAGTACATTGAGCTAGAGCGTGCTACGAAACTGGCGAAAACGAAAACCCATGATATTGACTTGGTTGTTGATCAACTAATTCTAAAAGATACGATCAAACATCGCCTCAGTGAAAGTATTAACACGGCTTTGTCTTTATCAAATGGACGAGTGATTATTGAAACAGTGAGCGGTGAGCGCATAAATTATTCTTTGCACTCTACCTGTCCTATCTGTGCGTTCAGCTTCCCTGATTTAGAGCCGCGACTTTTTAGTTTTAATAATCCACGGGGAGCTTGTCCAACATGTAATGGCCTAGGCACTTTAGATCTTGTCGAAGAAGAGCAGTTTGCTGATTCCGATGTGGGTGGACGAAAATTAGAAAAGGTTAAGTACACTTACAAAGGTAAAAAGGTATCAGAAGAAGATACTGATGATGAGGAATCAGAAGAAATGGTTTTGAATGAGTGTCCAGACTGCCAAGGGACACGCCTCAAGCCTGAATCTTTAAGTATTAAAATTGATGAAAAAAATATCGCCCAGTTATCTGTCATGTCGGCTTTAGAGCTTAAGTCGTTCATGCTCAATTTAGACTGGAGTGAAAAGAATCGCATGATTGCGGACAAGATTGTGAAGCAAATCGTGTCACGCCTAGAATTCCTAGAGCGAGTGGGAGCTTCGTATTTGTCACTTTCGCGTCCAGCCAGAACTCTGTCTGGTGGGGAAGCTCAAAGAATTCGTTTGGCGACGCAAGTGGGGTCGGCCCTTATTGGATGTATGTATGTTATGGATGAACCGAGTATTGGACTTCATCCACGTGATCATCATCGTCTTCTAGAGATCATCGGAGAACTTAAAGATCGTGGCAATACCGTGATTCTAGTTGAGCATGACGAAGATACGATTCGCTATGCTGATTATGTTGTGGATTTAGGCCCGCGCGCTGGTGTTTTGGGCGGTGAATTGATCGCGGTAGGGACTCCGGATGAAATCGAAAAAAATCAGAACTCTTTAACAGGGCAGTACTTATCAGGTAAGAAACGTATCCCTATTCCAAGCGTCAGACGTAAAGGTTCAGGTAAGACACTGGCTCTTTATGGGGCCTCAGGAAATAATTTAAAAAATGTAAATCTTGAAATTCCATTGGGGACACTGACCTGTGTGACAGGTGTTTCTGGCAGTGGAAAAAGTACATTGGTGTTGGACACTCTTTACAAGATTTTAGCACGTGAATTTTTTAGGGCGAAAGTGTCGCCGTCTCCGTATAAAAAAATTGAAGGTATCGAGCATATTGATAAAGTGATCGATATCAATCAACGTCCGATTGGGCGCACTCCGCGTTCGACTCCGGCGACTTATGTGGGACTTTTGCCGATGATTCGGGATTTGTATGCGGCTTTGCCAGAAGCTAAACTGCGCGGCTTTGAGCCTGGTCGATTTAGTTTTAACGTGAAAGGTGGGCGCTGTGAAACCTGTATGGGTCATGGGCAAATCCGTATGGAGATGCACTTCCTTTCTGACGTCTTTGTCACGTGCGATACGTGCGGTGGACGTCGTTACAATCGCGAAACCTTAAATGTGAAGTACAAAGAAAAAAGTATCGCAGATGTCTTAGATATGAGTGTTGCTGAGGCTTTTGATTTTTTCAAAAACCATTCACAAATTCATCGTAAGCTAGAAACCCTTATGAAGGTGGGACTGGATTACATGACTCTGGGACAATCTTCGACGACGCTATCAGGTGGTGAAGCCCAACGCGTGAAACTTTCAAAAGAACTCTCTCGTCGTGGTACAGGAAGTACATTGTACATTTTGGATGAGCCGACGACAGGATTACATTTTGATGATGTTCGTAAGTTAGTAGAGTTACTTCAAGAGCTGACGGAGCAAGGCAATACTGTTTTGGTCATTGAGCATAATTTAGAGGTTATAAAAACTGCCGATCACATTGTGGATATTGGCCCGGATGGGGGTGTGCATGGTGGTGAAGTGGTGGCTTCTGGTACGCCAGAAAAAATTGTAAATAATAAAAACAGCATTACAGGTCGCTTTTTAAAACCGCTGTTAGTTAAGGAATAAAATGGCTAAGTATTTTGTGGTTCCGTTTCTATCATTAATCGTCGGACTGATCTCGGCAGCATGGATGACATGGAATAACACGGCAGATATCGGTCTGGTATTGCAGATGGTTCTAACGGTGGCGTTACTTTGTGTACTTGAGATTTCTCTTTCATTTGATAATGCGGTCGTCAATGCCACTGTCTTAAAGCGTATGGATGCTGTTTGGAAAAGAAGGTTTTTAACGTGGGGTATAGCCATTGCCGTTTTTGGGATGCGTTTTATCTTTCCACTGGCGATCGTTTCCATTATTGCCCATGTCTCTTTATATGAGTCTTTAGTTATGTCACTTTCAAAACCTGAAGAGTACGCGCAGATGATGTTGGATGCTCACTTGGCAGTCAGTGCATTTGGCGGAGCCTTTTTGTTGATGGTTTTTTTAAATTATTTTTTCTCGGAAGATAAAGAAGTTCATTGGATTGGATTTTTTGAAAAGCCGGCAGCGAAAATGTCAGCCTTTCAGAGTATTGAACTGATCATTGCGATTGGTGTGTTAATGGGTATTTACGCTTCGTTACCGACTGAAGATGGCATGACCTTCTTGGTGTCATATCTTTGGGGAATTATGACCTATCTGATTGTTCATGGTATCAGTGGCGTTTTAGAGGGTGGACATCTATCACACATAAAATTTTTCAGTTCAGGCTTTGGACTTTTCTTATACTTAGAGGTGCTGGATGCTTCATTCAGCTTTGATGGTGTGGTAGGAGCATTCGCGATTTCGAATCAATTAGTTATTATTATGATTGGTTTGGGTGTGGGGGCGTTCTTTGTCCGTGGTATTACTTTGTATCTGGTTGAAAAAGAAACTTTGAATCAATTTAAATTTTTAGAGCATGGGGCTTTCTATGCTTTAGGTGTGCTCGCACTATTTATGTTACTGGATACGTTCTTTCACTTTCCTGAATGGGTTACAGCTTTGACAGGGGCCTGTATTTTAGGAACGTCGATTCTTTGGTCGATCTATGAAAATAGAAAGGGTGCAGCTCAGTAGGATAATAGCGGCTCCAAGAAATTGTATGGGGCCGAGCCTTTCTTGTAGAAAATAGGCTGCAAAAATAAAAGCAAATGGAGCTTCGAGTAAGCATAACATGCTCGAGGTGGTGGTAGATAACACACGCTGCGCTCTGACCTGTAAATAAAAGGCCCCGATACTGACAACGATAGCTAAAGACAGCATGGAAAGCACAGAAGCTAACGAAACTTGCTGTGGCCAAAGGCTAAGATCATTACTGCGAATATCAAATACTAAAAAGGGCAGAATGGTGAGCAAAGACCAAAAGGTTTGGTAGTTGTTAAAACGAAATGCACTTCTAGCATGAACTGCATTTTTCCCTATAAAAATAATTTGGAAAGCGGCGGTCAGAGCAGCTCCTAAAGTCAGAACTTCGCCCTTTTGTAGATATAGACTTTGTAGGTCTAGCAAAAATCCCATACCGCAAAAAGCCATGAGGCTTAATACAATGTGATGGGCTTTAATTGTGGTTTTAAAAAACAGAGCTCCGATAATGGGGATCAGCACGACGTACAACGATGTAATAAATCCCGAGTTCGTGGCTGTGGTAAAATATAATCCGTACGTTTGAAAGAATAAAGATAGCCCCAAGAAGAAACCAGCTAGCATAGCTAGGCGAGCATCATACCACGACTGTCGAAATAGTTTTTTATTGAAGATGTAGTGAAGAGCCTCACCCAAAATAAAGGCAATGAGGAATCGCCAGAAAATCAAAGTGGTAGCCGAAAAAGACTCAAGGCCCCACCTCATAAGAGTGAACGAACCGCCCCAGATAAGACCTGCTGTGAACAGTTCAAGGACAGCTTGTCGATAAGTGTAGGGAACTTTAGTCAAACGCTTCGGCCCATACGCTTGATTTATCAAGGCCATCCAGCTCTAGAAGCTGATGTTTGACCTCTTTAATCATACCGCCGTTGCCACAAAGATAAAATGTCGTAGGAACTTCTTTGTAAGGAATATCTTTTAAGTAATGCTGAACGTAACCTTTTTTTCCAGTCCATTCATCGGAAGCGCGACTTAAAATATAATGATATTCAAAATTTGGAAGTTGTTGCTGTAGGCGTTTCAGTTCAGATTCATAGTATATATCGGCTTCTTTACGCACACCAAAGTAAAGCGTGTACTTCAAGTTTGGATATTGCTTCATCTTAGACTCAAGGAAACTGAAGTGTTGTGAAACACCACTTCCAGTATTGAGGAACACAATTTGTTCTGTCGGAGGTTCTTTGAAAAATACTTTTCCAAATGGGCCTGTGAACTTTAAAGTTTCGTCGCCTTTTAGGTCCCACACATAACGGCTGGCCACTCCGTTTTCGACATATTTAAAAATAAGTTTAAACCCATTTTTTTGTTCATCAGTAGAAGCGATAGAGTAGGCACGTAAAGCGGGTTTAGCAGCTCCCTCAACAGGTACATGAAGCATAACAAATTGTCCGGCTTTAAAAGAAAACTCGGGATTGTTGGTCAATTCTAAAACCAGCTCTCTGATCTCAGGTGTATGGTCAATGATTTGATTTATTTTGAATTCGTATAGAAAGCGTAGATTTGCCATAGGCCTAATATTTTGCAATGGCTCTGTCTTGTCAAAGCGTTTTTACAATGAGCTACTAAATGAAAATGGAGATATTTTTTAAATCCTCACAAGAATCACATTAGAAGTAGAATACCAGTAAGGCACGGCCTCCGAAGCCTGAAATGCTACTCTGAGCTGCAGAGGTGTTAACTTGCGAGTACACACCAAATAATTCCCCGCGTAGAGCAGTAGTGGAATCGCCAATGAAATAGCTTATAAAACCACCACCATTCAGTGTCATTGTGGTGGCGCTTCCTCCGGTTGTTGAGCTGGGGAACTGTGTAGAGCCAAAGCCGATAAGAACGGTAGGTCCATAGATCACTTTACGAGGATCACGATTAGGAACAAAATTGTAGTCCACATAGGCGCCAGCTAAAATAGTGGTCGTCGCACCTGCACCGGAATCTGTTGAGTCGGCATTCAAAAGGGCACCAGCTTCAAAGCTTGAGAAATTCCAACCATAGCGAACTTGTAAATCAAATTGTGTAGTTTCAGATGAGTCAGATTTTAAAAAACTAAAACGGCTTCCCAAAGTTAATGAGTTATCACGCGGTTTAACAACGGATGATTTATAATCGATGTCTTCTACAATGCTGTCAGGTACAAGGCGGTAGGTTTGTCCCTCTTCTAGGGGGGTGGTACTTTCGATAATAGCGTTGAGCCCTTTTACACGTCTTACCTTTACACGTTCAGCAGAGAAAGCTTCAGGACTTAAGGCGAATACAAGTGAAAACAGAGATAGAAATAGGGGCGATAGAGATGGTTTTTTCATGGTTTCATTATGAGAAAGTCTGATTAATTTCTCAAGTCCAGACAGTTTAAAACCGATACCTAAGTAACTAGCTAAGTATAAGGGGAAGCTAATGGCTTGGGATAATATTCCGGATTGGTCATACGATTCGGTCAGAGCCTTGCTCGAGGCACTTAAATCGGTCGAGCCCAGCACGTATCATCACTGTTTGCGTGTGGGTGAGTACAGCCGCAAGTTGGCAGAGAGCATGGGCCTAAACGAGTATGAACAGAAAGTAGCCGAATTCTCTGGCTTGCTTCACGATATTGGCAAAATGGGCATTGATCGCGCCGTTTTACTTAAACCAGGTAAGTTAGATCCTCAAGAGCGAGACATTATTCGCAATCACAGTATTCTCAGTGAACAAATTATTAAGCCTTTTTCTGCTGACCCTTTCTTTCAACAGATTATTCCTGCAGTTCGTGGACACCACGAACGCTTAGATGGTGAAGGATATCCAGACAAGTTGATCGGTGATGAAATCCCATTGATGGCCAGAATTATTTTGGTCGTGGACACTTACGATGCGATGTCAGAAGATCGTATTTATCGTAAGGGCTTACCAGATGATGTTATTTACGCTGAGCTTAAGCGTTGCTCAGGATCGCAGTTCGATGCTCAATTAGTAAAAATCTTTTTATCTGCTCATCGATTTTGGAAGAAGAGCGAAAAAGATGAAGAGACGAGTAACCTCATTATTCGTAAAATCGCATAAACAAAAAACAAAGGGCGCTTTTGGCGCCCTTTCTACTTTTCTAATACACAATGATTTCTGAAGATGTACTAAGATTTATTTGTGCTTTCGAAAATCTTATCCGCTGACTTCGCAATGAACCCTTGGTAAAGCTGGCCATTCGTCATAGGATAGCGTTTCGCAAACTCATAGTAGCATCCTGGAATTGCATAGATCCCATCACCGAATTGCACTTGAATCTCTGCTGCCATAGTTGAGCTTTGTTCTAGAAGCTCTGCCGGAGTTCCTTTAATTTCGCCACCTGAACTATTTAATTTAAAGTCGTTCTGTTTGATGAACGAATTGAGGCGATGAATATCGTTGAAGTTGCGTAAGTGATTGATGCTAACAGTGAAGTGGTTGGGGCGGAAGCCATAAGCGTAAACCCAAGACGCATATTCACTTTCAGCCGCTAACTTCAAGTAGGTCTGATGATTAGTAACCCAGTGCTTGCCACTGAAAACAAAGTTCTCATGGTTAACCACATCTGGGTTCATTTGATTGATACAGTTGTCGATAGTTTCACGAATGAAAGGTGAAACCTTATCTAACTCTAGTTCTGAAATAAAAATTTTAGGATAGCCCTCTGGGTGTTCATAGTGGCGGGCATAGAGTTTCTTTTCTGTGAAGAAGTACTCTTGCTCACTTTCCTTGTAGCCATATTTTAAAAAATGTTGAGCTAAAGACTGAAGACCTAATTTAGGGTGTTTGAATGTGCGTAGTGCGATGTGATCATTAATGACATGTTCGCCAGCATGAGTGAAAAGGTTATGTATTTTCTGAGCCTGTGGGTTCATCTGAACATAGTCATTCCACATTGTGTTCATGTAGGTCGTCAGATTGGTATTATTTGCCATGATAGCCTCCGGATGAGTATTCCTAGATTCTGAGCTGTTTTCTGCAGGTTTTCAATCTACAGAATGTCGAACTTTTAGACGATGACCGAGAGCGTCTATAGGCCACAACTTAGACATGGAAATAGAGTTCATACTCAAATAAATGCAGATGTGGCTGGAATGCTTATCGCAGGTTCCTTCCAATTATGATGGGTAATAGTTTAAAAGTAACAAAAATTGCTATGGTGTTCTTTGCCTTTTTCACGGCTTTTAGCACGTGGGCTCAGCAATCGGGTACCAAGGCCACAGGGACCTCACAAATCAAAAGATCTCAGCTTAAGAAGGCTGAGGCGCAGGAATCTGCAACTCGTTTAGAGGTGGATCTGAGCGCTATTGGTTATGCAGAGGAAGCTGCCAACGATAGCAGTTTTCAGCAACGTGCACAGTTAGGCTTAAAGTTCAAAAAAGAAGGAAGCTTTTTTGGTGCTGCGGATATTACCTTGGGTACATTTTCGACTCCGAAAAGTATGTACTATGCTTTCCCTGATGCTTACATGGGCTATGGCACAAAAGATGCCAATGTTACATTCGGACGTAAAAAAGAGAATCTGAGCTTTGCGGATTCATTTTTCAACTTTGGACTTATGCAGTCTCATCAAACGAACGACAACATCAACTTTATTGAGGGTGGTTTAGTCGGTTTAACGGCACGCTTTTCAACAGGTAACTTCGGTGTGATGGCCGCATTCAATCCTATTTTTATTCCGAATCAAGGGCCTCAGACCCAAGTGGAAGATGGTAAGATCACCTCCAGTAATCGCTGGGCTCCGGCTCCGCCATCTAAATTCAAATTTGGTGATGATCATAAAAATATTAACTACGCGATACGTGATTACCAGTTATTAGATATCATTACGAATAGTGGATATATGGCCAGCGCGTACTTAGGACCGAACAGTGTTCGTCCTTATTTAAGAGTGACTTATGCCTACAAGCCATTAAATGAAATTGTTTTGTCACGTGATACTTACAGTGATATTTCGACATTTGAAGGTTACGTGTACCTTTCACCCAATACAATTATGCATCAGGTGACGGCGGCGGATATCAATTTCGATTTTGAAAATATTAAAACTACATTTTCGGTTATTTCGGATCAGCCTGAAAATAAAACAGCTAAAGACTTAGAATTTATTCAGACTTTGAACCCACTTAATATCGTCGCTGGTTATATTTCAGTGGATTTGAGCTCATGGGCTAAAAAGAAACTAGAAATCTACGCGGGTGCGGCCTCTATCAGCGGTGGTGAAATGCGTGATATGAATAGCCAAAATCAAGAAAGCAGTTTTGCTATTGCAGATTCTAGAACATTGTTTAAAAAGCCTCTGCGTTTGGGTGTGAAAAGCGAGATGTTTTTTATCTATAATAAGGCTGTAGATGCAGACGTGAGTTATACATACGATCAAGATTTAAAAGGTGCTTTACTTTCAGCATCGGTCAAGTATGGTGCTACAAAGAATCTGACTCTTCGTGTGGGCGCGGATATTATTGGTGTCGAAAACGAATTGCCAACAGATGCGCAAGGAAACTTCTTAGACCAGAACAAGGCCAACGACAGATTTTTTGCTGGAGTGAATTATGCGTTCTAAGTTTATATCAGCACTTTTGTGTCCAGTCGTGGCGTTGTCCGTTGCTGGCTGCGGGATTAAATTAGGAGAAAAAAATAATAAACAGGAAAAAGTCGCTGAAATCCAAGGGACCTCCTGCCTAAAGCCCTCTATGGAGCTACTGAAAAAGTTTGTTGCAGGTAATGCCAATGACGATGAACTTTCGGAATCCTTAGAGTGTTTACAAAGTGTTTTGCTGACATTTAAAGAAAATATCCGTGGTAAAGATGTTAATGCTTATACTCCCGAGGAAATTGGTAAGTTCTTAACGCAAAATTTCTTAAAGAATAGCACCTTTCAACTGACGCCAGAGCTAATGGGCGAAGTGCTCAAATTCAAAGTGATGCTTTTAGGTGGGGACACCGAAAAAATCACGAAAGAAGAGATCATTCGTCTGGTCGATGTTTTTGCTCGTTACAAGCCAGAACTATTAAAACTTAATCCGCACATGAAAGTGATCACAGGTAAGTGGGCGGCAACAGGCAACGAAAAACAAGATCAGCGTCAATTTAATGAGGCGAAACGTGCCCTGATTTCTTTCTTAGATCATTTAGGTCGCGATTTAGCCTATACGCAAAGATCTTATGAGTTGAATGACATGTTCGGTTTAGTCGAAAAAATTGCGGGTATCGTAAATGCGAATGAAAGCACTCTTTCTACAATTCGCAATGCACGCGTAGCGATTATCTCTTTCAAAAAAGCTTTAATTGGTGGTGACTCTTCGCTAACAGGACAAGAGTGGGTGTCTTTTACACAAACTTTGTCCCAAGCTTATGCGCAGTACTTACGAGTTCAATATTTCCTTAAACCGCTGAAGGCAAGTCAATCTACTGAAAAGTGGCAGGTGTATGAAGGCATCGCAACAGACGTTGTGGGGCTGATCGAAGATCTATTAGGACGCAAAACTGGCGGCTTGCTTTCAAACAATGAGATTATTGAGCTATTGGGTAGCTTAAGACCTCTATTGCCATCTTTAGAGTTAAATGCAGAGATGGTGGGACAAATCAATCATATCAAGATCATGCTTTTGGGACGTCATAATTTGTCTGAGCAAGGGTGGTCAAAAGAGGACTTCTCGACTTTAAAAAGAAAGATTCCTGTTCTATTAAAAAACATCAATGTCATCACAGCGAACTTAAAACATTTAAAAGTAAATAAGGAAGCCTATCGTAAGTCAGAAATTAAGTATGAAGACTTCCAACAGGCCGAGCTTGCTATTCAAGCCGCTGTTAAAGAGATCGGCGAGCAAATTGTTGAATCCTACGACTTAGATGTTTTAAAAGCGACAGTTTTGAATTTATCGCGAACAGTTTTAAAAGACAGTCTAAAACTTCCAGAAAATATTGAGCAGCTATTTGAAGTTGTAAAAACAGCTAAATACACGCTGACAGGTGAATCGGGTGCGACTGTAAGCCGCAACGGGATTCGATTATTGTTAAATGTCGGTATTCACATGTACGCGAACTTCGTTGAATTTTCGAACTTCGTCAGTGTTTTTAAAATTGAAGAGAATGAATTCACAGCAAATCTAGCTAAGTTGCTGCCTAAATTTAAAGAGAGCACAGCATTATTGCTGCGAATGAAGCCTGATCATAATATCAGTACGCAAGAGATAGTACCTCTGGTGATGTCTTTGCAAGAGCAGGGCTTACTGAAGACGAAGTTTCGTCAGGCCAGTGTAGAGTCGACTATCAATGCTCTGTGGAGTCATCTATTAAATGATCCGGCTAAGCGTTTAGGGACACCACGTGTGCATCTGGGTGGATTCGGGAGCGTGGCTTTAGAGCAATTGGCAACCGAACTTCAGCACTGGGTTCTTAATCAGATGGTGATCAACAGACTTTTCACAGAAAAGGAAAGTTACACGAAAGAAGAATTGGCGCCGGCGTTACAGCAGATGG
The DNA here is from genome assembly GCF_000348725.1 of Pseudobdellovibrio exovorus JSS. NCBI lineage: Bacteria > Pseudomonadati > Bdellovibrionota > Bdellovibrionia > Bdellovibrionales > Pseudobdellovibrionaceae > Pseudobdellovibrio > Pseudobdellovibrio exovorus. Next base: position 1,002,990 of record NC_020813.1, read on the forward strand.
GCTTATCTGAACTTCATCGCTTAGTTGGAGCTAAAGGTCTGATGAACTTTAACAGTTCTGGCTATCTTAAGATTTTATCCGAGACGAACGGGCGCTATACTCGCGGAGATTTAATTAAATCTAACTTAGCCCGCGCAATTAGCCGCTTGGTGATTAGAGCTTTTGCTACAGATATTAATCGCGTCAATAACTTGCAAGGTGTTAATCAAGATGAGCTACAAGCTGGCTTTAATCTGGTGCGAGGTCTTCTTGTGGATATTGGTATGATGGATGAAGTGGGTGCAGATGGCTTCGTGGCCTCTCGCTTCAGGGAAGCTAATCTATTTCTATCAGTGGGTAATGGCGATAGTATAGCCAGCTTAGAAGAGATTCATCATTTGGCTTTACATATTATGTCGGGCCTTGGCCGCGCTAATGCACTGAAACCGCTGGCGCTTGAGCGTTGTGTACAGACCCGTAACACAGAAAATGAAGGCTTAAGCCTTCTTGATGAAAGCTGTCTAATTGATTTGTACTACAATGAGGTGGCCGCATTCTCTGATTTGCCTAAGCTCCTTGAGATGAAGCAAAAGCATACGGAAGAGGAAGTGAAGACGTATTACCTGAGCTTATTGAAAGCTGCAGGGTATGTGCAGACGGAAGAGAAGCAAGTGAAACTAAGTGACGCCGCTTTATTCCCTCACGTGGCGCAGTACTTAGAAATGATTTATTACTCACACGATAAGAGTCAGGATTCTTTACTTCAGAAAGAAGAAGCTCTAGCTGCCTTCCCTGTATTTAAAGAGTTGATTGTAACACTGACAAAATCTTTCCCTGCGCTCGTCGAGGACGATATGCCAGGTGTATTTATCTTCTTATTAAAAGAGGGTAAGGCCCCAAGAACTCTGGCTGAAAAATTACGATTTGCAGCCTTTGTTAAGGACCATGACTGCAGTAAACCAGAGGGCTGTCATAAGGGTTGGGATATTCAAAGTACACGTTTAGATTTAGGTAAGATCTTTAACTTCATTGCAGAAGCGACGAAGCCACAGCCTCCGACTCCAGTAGTTGCAGGCGCCGGTACTGAGACCGCAGGGAACGAGTAAAGGGGCGTATCAGCCCCTTTTTGCGTCTTACTTTTTTAATTCAAGACTTGTTTTTAAAGCGTGATTTTCGTTTCGAAGCTGATCAATCTCGGCGTAAAGAAGCATGATCTTTTTATTGAGCTCATGGATTTCTTTGGCATCTTGCGGAGAGATGCGGGCCCCTTCTTGTGAGTGATTATCTTCAAATTGTGCAATGGCTTGATTTGGTTTGGTCTTAAAGCCACTGCTTTCTGAAAGCCCTAGCTCGGGGTCCACCTGTTGAATAATCGCTGTATTCGACTTATTCAAAATATGTTTCATACTATCTTGAACTTGAGAGATTTTTGCCCCGTAGGTTTTAATAGTTTTAATTTTAGGTGGGAACTCGCCAGTTAAGAAGCTAATTGCGAAATAGCCGACAATCAGCATAACCAATAGGTTAACCACCAACATCTTCAGTAATGATGAGAATAATCCGTTCATATTAGAACTTATTCTTAAACATCATTGATTCAACAGGAATTGATTTTTTATCGTTATATTTTGCGTTAGATTTTTTGTTGTACATATTTTGAATGTCACCTTTGACTTCAAAATAAATGAGTTGTCCCACAGGCATACCTGCGTAGACGCGTACAGGTTGTTTTACAGAGATTTCCAGTGTCCAGTGATTGCAGAAGCCCACGTCACCTTTACCGGCAGTTGCATGGATGTCGATACCAAGACGACCCACACTTGATTTTCCCTCTAAGAAAGGCACATGAGCATGAGTTTCAGTGTACTCAGCAGTAACCCCTAAATAAAACTTAGCAGGGGTTAAAACATAACCTTCTTCAGGGATTTCAAAAGTTTTGATTTTATTATGAGCTTTAGCATCTAGGATTTCGTCGTCGTAAACGGCCAAAGTTTTGCCTAAGTGTACATCGTATGAGTTTGTACCAAGGCATGATAAATCAAAGGGCTCGATTTTGATGAGCCCTTTTTCGATATGACTTAAGATTTCTTTGTCAGTAAGAATCATAATCCTAAAACACTATACGCTGAAATTATTTAGTTTCGCGGTGAACAGTGTGTTTTTTTAAATTAGGATTGTATTTCTTTTTTTCTAAACGACCAGGAGTTTTAGTTTTGTTTTTTGTAGTTGTGTAACGAGAAACAGGTTTTCCAGCTGCTTTAGCTTCTGTGCACTCTAAAGTTACAATAATACGACCAGTCTTTTTTGCCATGATACACCTCTTAAATGAATTCCAAAGACCTTCTTTTATAAGTAGGTTTACAGCGGTCAGTCAATCGAATATAAGGGTCTGGTACGAAATTGAGGGGTTTTTATGCTTAAAAGATCGGTATTTCTAGCTCTATCCGCATTATTTTATAGCTCTTGTGCTTTTTCTCAGCTTTTTGATGGCCGAACAGGTCAAGAAACCTCTCTGGAAAACCTGCTGAGTCGGGTACAAGCGGGCCATATCGTCATATTGGGCGAAAACCATGGTCTTGCCAGCCATAAAGAGCAACACCTCGAAATTTTACGCGGCTTACGCGCTAAAGGCTTAAAAGTTTCGGTGGGGATGGAGTTCGTCAATTACACGGACCAAACTTATCTAGATCAATACCGTGCGGGAGCCTTAACGGAAGATCAATTTCTAGCGGCTATCAAATGGGGTGGTTATAGCTTTGATTTCTATCGTGAACAGATTCTATTTCCAGCTTTGGCATTTAATGAAACCACAGTGGGATTAAATATCTCGCGCCAGATCACTTCGAAAATTTCAAGACAGGGGCTAGAGAGCTTAGATGAAGCTGAGCAGGCGCTATTGCCTCCAGCTTTTACTTTGGGTCGTGAGTCTTACAAGACGCGCTTTATGTTAGCGGCGGGACATCACTGCAAGAGTCCGTTGAATTGTTTTACGGCTCAGTCGGCGTGGGATGATACGATGGCATGGCAGACGGCCGAGTTCATGCAGGCTCATCCTGATCATGTCCTTGTGATTGTTGTCGGAGAATTCCATGTTCAGTACGGCGGAGGGTTGCCAGATCGTATCCGTGCACGATTAGCGGACGCTCGTCTGGTGACGGTGTCGCAGGTGAATGGCGAGGGAATGTTAGACGAAGAAAAGCAAGAGCAGATCGAGCCTTCTTTGACTGAAGGCCCGCGCGCTGATTTCATATGGATTAGTCAGTAGTTACTTAAATCCGTTAGCGAATAGCTTTAACTTCTTCCATGGCTTTATTTTCTAAAATTGCAGCGATGACCAGCGTGGCGCGTTTCATTTTTGAAAAGAAATCCTGTTCAGCTCCAAGAATAATTCTTTGAGGATGACCATCCCAGCTTTGCTTAATCTTATCATTTAATAGCAAGGCTTCATGGAAGCTTTCCGTACGGATTTCATTACTGGTGTCGTAATCAGGTTCTGTCGCTGTGTCTAAATGAATAACCCAGTCATAGCGAGCAAGTTCAGCAGCGCGAGTTGTCTGAGTTGTTTCAAAAAAATTATCGGCTGAATCGGGCCAGTAAGCTAAGGCATCCAATGAACCACGATCACACACGATCAAGGCTTCGGGATTTGTCTTACAGCGCAAAGCCTCTAATTCTTTTTGTGTGAAGTAAATCGCTCGTTGAGCATGGAAGTAGCCTTCATAGCTTTTAACACGAGGAAAGCCGCCCTTGTACAGGATCGAGGCCGCTTCTGGGACGATCTTTACTTTTTGTCCAAACTCTTTTCTAAGAGCTTCAATTAAGGTTGTTTTTCCGCCAGAGGGGCCACCAGTAATCGCAATTTTAACAGGCATAGAAATTCCTTTAATGAACTAAGTTACACTCTTAACGACAACATCATGTCCTATCCAAGCTACAGGTGATTTTGGGTGATAGCCATCGTGAAGCATGATGTACCCACAGGCTCTAAAAATCAATTCACTCAAGGTAGCTGTCATCAATGATTTTTCGTCTTTGTGTAAAGAGAAAATTCGATCCGAAGTCTCAAGACCTAATGCTAACTGCTCTTTACCAGAGTGATGTGGCCAGCCCTCATAGACACTGGTTTTCAAAAAGAGTTCAGAGTTTAAAAAGTCATCTACAATTTGGAAAATTTGCTCGATAGAGGCATCTTCTTTTAAAACAGCACGGCATTCATTTTTAATTTTTTGAGTCAATTCATGTTGAGGCTGATCTTTTTCGAAAGCGCGGATCAAGTTGTAAAGTGGAATTTCAATCCCTTGGAAAATGGAACTCGAGTTTGTTAAAATCTCAGGACAATTGTAGACACACGTTTTGATACCTTGTTGGCTCCATTTTTTCGAAATACCTTCGAGTTCAACTTTTGCCCAACCTTGAATGTAGGGGGCGTAAGATTGCCATTTGTAATCGTCATTGATGATGATCTCGGTGCCATGGTAGCCGTAAGCCACGTAGCTGACACTTCCGCCTTTTGACTCAATTTGCTGTCTTAGATTTGCGGACTCATCAATCAGGATATTGTAAGTTTCAGCAGTGACTTCTTGAAAATTAAGTTCCAACAGACGACCAATGGTACTTTTCCAGAAAATCTCTGAAGGTAAGAAGCGGTCTCCGGTTCCTTTGAAAACGCGATTCATCAATGGCATGACGATTTTACAGCGGGGAACTCCACCTGCCATTAAGTGGGCAAAGTGAACATGGGCTCCGTCTTTCAGGTGAGGAGTCAGCTCTTTTAAAAACTGCTGAACACTTTGTCTGAAGCGCAGGCGTCCTTTTTCTTTGGATTCTTGTAAAGAGGTCTCTGGTAAAACAGCGTTTTGCCAATCACTGAGTTTAACATCTTTTAGATAGTCGACAGGTGACTTGCCGTGGGAATCTTTTTCTAAATCAAATCCGGCCTCAAGAGGAACGTTAATAAAAGGCTGTGGAATTGACGCCGTTTCTTCAGCATTGAGAGCACGTAAGTTTCCTTCGCTATCGCGTCTTCCCACTGTGGCACGGATAACAGTTAGACCGCTCTTTTCGGCTTCTTCTACAAGCCCGTTTGCATAGCCGCGGTTAAAAAGTTCACCAAATAGTACAAGGACATCGCCTTTTTTAAAGGATTGAGTCTGAGGTTTTTCACGTAGTGGGTAGTAGTTTTTCATTCGGAAATAGTAGCGCGAGCTAATAGTTGACTCAACTAACAGTGATTGACACGATTAGTTGATGCTCGAAAAAAATGCTAAAATTCTTTCTTTGGTGCCGTCATGGACAGAAACCCTCATTGAAGCGGGTATTGATGTCGTCGGTAGGACGCGTTTCTGCATTCATCCCGAGTCAAAAGTGAAATCGATTCCCGCTGTTGGTGGCACTAAAAATATGCAAATCGATGAAATTTTGAAGCTGTCACCTGACTTGGTTGTTTTAGACCAAGAAGAGAATAAAAAAGAGATGGCTGAGGTATTAACTCAAAATGGAATTGAAATTGCTGTCTCCCATGTGACGGGTTTACAAGAGGCTTCAGACTTTTTACACAATTTGGGTCAGAGACTTCAAAATCCAAAACTACAAGAGTACGCTCATCGCTATCGTCAGATCCTTGAAAAGAAAGAAAAAATCAATGCGGAATTATTCTGGAGACAGATTCTTATTCAAGATGCGGAACTGGTGGCAGAACTCAGTCGTAAATCCATTCAGGAGTTACAATTAACACCTATTGAATATGTGATTTGGAAGAATCCATTTATGGTTATTGGACAGGGGACATTTATAACTGAGGTGATGTCATTGGTAGGGGTTCATCTGTCACATCCGCAGAAGTATCCGCAGATAGAGGCTTCTGCGCTTAAAAAAGCCATGTGCCTTTTTTCGAGCGAGCCTTTTCCTTTTGCTAAGTACATCCATCAGTTGAAAGCCGAAGGTTTTCAAGGCGCACTGGTCGATGGGGAAAAAATCAGTTGGTACGGATGGCGCAATCTTACTTTTTTAGAAAGCTGTTTTAATTGATTCTTTGATGGTATCGAGGGCTCGCTGGCTTGCATTTTGATTTTTTTGCATTTCAGTTAAGATCTGCTCTTTATCAAAAGTCGAAATATTTTTAATAAGCCCTGTTAGCTCTTGTGGGGATTCAATTCTAATAACGGATTGCCCTACATAGCGGACAGCTTCAGGATTGTTGTGGTAAAAAGGTCCAACAGCAACGGGAAGGCCGCAGCAAAGCGGTTCCATTACCGAGTGAACTTTGTCTTTAAAAGAACCGCCAACGAAAGCTACAGAACCAAAGCGATAGAGGTCAGCGAGGTATCCCACTTGATCTACCAGTAGAATGTTTTTCGAAATATCCACGCGCTGTAAGTCCTGAGATTCAGACAATAACTGGTAGCTCCATCCGTATTTTTCCAGGTCATTTCGTAGACGTGCGATATTGCTGGAACTGACATCGTGGGGGCACAGAGCAATTTTGAACTTATTTTCAATTAAAAAATTAAAGCATGGAAAAAGCACCGCTTCATCTTCAGCCCAAGTAGAACCGCAAATGAATAGGGGAGCTGAGTCCGACGAAGAGTTGGCGATTTTGACTTTCGGCTCTTGGCTCAAGCGAAAGAAAACTTGATCAAAACGCGTGTCGCCATCGGCTTTGATGATCTTTGTTCGCGTGATCAATTGTAGACTTGGGATGATTTGTTCTTGTAAGCAAGAAATAAAATCTAGCTGGCTAAGTAAGTGTCTATTTACAAAATGATTAAGTGAACTTAAACGAGGGTTGTACGAGATCACCCCTACAGGAATGCGCTGCTTTTTCACTTGATAAATAAGCTCTGGCCATAAATCTGTTCTGGCAAAAACTAAAACACGCGGTTGTATGTATTGAATAAGACGCTTAATTGCAAAGGGCTGATCCCAAGGTAGAGGAATGAACTCGTCGACAAATTGACTGATATTAAAAAACAACTTTTCCGCAGATGGAGAGGAGTAGGTGACAACAACATGTGCTTTTGGATCTTCGGTTTTCAGTAGGCGAATAACAGATTTGCAGTATTCAATTTCTCCACTAGAGGCGTGGAACCAATAGCTGTTTTTGAAATTATTCTTTTGTGAGAGCTTTTCTCGACGTAACTTTATCCATAGCTGTAAAGATTTTGGCAAAACCGGAGAAATCACAAATAGCAAAACTCTAAGCGTGAAGTAAATCAGGCGATAAAAATAAATCATTTGTTTTGCTCGAGGATTTGGTTCATGCGGCTTGAAACTTCCAGTGGTGTAATCGAGCGTAGGCATTCATGATAGGCCACATTCACACATGGCCCCTGTCCATGTTTAGAGCAAGGACGACATTTTAAGTTTCTTTCTAACTGTAAGGTCGTTTCGCGCGAAGGGAAACCAAAAGGGGCAGGTCCCATTAAGGCGATGGTGGGCTTTCCAAGTTGCTCTGAAAAATGCAGAAGTCCGGTGTCATTAGCAATCGTCATACTTGCTTTTTCAATCACAGCGGCGGATCCCAGTAGTCCGGTCTTTCCCGTTAGATTGAGGACATTTGAGTTTTGATTCAAGACAGATGTAAAGTTGTCCTCTGGGCCAGCTAAAACAACAAACTTTTTACTTGGGTTGAGTTTGATGAGTTCATCCCAATACTCTATTGGCCATCTTTTCAGAAAGTAGGCAGCCGAAGGCACAAGTGCTACGAAGTCTTCATCTGGAGTTTCTACAGATTGTCGAATACTTTCATTTAGAAACAATTGTGGTGTTGGAGGAAGCCGAAAAGGCATTCCCCATTTTTCTAACGGCTTAATCAGATCTCTTTGTCCAGAAAAAGGTTTTTCAAAAAGATTGATATGATATTCCAGAAGTAGAAATCTTTTGATGCGCATCATCGGTCTGACCAAAGTTTTCTTTGAGTGTACAAAGAAGCGAATGAGTGCAGATCTTAAGTTATTGTGTGCATCATAAATGTGCGTGAAATTTTCCTGATTTAATTTTTTTATCAATTGGATGAGTCCACGGAATCCATCACGGCGATCCAGTGTCCAGATGCGATCAATATTTGGGTGATTTTCAAGCAAACTCGAGAGGTCTTGGCGTGTAACAAAATGAATCTCGGCGTTCGGAACATAAGAGCGGATAAAGCTCGGTATGCTGAGTGCTTGTGTTAAATCGCCAATGCTGGAAAATCTTATAATGAGAATCTTCATCCGAACCTGTATATAACTTATCTAGTCATAGTATACAAAAACTGTCATCTGTCCAGTTTCAGCGTCCTGCGCCCCTAAATTCTAGGCCAAATCGCATAAATTAAGCCTCAGACCTCTATTGGGGCACAAAACTTGATAGATAGCTGGTATGGGAAGAAACCATCTGTTTTTGATTAGTGCTATCTTGTTTTTCAGCTTAGTGTCTCATTCTGAGATTCGCACATCTATGGTTGTTCAAGGGTTGTCATTTATCAGCCCTGATTATGAGTCTGCAAGCAGTAAATCTTTCGCATTCTTAGGCGCGAATCTTAAGACCAATCCTAAATCAGATGACCTTTTCCGTATTAACTTAACGGGTATGTATGCCATGGGGAACTCTGTTTTGAGTTTTCTGAATATCCGTGAAACATACTTCAGCACTTCATTTGAAGATAAATCAGAGCTTCACATTGGTCGCAAATTACATAACTGGTCTTCTTTAGACAGCGTATGGAATTTAGGTGTTTATCAACCTCAATTCCGTTGGAATCCATTGGCTCCTGAAAACCAAGGTTTAACAGGTTTATTTTGGGAGAAAAGAAACCAAGGATTTGCAGTGAGCTTATTTGCCTCGCCATTGTATATTCCAGATCAAGGCGCTAGTTTTGAGTTAAAAGATGGTCAGTTTCAAGCCAGTAATCCATGGTTCCCGATGCCTCCACAAAATGTTCGTTTTCAAGGACAGTTGTTACCGATTGACTATAACGTCGATAAACCTGAAGTCAGTGAAGTGATCTTTCAAACTCAGTACGGAGCACAAGTTCGTATGGGTGAGGGACGTGGATTCTTTGCTAATTTAGCAGGGATGTATAAACCTTCGAATCAATTGGCTTTGGGCTATAAAGGCGTGTTGGTAACGACACGTGTGCGTATAGATGTGACTCCGAAAGTCTATTATGAAAACGTGTATTCAGCAGATTTTGGCTACCGCGATACATGGGGAGCTGCTCAATTGTCGGTTTTATATAGCCAACCGAAAGATCCGAAGTTCGATGATGGATTTAACTCGCCTCAATTCGACGAAAGCTTAAGTTGGGGGCCACAGATATTTTTTAGATATCAACCCTTCACATTTTTCTTAGCCTACTTGGACACAACAGGTGGAAAAGTTAAAGATGTGGGACCTGATGCGGATGATAACAGAGCTTCCTTGTCGAATCGCTTTCAGTTCCGCCAAGCGGCTTTAGCTAGAGCTACATACACGGGAGTTTTTTGGAATCAATTTCGTTTAGACTCAACACTTCAATATAAATTCAGCCCATCAGAGTCGTTCCGCCAAATCAACTTTAAGAATGCAGTGAAGTTACGTGGACCATGGGCTTTCTGGGTCGATGTGCTTTTAATTGATACTGATAGCGAAAAGAATTCGGCAATGGAAGCCTACAAGAGTTTAGATCAAGTATGGGCGGGAGTAAGTTATGATATCTAAAATCTGCTTAGCTTTTTTAGTTATTCCTATGATGTTATTGTCATCATGTACTGAGTTTACTAAGGGAAAACCTAAGAAAGAAGAAGTTGTAGAAATCAAACAAGACGCGATGAGTTGCTTGAAAGATGTTCCTTTAGATGTGCAAAATTTTATGAAATCTGAAGTGACACCGGCGGATATTGATAAAACATTTTCTTGTATTGATGACACCTTGTCACAGTTCCAAACGCGCGTTGAAGGACGCCAAGAGGCGACTTCATTTAATGCAGAAGAGCTTTTTGAAATTTTTGAAAAATTCATTGAAGATTCAAATATCTCTAGAGACGCTACACGAGATTTACTCTCTTTAAAAACAGCCTTACTAGGTGGTTCAGATCAGAAAATCACTAAAGATGAACTAACAGAGCTTCGCGCTTATTTGTTGGTGATTCGTGAAGAAGCTAAAAATCTACTACCTTATGCTCAATTGTTTACTTTTCAAAAAACAGATGCACCACTAACTAAAACCATGATTAAAGATGGATTTGCTCAGCTTAATTTAAGTCTTAAAAATCTTTTGGCAGCATCTCGTATGTCTCAGTCTTCTTATGGATTTGAAGACTTCAAAAGAACTATCAAAAATATGAATGTTTTGAAAGAAGATCAGCAGGGAATGCTAGAGTTGGCTGACAAGGTCAATACTCTTTTGATCGGTCAGCAGGCCGCTGGCGGTGAGTCTGAAAGACAAATCTACATTGATAATTTAACAGAGGTACTACGTTTATACTCAACTCATATTCATGGACATGTTAAATTTGAAATCAGCACGCCTGCTGTATTAAATAACTTAATCGAGTTTATCGAAGATGCGGTATCGTTATTAGAAGGCACATTGCAATACCGAAAAACTCAAAAAATTTCGATGGCCTCACTTGATCCTTTGATTTCTGAAGTTTTTGAAAAAGAGATGATGCCACTTCCAGTTTCCAGTTCAACGGCATTGAGCTTTTACAAAACAATAGTAGTGCGTGTTTTAGAATCAGGACTTGCTGGCGATATCATGGCATTTGATGGTATCAAGCGCGTGCATTTCAGTAATTTGAAAAGAGAAATAGCTGTTTACAAAATCTATAGTAAGTATCTTGAAACTATCGCAAGCGAGTCGGTTTTGGCTTCAAGCCAGAATCGCAGAATCCCTGTGGAAACAGTTCAGCGTCAGCTACGTCAATTTGACCCTGCAAGCGAGACGGCAATTCTAAAAGATTTCGACTCAGAGACGCAAAGACTCATTGTTAATATTGTGAAAGAATTAAAAGAACAGTTTTTAATTCAAAAGCCTTCTATTTATCGCAATAAAAAGTTGATGTTGTATGCCAATCAAAATCTAGCTCAGCAAAATTGGGTGGATTTGACTCGTGGATTTTATGTGATGATGTTATCGCGCCAAATGCTATTAGGTTGGGGCGAGACGCCGTTTGTGAAGTTAGTGAAAAATGCCCATGCCAGCAAGCGTGGAATGGTGCAGTGGTATAATGAGTTTAAAAATTTCGGAATCGAAATCAAAGCTATGGACCCACGAGTTGAAAACCAAGGTGAGGCTAGCGTAATTGCTGCAAACCTGTTTACCGCATCTGGTAATGGCGATGATAAAATGAGCTTTTCGGAAACGCTACAAAGCTTCAATATTCTGATCTCTGGCGGTCAGACTTTTAATGAAATGAAGCAGGGCTTAGCCAATGCCAACTGTAACCTTTCAGATATGGATGTGTTCGGTAATCCATGGAATAACGAAGCCTGTTTTATAGGCGAGCTGAAGCGGGGATATAAATACTATTTTTCTAACCTTCCAGCTTTAAGTGTTTATTTAGAGCGTTTGACACCGGAACAGTTCCAAGATTTCTTTGTGGCCTTGCTCGATGCGGCCCGTAAAGAAGAGGCTAACAAAAATGTGCGTTTGGAAAGTGCAGATATCAAAATGATGATTTCTTTGTTGTATTACATGGAGTCCTTGTATGCGGCCCATGATAGCAATAACAACTTCCTATTATCTCCGACAGAGATCCGTACGGCTTATCCAAAGTTTAAAAACTTTGCAACGGAGTTTGCCCGTGAACATTCCAAAGCTGAACTGGATAAGTTTAATGGCCGATTGGGCCGTGTGGCTTATTCTTGTTATGGTGAAGAAGACCTTATCCGTGAATCTTTTATTTTCTTGTTGTTTAAAGGACGCACTCCAAAACAAGAGGATTTAAGTACATTGCCATGTGTGGTAACGCCGGGGATTCTTCGCCGTATAACTCCAGATAACTTGGACAATCGCAGACCACTCATTCAACACGAGGGTGAGGTCGGCCGTCGTACTATTATTAATACTTTTAAAATCCTGAAAGCTGTATTAAGCTCCTAGGATGCTTTTCCGCTGCTCTAAAATGTTTTGGGCACTTCTATTTGCTTACCTGAGTATGTTCATACTCGGGTTGGCGGACAATCTCAGAGGCCCGTTGTTCCCTGAACTTTTAAAATATTTTAACTTGAGTAATTCTGAAGGGTCATTCAGTTTTGCGCTAGCTTCTACCGCAGCCTTATTAGGTAATATCGCCTCTGCCTTTGCTTTGAAGAAAGTGCATTTGAATCGTCTTTTAACATGGACCATTGCTTTAATGATGGCCGGTGTAGCCCTCATGGGATTTGCGCCATTATTTGTGTGGTATCTTGCTGGATGTTTTTTATTCGGTTTTGGTTTGGGCGCGACAGGTGTAACTCAGAATCTTTTGATTGCTGAAAATGTTCAGCCGCCCCATCAAACTAGAGCCATGTCCTCTATGCATGGCATTTACGGCTTTTCGAGTTTGCTGGCACCACTGTTGGCATCGAGGTCTCCACGTGTATTTAGTGATCATTATCCTTCAGAAAATCTTTTGACTCAGTGGCAAAGTGGTTTCTTAGTTGTCAGCTTTTTATCGATGCTTGTGGTGTTATTAACATTTATCATCAGCCCCAAAGAAGAATTTGTTCATCACGAAGAGGCCTCGAAGGGGACTGTGAAAAAAAGTTCGGTGACCACGATGCTTTGGTTTGCGGGATTTTTTGCCACCTATGTGGCGGCAGAAATTTTAGTAAGTACGCGACTGGCTTTGTATATGAGAAGTTACTTTAACTTGAGTTTTGAAGATTCAAGTAATTATGTGACTTACTTTTTTGTTTTTCTTTTGCTTGGTCGACTTTTGTTTGCGATTAAGAGTTTTAAAAGTGCCATTAAGCTTCAAATGAATCTATGCTTAATGGGATCGGTTTTATTTCTGATTATGGGTCTGTATGTTCACCCATTTTTCTTGGCCCTTTGTGGTTTAAGTATGGCACCTTTTTATCCTTTGGCGATTGTGTATATTTCGGAAAAAGCAGGTTTGCAGAAGCGTAGATTTATTACTTTTGCGATGAGCATTCAAAGTGTCTGTGTGATTTTAATGCATGTCTGTGTAGGTTATCTGACAGATGCTTTTGGTCTATTATTTGCTTTTGGTTTTGGTGTTGTTCTGCTAATAATGGCTTTGGTATGTCTAAATTTTCATCCGCCTATAAAGGCCTAAAAGGCTTTTTCTTTATTATCTTAATTGCTGTTGTGATGGCTGCTCCTGCAGCCTATGCAGATATTGAGTCCCAAGCTGTGATTGAAAAAGTAACGGACAGTGATCGTCTTTTGGCGACCAGTCAATCTGAAGAGTGGCATGTAGGTGAAACGCTCGTGATTGTGTCGCAGGATTTGCGACGCGGAGTTATTGGCTTTGTTGAAGTTATTGGAACTCGAAAGATCATTGATGGTCTGTATGAAGTTCGCTTGGGCCTACTTAGACAATCGCGTAAGGTTTTAATCCAACCGGGTGATTTTGCTCGACGCCTAGATTTATCTTCCACAAATCCTGACTATATTGGAACAACGGATTTACTTCTGCGCGATAAGCAGATGCAGGTATCGGCACAGTATAGACCACTCGTTTACCAAGGGTTAGCCATCGGGGATACAGCGCAGACATTATTCGAAGATGAATTTCTGATCAATTACCTTGGCGATACTTACTATGGATTTAAAGATTGGCTCACTGTGGGGTCCTTTATCCCAGCCAATTTCTTTGGACGGCCGAATGCAAATTTCCGCGCAAAATTTTATGACAGTGAAGCGACAACCTTAGCCGCAGGTGTTTCTTTTGCGAGGCTAGTGAAAGAGGATCAGGGCTCTGTTAACTTGAATTTCTTCTGGGATTCTATTTCATCAGATGCTTTGATTTCTCATACCTTTGTGGGGATTGGTATCGTTGAGTGGGACGGGGCCGAGGATGCTGCGGCTTTGAAGTATGTCACTTCCAGTTCTTTTCAGACAGGATACGAAGTGATTTTAAATAACTGGGATCGCTTCCTTATTGGTCCGAATTACAATTTTGCGAAAAAGGCGCTCGGTGGCTATCTTTCGTATGTTTGGACGATGGAACACTTTCACTTTCAGCTCTCTGTCAATAGTACGGATATCACCAGTCTTCGCTTAGATCCGTCGGATGGCTATTACGGGTTCTTTGATCTCTACTGGAGATTTTAGTGTCGCGCTTTTTTATTAGCTGCCCAATAGGATTTGAAAACTCGCTTGTAGAAGAGTTAAAAAGTTTCTGGTTTGAAATGATTGATCTGGATGGTCTACCGACGCGGTCTTCTTTTCCAGAGCTAGATCTTATTAAAGGTGGACTTGAACTTGAATGTGAAGATCATCTTGGTTATCAGATTAATTTATTCAGTAAAATTGCTGGTCGTGTTTTGCTACGTGTGGCTTCATTTGAAAGTCGCTACTTCGATCAATTTGAAAAACAATTGTCTAAAGTTCCACTGAATACGTTTCTAGAAACAGGAATGCCTGTGACTTTACAAGTAGAGTCGCACAAGTCACGTCTTAATAACGAGAAAAGCATTTTAGAGTCAGCATCAGGCGTTTTACAGAAGATGGGGTTTAATGTTGTCGATAAAGCTAAGGTGAATATCTATCTGCGCTTTGAAAAAGATAGAGCCACGATCAGTTTAGATACAACAGGTGAGCACTTGCATCGTAGGGGATATGCGGTTTATCGAGGTGAGGCTCCGCTGCGCGAGACATTGGCGGCCTATCTTATACGTCGATTGTCTGCTCTGGTGAATCTAGATCAAGACCTGACGATAGTGGACCCCTTTGTAGGTTCAGGTACGATTTTATTTGAAGCTTTGTCGTGCTACTTACCGAATTTGCACCGCGAGTACAGTTGGCAAATATTTAAGAAAACACCAAAGCTATTTAAGTCGGATTCTTGGACAAAGAATTTTCGTTGGATTCGAAATTCTGGTCAGCCCTTAGCTGTTGGTTACGATATTGATGAAAAAGCGATTTTGAATTTAAGTCGTAATAAAGATGAGTTCTGTAAAGTATTTGGTGTAACAGATGTTCCTATAAAAGCAGAAGTGAAAGACAGCCAAGATGTTCAATTGCAGCGCTCTGAGCTGACAAAAAACGTATGGCTTGTATGTAACCCTCCGTATGGTATTCGCTTAGATGATCAGAATGTTCGAGAGATTATTCAGTCATTTGAACAAGATGTGGATGGTATGGTGATTCTTCATCCACCGATTTGGAACTTTAATTTCAGTCATCTGAAGTTGGTGTCTTCAGATGACTTTAAAAATCAAGGACTCAGCCTTAAACTTTCGATCTATTCGAAAAAAATAAATTAGAAGTATTTAATACGAGCGTAAAGTGGGAAGTGATCTGCCGCGCCTGACTTTTCTATAGAGTCAAATCGTTTAGGACTCCCTTGTGTATCCGTATTCATAGATGTTTTTACGATTTGGATAGAGTCTGGAATTAATTCAAAACCCACAGTTTTTAAATTGTTCGAGAAAACTAAAATATCAAGAAATGACCATGTGCCTTTATAATTATAAGACCCCACGCAGTGTTTACAGCCAACAAGGTGCGAAACTTGTCCCGCTTGAGTCATTTGATTTTTGAAATAACCATGAGTTTCCTCTTCCGAGGCGATGATATTTAAGTCACCACCGAAGACAACAGCACGCCCTTGTTTTTGGTATTTCAACATTAGATTTTTAGCAAAATCAATGGCTTGAGCTCTCCATTCAGTGGGGTTGGACTGTGAAGGAAAGTGGGCTGTTAAGAAAGTGATATTCTTTCCGTTAGGGGCTTTGACAACAACCTCCAGGATTCCGCGCGAGCGTTTGGCCCATTTAAGTTGTTCTGGGTTTTTGTCTTTGTAAGGAATAAGATGTAACTTTTCTTTTCCCACTTGTGGGAATTTAGAAATGAAAGCGGGATCAATACCGCGTAGATCGGGACCTTCAATAAGAACAACTGTTTTATATCCTAAATCTGATAGGGGACCATTAACAAATTGTTTCAGCACACGCAGGTTTTCAACTTCTGTTAACATAATGTTATCAGGTCCACGTCCTTGATCCGTGAAACGGATGACGTGGTTTAAATTACGCATTTTAGCTTCTAAAGCCTCGTCGCTCCAGTCGAATTCAAAACATTGTTTTCTATAGAAGTTGTTTTTGACCGACTTACAATAGTCTTGAACCTTTTTTTGATTTTTATCTTTTAAAGGCAGGTAGCTAAAGTCTTCTGTTCCTTCATCGTGTTGAGTATCGAAAAGATTCTCTACATTATAGGTCATAATTGAAATTTCATTTTCAGACTTAGCAACAGATTGCTGTGAAATTAGAACTGACGAGTTCTGATTCGTATCAACCGAAGGGGTCGATTTACAGCTAACGAAGAAGAAAAAAGAAAGGATGGATAAGGATAAAATTTGGATAAGTTTTTTCATATCGTGAGCCTAGAAAGGCTTTTGGGGAATGTCAAAATCTTCATTTAAATTGAAACGGAGGCGTTGTATGCCCCAGTTAAATTGCAATTCGCACGCTCTCAGAGCGATTGCATTAGGTTTGTAGGGGTGTTGACCGCCATAGAGGTGATCGCCTAGGACTGGAGCTTCTGAATGGGACATTTGAGCACGGATTTGGTGTGTACGTCCGGTCAAGAGGTTGATCTTAACCCAAGTGAGTTCCGATGATATGGACTTCTGATCTAGAATCTCTAATTCGCAAAGGGCCGCATTTTCTACAACAGAGTCACTGAGCTTTTTGGGTGCACGAGGTGAGGGAATCATATAGTGGAGCAGTCGTGCAGGTAAGCTTCGCTTACTTTCAACGATGGCCACGTATTTTTTCTCGATATTGCGCTCTTGCAATTGGATATTAAAACTTTTCACGAAGTTATTATTCTTAGCGTAGACAATAAGTCCTTCGGTTAAAGTATCAAGGCGATGTGTAATAAAAAGAGGAATTCCCAAATCGAAAGAGAGCTGGGAAAGAGCATTTTCAATTTTATTATCCACGGAGGGGTGGCTGGGGATACCTGAAGGTTTATTTAAGACAACGAGATCTGTATTTTCGTAGATAACCAATGAACGCCAATTATAGTTGCAGTTGTATCGACGAGGTTTTGTGTGCACACGAAAGAGCGAGTTTTCAGCAATGACTTCATTCTGTTCTTGACGGATATTGTTGACGTAAACCGCACCTAATTTGAGCAGAGAGTGAGCCTCTTCCGCCTCTAGGTTTAGCAAATCAAACATTATTTCAGTTATGGAGCCCGACTTAGGGTTGTAAAAGTGTTTAACCCCATATTCGAATCCCTGCGAGCTGACGGATGTGCCCTCATTTTGTGACATACCTTTGATTAGCACAGTGTATCGTTTGATTTCAAGATCTTAACAATTCTACAAAAAACATTCATGATCATCAGAATGGACGATTCATTAATACAGTGTCTTTGGCACAGTAAAGAGACACTGGCCTGTCTGACTCCTTATGCGTATCAGCCTATATGGATTTACACTTTTTTAGTGGTCATGATGCTGTTATCTGCGATTGGACTGCCTTTTCCTGAAGAAGCAACATTAGTCAGTGTGGGCGTTTTAGCTTATATGGGATCAAATCCAGATAAGTATCCGCCGCCGTATGAAGGAGCTCCGCATGTACATGCGGAGACTGCTGCGATAGTTGCCTTTCTTATTGTCTGGTTATCTGACTTTTGGGTTTATGGTGTCGGGCGACTTTTTGGTCGACGTATTTTTGAATGGAAGCCGATTAAGTCAGTTTTATCAGAAAAAAATCGTCTACGCATTGAAGAGTGGACTCAAAAGTACGGAGCCTATGCTTGTGGAATCTTTAGATTCACTCCGGGGATTCGCTTTCCCGGCCACTTAGCCTGTGGGATGTTGAAGTTTCCAGCATGGAAGTTCCTCGTGATTGATGGGATTGCGGCTCTAATTTCAGTGCCAACGCAGATCTTATTACTGGCTTATTATGGCGACCATATTTTGTATTATCTAAAGCAATTCAAAATCGGCGTTTTGATTGTCCTTGTGATTCTTGGCTTATACTTTCTTTATAAAAAATACTTCGCTAAAAGAGCGGTCGCTTAGGCGACCGAACTGTTCGTAGCTAGATCTTTTTCTGAAATTTCAAAACAGATGTTCAAAGATGAAGAGGTTTTTACTTTTCCTCCGGCACTGTTAAACCAGAAGATTTTTTCATAACCTTCAAATGCGCCGAAAAGTTCTTCACGCATCTTGAATAACAATCCACTGTGTGAACCCAGTAACCAATCCATTTGGGCTTGATGAAGAGCTTCCTCTTGATCATGTTGGTTGAAGTTCGCTAGGAAAGAGGTCGGCAGATTCTCAATAAGACGGCAAGCATTGTGACTGTACTGGTGGAAGTACTGTTGTAGAGGTTCGACAAAATGCTTTTCTGTGCGTTGGTCCGCGTCTTTATGTGAATGGAATTGGTGTTGCAGTTTGGTGAAGTGCCAGTATAAAAGCGCGTCGTTAACAGTGTAATCCGCTTTTGGTAGATAGTCAGAAATTGAATCACAAGTGACGGACTCGTAAGAACTGTCTTCAACGTGAGCATTATGATCTACGGCCATGATTGAACGCAAATGGAATAGGAACGAGTAAAAACAAATCAGTTTTTCTGAAAAGTTTTCGCTAAAGTGTACAGAAAAGTTGTAAATCAGCGGAGTCGAAATTTGCGCTTCAAAATCAGCAATCAAATCTAGTGCTGGTCGTACTTTTTCAAAAGAAAATGAGTTTTTATGAAAAGCATTTTCCCAAACTGCAGACATTTGTTTTTCGAAATTTTCAAAGTGAATTTGTTGAGACAGATCTTTCTTTCTGAAGTTTTTCACACGGGCTGCTGATTTCTGAAAAAGCTCATTATAAGGATTGAACGTCAGATAGGCTTTTTCAGAAAAGCTTCTTTGTTCGGGAGTTAAGTGGCGGTAGTCCGTCATCTTATGGAAGCAAAGACCTAAGATCGCATCTGTATAGAACTTAAAAGGCGATGCGGGTAAGAAGTTATGAAGATGTTTGGGGTGATGAGGGTTGGCTAAATCCCAAAAGTGAATTTCGTGTGGCTTTAAAACGCTGCCAGATTTCGTTTTGATGTCGATAACCATTTGAAAAACATCATGTTTCATACCAAACTCCTCAATCGCTAGATCTCTATAGTTTCAGTTCTATACGTTTCTATCGGAATAAAATTGAAACTAGATGAGTCCAGAAGTACACTCGACTAAGGTATAAGTTGGTATAAGTTGAGGCATAATAGAAGATATGAAATATATAGACAGCCACTGCCATTGGGCCGATTTACGCTTTCCTCAGACAGATGAAGAGGTTCAAAGTCTGATGCAGAGGTGTTTAGAAAAAGATATCGACTTTTTCTTGCAAGGCGGGGTTTCGCCTGAAGAGTGGCTACGCCAGATCGAGCTTAAGAAAAAGTATCCAGAGAATATTGGACTGTGTTTTGGCTTGCATCCTTATTATGTAGCCGACCATCCGGCGGAAGAATGCGAGCGCGCCTTAGATGAATTGGCCCAGCTTTTACCGCAAGCTATGGCGCTTGGAGAAGCGGGTTTAGATTTTCGGCCACATATTTTAAAAGAATCAGAGGGCCTACAAATTGAAATGTTTGAAAACCAAATCGCCTTAGCAAAGACGTTTCAAAAACCTATGGTATTGCATGTGGTTCAAGCCCATGAAAAAGCGTTACAGATTTTCGATATTTGGGGTGCCCCAGAAAAGCGCGGAATGTTGCATGCCTTTTCCGGTAGTTATGAAACGGCGATGCGCTTTATCGATCAGGGCTTTTTGATCTCCGTTGGCGGAGCTGTGACCTACGAGAAAAATAAGAAGCTCCGTGATTGTGTCAGCCGTATGCCTTTGGAGTTTTTACTCTTGGAAAGTGATTCTCCGGATCAGCCGCCGGAGGGTTGGAATGGACCGAACGAACCTGTTTCTATTTACTCTGTAGCAGAAGAAATTGGGCTCATAAGAAATATAAGCCCTTTAGAGGTCCTTGAACGGAATACACAGAACTTTAAAAGGCTTTTCAGTCCCTAAAGTTTCTGCTATAAAAATCCCACTTTATGCAAACGCCAAATTCTGAAACTAAAGCAGCTGAAGCTACGATTCAAAACGTAGTTAATCATTCACCGGTTAATAACATAACTGAGACTAAATACGTTCTGCACAGACGTTTTGATCGTATGGGACGTCTTGTGGGTGACGAGATGATGCAGAAGTTATTCAACACTCATGTTATGGTGATCGGATTAGGTGGTGTTGGTTCTTGGGCAGCCGAGTCTTTGGCTCGTTCTGGAGTTGGTCGTCTGACGATCATTGATTTTGATGAAATTTGTATCACGAATGCCAATCGCCAACTTCACGCTTTACAGGGATTTGTCGGTCATAAAAAATCCAATGTGATGGCTGAGCGACTACGTAAAATTAATCCTCAGGCGCGTATTGAATCTTTGCCTCTATTCTATAACAAAGATACTGCAGAAGAAATTTTAACTCTACAGCCAGATTATATTTTAGATGCGATTGATAACTTAACAGCGAAGACACATCTGTTGAATGAATGTCGTCAACGTGGAATCAAAGTGATTACAAGTGGTGGCGCCTCTGGAAAGATGGACCCGACTCGTATCAGTATCGTCGATTTAGCAAAAACACATATTGATCCGTTATCACATTCTGTACGTAAAATTTTACGCCAAGAATATGCCTTTCCGCGCGGGAAGAATGAACTATTTGATATTCCCTGTGTGTTTTCAGATGAAATTCCAGCGCAACCAATTGAATTGAAGTATGATAACGGACAGGGCTTTAAATGTGTTTGTCCACAAGGGGAAATAGATCCTCATGGTTGTTTACATCGCTCGGTTATTTATGGAACGGCTAGTTTTGTAACAGGAGCTTTCGGTTTAGCGATGGCTTCGTGGGTGGTTCGTCAAATTACAACTCAACAGGCAGTTGTTGCTCCAGAGGTTTTATGAGTTTAATTATATTCTTTGGAATGGCCTTATTTATCTTTGTATGTGGCTCTATTCTGATTGGAGTTACAATTCGCCACTGGATTCAGCAATCTCGTGAACAAAAACAACTGCGAATCGCTGAAAAAGAAGCCCTTAAAAGATCTGTTTAAAGCACTTGTCATTTGAAAAACTTGTAGTAGATTCGGCCTTTCATTAACAGACCTAACGGAGGCTAAAATCATGTCTATTACTCAGTTTATTGATCATCACTATCGTCACTTCAATGCAGCAGCTTTGAAAGATGCAGCTAAAGGTTACAAAGAGCTAGTGGATCAACAAAACGGTAAAATGCTAGTGACACTAGCTGGTGCCATGAGTTCTGCAGAATTAGGACTTTCATTGGCTGAAATGATCAGACAAGACAAAGTTCATGCAATTTCTTGTACTGGTGCCAATCTTGAAGAAGACGTTTATAACTTAGTAGCGCACGATCACTATGTGCGTATCCCAAACTATCGTGATTTAACTCCTGAAGACGAACAAAAACTATTGGATCGTCACTTAAACCGCGTTACTGATACATGTATCCCAGAAGAAGAAGCGATTCGCCGTATCGAAAAAGCAGTTTTAGAAGAGTGGCAAAAAGCTGAAGCTGAAGGTAAAAGCTATTTCCCACATGAGTACATGTATAAAATTTTACTTTCTGGAAAATTAGAAAAGTACTACCAAATCGATCCAAAAAACTCATGGTTGTTAGCGGCAGCTGAAAAGAATTTACCAATGGTAGTTCCGGGTTGGGAAGACTCAACTACAGGTAATATCTTTGCTGGTCACTGTATTAAAGGTGATATCAAAAGTTCACGTACAGTGAAATCGGGTATTGACTACATGATGTACTGGGCTGAGTGGTACATGGCGACGGCTACAAAAAATAAAGTTGGTTTCTTCCAAATCGGTGGTGGTATTGCCGGTGACTTCCCCATCTGTGTTGTTCCGATGTTATCACAGGATTTAGGTCACGAAGATGTTCCTCTTTGGAGCTACTTCTGTCAGATTTCAGATTCAACAACATCGTATGGTTCGTACTCAGGCGCGGTGCCAAACGAGAAAATCACTTGGGGTAAATTAGCTATCGATACTCCTAAATACATCGTTGAAAGTGACGCTTCGATTGTAGCGCCTTTGATGTTCTATTACATCTTAGGTAAGTAGTTCTGATTTATTTAAATAGGATAGATAAAATGGCCTGTGTGAACCACAGGCCGTTTTCTTTTTAAAGCTGTTTCTTGATCAGTGGATAGATCAATCGGAAGAAACGGGCATTGGCGCGGTCTCGTTTCTTGGCGACATGAATAAGGTTATTGAGTTCCGTTTCGCTTAAATCGCTTAATTGCACATTAGATACGGGGCTGCACGTGCTGGATCTAACAAGACAAGAGTTGCGGGCGATGCGACCGAACTTTTCATCAATATCATGTCTTAAAGCTGTATCACGATAAGCTGGCAGGTTCACAATAAGCCCGACTTCGCGATTAAGATTTTGACTGCGATAATCCCAGTTAAATGAACCGATATAAAAAGTCTTACCATCAATCAAAGCTAGCTTGGCGTGTAAGGTGTCTGGGCCTTGATACTCATACAAATTCACATTGTGACGTAGTGCAAGTTCCCGTGTTTTTTCATACCCTACATGGGCTGCCGAGACGTCGTTAGCCGCCTTAGAATTGGTGTAGAGATTTACGCGTATATTACGCTCACGTAGTTGGCGGAAAAGTGATTCCTGCTCTGGGGTGATAACCAAGTAGGGTGTGATTATCGTCACGCTTTCCTGAGCTTGTTGTATGAAGTTATAAAGTTGGGACGCGATATTGTGCTCAGGTTTGTCCAAATTAGAAGGTTGTGTGCGAACATCATCGTAGAGGAATTCAATAGGGCCGACTTCTGTTGCTAAATTATTCCAGTCCTGTGCTTCATAGGCATCGGCGGTTTGTCTGGCTTTAAATGCTTGAATAAATTCATTGATGCGTTCTTCCTCTTGCTGCACCAGCTTGACGTTGCGTTGGCGAGTGCGCTCACATGACGCCGCATCGGTTTTTCCTGGGCAGCGCAGACGTTTTAATGAAGAGGCTGAGAATTGTCCCAGCGAGGCCGAGCTAACGAACTTAGAGTTCCAAAGATCATTAAAGTATTCAGACGCATTATGAATAGAGCGACTTTCTAAAATTAAAGCATCGCTGTCTTCAAAGATAGGTAGAATTTTACGCTCGCCAGATCGACCAAAGAAACCATTGGCGATATTGCGACCACCGGAAATCATAGCTTTGTCATCAATGATAAGGCCTTTATCGTGCATGCGTTTTGTGTAGCGAAGTGGGCGTAGCAAATTGAAGCTGTTGTAGACTTTAATTTCAATATTCGATTTTTTCTCTGGAGTTAAACTAAGAAGCAGGGCTGACATGGTCTGTTTGAGGATGTCGTTATGCATGGCATCCACTAGGATTTTAACTTTTACCCCACGGGCAGCAGCATCACGTAGAATCGCTAGAGTAGAAAAAGACAAATAGTCTTTATCAATGGAAAAGTACTGCACCTTGATTTCACTTTGTGCATTTTGTATGTAGTCAAATCGCGCTTGTAAAGAATCCAAGTTACTATTCAGTAATAGAATCTTGTCCGCGATTGCCGTTGACCCCAACAGAGCCATTCCAAGGAAGAGCAGGATATTTTTTTTCATCCCTTTTGTGTTACAAATCAAGGGCCAGACCAAAGCTTGTTTATTGCTGTTGAGGCTCAGCAGGGTGTTACTTACATAACAAAGTGCCTATTTATGTAATTTTTCAGAGGAGGAGTTGGATAAGGTAAATCGGGGTTCGATTCGAATCTCATATTGAGACATTGATCTAGCTCTGAAAGGCGAAGGCGGCAGAGTTCGCAATTATGCTTGCTGAAAAGCACGGCTTCAAGCCAAAATTAAGCTTGGAATTCACAGCGAGGTAAGTATGTTTCACCAGTGGTTTCAGGGGCTTAAACCGATAGCGGTTCTTTCTATATTTCTTGTTTCGATTTCTTCTCAAGCCAAGCTTTTTAAGAACGCCTATATTTCGTTTGAAATGGATGATGGTTGGTCTTGCACGTTAGAGCAAACGGAATGGGTTTGTCGTGCAACAGATCCGAATACAGCTAAAGAAGCTATGATTATTTTAACGGCGAAGGAAAAAGGGCCGACAGACTCACTTCCGCTGTATGAAAACCACATGAATAATCCGATCAGCGTGGTCAGTAAAGTCAGTGGTCCCATGACTTCAGTGCTGAAATATAAAGTTCAGCAAAATAAAATTAATGATCATATTTGGTTAGATGCACTTCACCAAGATAGTGAAGTGAAACATTACTTCACTCGTTATTTAGCGACGTTAAAAGGAAATATTGCTGTATTGGTGACGTTCAGTGCACACAATAAACACTATTCAAAGCATAGTGAACACTTTAACAGAGCCATTCAAACAATTCGCTTAGCGGATGAGACGAATAATTTAATTGCTGACAGTCGCGGGATGGGTGAGTCATACGGACAGAACTCGTCAAGCGGAAGTATTTTTGAAATCTTACAATCAGAAAATGAAAATGCCGGTGGAAAAAAATCTATTTGGCAGAACAATATGATACTGGGTGTGGCATTTCTAGTTTTAGCAGCCTTGATCTTTGTGGTCTTCCGTATTTTGAAAAAAAGAAGATAATATAAGAGCGATTGAGTCGTTTTTAAAAGCAGAAGTCGTTGGCGAGATTAAATCGCAACGACTTCTTTAATTTCAGGGATCAATTCTTTCATACGAACTTCAATGCCGTCTTTTAAAGTGGCCTGCGAACTTGGGCATCCCGCGCAAGCTCCGCGCATATGGATATAAAGCACATGGTCTTCATATTTTGAAAAGACGATGTCTCCTCCATCTAAAGCAACCACGGGTTTGATCTCGTTTTGTAGAATGCGTTTGATTTGCTTTACGACATCACTGTCGTTCTGATTTTCATCTAAACTGGCTTCTAGCTGTAAAAGTACAGGCTGGCCACTTTCCACGTGTTCGCCTAGTAAACCAGCAAGAGGTGTTGCTAAAATGTCCCAATCCACCCAGTCCTGCTTGGTGACGGTGACGAAATCTTCACCTAGATAGACCGATGCCGTCCACGGAAAGCCAAAAATTTTAGCAGCTAAGGGAGATTTTTCGCAGGCATCAACATTAGGGAAGTCGACGCTTTGGTCAGAAATTTTTTGACCGAAGTTAAACTTCATTGTCGATGGATTTGGGGTAGATTCAAATGTAACTTTCATAGTGTCAATTAGTTTAGTCTGATCACCCACAGAAGTCAATTTATAGTCTTCTGATGACTCTATAAACCTTGCTATTGAGGCGCAATTTTACTAAATTTTAGGGCTGTTTGTTTATGATAAGGAGACATCATGACACCTAGAGTGAGAGAGATATTAAGTTGGTATGGATCTGAGAACATTGGTGTATTGACCAATATGGCCCGTATGATGAATACAGGGAAATTGGCTGGTACGGGTAAACTGGTGATCTTGCCTGTGGATCAAGGCTTTGAGCATGGACCTGCACGTAGTTTTGCCAAGAATCCAGATGCCTACGATCCTGCTTATCACTTTGAATTAGCTATTGAGTCAGGTTGTAATGCCTATGCGGCTCCGGTTGGACAGCTTGAAGCTTGTGCTCGCGACTTCGCTGGTGAAATTCCGTTAATTTTGAAAGTGAATAATTCAGATGTATTATTTGGCTCTAAAGCACCGATCTCGGCTTTAACATCTTCAGTTGATGATGCTTTACGCCTTGGTTGTTCTGGTATCGGTTTTACGATCTACCCAGGTTCTCAGCACAGAAAACAAATGTACGAAGAAATTGCTCAAATTTCTCAAGAAGCAAAAAAAGCGGGCTTGGCTGTTGTGATCTGGTCTTATGCGCGTGGCGAGCAATTATCTAAAGAAGGTGAAACGGGTATTGATGTTATTGCTTACTCGGCTCATATCGCAGCTCAGTTAGGTGCGAACATCATCAAAGTAAAACCGCCAACAGCTCACATTGAACAAGCCGAAGCGAAAAAAGTTTATGAAGCTCAAGGTATCAAAGTTTCTACTTTAGCTCAAAGAACTGAACATGTAGTGAAATCTTGTTTCAATGGAAAACGCGTTGTGATTTTCTCTGGCGGGGAAGCAAAAGCGACTCCGGATATTTTGGAAGAAGTAAAACAATTGGCACAGGGTGGAGCTTTTGGTTCGATCATGGGTCGTAATGCGTTCCAACGTCCAAAGAAAGAAGCGTTAGAGTTATTGAAAAACGTTATGGAAACATTTGCTGGAAAAACTCTGAACTAGTTATCAAGAAAGTGAATTTATATGTCTGATTTAAACGATAATCCCATAAAAGCTGAAAAAAGAAAAAAACTGCATGCTCTAAAAGAAAAGGGCATCAATCCGTATCCATACTCTTTTGATAAGACAGCTCATATCGAAAAGATTATCGCAGACTTTAGCTCTATTGCAGCTGGTGAAAAGAAAACCGAAAGTGTTTTCCGTATTGCAGGCCGCTTGATGACTAAACGTGAGATGGGTAAAGCCAGTTTCTTCAACGTGCAAGATATGACAGGCACCTTACAGTGTTACGTTAAAGTTGAAGAGCTATCAGAAAAAGATAAGACAGCATTTGGCCTTATCGACCTTGGGGACATCGTCGGTCTTGAGGGTTATGTTTTTAAATCTCAAAAAGGTGAACTGTCTTTGTATGTTAAGACTTTCGAAGTGCTGACAAAGACACTCGAACCACTTCCTGAAAAATTTCATGGTATCCAAGATGTCGAGATCAAATACCGTCATCGTCACTTGGATCTAATTTCAGATCCAGAATCCCGTGAAGTTTTTGTTAAACGTGGAAAAATCATCAAAGCGATCAAAAGATTCTTAGATGACCGCGGATTCATGGAAGTTGAAACTCCGGTATTGCAACCACTTTACGGTGGAGCGGCGGCTCATCCGTTCACAACACATCATCGCGCTTTAGATATGAAGCTCTATATGAAAATATCTCCGGAGCTTTATTTAAAACGCCTGATTGTAGGTGGCTTTGAAAAAGTTTATGAAATCGGTAAGAACTTCCGTAATGAAGGGATTGACCGCTCTCATAATCCTGAGTTCACGATGCTAGAGTTCTATGAGGCCTATACAGATTACAACTATCAAATGACTCAATTCGAAGAGTTGGTGTCTACAGTTTGTAAAGAAATCACAGGCTCAACAACAGTGAACTATCAAGGTAAAGAAGTTAATTTTGCTCCACCTTGGAGACGCCTGACAGTTTTAGATGGAATCAAGCAGTACGCTGAAATCGATCCACAAGACGATGCCGCATTAGATTCTTATTTAAAAGCAAATTCGGATAAGCCGGTGCACTTGGATAAATTATCTCGCGGTGAAAAACAGATGAAAGTATTCGAGATCGCGGCTGAACCTCATTTATGGCAGCCAACATTCGTTATGGATCATCCGGTTGAAATCTCTCCGTTGACTAAAATTCATCGTGATAACTCAGCTTTAGTTGAGCGCTTCGAGCCATTCGCAGCTTGCATGGAGATCGGTAACTCGTACTCTGAGTTAAATGACCCAGAAGAGCAGCGAGCGCGTTTGAAAGAACAAGAATCTAAACGTGGGCATGACGAAGAGGCTCATCCAATGGATGAAGACTTCTTACATGCTATTGAAACAGGTATGCCGCCAACGGGTGGTGTCGGCCTAGGTATTGAGCGTATCGTGATGATCTTAACGGATCGTCCAAGTATTCGTGATATCATCTTTTTCCCAACGATGAAGATCAGCCGATAATGAAGCTATTTTTAGTCGCTATCCTCGTAGGAGCTGCGTTTGTCGGTTGTCAGTCGAAGCCGACAAAAGTAACAGAAGAGTCTGGAAACCGTGATTCGCAAAATCAAGTTTTGGTCGATACGCGCACCGCACTTGAATTTGAAAGCTTCCACATTGCGGGTAGTGTGCACTTAAGATCAGATGATTTTCTAGTTTTACAAAATCCAAAAACTAAAAAACGTATTTTAGATCCTGATATCGAGCAAATCGTTGAACGACTGGCTCGTCGTGGGATTTCTCCGAACCGCGAAGTGGTATTGCTTTCAGACCGAGCTGATTCGGTGGAAAATAAAAAGTGGAATTGGCTGTTATTGCAGTTGGATGTGAAGAACGTGGTGATGATGAGTCTTCCGATTTATCGCGATATTCATAAAAATCGTCCCCCACAAAGTCCCGCGGAACGAGCGTCTGTGTGGTCTGTTGAAAGACCGCAGCTTATAAAAGCTCAAGCGCAACAGTGCTTTGTGACATGGTCTGACGAGCACTGCCTTTAAATTCTAACAGGCTAAATTAAAAATCTAATTCTAGTTGTTCTGTGCGATGGACTTCATTTTCTGGAAGCTGAATTTTATCATTGCGATAAAAGGTGATGCTGCTGACAAAGGATCTGAAGTAGTCGGCATACATATGATAGAATCCATTGTCCCCAGCCTCGCGGCCCCAGCTATTTTGAACTTTCCACTTAATAACTCTGCCTGTAGTTGGGTCTATTTCGTATCCAACAATTTGTACAGCATGTCCGCCATCGCGTATTGAAAGTTGATCTCGTTGTGTACGGCTCAAAGGGCGGCCATCTTGAGGCATATTAAAAGCAGAAATAGACATGATACCTGTTTTTCCAGACACAAAATTTCCATTGTGATCGTAAGCCACATAGACATTTTGTCCATTGTCGATAAGGTCTTTCGCCAATCTTTCCACTGTATTGATATTCGTATCTACTAAGGTGAAAAATTCATTTGAATCTACTTCTGTTTTTACACGTCGATTTGCATTCACAAAAACATGGACAATAGGGTTTGAGAGCTCCGGAAAGAACTCTTGCTGGAAAGATCGAGGAGTGTATTTTTTATTTCTATAGGTAAATTCCATATTGAAACCACCACCGATGTACTCTTCAAAAGTACGCTTGATTTCGGCTTTAGCAGATTCAATAGTTTGTCTTTTCTTCTCGGGGTTGATTTCTGTAGCGTTGCGTGCTTTCGCTCTGGCTACTATATTCTGTAAGTATTCACTCATACGTGTGGCAAAAGGCCCTTCGTGAAAGCTTCTAGAGAAAGTCCATGCGGCATCAGGTACAAGTCCTAGCTGCAACATAATACGACGAGATCCGTAAACGGAGGCTCCAAGCTCTGTTCTAACAGCGTTATTATCGGCTTCCAGTGTACGAATAACACTGTCATGCCAGTGCAGCATACTGAGGTAATGTGTTGAAAGGCTGATGTTTTGCCCGGTTCGTTGTTTGTGAGTAGATTCTAATTGGCTCACCCATGAGTGTAAGTGACATGTCCCCAATGAACATTGATTTTTAATGGCTCCTTGAGGCAGTTCTTTGGTGTAATTTCGATTATGTTTAAAATCTGGTCGGAGAGTTCCAAATAGAGGAGTGAATAGGGCCGAGCAGCGAACAGCGGCTAAACTGTAGTCAAATGACAAAATAAGTAAGCCAGCTAATAATAATTTAGAGGCTAAATGCGGTATAAACGTGTGTGTTCTTTTTAAAAAGTGCATCACGTGCTATCAAGCAACTCTGAAGCCAAGTTGGTATTAGGAAGCCTGATCTTTTTCCATTTTAAACAAAATAGAGTACATGGCGTTCAACATATCAGGATCAAAGCGTCCCGAGATTTTATCTTTCATCATGTTTAAGGCTTCTGTGGGCTTTAAAGGTGTGTTGTAAGAGCGTTGTGTGGTCATGGCATCATAGGTATCAGTCAAAGCCACGATGCGACCAAAAGGGTGAATTTCGTGTCCCGAAATATCTTGCGGATATCCGCCTCCGGTCCACGATTCATGGTGTTCATAACATGCGGCTTTGACGGCATCGCTGATATTTTCATGCGCATTCAAAATTTTTAATCCGTAGGCAGGATGTTGGCGCATTTCAAACCATTCATCTTCGCTTAAGGCACCTTTTTTACAAAGGATTTCTAAAGGCACGTTGCGCTTGCCAATGTCATGAAATAAAGAGCTCTGACCAAGTTCTTCCAGTGTGACTTTATCCATGCCCAGAACTTGCCCTAATCCCAGTGAGTAAATGCTCACATCAAAAGAGTGGTTGTAAGTGTAGAAGTCGTGTCCTGTAAGGCTTATCAAATTCCCGATAGATTCAGGAGCATTGTCCATAAAACTCAATAAGTCCGTGATAATAGGCTTAGCTTCTTCAAGAGCGCGGGCCACATCCGGTGTTTCAAATAAGTCCTCTAAAATAGCAATCGAGCTTTCGCGCAAGATCACCGCTTTTTCATCGTTTGAGATCTTGTCTGAATTCATCGAGGATTTAACATAATCACGATAAATTTGTTTGTGTTGGTTATGGACGAAGAAGGATTCTCCGGTGTCTTTATTGTGAAGATGAGTGATCTTCGTGTCGGTAAGGCTTTCACCCATACGTAAATAAGTGATTATTTTACCATCAAGTTGCAAATAAATATCGAACGGCAGCTCTTCAAAAGCCCTTACGGTGCTCAATCGAATGCGAAAATAATCAAACGAAGACATCTTTTTAATTGTAGCGTGTTTGTCTGTTTGACGTCTCTTTTATTTTGACATGAAATACATCCATGGCCCTTCGTCTAGAGACAGAAATTCAATATATTAAAGGCGTCGGCCCTAAACTGGGGGCTCTGTTTTCGCGTCATGGTATTCGAAATGTCTTAGATCTCTTACAGAATTATCCTCGCGCTTATGAAGATCGAAGAGCGGCTCGTAATATCGCCAGTTTGCAAGAAGGCGATGTTGTCAGTTTGCGTGCGCGCGTAATGAGTGTCTCATCTTACAACATGGGACGATCCACACGAAAAATCTATGATGTCTTAATTCGGGATAATACAGGGCAAATTCGCTGTAAGTATTTTCGCACTCCCTACAAAGGATATTTTGAAAGATTTCAAAACGGGCAAGAAATTCGTGTCGTCGGCAAAGTCACAAACTATCGTGGGCGATTAGAGTTCCATCATCCGGATTTAAAAGATGTGGAACCCGATGAGGATTTGAAAGATGCACTTATTCCTATTTATGTTGAAAATGAAGGACTGAGTTCAGCTAAGATATCAAAGATGATTCAGACCTGTCTGAATGAAGTGAAAGAGTGGCCACAAGAAAAGTTGCCCCTTTCCTTAGTTCAAAAAAATCGACTGATGGCCCTGGACGAGGCGCTGTATCGCCTGCATTGTCCAGAGCCTGAAAATGGTCATTTGTATAATGAATTCAAATCCGAGGCTCATCGCCGTGTTATCTTCGAAGAGTTCTTCTGGTTAGAGTTGTATTTAGCCTCTAAGCGCTCTGGTCTTAAAAGTGAAAAAGGATTGGCCTTTTCTGCTGCTGAACCCAGTGTGAAAAAACTCGCGGATTCGTTGCCGTTTAAACTGACCAATGCGCAGTTGAATTCCTATCGTGAAATAAAAAAAGATCTTGAGTCAGGTAAACCGATGAATCGCTTGGTTCAAGGGGATGTGGGTTCAGGTAAGACGCTGGTGAGTTTTATGGCGGCGCTAAAGAGCTTTGATTCTAACTATCAAACTTGTTTGATGGCACCGACCGAAATTTTAGCAGAGCAGCACTATAAAAACGCACAAAAGCAATTGCAGGAATTAGGTGTTGTTACAGGGCTGTTGACGGGTAAGACAAAAACCAAAGAGCGCCAAGAAATTTTAGACAAGTTACAAAACGGAGAAATCCACTTTTTGATTG
This sequence comes from Pseudobdellovibrio exovorus JSS, assembly GCF_000348725.1. Lineage (NCBI taxonomy): Bacteria > Pseudomonadati > Bdellovibrionota > Bdellovibrionia > Bdellovibrionales > Pseudobdellovibrionaceae > Pseudobdellovibrio > Pseudobdellovibrio exovorus. Next base: position 1,034,879 of record NC_020813.1, read on the forward strand.
GAACCCATGCTTTAATTGAGGATTGGGTGCAGTTTCAAAATTTAGGATTAGTGATTATCGATGAGCAGCATCGATTCGGCGTGGCCCAACGTGGACTTTTGAAAAACAAAGGTCAGTCCCCGCACTTTTTGATTATGACCGCAACACCGATTCCTCGAACATTAGCTATGACGGTGTACGGGGATTTAGATGTATCGATTATCAACGAAATGCCAGAGGGGCGGACCCCGATTCAAACGCGTGTAATTAATGAATCCAAACGCCTACCGGCTCTTGATTTTATGGTAAGTCATATCGAGCGCGGTCGTCAGGCTTACATTGTCTATCCGCTAGTTGAAGAAAGTGAAAAAATTGATTTAAAGAATGCCACTGAAGAGTATGAAAAACTCAAAGTGCAATTTCCAAAAGTTCGGTTCGGACTTCTGCATGGAAAAATGAAACCTGCAGAAAAAGATGCTGTGATGACAGACTTTCGGGAGCATAAGCTAGATGTTTTAGTTTCAACGACAGTTATTGAGGTCGGAGTCGATGTTCCCAACGCGACTATTATGATGATTGAACATGCCGATCGCTTTGGATTGTCACAGCTACACCAATTACGTGGACGTGTGGGGCGTGGTCTTCATAAAAGTTTCTGTGTGATGATTATGGGATATGCAGTTTCACAAGAGACCCGCGAAAGAATTGAATTTATGGAAAGAACCAGCGATGGATTTAAAGTGGCTGAGTTTGATTTAGAGATTCGTGGCCCAGGTGAATTTATGGGTTCAAGGCAATCCGGTTTAACTGGATTTAAGATGGCCAACCTTGTGCGTGATTTTGAAATCCTGAAAGTCGCACGGGATGCCGCCTTTGATATTTTACATCGCGACCCACTGCTTAAATCTAAAGAGAATCAGGCTCTTCGCGAAGAATTGATGAAAGCCTACGGACCTACGGCTTTGGCCGGAATTGCATGATGGTGAATAAGCGATATGGCATTCATTGGTTTCGCCGTGATTTACGTATAGCTGGCAACGAAAGCCTTCGCTATAACTGGAGTCAGCACGCGGGGCGTGTTCTAGGTCTTTTTTGTTTTGATTCGGAATTCCTAAAACGCGCTGATTTTTCACATAATCGTTTTGCGTTCTTTTTAAAAACACTTCGACAATTGCAAAGTGAAATGCGCCAGCAAGGAGGGGACCTTTTAGTGGTGGATGCTGCTCCATCAAAAGCTTTTCCACAAATATTGAATGAACTCAAAAGATCTGATTACGGGCTGCCATCATTAGTGAGCTGGGGGCGTGATTATGAGCCTTTTGCTCGTGCGCGCGATCAGCAGATTGAAAATATTTTGCAATCTTTCCAAGTGAATCATCATACAGAACGGGATCATCTTCTGATGGAACCGCATGAAATTTTAAAAGATGATGGTGGATTTTATCAGGTTTACTCGCCTTATTTTAAACGCTGGTATGCCAGTGTATTGGCAGAAAAAGGACAGCGGCGTATTCAAGCTCAAAAAGTGAGTGAAGGTTATGCTCAGCGCCTGATTCAAGGTGACTTGAAAAATATATTCCAAACCTCATGGAAAGACTTCAAGGGCCTATCATTTTTAGATCAACTAGAACATTTTGAATCCGAAAATAAAAAATCAGTGACCATCGCCATTCCTGAAGCAGGGTTTCTAACCGCCTACAGACGACTACAAGAATTTAAAAATAGAGTGGGGGATTACACGGCTCAGCGTGATTTGCCATTTTTAGATGGAACCTCGCAGTTATCTCTTTATCAAAAAAATGGCTCTTTGGTTTCATCACAAATTTTGCAAACAGTAGGTTTTCGAGACCAACAGTTTGTAAAAGAAATTGCATGGAGAGAGTTCTATTATTCCATCCTATGGCATAGACCAGATGTAGAAGCCTCGGCTTTTTTACCTCAGTATAAAAACATCAAATGGCAAAACGATGCATCATGGTTTCAGCGCTGGTGTGAAGGCACGACAGGATTTCCTATTGTAGATGCGGGAATGCGGCAGCTCAACACGACAGGTTGGATGCACAATCGTGTTCGTATGATCGTGGCTTCGTTTTTGGTAAAAGATCTTCTGATTGATTGGCGCTGGGGTGAAAACTACTTTATGAAAATGCTCTTAGATGGTGATCTGGCTCCTAATAATGGTGGATGGCAGTGGGCCGCTTCGACTGGCTGCGATCCTCAGCCTTATTTTAGAATCTTTAATCCGTGGTTACAAGCGGCCAAGTTTGATCCAGATGCAGAATATATTAAACAGTATGTTCCAGAGCTGCGGGATCTTCCTGCCAAAATCATACACGCTCCGGATGCAGAACGTGGTATAGCTGGCTACCCTGAGCCAATCGTAGATCATGCTGTGCAAAAAACCAAGGCGCTGCAACTCTTTGCGTTAAGTGAATAAAAAATAGCCCTCAGACCTAAGTCGTGATGCAATTTTCGCATCACACACGTCTATTCAAGGAGGAATGATGAAGCTGGCGTATATCGTTTCAATGCTTTTTTCTTTATCGGCATTTGCAGGTACCGAAATCAAATTGAATTCAGGAACTATTAACACAAAAAATCGTGAAGTCTTGGTTCAACAAAATGAACTGAATCAAAAAACAGAGTGGTTGATTCAATTTAAGTCACCCATTACAGAGAAGTTAAAGCAAGACTTGTCTCGCCAAGGAATTGTTGTTTTCAGTTACATTCCTGAAGACGCTCTATTGGTTCGCGCTTCTGCGGAATCTGCTTTAAAACTTCAAGGGCAGGTGGATGTCCAAGCTGTTGTGGCTTTTGAACCTTATATGAAGCTTTCGCCAACTTTAGGTAGAGTGAGTGCCGCTACATCTGCGGCCCGTGAAACTTTCATTGTGAGTGTTTTTGATCAAAGTGAACGTTCCATTATCGAAAATACGATTCGTAAAATCTCAAAAGACATTTTAGTCCAATCGTCGGCAGCACGTAATATCGTGGTGACGACTGAACGCCGTCATTTGTTAGCGATGGCAGCTGTAGATGGTGTTGAGCACATTCAAGCTTTTGTACAGGTACAGCCTCTACATGTAATCCTTGAAGAGACTCAAGAACCGCCAACTCAGCAGCCTCCTCAACAAGAGCCGAAAGCTCCCGCTGGTGATTATACAGATTTAAATGGCTACGAAACTGGTACTAAAGTGATGAACTTTGATGTGGCTTGGGCGGCTGGATTAACAGGCTTAGGACAGATCGTGGGCATGGGTGATACAGGATTGGATTCTGGTAATGCCGGAGCTATTCACACTGACTTTATGGGAGCGGTAAAATCAGGTTATGCTGTGGGGATGTTTGGTCGCAGCTGGGCAGACCCAATGGGACATGGAACTCACGTTGCAGGATCTGTACTTGGACGTGGTACAGCTTCGGGTGGTAAACTTAAAGGTGGAGCCTACGAAGCGACAATGGTGGTTCAAGGTATGTGGTCACCAATTCTGAATAACTTATCAGTTCCTTCGAACTTAGCTAATATGTTCACTCAGGCATATAATGATGGCGCTCGTTTGCACACAAATTCTTGGGGAGCAGCCGCGAACTTCGGTGCCTACGAAAAAATGGCGGCAACAGTTGATGAAGTGATGTTTGCTAAAGAAGATTATCTAATTCTTTTTGCTGCGGGTAACAGCGGTGTCGATAAAAATCGTGATGGTCGTATTGATCCAAACTCTATTGGAACTCCAGGAACTGCAAAAAATGCTTTAACTGTTGGTGCCAGTGAAAATCTTTTAGATGTGGGTGGTATTCAAGTGCCTGCGGGTAAATTGAAATCTGGTCCGGAAAATTGGCCAGTAGATCCAATCGCATCAGGAAAAATTTCTGACAATGTTGATGGTATCGCGATGTTCAGTTCACGTGGACCAACAAATGATGGACGTATTAAGCCTGATATCGTGGCTCCTGGTACGAATATCCTGTCTGTTCGCTCACAAGAAAAAACGGCAGTGGATATGTGGGGCAAATATAATGATGACTACGTTTATGCTGGTGGTACATCGATGGCGTGTCCATTAACAGCAGCCAGTGCGGCGATCACTCGTCAGATGTTGATCGAAAAATTAGGATATACAAATCCTTCAGCGGCTTTACTAAAAGCCTACTTATTACATACGGCTACCGATATGTATCCAGGCCAATATGGTGAAGTGGGAGCCTCTCGTGGCCAAGAAATTTTAACTAAGCGTCCAAACAATGATCAAGGTTACGGACGTGTGAATGTGGCTCAGATTGTATCTTTAGGACAAAACGGAGCTCGTTTGTTAGCGGATTCTCGTGGTGTTGCAACTGGCGAAACAGAAACAGCGACAATGACAATATCTGAAGCTGGTCATCTTGTTGTGAATCTAGTTTGGACAGATGCTCCGGGTTCTGCCAATGCAAGTAAAGCCTTAGTAAACGATTTAGACCTAGAAGTTGTTTTACCAAACGGGACTGTTTTAGCGGTAAACGATCAATTGAATAACCATGCTTTTGTTCAAGGTGAAACTCCAGCCGGCGAAATCCAAATCCGTGTTAAAGGTATTAATGTGCCTATGGGTAAATCAGGTAAACAGCCATTTGCTTTGGTGGCATCGGTTCAGCCTCGCTAAATAAATCCTTAAATAAGGTATCTATTTCTTTAAAAAGGCCACTTCGGTGGCCTTTTTATTTCAGATCATTTCAGAAATTAGACACTCAAATCGAATATAGACGTATATAGACATTTTTGTTGTGTACCTTTTACAAGAAGAGTCTTTTTCCAGCATTGATTTTGCTGAATAGTGTCAAAAGTGCTATAACAGGCCTGCTTACGGGTCTACCCATAACAAAAAATGGAGTATTAATGTCACAGTTCAAAGTTGGAGAGTATGCCGTATATCCCGGCCACGGAGTGGGAAGAATTCATGCGATTGAATCTAAAGAGATTCTGGGAGCTCAACATGAGTTTTATTCGATCCAAATCTTAGAGACAGGTATGAAAATCATGATTCCTGCATCTAATATCCAAAAAATTGGATTAAGACCTCTAATCTCGAAGGCAGAAGCAACGAAAGTTGTGGATATTCTGAAAGATAAAGATGTAAAAATCGACACGCAAACGTGGAATCGTCGTTATCGTGACTATATGGAAAAAATCAAAACAGGTTCTGTTTTTGAAATTGCTGAAGTTTTGCGCGACTTATATGTTTTAAGAGTGGATAAAGAGTTAAGCTTCGGAGAGAAAAAGATGTTAGACACAGCAAAAAATCTTCTTCTGAAGGAATTAAATCTCGCTCCAGATGTTAAAGACGTTGTGAATTCAGATTCTGAGATCAAAGCGATATTCGGTGTGCAATAATAACGAATAATCGGCTGACAAAAAGCCCATAAAAATGGAAAATAAAAAAAGCTCGGAAAACCGAGCTTTTTTTATTTTGTTCGAGGTAAGTTATGAGTTCTGCATTTTCTGAAGTGCGTGTACGTTTTGCTCCAAGTCCAACGGGTTATCTTCACGTAGGTGGGGCAAGATCAGCATTATTTAATTATCTATTTGCCAAAAAGAATAAGGGTAAATTTATTCTAAGAATTGAAGATACAGATCAAGCACGCTCAACAGAAGAATCACTTAAAATGATGATTCAGGATTTAAAGTGGTTGGGTTTGAATTGGGATGAAGGTCCTCACCCAGAGACGTTAAAGGATATGGGAGACTGTGGTCCTTACAAACAAAGCGAGCGCCAAGATATCTATCAAAAAGTAGCCTTGCAATTACTTGAGGCGGGTAAAGCCTATTACTGTTTTATGACAGATGAAGAGCTAGAAGCAGCCCGTGAAAAATTGAAAGCTCAAGGGTTACAGCCGCACGTAGAGTCTCCGTATGAAAATATGTCGTTAGCAGAAGCTCGCCAAAAGATTCAAAATGGTGAAAAGGCTGTTGTGCGTTTTAAAACGCGTCAACTTAAGAAAGATTACATTCTGAATGATCTTATTCGCGGTGAAGTGAAGTTCCCATCTGATATGGTGGGTGACTTTGTACTTTTGCGTTCAGATGGGATGCCAGTTTATAACTTCTGCTGTGTTGTAGATGATCACTTGATGAAGATGTCCCATGTTTTACGAGCGGAAGAACATCTTCCTAATACACTAAGACAGTTGATGATTTATGAAGGAATGAATTGGGAGACACCGCAATTTGGTCATATTTCGTTAGTGTTAGATGATGATCGTCAAAAATTATCAAAGCGCAAAGGCGCTGTAGCCTGCGACCAATTTAAAACTGATGGTTACTTGCCAGAAGCTATGGTGAATTACTTGGCTTTATTGGGGTGGTCACATCCTGAACAAAAAGAAGTTCTGACATTAGAAGAGATGTGCCAGACATTCAGCTTAGACCGAGTGAACCCATCTGGGGCTATCTTTGATCGCGTCAAGTTAAAGTGGATGAATGCGCAGCACTTACGTGCGCTACCGAATGATCAGATTTATGCGCGTATCTCTCCATTTTTAATGGCGGCGGGTTTATCTTTGTCGACAGATCCTGAGTGGCAAGTTAAGTCTGTGGAAACATTTAAGCCTTATCTCGAGATCTTATCGGACGCGGTGGCACTTTATTCACCTTTAGATGATAGCAAATATGAAATAGCGGCTGAAAGTGAAGAAGCTTTAAAGTGGGAAAGTACAAAGCCTGTTTTAGAAGCGTGGAAGGAACTTGTGACGGCCCATGCATCGGAAGTTTTTACGGAAGCTGATTTCCTTGCTATTCAGGATGCGGTGAAGAATAAGACTTCTCAAAAAGGAAAAAACCTATTTTTTCCTATTCGTATTGCATTGATTGGTAAACCTCAAGGTGCCGAGCTTAAAATTTTAGTTCCACTTATGAACAAGACTTCTATATTGGCCCGTGCCCAGAAAGCTTTAGAGAAATGCTAAAAGTTTACAATACACTTGGTAAAAAACTAGAAGAGTTCAAACCCTTGAAGGAAGGGCAAGTGTCTATGTATGTCTGCGGTCCTACAGTGTACTGGTATTTACATGTGGGAAATTTTCGTGGACCTGTATTTTTCAACTTTGTTAGAAATTGGCTAGAGCATTTAGGGTACAAAGTGACCTACGCTCTTAATTTTACAGATGTGGATGATAAAATTTTAAAGCGTGCTCAAGAAGAAGGGAAAGACCCTCAAGAGGTGGCAGAGTTTTACATTGAGCAATACAGACATGACTTTTCATCTTTAGGTCTTCGTCCACATGAGCACAATCCTAAAGTGACGGAATACATGCCGCAGATCATTTCCATGGTGTCAGAGCTGATTGAAAAGAATAAGGCCTATGTAAGCGGTCACGACGTGAATTACTCTATTGAATCTTTTAAAGATTACGGAAAGCTTTCTGGGCGTCGTACAGACGAATTAAAAGAAGGTGTTCGTATTGAAGTTAATGAACAAAAACGAAACCCGTTAGACTTTGCTCTTTGGAAGTCGGCAAAAGAGGGTGAAGGTTTAAGTTGGAAGTCTCCGTGGGGTGATGGACGACCGGGTTGGCACATTGAGTGTTCAGCTATGGCCCGAGGGCTTTTTGGAGATCAAATAGATATTCATGGCGGGGGGCTAGATTTGATGTTCCCTCATCATGAAAATGAAATCGCTCAAAGTGAAGGGTGCTCGGGACACGATTTTGTGAAGTATTGGATGCATGTCAACATGCTGAACTTCGGTGGAACAAAAATGTCGAAGTCTTTAGGAAACGTCGTGAGTATGCGAGACTTCTTAAAAGCGAATCATCCTGAAATTTACAAGTGGATGATTTTGTCTGTTCATTATCGCAGTGTCGCTGACTTTAGCGACGAGGCTATTGATCGTGCTGTACAGGGCCTAGCGAAATTCTATTCGGCTATGGCTATGGCTGAAAATGTAAAAAGCAGTGATTCTTCTGTGATAGCGGTATTAGATGAAAAATACAAAAAAGAGCTAGAGCAAGCGTGGAAACAAATTGAAGAGGCTTTTAACGATGACTTTGGCACTCCTGCGGCTTTTGCTGTTGTTTTTGAAGTGATCAGAAAGTTTAATTCGCGAATTCGTCGTGGGATGAAATTAACACCGCAGGTATACAGTCAGTGTGAAGAGTTCTTAGCCTTTATTAAAAAGTTTGGGGCTCAACTGAGTTTATTTCAAGAACCACCACAGACATTTTTAACAGAATTAGATGATCAGCTTTTAGTGAAGCTGGGGCAAAAAAGGTCTGTTATAGATTCACTTGTGGCTGATCGTGCGAAAGTGCGCGCTGCAAAAGATTTTGAAAGAGCGGATGAGCTACGTAAAAAACTAACAGATATGGGTGTTGCGGTCAGCGACACTCCACAGGGAAGTTTTTGGGAAGTTATTAAGTAGTTCTCTGCAAATAAAAAAGAAATAATCGACATAATATTGATATAATATTTAAGGGGCTGTTTGTTTAGAGGAACAGCCCCTTTTTATTTTGATTTGAAAAGCAAATATAGATCTTAAGTCTAGACAGAATTTTTTTGTTCATCACCTTGACAGTTTTCATTCTGAACACACCTTCACTGTAGAAGGAGGTGCATGCATGATAATAAATATCACTCTGCAGCGAAACTCTTCTGTGGATTTTCGCCACGATCTGCTAACGCGTACTAGGTAATTTTAAAATTTAATCGTGAGTTAACGAGTTAATTTAATTACTTAGTTTCAAAAAACTTACAACATTGAAAGGAAGCTATATGAGCAAAAGTAATGTTGCTGTTCAATATCATAATTTTAACCCATCAGAACATACAAAAAGTTTTATCGATGCAATCATAAATGAAATTCAAGAGGAATTACCAAGTGGTTCTACTGTGAAGGCGACATTTACGAAAACAAAGAACGATGATGTTGTGAAAGGAATGCTGCAAGTGGGTTCTTACAATGGACCATTCTTTGCCGTGGCAACAGCGAGTGGTCTAAGAGAAGTCACCATGAAGTTGATGCAACAGATACGAAGACGGTTAGATAAGTGGAAAACAAAGCGACATGACCGTAAGACTTTGAGGCATTTGGATGTAAGAACCGAAATTGAATCGGCAGCAGGGGCCTGACCTCTATAAAGCCGAAAACCAAAGCCAGAATAAGGCGCCTGAGGGCGCCTTTGTATTTTTTGATACTTTTTATTGTACGTTACAAGTCTCGTGTTAAAATTCGGTATGGCTAATTTACCGAAGCTTATCAGTAAAACAAAGATCATGCAGGGATACCAATGCCACAAGCAATTGTATCTATCTGTACATCGAAAAGAGCTGATTCCTCCGGTTACACCCGAACTTCAGGCCTTATTTGATCAAGGAAATCATGTGACGGAAGAAGCTAGAAAAAGGTTTCCGTCTGGAGTTCTTATCGATAATCCGGCATTTGACTTTGTCGGATCATTAAAGAAAACGCGCGAATTATTGAGCGCTCATACAGAAACTATATTCGAAGCGGCCTTTGAGTATAAAGGGTGTTACGCGCGGGCGGATATTATTTCGTATAATCCACTAACGCAAAGATGGATCATTCGTGAAGTCAAATCGACAACTAAAGTAAAAGATGAGCATCTGGATGATGTTGGTTTGCAAGTTTGGATTATGGCCAATGCGGGGCTGCCAATCGAAAAAATAGTGCTGATGCATTTAAACCCACTTTGTAAGTATCCAGATTTGCGAAATCTTTTTGTAGAAGAAGATATTACAGATAAGTTAAGAGGTCTACACACCTCTATAGCACCTCGATTGAATGAGGTGTTTAAGTCTTTACGGGCAGAGCAGGTTCCTGCAATTTCTATCGGCGAGCATTGTTATCGTCCACGGGAATGCCAGTTCAAAGATCATTGTTGGGCTGAAAATCAAGTTCCAGATCTCAGCGTATTTGATATTCCTACCTTGCGCCAAAAGAAATGGGAGTTCTGCGATAAAGGTCTACTGAAGTTAGACGATATCCCAGAATCAGAGTTAGACCATCAACAACAGATATTTTTAAATGTTTTAAAAACTGGGAATAGGTTTATTGATCGCGAGCGCATTCATTCAGAACTGGCTAAATGGAAATTCCCACTAGTATTTTTAGATTTTGAAACGCAGAGCTCTGCTATCCCTAGATTTGATGGAACAGGGCCTTTTGCGCAGGTACCATTTCAGTTTAGCGTCCATGTATTAGACTCTTTAGACTCTGAATTAAGACATTACGAATATTTGTGTAATGAGGATAAAGACCCACGTGAAGAGCTAACTCCATTACTGATTGAGGCCTGCCGTGGCGTTGGCAGTGTGGTGGCCTATTACTCTCAGTTCGAAGCTGGGCGAATTCAAGATCTAGAGGACTATTTCCCCCATCATAAAGAAGAACTAAAATCTATACGTGATCGTTTGGTAGATCCTTTACCGCTTCTACGTGAGGCTGTTTACGACAGAGCGTTTCGTGAAAGCTTTAGTATCAAAAGTGTGGGGCCAGCCCTTTTAGGGGATGTTTTTGACTATAAGGCGATGACTGTTCCCGATGGTGGGGCGGCTCAAAGAGCCTATGCTGAAATGGTGGATTCCAAGACTTCGGGTGCTCGTCGGGAAGTCTTAAGAAATGCCTTGCTGGAGTACTGCGCAAAAGACACTCTGGTCATGGTTGAACTGGTCAAGTGGTTGTATAAATGCTAAAATTATAGGGTTAATCACTACAAAGGATTGAGCCTATGCATAAGAATCAGGGACCGGTTTATTACAACGATTATTTAATGCTGGAAAAATTTTTAGATTGTCAGCAGCCATTAAGTCGTAAATACGCAGATCAAAGTAACCCAGAAGCTCACGATGAAACTTTATTTATTGTTGTTCATCAGGCCTACGAACTGTGGTTTAAGCAGATTTTGCATGACTTGAATTCAATCCTAAAAATATTTTCTCAAAGTAAAGTTCATGACCACGAACTGGGGACTGTTGTTCAAAGATTAGAGCGTATCCGTAAAATCCAAGTGATGATTGGATCGCAGCTTGAAATTCTGGAAAGCATGACGCCAATGGATTTCCTAGAATTTAGAAATCTTCTTATTCCCGCATCGGGATTTCAAAGCACGCAGTTTCGTGAAATTGAAATTAAATTGGGTTTGAACACACATGATCGTCAAAGTATTGATCGGGAGTTCTTCCTAGGTCGTTTAAATGAAAAAGATCGCCAGAAGTTAATTGAGCTAGAAGGAAGTCCTTCTTTGTTAAAACTTCTTGAGGCGTGGCTAGAGCGAACTCCTTTCACGATTTCAGGTGATTTTAATTTTTGGAACGAATATCAAAAAACAGTTCAGGCCATTTCCTCAGAAGATGAGGCCACTATTCAGTCTAATATGGCTAATTTGTCAGATCGTGAAAAACAGATGCAGCTAGAAAACCTGAAGGTGACACGTGAAACCTTTGAAAGCCTTTTTGATGAAGAGGCCCATGCTCAGCTCGTCAGTGCCGGAGGCCGAAAATTATCGCGAAAAGCGATTTTGAATGCGCTCTTTATTTTGCTTTATCGTGAAGAGCCTATGTTAGCGCTGCCATATCAGATGATGAGCTTGATGATGGATATAGATGAAAACTTTACGACATGGCGCTATCGCCACGCTCTTTTGGCTCAACGTATGTTAGGAACAAAAATTGGAACAGGTGGATCTTCTGGACATCAATACTTAAAACGGGCTGCTGATAACAATCGTGTGTTTGTGGATCTCTTTAACTTGTCGACTTATTTGATTCCAAGAAGCCGTTTGCCACAAATTCCAGAAGCGGTGAAAAGGCAGTTGAACTTTCATGTTTAAAAAGTATTACCAATACTTTTTAAAAGCGAACAGTGAGCGTCAGCACTATGCTTCACACAGCCATCATTATTGGCCAGATGTAACGCGGGATGCGGTTTTACGTTATTGGGATGACTCCGCTCGTTTAGTTGACGAAAAGTGGGATTACTTCTTTTCTGATCGGATTCCCACAGTTCAAAGACAGATAGCCCGTGTACTTAATTTATCTAAACCTCAAAATATCGTCTTTGCTTCTAATACACATGAGTTGGTCTATCGTGTGCTTTCTTGTTTTGAACCAAAAAAAACAATACGTGTGCTGACGACAGATTCTGAGTTTCATAGTTTTCGTCGGCAGATTCAGCGTCTATCTGAAAGTGACTTGGTCCATGTAGATCAGGTTTCAACACAAGACTTTCATAGTTTTGAAGATAGATTTATTGAAAAAATCAAATCTGAGGAATATGACCTGGTTTTTTTAAGTCAGGTCTTTTTTAACTCTGGAGTTGCAGTACGTGATTTAGAAAGAATCGTAAAATCTGTTGCTCAGTCTAAAACTGTAATTGTCATCGATGGTTATCATGCCTTTATGGCTCTTCCCACGGATTTGTCTAGCATAGAAGATCGTATTTTTTATATCGCAGGGGCTTATAAGTATGCTCAAGGCGGCGAGGGATGCTGCTTTATGTCTGTTCCAGATCACAGCAAGCTGCGCCCTCTTTATACGGGTTGGTTTGCAGGGTTTTCAGATTTAGCAGGTCAAGAGTCTAATGTTAAGTATAAGGTTAATTATTCAGATGATGGATTTAGATTTGCTGGATCGACGATGGATTTTACGGCGCTTTATAGGCTTCATGCGGTCCTAGATCTATTTGAAAAAGAAGGTTTAACAGTTCCTAAAATACATTCATTTATTCAAAATTCACAAAAAAACTTCCGTGAAGAATTAAATAAATTAAATCATCCTGTCCTCAACGAAGAAAATCTTCTGCGACGTGATTATGATGTGCATGGACACTTTTATACGTTTGAAACCAAAGATACTCATGTGGCGCAAACACTTTATCAGGAACTTAAAAATAAAAAAATTGATACGGACTATCGCGGTTCTTGTTTGAGGTTTGGTTTTGGTCTTTATCAGGAAGATCGAATTAGGTTTTAATCTATGGCAAAGACGTACAAAAAGAATTTTGAACTAGTGTCGCCATTTAAGCCTTCTGGGGATCAGCCCAAGGCGATTGAGACTATGGTTGAAAACTTTCAAAAGGGACTGAAGCATCAGACTCTATTGGGTGTGACGGGAAGTGGTAAGACCTTTTCCATGGCTCATACAATTGCGCAAATGAATATGCCGGCGTTGGTGCTGGCTCCGAATAAAACATTGGCCGCTCAGCTTTACTCGGAATTTAAAGAGCTATTTCCCAGTAATGCGGTTGAGTACTTTGTATCTTACTATGATTACTATCAACCAGAGGCTTATATCCCATCTAGTGACACTTACATTGAAAAAGACTCTGCCATTAATGAACAAATAGATAAAATGCGTCACTCGGCGACACGTTCGCTGTTTGATCGTCGGGATGTGATTATCGTATCTTCCGTGTCCTGTATTTATGGTTTGGGTTCACCAGAAGCCTATGAAGGCATGATGATTCAAGTGGCGAATGGACAAAAGCTCAAACGCGATGATTTCTTAAGGGAATTAATTCGTATTCAGTACACGCGTAATAATGTCGATTTTGCGCGGGGAAATATCCGCGTGCGGGGTGATGTGGTTGAGGTCTTTCCCCCCTACGAAGACTCGCGGGCTTTGCGGGTTGAGTTCTTCGGTGATTTTGTTGAACGTATCTGTTGGATAGATCCATTAACGGCACAGATTTATGAAGAATTAGATCAAGTGGGGATATACCCAGGGTCGCATTATACGACAGGTGATGAAAACTTAAAAAGAGCGATTCAAACGATTCAGGTTGAATTGCGCGAGCGCATTCAGGAACTCAATTCGCAGATTAAGTTTTTAGAAGCTCAGCGATTAGAGCAGCGAACGTATTACGATATTGAAATGATCGAACAGATCGGTTTCTGTTCTGGCATTGAAAACTATTCGCGTCACTTAACCGGTCGCGGCCCAGGTGAGCCGCCTCCCACACTGTTAGAGTATTTTCCGAAAGATTTTTTAACATTTATTGATGAGTCCCATGTGACAGTTCCACAGATCGGGGCGATGTATCGAGGGGACAGAGCGCGTAAGTCCACGTTAGTAGAGCATGGTTTTCGCTTGCCCTCAGCTTTGGATAATCGTCCGCTGAGCTTCCAAGAGTTTGAAAAGATGGTGGATCGTGTGGTCTATGTATCAGCGACGCCAGCGGTGTATGAGTTAGAAAAATCAGAAGGGCTGATTGTTGAACAGATCATCCGACCAACGGGCTTAGTCGACCCTATCGTGGAAGTGCGTCCGGTAAAGAATCAAGTGGATGATTTGTTAAAAGAGATTCGCATCCGTATCGAGAAAAAAGAGCGGGTTTTAATCACAACCCTTACGAAAAGATCTTCTGAAGATTTAACAGAGTACTACGAATCTATTGGTATTAAAGTGAAGTATCTTCATAGCGATATCGACACATTAGAGCGTAGCGAAATTATTCGGGATTTGCGCTTGGGTGTTTTTGACGTTTTGATTGGTATCAACTTGCTACGTGAAGGTTTAGATATTCCAGAAGTCAGTTTGGTAGGGATTACAGATGCGGACAAAGAAGGTTTCCTGCGTTCGGAGCGCTCACTTATTCAGACCATCGGGCGTGCGGCAAGGAATGCAGAAGGACGTGTGATCCTTTACGCGGATCGCATCACGCAATCTATGCAAAAGGCCATGGATGAAACGGCCCGCAGAAGAAAACTACAAATGGAGTATAATGAAGTTCATGGGATTACTCCGAAAACCATCAAAAAGAAAATCCGCGAGGGTATTGGGGAAATGTTTGATGGCACGTTAAGTACGCATCAGGTCCAAGGCGTAAAAGATAAAACAGCTCAGCAGTTAAAAAAGTTTGCTGAAAAGCCGAATAAGATTCAGGACGAAATCACTAAGCTGCGCGATAAAATGAAAAAATTATCTGCGGAGTTAGAGTTTGAAGAGGCGGCCTCTGTACGTGATGAAATTAAACGTCTTGAGATTTTAGAACTGCAAATTCGCGAGGGCGCAGAGCAAGACAGAACCTCAACGGGGAGTGAAACATAAGATTTCATGTCGAATCAATTTGATTTTCTGAAAGAGAAAATAAAAGACTTCCCAACTCAGAGTGGGGTTTATCTGATGAAGAGTTCATCGGATAAGATCATCTACGTGGGCAAGGCTAAGAATATTCGCAGCCGTGTGAAGAGTTATTTTCTAGATTCCAGAGATCATTCAGCCAAAACCCGCGCCTTGGTTCACAACATACATGAAATTGAATACTTGCTGACGAAAACCGAGGTCGAAGCCTTTTTGCTAGAAGCTTCACTTATTAAAAAGCATCGTCCAAAATACAATATACGTCTTAAAGATGATAAGACCTACCCCTACATACAATTAACATGGCAAGATGACTTTCCGCGCCTGTATCTTTCTAGAAAAGTGAAACGTGATGGGAGTCTTTACTTTGGCCCTTATACATCCGGCGGGGCGGTATTTGGGACCATTCGTTTTTTAAATCGTCTTTTTAAAATTCGCGATTGTACAGATCATATGTTTAAAACAAGAACTCGCCCTTGTATGACACATCAGATTGGTCGTTGTACGGCCCCATGTGTGAATTTGATTTCGAAAGAAGACTATCGTTCAGATGTGGAAGGGGCGAAAGACTTTCTAAAAGGACGTAGTAAAAAACTGATTAAAGACTTAGAAAAAAAGATGAAGCAGGCTGCCGATGAGGAAAAATTTGAAGTGGCAGCAAAGATGCGCGATTCGATGTTTGCTATTAAAAACATTATCGAAAAGCAAACTGTCATCAATGAACTATCTGAAAAAGATCAAGACGTGGTCAGCTATTATGGTGACGAGCGTGGAGTCTTGGTTGAAACTCTTCACGTGCGTAGCGGCCGAGTGATTGGACACAGACCTCACTTTTTACCTAACATTAATCCTTTAAGTCCAGACGAAGATCCGCGCGAGTGGCTCGCTTCGTTCTTGAATCAATACTACGAAGATAATTTTATCCCCGATGAGGTTCTTTTAGGAACTGATCTGGGTGGTGATATTCATAAGTTATTGCAAGATGTTCTAAAAGAGCGTTCAGATCAAGTTGTAGCTGTACGATTTGCTACAGACAATAAAGGGCAGGCTTTAGTGGAAATGGCCACACAGAATGCCAAAGCCCATTTCGATAAGTACGTTTCAAAAGACGAGGAAAAGAAAAAAGGATTAGATGAAATTCAGGCGAAATTACATTTGCCGAATAGACCTACACGCATCGAGTGTTTTGATATTTCGCACTTTCAGGGAAGTGAAACAGTGGCCAGCCAAGTGGTTTTCGAAGATGGTGTCCCATCCCGCGATCACTATCGCCGTTACAAAATCAGAACAGTATCTGGAATAGATGATTTTGCTTCTATGTACGAGGTCTTAAAAAGACGATTCGCACATGAAGAGTATGAAGAGCCACAGCTTATCGTTGTCGATGGTGGTAAAGGTCAGCTTTCGATGGCTGTTAAGATTTTAGAAGAAATCGGCAAGACTCATATTCCGGTGGTGGGGCTGGCTAAAGCACGAACGCTATCTGACTTTAAATCAGACGAAGTGCAATCGACAGAGGAAAGATTTTTTCTACCAAATCGGTCCAATCCTGTAGTCTTTAAAACCAATAGCGAGGCCTATCAAATTTTAACAGGTCTTCGTGATGAAGCCCATCGGTTTGCTATTACATATCACAGAAAACTACGTGAGCAGAATTCGTTAGAAAGCGAATTGGACTACGTTGTTGGATTAGGTGAAAAGCGCAAAAAAATTCTGCTACAAAAATTTCAAACGATTGATGAAATCAGACAGGCAGAGGTGGATGAAATTGCGGCTCTTCGTAGTTTCAACCGCGTTCTTGCGGAAAGAATTCTGCTTCAATTGAATGAAGCAGAATCAGGTTCAGATGAAGATAAAAGTGAGGACCTACTCAAATCTTAAGTGTTTGACGGATTCCCCAGAGTCGCGAAGTTCGCGTAAAGAATCAATTCCCACAGACAAGTGATTATTTACAAACTGTTCAGTTACTTTTTTATCTGACTGCTCAGTTTTAATCCCTTCCGGAATCATCGGATTGTCGCTGACAAGTAACAAAGCTCCACGGGGAATGTCATTCGCAAAACCTGCTGTAAACAGTGTTGCTGTTTCCATGTCGATTGCCATCGCACGTGTACGCACTAAATAGTCTTTGAAGTTTTCATCGTGTTCCCACACGCGGCGATTGGTGGTGTACACCGTGCCTGTCCAGTAATCTAGATTGTGCTTAATAATCATAGATGAAACTGAACGCTGCATACGGAATGAAGGCAGAGCTGGAATTTCAGGAGGCAAGTAGTCGTTGCTAGTTCCGTCTCCGCGAATGGCGGCTAAAGGAAGAATTAAATCGCCCAGTTGGTTTTTGCGTTTTAAACCACCGCATTTTCCCAAGAACAAAACAGCTTTGGGTGCGATTGCTGATAACAAATCCATAATCAATGCGGCCATGGCAGAACCAATGCCAAAATTGATTATGGTAATGTTTTCCGCTGTAGCACTTCTCATGGGGCGATCTAAGCCATTAATAGGCACGTTAAATTGTTCTGCGAACATTTCGACGTAGTTATTAAAGTTAGTTAAAAGGATGTATTCACCGAACTCATTAAGAGGCACACCCGTGTAGCGGGGAAGCCAATTTTCTACTATTTCTTCTTTGCTTTTCATCTTCACAGATTATTCTATTGTCTTAGTTGCGACAAGTGTTCTGGGTAGCTAAGAGTCACGTTCTTCTGGTGGACAAGTGTCATGATGTGTGATTAAACCAACTTATGTCGGAAAAAGAAGATTATTTTAGCTATCTTGAAAATGTTTTGGGAATCAAGACAGTCTTGATAGATCAAGCGAGTCAACAGGCCAGCAGTCAGCAGATTAAATCTCCGCTTATTTTCTTGGTTGAAGGTCTTTCCAGTTACAGCGCTGACGAAACAGAATTGCTTAACAAGATGATTGCCGCACTTAAAATTGATCTTAGCCAAGTGCAAGCGGTGGATAGTCAAATTTCAGCGTCATGCGAGGCGGAGTTCACAGTTCACTTTGTTGATCATCTGGGTGCATCTTTACCACGGATACCGACAGGTGAGACCGTGTTGGTGACACATTCTCCGCGTTTCCTATTAAAAAATGCAGCCTTCAAAAAGCAGGCGTGGGATGATTTACAAAAGGTCATTCGCTTTTTTAGTCGGCAGGCCAACTAGACCTTGGGATTGAAATAGCGGTTAGCGGCAAATATTACCTAGTCTAAAGTGTTATAAAAAATCAAAATCAAAGAGCATGCACCATGTATTTCATCTTGTGTTTCTTCTGTGTGCTACCTTTTTGTCTTTGCAGAGTTTTGCTGCAGAGACTCCTGCATTGATACGTATTCGTGTCTTGGCGGATCTTTCGACTTTCCCTGAATTGCAGCAGGTTCAATTAAAAAAAATATCTCCTCGTATATGGAGCCTGAATGGTGACTCGTTGATGATAGACGGGAAGCCTCTTGCGACCAGTAACTTAATTCACCAAAAATCCAATGGAAAATTTGATGTGATTTCACTCGTTGAGTTTAACGAGTATTTAGCCGGAGTGGTCACGGGTGAAATGCCATCGTCATGGCCGCTAGAGGCGTTGAAAGCGCAGGCTGTCGTGGCGCGCTCTTACGCGCTATCGCGAATTGCGGAAAGACAAAATCAAATTTACCATCTTGACGGCGATCATCTAGATCAGGTTTATCGTCCGCAGTCTTCGAAAAAAGCCCGTGCCGCGGTGCTGGCTACAGATGGTGTCGTTCTTAAAAAACAAACGGGTGGTATTCTGAAAGCCTATTATCATGCGGATTGTGGTGGGCACACAGTAGATGCGTCTTCGGTTTGGGGAAGTGGTGAGTATAATTCAGGGACGGCGAAAGATCCTTGGTGTGCAAGTCGTCTTTCCCATCGCTGGAGTCATGAAATGGACTTGGGTGAGTTCTCTCGTAAATTGCAAATTAAGGAACAAGAGCTGGCAACTCGAAGTTATTTTGCGCCTCAGGCCCAAGTGATTAAGATTGGTTCGCTAGTTGTGTCAGTACAGCGATTACGAGAGATGTTTGGCTTTTTTAATTTGCGCAGTTCGATAAATAAAATCGAATTAAGTGCAGACTCATCCGTTAAAATCTCAGGGCAGGGTTTCGGTCACGGAGCGGGATTGTGTCAGTGGGGAACACGAGATCAAGTTAAAGCGGGAAGAACTTACGTACAGGTTCTAAAACACTACTATCCACGTGCAAAAATCGAAAGAAATCAGACCTATTTAAGCTTTGTAAAGAGTGTTGAAGCTGTCTCGAACTGAGAGAGGTGTTAGCACTTTTCGTCCCTTGTTACAGAATAGCTAAAGATTAGACGTCTCATTCTGAGTCATACAGAATGAAGTCATAGTGATTTCAATAGGTTATAAAAAAAGAAACTTCTGGCACGGCCTTCGCTATATACATCTGTATATAAAGGAAGGTTTTATGAAAAAATTAATACTTATCACATCTATGATGGCTCTAGGATTGATGAGTGTCGGTTGCTCAAAATCCCGCTCAAACTCGACAGGTAATGTAAATACAAGTGCAATCGGCGGAGAAAATCCGGTCATTATCGATCCGAATGCAAGCAATGGGGTTCCGACCTTTTCTTCAGGTTTCACTACTGATCTAGTGACGACTTATCAAGCGATGAGTCAGTACACCAGTATCCCAGGAAACTTTGTAGGATTGAATAATCCACAAAACATTAAGATCAATTTGAACTTCGCGCATGTGGCCGATGGTCGCTACGGTGGAACTGTGACGATCAGCTACTATGATAATGGTGTTTTGCGCACAGGAACTTTTGATGCAGGTACAGGTCGCAATCCGACTTATAAAGGAATGCATGATAATAACAGTCTGCAATCTGAGTACAATTTCTGGTTCAACTTTGAAAACAAAACTGTGTACACAGGTTTCTATGAGGACTCATTTGGTGCCTTAGTTATCTCTCTTGAGCCAGAAGTGGTGTCAGGTGGGGGTAATGATGCAGAGCCTCTTAATGTAAAATATAAGGGCTCTGTGTACTTCAAAAACTTTGCCAAAGTTAAGAATAATCCGTATCGCTCGTGCTGGCATATATACGCAGGTGACAATGATTGTCGCTCGAACGTGATCCAGACTAAGTGCGGTTTGGCACCAGGTGTGGAAGCGGGTTATACACTTCTTGGAACTTTTACAAATGTTAATGTGAAGCAGGCTTTTAATATAAATTAAAATTTTAAATAAATAAGAATCATGGTATAAGTCGAAATCGGAGAAGCTTATGAAAAAGAATATCTTACTAAAAACAATCAAAGGGACGCTGTTGGCTACAGCCTTGATGATGACGCTGGCTGCGTGTGGAAATAAGAATAACAACACCACACCAATCAACGCCTACACTCAAAGTTGTGTGAACTGCGAAAATATCACAGGTTATCCATTCTTTAGTGCCCAGACACAGGCCTACAGAACACAAGGATGGAGCTACATGTCTGCGTTCACGATTGCTTGGAGCTTCTCGGGTCAAAATACGAACACAATGAATAACGGACAGAATTATAATCAATGGGCATCCCCTGCGATGAATTATTCTGGTCAAGTAAGTGCCGCGGGAACGGTTAACGTGAGCACAGCTACTAACTTAGGTTTCTGTCCACTTCCTGCTGGAACTTACACGCTGACAACACAAACTGTTGGTCAGTGGAATCAAGGTCAGGTTTCTGGATTGAAATTATTAATCACAGGTCCTGCTACATTGACAGCTGTAGTTAATCAGGCGCAAGCTTCTGATTATGGTTACGGCTACTGGGGTGGTGGTTCAAGCACTAGCTCTAGCCGCATCCAAGGTTACTTAGTGATCGAGCAAGTGAATGGTATCTACTGTCACGGTGCTCAGTTAACGATCTACTAGTAAGTAGAGTTAACTTATTACAGCTAAATTATACAGTTAAATGATCTCCGATAAAAACCCCAATAAGAAGAGCCAATCTTGTTGGGGTTTTTGCTTTTAAGCTTGTGTAAAATCGTTTTTAAATTCATTATAAATACAAATGGACCACTCACTTTGGATCGACTTCTTTGATGACTTACAGAATGTGCGCGGGCGTTCTAAAAATACCGTGATGGCCTATCGCCGTGATCTTGAGCTTTACAAAAAATTTACTGAAAAAAGTAAGCGAGTAATTGAGTTTTTTGACTTCATGAAAAAGGAAGGTCTTTCCACTCGTTCGCAGGCCCGTGTGATCAGCAGCGTAAGAACCTATTTGAAGTTCTGTGAGTCTAAAGGAATGAAGTGTCCTGACTTACGTGAACTACGTCCACCGAAAGTTAAAACGGGATTACCTAAAGCGGTGAGTGTTGAAGAGTTTGAAAAGTTATTTCGCGCCTGTGCTGTGGAGGGTGAAGCTAGAACTGCCCGTAATCAACTGACGCTTTTATTTTTGTATGGCTTAGGTTGTCGTGTAAGTGAACTGATTGGTTTAAGCTTACATGATTTTTCTCCGACTGAAAGATGGGTGAAGGTTTTAGGAAAAGGTTCAAAAGAAAGACTGATTCCTCTGACAGACACACTTTACAATGCTTTAGAAGAGTATTTAAAAAATCATCGCTCTGAACTGATGATGGACAACAAATCAAATGCAGCTTTGTTGTTGAATGATCGTGGTCATCGTCCTTCACGTGTGGACATTTGGCGTTGGCTTGCCTCATGGTCAGCTAAGGCGGGATTTGATGAACCTGTTCATCCGCATAGATTCCGTCATGGTTGTGCCACAGCTTTACTAGAAGGTGGAGCCGACTTGCGTTCCATCCAAGTGATGTTAGGGCACGCCAGCATTCAAACTACGCAGGTTTATACGGCTGTAACGACGAACACAGCGACAAAGGCGATTGATGAGCATCATCCGCTATCGAAGATCAAAGATTTTTCGGGTTAATCCGAAGCTCGAATCTTTCAGCTTATAAGATACAATTAAAAAGCTCACAACTGACGTTCCAGATTTGCATCGGCGATACACATGAAGCTGAAGTCTTTAATTCAAAACGGGACTAAATTAGAAGTTGCTGAAGTCGAGATCGAATTGATTCCAGGGATTCCTCAAATACATTTCTTAGGTCTTCCCGATAGGCTCATAAAAGAAAGTTTTTATAGAATTAAGTCCGCTTTAAAAAACTCGGGCTATAAATTCCCGCTGACAAATCAGATCATTGTGAATATTAAGCCGAATCACTTACGTAAAAGTTCACGCGGAGTAGAGCTGGCTGTGGCTCTCGGGATTTTATTGAAAACAGGCCAGATCGAGTCATCACGTGTTGATACGTCATGGGTTTTGTACGGAGAGCTGGGCTTGGATGGCAGTATCTATGAGCCTTCGGATCTGGTGCAAAATCTATTTATCTTAAATGATCAAATGGTATTGACGGGTAAAGGCAGTGGAGTGCCGAAATGCTACAGACTGGAAAGTTTGAATAGTGGTGAAATTCATTTCACTTCACAGGACAGAGTGTATCAGCGTCCGAAAAAAGGTTTAGAGAGACTCTATTCTGAAGAGGAAGCAGAGTTTTTATTTTTAGCGGCGACAAGTGGTTTACATGTCCTTCTGGCCGGAGACTCAGGAGCAGGTAAGACCACTTTAGCCCATTCATTAAGATCTTTTCTTCGGGAGCCAGAGGAGAATGTCCGTCTGAGCGAAGATCAGTGGCGGCCGTTAGTAGCCCCGCACCACAGCATCACTCCCGCCGCCTTTTTGGGTGGAGGTGGAAATCTTTATGAAGGCGAGCTCGAGCGCTCTATTGGTGGAATGCTTTTGTTAGATGAGTTTTTAGAATTCGATGCGGACGTATTAGAAAGTCTGCGGGGGCCGATGGAGGGAGGCACCTTAAGATTGACCCGAGCTTCAGCGGTGCGGGAGGTTTCGTTGCAGGTGCAAGTGGTGGCGACGACTAATCTGTGTCCCTGTGGGCAGTGGACACCATTTAAGGTTCAACTGAGCTGTCGTTTTTCTAGAACGCGCTGTCGGCGTTATGTGGAACGTCTTTCAGGGCCACTCGTTGAGCGGTTTGGGATTTTATACTTTGTTAAGCCCATGGTAAAAAGACAGATCACAGGGCATCAGATTCTACAGAGGATTCAAAGAGTCCGGCGCTTTTTAAGTCAATGCGGTCAACAGTCATTTCGGGACGTGGGGCTACTAGAATCGTATTATCGCCATCTCAATACCCGTAGGCGGAACTACTTGCGCCGGATAGCCACAGTCTATGCTTTGGATAGACTCTCTTCAAGTGCTCAAGGAACAAGCGGATTGAAGGGGGTTCAGCTTAATAACGGGGACTATAATAGGGCTGAAAGCTGGACGCTTCGCCCATTTGAGGAGCTAGAAAAGGGCATGAGTTGACTTAAAATCACTTGTCTTTTAGGTTAGTTCTTACCTTTCGAGATGGTGACGTGGCCGAGGGGTTAGGCAAGGCTCTGCAAAAGCTTTTACGGGGGTTCAAGTCCCTCCGTCACCTCCAAATAATTCCCTATCCAAAATTTCGAACATGCGTCTTGGTTGGGATTGATTGTCCCCATATCCCAACTGTGCTTCAATCAGTCCATAACAATTTAGGTGATGTAATCAAATTATGGCAGCAAATGAAGTTTCCAATTTAAAAGCAGATGTTCTGATCGTCGGGGCCGGAGTGATCGGGTTGGCCTGTGCTTATGAACTCAGTCGTGCCGGAGCAAAAGTCGTCGTGATCGACAAGTTCGAGCCGGGTTATGGTTGTTCTTACGGAAATGCCGGTTGGATCACGCCGTGTTTTGCTATGCCTCTGCCGATGCCGGGGATGTTGTTAAAATCTTTTAAATGGTTACTCGATCCGGAAAGCCCGTTGTATATCAAACCCGAATTAAATCCGACACTGATCAGTTGGCTTCTTTCTTTTATGGCGTCGATGACTCAGAAAAAAATGCTCTCTTCTGTCGATGCACTCACGCAAATTTCAGTTCAAAGTTTAAAGCTCTATCAGGAGCTGGCAGCGAAAACCGACAAGTCGTTTTCGTTTGAACAAAAAGGTCTGTTGATGGTGGCGCAGTCCCATGACGGGTTAAAATATGCACGTCAAGAGATGGAACTGGTTTCCCGTAACGGAATCCCTGGGAAATTAATGATGGAAGACGAGACCCGCGCGTTTGAGCCTTCGCTAACGAAGCGAATCAAGGGCAGTGTCTTCTTCAGTCAAGAAGCCCATGCCGAACCATTGCAGGTGACGCAAACCTTAGCGCACGAGGCGCAGAAACTGGGCGCAGTTATTTTGCCGAAAACAGAAGTGATTGATTTCCAACTTTCACCAAAAGGCATTGCCTCCGCTCGCACCACGCGCGGGATTTTTGAAGCCGATCAATTTGTATTAGCAACGGGGGCTTGGTCCCATCATCTGGGGCAAACACTGAAGCTGAAAATTCCAGTACTCGGTGGAAAGGGTTACGCCATTATCACGGACCCGCTTGAGGTAAATCCGCAGCGTCCGATGATGCTAGTCGAAAAGAAAGTAGCGGTGACTCCGCGTAATGGAACTCTGCGCTTAGCTGGAACACTAGAGCTCGTTAATCAGGATGAGACCTTCACGACTCGGCGGGTAGAGGCGATTGTTCGCGGCGCACGGGAATTTATGAATGTGCCCGAGACGATTCGCTATCACGAAATTTGGCGTGGGCTGCGTCCGTGCACTCCGGATGGTGTTCCGGTCATCGGTCGGACAGCTCGATATCCGAATTTGTTATTAGCGACGGGTCACCAGATGCTAGGACTTCAATCTGCAACTGGTACTGGAAAATTGATTGCGGATCTGGCGCTGGGAAAAACTCCTGATATAGATCCAAAGCCATTCCGTGCGGATAGGTTTTAATTATGCCCCATATACGTATTCGCTCTTTAAGTGATTCTGCTGTTCAAGATTTAAGTGCATCACTTCCAACTGAGCTAGCGAAGATCTTAAACACACCGGAAGATAATTTTACGATCGAAAAAATAGCCACCACTTTTTATCGTCATGGAAAATCATTACCAGATGGTGAAGGGGACCCGATGATTGAGTTTCTGTGGTTTGATCGTGGTTCTGAAATTCGTGATGCTGCTGCCAAAAAGGTGACCGATTTGGTTCGACAGCACACCACCTCTGAGTATATTGCGGTGGTATTCGCCAATCTTCCACCAGATCATTATTATGAAAATGGAGTGAAGTTTTAAAAGCTCTATGGACTTGCACGCTCAACTTAAAAAATCATTTAATCTCGAGCAATTCCGCCTAGGGCAGCAAGATATTATTCAATCCGTGTTAACC
Source organism: Pseudobdellovibrio exovorus JSS (assembly GCF_000348725.1). Taxonomy (NCBI): domain Bacteria; kingdom Pseudomonadati; phylum Bdellovibrionota; class Bdellovibrionia; order Bdellovibrionales; family Pseudobdellovibrionaceae; genus Pseudobdellovibrio; species Pseudobdellovibrio exovorus. The sequence continues at coordinate 1,060,243 of NC_020813.1, forward strand.
AATAAAGACACATTGGCTGTTCTTCCGACAGGCGGAGGGAAGTCTTTGTGTTATCAGCTTCCAGCAGTCTACCTAAATAAATTAGTGATTGTGATTTCACCACTGATTGCACTGATGAAAGATCAAGTGTCGGCTCTACAGAAAAAAGGTATTCCGGCCGGAGCCTTATTTTCTGGCCAAAGTGAAGATGAAAAAAGATTAGTATTTTCCCAAATCAATCAGGGCGGAGTTTTTGTTCTGTATTTGTCACCGGAACGTGTACAAAAAGAGGGTTTTCAAAAATGGATCCTTCAGCGTCCTCTTGCTCTTTTTGCCGTGGATGAAGCCCATTGTGTATCACAGTGGGGACATGACTTTCGCGCGGAATACTCAGAATTAAAAATTTTAAAAAAACTGCGTCCGGATGTGCCTGTTCTGGCGTTAACAGCTTCGGCAACGCCAACAGTACTGGATGACATCTCAAAAAATCTGAACATGGTAAAGCCACAGCGACTGGTGCATGGATTCTATAGACCAAATTTGTACTATCAAGTGGAAAGCTGTGAAAATGAAGACATCAAAGATGATTGGTTATTGCAAAGTATTAAGCAGTTTCCTGAAGGACGCATTTTAGTTTATTGCGGCACTCGTAAAGTGACAGAAGAAGTTGCCGAAATGTTACAAAGCAAATTTAAAAACGTCGACTACTACCATGCAGGTTTGGGGACAAAAGAGCGCACTCGTGTGCAAGAATCTTATGTGAACGGAGAGCTTCGTATTTTAGTTGCTACGAATGCTTTTGGTATGGGAATAGATCAGCCGGATGTGCGCTTAGTGGTGCATTATCAAATGCCAGCTAATATCGATGCGCTTTACCAAGAAATGGGCCGAGCGGGCCGTGACGGCAATCCATCGACGTGCTTGATGTTATATTCAAAGCGAGATAAAGGGCTTCAGTCTTATTTTATCACAAACTCTGACGCAAGACCTGAAATCAAAGATCTTAAGTGGCGTAATTTGGATGCTCTTGTCGAGTACTCAGAGGGCGGGGAATGTCGTCATGCCGAGATTCTAACCTATTACAAAGATGCGCAAAGACTTAAACGCTGCGGTCATTGCGATATTTGTGACCCACAATCGAACCGAAAAATTTTAGAGGTTCTGTCAGAAAGAAATAACTCTGTTAAATTAGTTAAGAATTCGAGTAAGAAGTATAAATTCGTAGTCGGTGAAGAGTTGACCCCTGAACAACAATTGGTGTTTAGGGCTTTAAAGGACTGGCGTAAAAATAAAGCCAATGAACTGGATGTTCCAGCCTTTGTTATTTTTGGAGATAAAACCCTACGAGAATTAGCACAAATCAATCCGCAGAGTTTAGATGAACTGCAAAATGTATATGGCATTGGCGAAGCCAAAATAGAAAAATTCGGTGTGGAAATTTTGGCTGAGCTGAAATTAGCCAGCGAGTAAATATCAGTTCAAATTTTTCTTCTTTATGTTATAAAATCAGTAAGCCGTTTTTAGCTGTAAAAGTCAGGAGCACCATTATGCAAGTAGCGACTCAAGAGTTATCTTTAATTCCGAACTTTATTATTCAACGAGGTAATACGTTACGTGATAATGCTTTATGTTTATTGGGTGGCGTGGCTTTGCTAAGTCTATTGGCACAAATCACTTTCTTTTTACCATGGACGCCAGTTCCTATTACGGGGCAGACATTTGGTGTGGCTCTGATGGCATTACTTTGGGGGCGTAAGCGCGCTGTTTTGGTGGTGCTCGGTTATATCGGGCTTGGGGGATTGGGGCTTCCTGTCTTTGCGCTAGGAAAATCAGGCTTATTGATGGGGCCGACAATGGGGTACTTGTTTGGAATGGTTGTGGCTGCATATGGTATGGGAGCCTTGGCGGATAAAGGTTGGACACGGAAGTGGTGGACATCCTACTTAGCCGCTTTCATTGGAAGTGTAATTACTTTTACATTCGGTTTATTGGTTCTCTCTATTTTTCTACCGAAAGAAAGCCTGCTGATGGCAGGACTATTTCCATTTTTACCGGGCGATCTTGTTAAGACACTTCTTGCCAGTTCGATTGCCTACAAGGTTCAAAAGAATAAATCTGGTAGAAAATAAAGAATTTCTCTAGACGAAAATGGGGTTTCCCCTTGATGTTGTATTGAAAGCAGCTTTACTTAAGTGGAAGCTTCTTTGATACTGACTCTATGGCAAAAGGCAGCGAAGTATCAGCAAAATCGATGACGACATCGACAGTGGCGCCAGACTGGTCCAATTATACAGACGAAGAAATTTTAAAATTTCGTTTTAAAGACCTGAAGCTTTCCATTGCGGGGACAGAGGTTGAAGAGCGTGTGAAGCAGCTTTATGCCGAAATGGAAGCGAAAGGTCTTAGTTTTCGTCCTCAGATCTTTCTAGGGGATGAGTGGTTTAGCCCTGAGGGAATGAACGCGATCTCGATTCCATTTTATTTGGCTCACAGCCGACTTAAGAGTCTAGAGAAAAATTTGATGTTAGACGTAGAAGGTGGAAATGCAGAGTGGTTCATGCGGCTTCTGCGCCACGAAGCTGGTCATTGCTTTGACCATTGCTATCGATTTTCTAAAAGAAAAAAATGGCATCAGGTTTTTGGTTCTCCAAACGAAGAATATCAACCCGATACGTATAGACCACAACCTTACAGTAAAAGCTATGTGAAGCACTTAGATAACTGGTATGCGCAGGCTCACCCTGATGAGGATTTTGCAGAAACCTTTGCCGTATGGCTTGATCCCAATCGCGATTGGAAGAAAGAGTACGGCAGATGGCCTGTAGCACTTGGTAAATTAGAGTATATGCAAAGTTTAGCGCAAGAAAGCGTGAAACTGAAAGACCATTCCGAAAAAGGTCGCCTTCCGAGTTCGGTGAAGAACTTAACGACAACACTGGATAAATATTATCAAAAGCGCCGTCGTGAGCAGGCAGATGAGTATCCTGATTTCTACGATAGTGATCTTCGGAAGATTTTTAATGGAGACGAAAGTCTTTCAAAACGTGAGTTTTCAGCAGGACGCTTTATGAATCGTAATCGTAAAGCAATTGTGACTTCAGTCGCATGGGCGACTAGTGAAAGAAAATTCACTATCGATAAATTAGTAAGAAGACTTGTCGAGCGCTGTACACAGCTAGAGTTACGTTTAGGAAAAAGTGAAACGCAGACGACGATGGAAGTAGCCAGCTTCTTAACAGGTTTAGTGATGAACTATCTTTTTACAGGAAAGTTTAAAAGAAAGGTTTAGTGTGAGGGCTTTAAAAATTTTGCTTCTATTTGATCTTTCCGTAAATATTCCAACGGAAGAGTATGGTGAGTACTGGAAGACTCCTGACTGGAAAACTGAAAAAGATGTGAAGGATGCACTGACTCGTTTAGGGCATGAAGTGATTCCTTTAGGAATACATAATGATATCGAACATCTTTTGAAAACAGTTCAAGTGCTGAAGCCTGATTTAGTATTTAACTTGAGTGAAGCTTTTAATGGGAACAGAGACTTTGAACCCAATATGGCAGCCCTCATGCAATTGATCGGTGTGCCATTTACAGGAACGGGGCCACTAGGGCTTCAGTTGTGTAAAGATAAAGGACTGACAAAAGTTATTTTAAGCCATCATCGCATTCGTACGCCACGTTTTTTAGTGGCGAAAAAATCTCATCCTTTACGTTCGCTCAAAAAGTTTCAATTTCCAGCCTTTGTTAAACCATTACAGCTAGAGTCATCAGAGGGAATTTCACAACTTTCCTATGTTGAAAATGAAAAGGATGCTCTAGCCCGAGTGAAGTATATTCACGAGCGTTTGGAAGTAGATGCGATTGTGGAAGAGTTTATTGATGGACGTGAGCTCTATGTGGGTATCTTGGGAAATGAAAAGTTAACTGTATTTCCACCACGTGAGCTCTTTTTTAAAGAAGTGCCGGATGATGAACCTAAGTTCGCGACATTTCGTAGTAAATGGGATCAAGAGTATCGTAAAAAATGGGGTATTGATTCTGGATGGGCTGCCTCTATGCCCGAAGCTATGCAGAAAAAATTGAATGAGACATGTAAGAAAATATATCGTCTACTGCACATTCAAGGTTATGGACGTATTGATTTGCGCGTAAAAGAAAACGGCGAAATTTACTTCATTGAAGCCAATCCCAATCCTTCTATCTCAAAAAGCGAAGACTTCGCCTTATCAGCAGGTAAAGCTGACCTCAGCTACGATGATTTGATGGCGAAAATCATTTCCTTAGCTATGTCATAAGCTATGCCATAAACCATGTCATAAGCTACATCGGAGCTATTTGCTAAAAAGCAGATATAGAAAAATTACCTAGTTCAAGTGAACTGCCGCCGAGTTCTGGGGCTAGGAAGCATTATAAAAGGCGTATAAAAGCCTCGAATGGAGTTCGTGGAATTCTATTGCTTTGTATAAGTCTGATCCATTAAAAGTAGGCCATTCGCTAAAATGGGGATGGTGTATGGCGCAAGTCAAAAAAATTACGACGTTGATGCTTCTGATGCTGGCTTTTTCGTTATCCGGTTGGGCTCAAATTCCCGAGGCTCCTTCTGCGGTGCGCTTACCTCATGAAGATTACACCACAAAAATTCTTCAATTCATTTCCATTAAAGAGTCCGATGAGCCATCAGATAATCAATACGGTGCTAACGACACGATTGATCGCCGATCCGTTATGAACTCTGCTGTTGCATTGAACGAGACCGATGTACAAGCCATTCAAGAGTGGCCAAGTGATCAAGATTTTTCAAAATATTTTACAGAAATTCGCGATGAGCGATTTATGGAAACAGAGTCAGAATTCCCTCGTCGGTCTACATGGCTTTATCCAGATGATGGATGTTATGCGCGCGCTGCTATTTCTAACTCGCGTTCAGAAGCTATGGGCTTACCTGCGCCAAGTCGTGTCTTTGTGTTTGGTAACTTAAATGTGAAGACGGCGAATTCTTTGTGGGGGAGTGTGACATGGTGGTACCATGTGGCAGTTTCTTATCGCATTCAAGATGTCGTTTATATAATAGATCCTTCAGTAGATCCTTTAAAACCATTGCCATTAGAAGAGTGGTTGAACTTTATGGGTGATAGTTCGCAGATGCAAGTGGCCTTTTGTTCCGCGGGGGCCTACAGTCCAAACTCTAGTTGTTTAAATGCTGAGCCACTGTCTTATGAGCAGTCGCTACAGGCTCAGAAGCCATTTCTAAGATATGAGTGGAAAAGACTACAGGATCTAGGCCGAGATCCTGAAAGCGAGCTGGGCGATAACCCGCCATGGGGCCGAACGATTCACTGATGCTGGACAGTCCTATGTGAAAGTGCTGCAATGTAGACTTCAAAAGAGGTCTACATGAAGAAAAGTATTTCATTTGTTGCAGTGTCTTTGATTGGTCTAAATTTATTAGCAGCGGAACCCAGTTCCGAGATTCCAGCAAAGCGTGAATTCCCATTAAATGATAAAATCAATCCCTGTACTGATTTCCATCAGTATGTTTGTTCTCAAGCTGAGGCGTCTTTTAAGTTAAGACCTGATCGCAGTTCGCATACATTTTCATTTAACGATTCTTCTGAGCGTATCTTAGAAGCGAAGAAAAAGTTTTTTGCTAACATTGATAAACAGAAAAAGCTCAATGCGCGTTCCCTACAAATTAAGAGTAATTATCAAGCTTGTATGAATGCTCAGCAAGGGGCGATCAGCGAAACTAAAGAACTACAAAAAGTGGTAAAAGAAATTCGCGCCTTAAAATCAGTGAAAGATTTCTCTGATTATCAAACACGTCAGATTTCCTTGGGCCGTCCAAGCATTTTGAGTTTCTTTGCTTACTCGAATCAAGATAACCCTAAAATCAATGATGCTTTTATTATGTTGGAATTAATGAATTTGCCAGAACATTCGTATTATGAAGATGCGAAGTTGATGGCGGATTATCGCCAGTTAATTATTGATTTCTTTACGATTGCAGAGCCTAAGTTAAGCTCAGAACAGCTTGCGGCTAAAGCAGACGGAATTATCGCTTTAGAAAAGGAATTTATTAAGACGTATCCATTGCCAGAGGTGAGACGTCAGCGTTGGTCAGAAAAAAGACAGGAAACACAAAAAGACTTCTTGACGAAATACCCAGATTTCCGTGTTGAGTCTTTGTTAGCACGTATCCCAAAAAATACATTGATGTCGAATCCAGTTCCAGAGGCTTTAGATTTTTACAACCAAGCTTTGAAAACTAATCAGTTAGATGTGTTAAAAGATATGTACATCTACAGTGTAGGAAGTGCGTTACTGGACGACAGTAATCCAGCTTACTTCAACAAACAATTTCAGTTCAGCCACACCTACTTAGGTGGGCCGGCAGAAAGATCGGAACGTGCTGAACGCTGTACACGTCGTGTGATGCGCTCGTTTCCTAAAGAGTTAGATCAGCTTTTAATTGATGAGTTATTCCCTCATTTTCCAACTGATAAATTTAAAGCGGTAGCGCAAAAGATCAGAGAAAGTATTATCAGCGGCATGAAGTCTAACACATGGTTGGAACCAGAAACTCGCCGTAAAGCAATTCTGAAAATCGAAAAAGCCAAACTCTATTTAGTTAAGCCGGAAAATAGTAAAGAGTGGGACTTCTTGCCGGTGCAGAAGTATTCCAGTACGAATCGTATAGAGAACAGCTACATTCAGAACAGAGCCTATTACAATAAATATCTTAAAAGCTTTAAAGAAGGTGCAAATCTGGAAGCTTGGGATATGGGGCCACTTACAGTAAATGCGTACTACGATCCATCAGCAAACAAGTTCGTCATGCCAATGGGGATATTACAATATCCATTTTTTAACAGTGAAGGTGACTTGATTGAAAATTTAGGTGCAGTGGGAGCTGTGATCGGACACGAGTTAGGTCATGGTATTGATGATCAGGGTTCGCGCTACGATGAAGATGGAAAATTAAATCAGTGGATGACGATGAAAGACCTGAAAGAGTTTTCAACACGCGGTTCTCGTCTTGTCGCTCAGTTTGATAAAGCGGGTCACAATGGTCGTCTGACGTTAGGTGAAAATATCGGTGATTTAGTTGGATTGACGTTTGCTTATCAAGCAGCATTCCCTGATCCCGCTCAGGCCAAAAAAGAGGATCAAAAACGTCTGTTTGTGGCCTATGCACGTCTGTGGTGCGAAGTAAACTTGCCTAAAGCAGAAGAGCAACAGTTGAAAACAGATCCACATGCTTTAGGCCGTGCACGCATTAATGAGCAAGTGAAGCATCAACAGGGATTTGCAGAGGCCTTTAACTGTAAGAAGGGTGACAAGATGGTTTTACCTGATTCCGAGCGAGTTCATATTTGGTAAGGATAGAATTCAGTTAGATAGCTTATGGGGCGTTGCGACAAAGACGCCCTTTTTTTTTGCCTAGAATTTAGTTTTTCACATAAAAATCTTTTATATCACACCTAAACAGCCATTATTTTTCGATCTGGAATGCCCTTATTTTTTAGTTGAGTGCCATTTTGGAACCTCTGGTTCCATGACAGATAATTTCACTTTTTGTTCTCTGGCTAAGTGATTGAAATTTCATAAAAAAATAATTTTGCATTGCTTGTCATAATAAGCTTGAATCGCCCCGTACCAGACTTAGATCTGGATAAACTTAGAAAACCTAAGGAAAGAGGGGAATATGAAATTAGCATCTTTAATAGCAAGTTTACTTTTGCTAGCTAGTTTTGCTCAAGCCAAGGATCGTTATCTTGTTCTTTTTAAAAGTGAACAAGGCTATCAGGCAATGGAGACTTACTTCGCAAGAGCTGAGTCTGGTGCAGGAATGCAGAAAGCATTACCTCACGTTCAAGGTATCGTGTTGCAATCTGATAATGCAGCCTTGATCAATCGTTTAAAAAGTCACCCAGAAGTAGCTGTGGTTGAAAAAGAAACGTTCACTCCAGTTCCTAAACCAGTAAATGGTTTTAAAATTTCTCGTGTAGATATCAAAGAAAAAAGACGTAAAAAAAGACGCTTTACAAAACCACAAGCTCCTCAAACTGTTGAGCAAGTTGTACAAGTTCCAGATTTCAAAGCTGGTGATGCAACTCCGTGGGGTATCTTAGCAGTAAATGCTGGTGATGCATGGTCTGATTCAGGTGCAGGCGTTAACTCTCGCGTTCTAGTTTTAGATACAGGTGTTGATGAAGATCATCCGGCATTATCTGAAAATTTTGAAAAAGGTAAAAACTTCGTGGCAGGAACAGATGGCCGCGTTGATGAAACTGATTACACAGATCGCGATGGTCACGGTACACACTGTGCTGGTACAGTTCTAGGTGTTTACAATGAACGCACTGGTTTCACGGGTGTTGCTCCGAAAGCTAAATTACTTGCTGGCCGTGTTTGTGGCGAGCAAGGTTGCAGTAATATCGCAGTAGCTGAAGGTATCAACTGGGGTATCGAAGAGAATGTTGACGTGATCAGCATGTCTTTAGGTGGACCAGGTGGATCAGCAATGCAAAGACAGGCCGTTGAAAACGCTGATCGCCAAGGTATCTCGGTAGTGGCTGCTTCTGGTAATGGTGCTGCTGAACAAAATTACTCTCCAGATAAAACTAATCCTAAATGTGGCGCTGGCGGATTCTTCAGTCCAAATCTTTGTGGCGTAAGCTTCCCAGCTGCATTCCCAACAGTAGTGGCTGTAGGTGCGTTGAAATCTGATCTAGAAAGAGCGGATTTCTCTCAATGGGGTCCAGAGTTAGATATCACAGCACCAGGTGCTGCGGTTCTTTCTTCAATCCCAGTTGGTTCTGGTCGTGACAGTGTTGTTGAAATCGAAGTTAACGATTCAAATAAAGATGCGGCTGTTAAAAGACGTATTAAGAGTGCTGGTTTCAGCGGTACAGAATTATTCCAAACTCCTATCTTCAAAACTCTAGTGGCTATCCCAGGAATGGGCCGCACTACTGACTACGAAGGTTTAGATGTTGAAGGAAAACTAGTTCTGATCAGCCGTGGTGAGATCACATTTGCTGAAAAAGTTAAAAATGCGATCACTGCAAAAGCTGCAGGCGTGTTGATCTACAACAATGCTCCAGGTCTTATCCAAGGAAGCTTGGGCGAAGATGGTACATTGTTAAATATCCCTGTTGTTATGATCGAACAAGCTGATGGTGTGGCTTTAGCTGAAGGTCTACAAGGCGGAGCAACAGTTTGGACTGCGGTTTCTTTAGTTCCTGCTGATTATGCACAATTCGATGGAACTTCAATGGCAACTCCTCACGTAGCCGGTGTTGTTGCATTGATGAAATCAGCGAATAAAAAGTTAACTCCAGCACAAGTACGTAGCATCTTGTCTGAGACAGCTCGTCCACTTTCACCAAATGATACAAACCAATTTGGTGCAGGTTTGGTTCAAGCTGATATCGCTGTAAGAAAAGCGTTGTTAGCGCAATAATATATAAGTTCTGATTATCTGAAATAGATAAAGGTAAGGGCAGTTGAGAAACTGCCCTTTTTTATTTTGTAAACTTCCTTAAACTGTTCCCTTAAATTGTTGTTAAAAAAATCTAGGGGCTTAGTTTCTTTAAAGAATTTAGTCTTTTAGTGGTGCGGCACTTTGTTTGTATTTCTGAATGGAGGCGGCCCAGTAAGTATATCCGAAGTTCGGATCTTCTATTGGCAGGACGGATGCAGAACAGAGCCATAGAACAAAATCGTAGAATAAGGTCTTACCATTAGCCGGACACCATTGCTGACCGGCATAAATCGTTTTTTCCCTAACAACAATTTAAGGGGCCAGTTTAGATATTCTTTAGGACTTCTTTAAAATGATCTTTCCAAACCACAAAATAATTCAAATCGGCTGACTCGCGATCAATCACAATGGATTCGCTGAGCATATCGTGTAGGGCTTGGCGCTTTTTAGTGAAGACCTGCATGATATATCCGATGTAACAGACCAGCGCTGAAAGAAATCTCAAAAGATGGCGTATTAGGGCGGCTTTGAAAGAAAGGCGCTCTCCTTGTTCGGATAAAACCACGATTCCCATAAGAGCTTTTCCTGGAGTTGCGCTCATAATAGAAGACTCAAAGACAGGGTAGTACAGAATTCCCAGAATGACATTCATGCTGATGCTGATTCCAAAGTGCCGAATAGCTCCACCTGCTAACAGGCCGGGAATAGCTAAGATGACAGCGTCAATCATATAGGCAACAAATCGGCGCCAGAATCCTGTATAGTTCACGAGTCCTCCTTAATAGAGACGTTGTTACAAAGACGTCGAGATATAAATCTGATAGTCCTGTGTATCGAGTTTATTGTAATAACTGTCGACACGCGAGTCATTGGCGTAAGCAGCACCTTTAATTGTATCAAACTGATTAAGTGTGTACTGGCCGCCAATAGACAAGAACGGCAATATGTTAAATTGCAATCCGGCTTGGAATGCAGGACCGGCTAATTTAAAGGCCGGCTGAGACGTGAGTTCTTTCACTTCTAACTCATTAAACAAAGTGCTGCCTAAAAAGACTTTAATTAAACCGCGTGAGTTGACTCCGATTTGTACAGCCAGTGATTGATGTGAAAAGTCAGCTTTATCATTTTGGGGGCTCAGTTCTGCTTTGCCCGTAGCGTATTCGCCAGCAAGGTTAACATCGATACCAATAGCACTGCGGTAGCCAAACTTTAAACCAAAGCTAGGGGTTGAGATACGCACGTCTGAACTTGCAGAGTTTAAATCTGTGAATTGTACTTTTTCACTTCTATAGCCAATAGAGGGTTCTAAAAAGACAGAGTTTCCAAAGATACCAGCAGTTGCACTGCCTGCTGATAAAAACAACACCGTTGTCAGAGCTAGGGAATAAAGACGCATAACAGACTCCTTAAGAAAAATGATCTGGCGAAATTTTCTGAAACATTCTTTTCATGTCTATGTATACATGAGTACGTAATACTATAGATAAATAGTATCTTTCGGCTGTTATTCCAAGTTTTTAGTGTGTCGCGTAAAAAGAATTCGCTTGAAATACGAATGTGATTTGGTGTTAATAGCCCTGCAACTCATTTATAAGCGGGTAATAGGGTCCCGCGTTTCTACCAGGCGCCGTAAATGTCTGACTAACGGAGTATATATGAAATTCAAGTCTGTCTTGAGTCTTGTTCTAGGTCTGATCCTTGTAACGTCAACCGCTCTTGCTGGTGAAAGATTTCCCACGGAGCCCATCGAAAGTGTAACTCCAGGTTCTTTGTGTGAAGATTCACCGATCCGCCGTTACCCAGAAGGTATTGTTTACTGTGAGCGCGATGTCGATACACAGTTAAAACGCGATATCATCAAAATGTATGATGAACGTTTTGGATTCAGTATTCGTCAGATGAATCGTATGGATTTCAAAATTGATCACTTTATTCCATTGAGCTTGGGTGGCAGTAACGATATCGAGAATTTATGGCCACAACACAAAAGTGTCTATGAAGTGACTGACGAATTAGAGCATCTATTAAGTCGTAAAATCTCTTCAGGCGCTATCAAGCAAGTTGAGGCTGTGCGCGTGATCAAAGAAGCTAAACACAATTTAGACCGCGTTCCTGAACTCATGCACTACGTTGAAGGGCTTGAGTAGTTACTTCAATCTTTTAATAATGTGAAAACCAAAGCGGGTTTTTAGAGGGGTTTTTGATACCTGCTCTGGTTTTAAAAGCAGAACTGCTTCTTCAAAATCTGGGTCTGCCTTCCCAAATGGAATTGGGCCAAGGTCTCCGCTACTCTTTGAAGAGCTGCAACTGGAATATTTACGAGCAAGTTCTTCAAAGGATTTTCCTTCAGCTAGCTTTCTAAGGATATCTTCTGCCTCATGGCGTGTGGGCAGAAGAATATGGGCCGCGTGATACGTTTCTTTCATTAAATCTAGTCTTTATTGAGTTAGCCGTGGTGTATTCGCCAAGGTTTCTTCATATTCGGTTACTAATTTACGAATAATCTCTTCACAGGAAAGAATTTCTTCAATAAGTCCTACAGATTGTCCAGCGCTCCAAACTGTCTTCCATGATGGGCCAGTGGCAGCTTCTTCTAATGCCTTTGAGCCAAGGAAATGAATAATTGGAACGATATATTTTTTAGTGAGCTTTTGGTTTTTTAACGCTTTCATATACCAAGGCAGATCAAGTCCAATGCGTTCAATATAAGGCGTTTTAATGACAGCAGCAGGTGTTCCCGAGAGACGAGTGGTCATCACAATATCTTCAGGTGAAGATTTGACGATAGCGTCTTTATAGGCTGAATCAATAGTCGCTTCTTTCGAGGCGATAAAACGCGTTCCGACACTTACGGCAGAAGCGCCCAGCGTCAGCATGGACGCCATGGTCGCGCCATCTGCAATACCTCCAGCGGCAATAACAGGGATATCCAATTGTTTTTGCAACCAGCTCACTAAAACGATCGGAGAAATCGGCCCCGCATGTCCGCCAGCACCAGCACCAACGGCAATAACACCATCGGCTCCAAGGTCTTGAACTTTTTTAGCGTGTTCAAGATTGATGACATCACAGATAACTTTCGCTCCTTGGCGATGGGCTTCATAGATGACGTCCTTGGGTGAGCCTAAAGATGTAATAAACAGATCGACTCCGTGATCTAATGCGGCCTTTAAATCCTGCGTTGATCGTGAATTACTTTTGTTAACAATGATATTCACACCAATAGGTTTTTTGGTGCGGGATTTGATTTCTTTAACAGCTTCTGCAAATTTTTCTGCAGGACGAAAATTTAAAGAGGGCATGGTTCCAATTCCACCAGCTTCGCTAATAGCGACGACCATGTCTGGATTAGAGACAAGGAACATAGGGGCACCGATAATCGGGTATTGAATATTCATCATTTTTGTAAAAGCTGTTTCAATTTTCATATCCATGATTTAAGCTTGAAAGCGACTATGAGTAAACTTCAAAATTTTAAAAATAATTTGTTTTTGTCTATCTATGCGTGGAGTAAAATTCCTTTAATCGGTTTCTGTATGCCGCGAGTCTTGGAAAGTAGTGACCAGCGTACAGTTTTAAAAATCCCGTTGGGATTTCGCACTAAAAATCACTTGGGAGCGATGTACTTCGGAGCACTAGCCATTGGTTCGGAATTATGTATCGCGATGTTAGCTGTTAAAAAGATACAAGAGTCAGGTGCTCGAATTGATTTTCTATTCAAGGACTATAAGGCTGAATTCTTACGCCGCGCAGAGGGCGATGTACACTTTATTTGCGAAGAAGCGCAGGTAGTTGTCGATCAAATCAATGAGGCTAAAGGCTCGACTGAAAGAATCAATAGAACCATGACAGCCTATGCCATAGTTCCCTCTGTAAGTATGACTGAAAAGGTAGCCACATTTGAGCTGACTTTATCCGTTAAAAATCGCCAAAAGAAGTCCTAGGACCTTGCACTCTGAGGGTATTCAGTTAGACTAAATCTTCAAAAAAATTGAGGTTTTTATGTCTAAACGTGATGTTTTCGGTGATGAACTAGATACTAAAGCAAAAACAGATTTTGCATCTTTATTTGAACAATCTTTAGGTGGTGTTGGTAAAAAATTAACAACGGGTGATGCGTTCATCGGTGAGTTGTTAACGATCAACAAAGAAGAAGCCTTTATCTCTACATCAACTCCTATTGATGCCATGATTTTAACAAGCGAACTTTTAGATGATGAAAAAAACTTAAAATACAAAGTTGGTGATCGTATTGAAGTGGTCGTGGTCAGTACTAAAGGTGGCGAGATCCGTGTTGCGAAAAAAGGTTCAAAAAAATCAAATGCGGATTTAGATTCTTTAGAAGATGCCTACGACATGGAGTTACCTGTTGAGGGGCGTGTTACAGAAGTTTGTAATGGTGGGTTCCGTGTTGCTGTTCACAACAAAACAGCATTCTGTCCTGTAAGTCAGATGGATTACAAAGTTCAAGATCACCAATCTTACGTTGATAAAAAATTCGATTTCATCATTACACAGTTCGATCCTAAAGGGCGTAATCTTGTGGTTTCTCGTCGTAAACTATTAGATCAACAAAAAGTAGAAAATGAAGGTCAGTTCTTAGAGTCTTCAAAAGCCGGAGACATTTTTTCGGGAATGGTTTCTCGCATTGAAAAGTTCGGAGCTTTTGTAAGATTAGAAAACGGAGTAGAGGGACTTGTGCATATTTCGGAAGTAGGTTGGTCTCGTATTTCAGATCCTTCCGAAGTTTTACACGTGGGCCAGAATGTCACAACAAAGCTATTAAGATCAGAAGAGGTTGATGGCCGTTTAAAGATCTCACTTTCTATTAAACAAGCGGGTGGAGAAGGCGATCCTTGGATGCAAGTTCCTGAGAGATTCCCGTTAAAATCAACACATAAAGGGCAAGTCGAAAAGAAAGAGGTCTATGGCCTTTTTGTTAACTTAGCTCCTGGAATCACAGGGCTATTGCCTAAATCAAAATGGAGAGATTCAGTAGATCACCAAATGTACGAAACACGTAAAAAAGGTGACTCGATTGAAGTGCAAGTAGATGAAATTCTATTTGAACAACGTAAAATTTCTTTAGGTATTCCGGCTGAGTTTGATGATCAGACATGGAAATCAGTAACAGTTAAGACGGGTTTTAGTAACTCGGGCTTAAGTGGCCTAGCTGATCTCGTAAAGAAAAAGTAATAAAGAATATTCTTAAATATTAAGTTCAGGTTGATTTTTTAATAACTCAAGGGAGCGAGTATGAAGAAAATTTTAATGGGCCTATCTGTTTTGTTATTGAGTGCCACAGCTATGGCTCAGTATGCCGGCCATGGCGTAGACAGTGTTTCTGAAGCAACTTTAAAAAAATACACGCCGCCAGCGTTAGATCCTATCATGGCAAACAAACTGAAAAAAATGTTTGATGTGGGATCTCCGGGAATGGGGATTCTGTCTCCAGATAAAAAGACTTTGTACTTTACTTGGAGGATCACGGGCATCACTCAAGTTTGGAAGATCGATGGTCCCAAAAGTTTCCCCATACAATTAACAAGTGGTAATGATGCGGTTACTATTCGTGCGGTAGCTCCGAACGGAAAGTATTTAATTATCTCTAAGGATCTTAATGGCCAAGAAAACCCAGGCCTTTTCCGTTTGGATATTAAAACAGGTCAAATCGATGAGTTGTTCAGAAAAGAAAAGGTACAGGCCCATTTCGCGTTTGTAACAGACGATTCGGCTTATATGTATTACATCGCCAATGATAGAACTCCTGATTCCTATTCGACTTATAAGATGAAGTTGTCGGACAAGTCTGTTGAGACTATCTATGAGGGGCAGGGAGCATGGTACCTTGCTGATCAACGTCGTAACGGAGAAAGACTTCTTTTTGTAAAGTACAATGGTGCCAGACAAAATGAATACTACGATTACAATCCTAAAACAAAAGAGATGACTCCTGTCGTGGGACAAGGTGAGCAAGAGGAATACGATGTCTCTTATGCAGCGAAAGAAAATCAGTACCTAGTTCTTTCCAATAAAAGTACAGATTTTAAACGTCTGTATTTAATGGATGAAAAGAAACAGATGAAGCCGCTGACAAAAGAAATGAATGCCGAAATCGAAGGTTTCAGCATCGATCAAAAATACACACGTATTATCTATGGTATCAGTCGTGAAGGTTATTCTGAAATTGGCGCTTTAGACGCTAAAACTTTTAAGCCCATAGCGATTCCTAAGCTTCCAATTAAGGATGCTAAAGTTGATCATATCTTTAATGGAACGACCACTCGTGATGGACGCGTGACTATCTTCGGTGTCATCACATCGAAAGCTCCACGCTTGGCGTACTCTTATGATTGGGGTACAAAGAAAGTAACTCAGTGGTTATTGCCATCGGCTCCAGAAGTGGATCTGTCGAAATTTGTTGCGGCAGAACTGATGAGTTACGACAGTCGTGATGGCGTTAAAATTCCTATGTTCGTTCGTTTTCCCGAAAAATGCCGTCTAGATAATAAAAATCGTGAGAACTGTCCAGTGGTGGTTCACTTTCATGGCGGACCGGAGGGGCAGAGCCAACCGGGTTTCAGCACATTTGCACAATCTTTTGTCGACGAGGGGTTTATTTTTGTAGAGCCGAACGTGCGCGGAAGTGATGGCTATGGTAAAAAGTGGATCAGCATGGACGACGGACCAAAACGTGAAGATGTGATTGGTGATATCGAAGATGCGGCTCTGTGGATTAAATCTAACTGGAAGCACAATTCAGGCGTAGCACCTAAAGTCGGTGTTATGGGTTGGAGTTATGGCGGTTACTCGACATTGATGGCCATGACGAAGTTTGCAGGTTCGTACGAAGCGGGAGTGGCTTTAGTAGGAATGAGTAATCTTGTATCGTTCCTTAACAACACAGCTCCGTATCGTCGTATTCTACGTATTTCAGAGTATGGTGATCCCGTTAAAGATAAAGAGTCTTTGATGCGATTGTCTCCGGTTACTTATGTTGATCGTGTGAAGTCGCCTTTGATGGTGATTCAAGGGGCAAATGACCCGCGCGTTCCAGTCGGGGAAGCTTTGCAAATTCATGAAACTCTATTGAAAAGAAAAATTCCGAGTGAATTAATTATCTTTGCCGATGAAGGTCATGGCTCTGCTAAAAAAGACAATCAGGTCCTTGAAATCGGTCATACAATTGAGTTTTTAAAGAAACATCTTAAATAAATTGAATTAAGAGTTAACTGAATCGTTCAGTTAACTCTTGAATTTTAAATTCAGATAAAAGGGCGCTTATGCGCTCTTTTGCATTTTTGGTCTGTTTGTTTTTCTGCGTGGCCACGATAAGTTCATTTTTCATCGAGTGCTCGAAGCCCACAAGTTCAGTTACAGAGACATCATAGCCATGGGATTCTAAGCGCAATACACGTAAAACATTTGTTAGGTGACTGCCAAATTCACGCGTATGGATAGGGCTGCGGTAGAGCTCAACAAGTGGTTTAGCCAGAGCATATTTTTTATTTTGTCGCAGTAAGCTGGCCACTTCAGCTTGGCAACAAGGGACAAGAACGATGTGCTGTGCTTTTTTCTGTAGCGCGAAGTCAATGGCGTCATCTGTGGCTGTGTCGCATGCGTGTAAGGCGGTCACGATATCAATGGCTTCGGGTAAAGATTGGGAAGATAAAGAGTTCTGCACGCTGGTGTTGATAAATGACATGCGTTCAAAACCTAATTTTTTTTGTAGGGCCTGTGATTTTTCAACTAACTCAGCTCGTGTTTCAACACCATAAATATGGCCGATAGGTTCACGCTGATTTTTAAAGAAGAGGTCATAGAGGATGAAACCTAAATAAGATTTCCCTGCTCCATGATCCACAAGAGACATGGCCGAGTTGTTTTCTTGTAGTGTTTTTAAAAGAGGTTCGATGAAGTTATACAGATGATAAACTTGTTTGAGTTTTCGACGGCTATCCTGATTCATCTTGCCGTCGGCTGTTAGAATGTGAAGTTCTTTTAAAAGTTCTGTGGACTGCTCGGGTCTTATATCACTCATATAGAGGTTATAGCCCCGAGTTTAACTTTAGTCAGCAGTAACTTGAGCTGGTGTTGAGGCCGGTGTCGGAGCTACGTCGCGGCACATTTCGATGTTATCCTTAAAGAACTGAGCCTGTTGTAGCACTTCGCGAGTGGATACTGTGAATTGAGCCAAGTTGCAGTTATTGTCGCGAATCTCTTTGGCGATTGTTTCTGCTTCCCCTTGAGTCATATTCAGACCCCAGAAGAACTTGATGCTTAACCAGTTTTTTAAGTATTTACATGTGTATTCGGGATTTGGTGGCATGTAGCGATTAGGGCCTTTATCGCCTTTCTTCATGTTCTCTGGTCCGTCTACAGCCATCAGATGATAGTCGTATCCCATATAGTTTGCATAAAGGCAGCGGGCTTTGAAGCTCCAAGCATTAGCTCCGGATTTATAAGCATTTTTAAGTGGAACGAAATGATCAATTTGGATATCTTGGGCAGAAGTGTAAGTTCGGCCTGTATAAGGATCTTTCCATTCTCCAGCGTCGATAACACAGTGATTGTTATCACGGAAGATCACCGCTTTATCTGAGTCACGTAATAATACTTTAGCGCGTGTGTTGTAGCAGACTTCGTCATCTGGATCATTAACCCATCTGCCGAACTGGTTCTTACGTTCATAATTGGCAATTTGCAGATTGCGATCTGAGCGTTGGTACGTCTTCCAGTTAAGTAAAGAGTAGCTTTTGGCTTCTAAGTAACGAGTCAGCGTGTGTAGGGTTCTAATGATCGAGATATTGATAGCGCTATTTTGTGTGGCTTCAATTTTTACATAAACTTTTTCAAGGATTTCTGGATTCGCTCTTGCTAGCTCTAGAGAGGGCTTTTCTTCTGCTAAAACCGAAGAAGAAAAAGCCATCGTATGTATGCACGTAATGAATAATAATATTCTTAAAAAGAGTTTCATGAGCCCCCTCAAAAACCTAGACCAGAGACTAATTGTAAATAAGATCGATTTGCAAGAAAATAGTGGCTCACTACAAAAACCTAACAAAACCAGTGGAGTTGAAATGAAAAAGTTAATTTTATTAGCAGTTGTGTCTTTATTTGTTAGCGCTTGCGCTCATTCTCACAAAGATTGTGCATGTGGAACGGACAAACCTGCCTGTGCTGCTTGCAAAGAAGAAAAAGCATCGGACACTAGTGACTGCGAGTGTTCTGGGCACAAACACTAGTTTGTTATTTCCTTAAGCATCAGCTTTGATATCAAACGATTGATTAAATCCCATAGACAGCACGGGTGACCTGTAATACTCTTTCGCGCATGTCATCCGCGCCTGACGTCAAGCAGGACTCAAAACATTGTATTTTAAAGGCGGCCACTGCCTTATTTGCCAAACTGGGTTTGGATAAGTGCAGTACAAGAGCCATCGCGGAAAAATCTAAAGCTAATATATCCTTAATATCCTATTACTTCGGCGGCAAAGAAGGGCTTTATAAAGAGGTCATGCGTTCGTATGCCCTCGAGGTCCGTAAAAGTGCTGCTAAAATATCCGAAGAAAGCCAGCAGAGGGAAATGACGAAAGAGGGCTTTATTGAGGATATTCAAAAGATTGTGGATCACATCATCGCCAATCGATTGGAAAATCCTGAGATCTCACAAATCTTTTCACGTGAAAAATTATCCGGCTTACCTTATGCACGTGAGGTTTATGAAGAGATTTTCTATCCGTTAATTCGCAGTTTTTATGAATTGATCTATGAAGGGCAACAAAAAGGTTTTGTGCGATCCGATGTGAACCCTTCGTTATTATTCGTGGCTATCAGTGAAACAATTTGGGGATTCTACGAGCTTATGGACTGTGGAACCAAAATGCGTGATGACTGCGAAGTTTTTATTAAGGACCCAGAACAATTGCGTAACCAGATAATGAACCTATTTTTGACAGGAGTTTTAAAATGAAGTTAATAGCGTTATTACTGTTTTCATTTAGCGCGCAAGCCATGACTATTGAAGAATACATGAAAGCGGTTTCAGAACGAAATAAGCTTCTTGAATCTTATAAAATATCTGTCGAGGCTTCGAAGGATTTACAAGTGGCAGGGGATTTAGAGTTATCGCCGCAATTAACAGCAGGCTATTCTCTTGCTTCTGATAAGTCTTTGCCAAGTGCTGTGGCAGATAAAAGAGATCAAACTACAGCGAATATTGGACTCTCTAAAAAGTTCTCTACAGGAACGACATTAGGAGTTTCAGCGGAAACCTATAAGTACGACTTTGAGCAACCAGTAGTAGCGGGCAATAACGGCTATTCTCGCGGTGGCATTGGTGTGAGCTTACAGCAGTCTTTATGGAGAGATTTCTTTGGTGCGGGAACGCAGCTTAGACGTGAAAGACAAGCGGCTTTAAATAAATTAGAGACTTTATCTTTAGAACTTCAAAAACGTCAAAAAATGATCGAATTTGAATCGGACTACTGGGATTATCTTGTAGCTCAAGAGGATCTTAAGTTAAAACGAGCTAATTTAGATAGAGCTAAAAAATTAGAAAGCTGGACTTCAACACGTGTTTCTAATGGAATCAGTGAACGTGCAGAGCTATTACAAGTGCGCGCTCTTTACAGCAATCGTGAAATGCAATTGCAAAATGCAATAGAAGAGCTGCAAGCGCGTGAAATCAAAATGCGTGAAAATTTAAACTATGAAAGCAATCAGGCTTTACCTGAGGCGACATCAAGTTTGACAGAAGCTCGTCCATTCTTTTCACAATTAGCAAATCAAGAAAACATTGTGCGTATTGATACGTACTTATCAACCTTAGAAGCTGAAGTAACAAAAAAAGCTGCTGAATCGACAGTGGATTCACTAAGACCCGATCTTTCGTTAGTAGGACGATACAGCACAAGCTCTTATGCTTTAGAGCATTCCGAGATGCAAAGTAATCTGACTAAAACGGATCGCCCTGTGACGTACGTTGGTTTGAGTTTCTCGTGGCTTTTTGGCTCTGATGCAAAAAGCGCCCAATTGGCGGCAGCTCGTAAGCAAGCTATTGCAGCTCAATATCGTGCTGAGCAATCTAAATTGTCAGGTGAGAATGCATGGCAAGAACATCTTCGTAAGTACGAACTTGCGAAAAAGAATGTTTTAACTTTGGAAAAAATCGCACAATTACAACGTGATAGATCTCGTGAAGAGCAGGTGCGTTTTTCTAAAGGAAGAACGATCACGCTAAATGTTGTCGATGCTGAAACAGAGTCTGCAGAATCAGAAGTGAATTATTTAAGAGCGCGCTCAGGTTTAAAAAAACTTGAAGCTTCGACTCAATTATTTTTACCTATTCAACAAACGGAGTAATTCTTTATGAATTTGGCCGAAATTTCGATTAAACGTCCGATCTTTATCACATGTGTTGTGATTTTAATGATGATACTGGGAGTTATTTCTTACAAGAAGATGCCAGTGGATCAGTTTCCGGATGTGACTTTTCCAATTGTATTCGCTGAGATTTTATATCCAGGGGCTTCGCCAGTGGATGTGGAAAGACAAGTATCAAAGATCGTTGAGGATGAGCTTTCAAGCTTACCTGGCCTAGAAACTGTTTCTTCGTACAACTACGATTCAGTGGCGATTATTATCGTTAAGTTCCGCCTAGGCGTGGATATTAAAGAATCTGAACAACAGGTACGAAATCGTATTCAGAACGTACGTAATAAATTGCCTAAGGACATTGAAGAACCGCTGATTCGCAGATTCGATCCAGCAGATCAGCCGATTGTTTCGATTGCGGTGAATTCCAATTTAGATCCGGCTAGTTTATATGATGTGGCTTACGAACAAGTGAAGCCAATGTTGGAACGTGTACAAGACGTGGGGTTAGTGCGCCTTGTGGGCGGGCAGAAAAAAGAAATCCAAGTCATCGTAGATAAAAATAAACTACAAGATCATCGTCTCTCGATGAATCAGGTTTCAAAAAAAATCGAAGATACGTCTCGTGATATCCCTATCGGTAAATTCGAGGGACAAAGTGATGAAACGATTCTTCGAGCGGTGGGTGAGTTCAGTGAGCTTTCTCAGATTGAAGATGTAGCGGTAAACTTCTTTGGGTCAGATCGTCCAATTAAAATTTCTGATATTGCCACCGTTAGGGAAGGTTTGGAAAAACCGAAACGCTTTTCTTCAATTAATGGTGAAAATGCCTTGTTCTTACAGGTGTTTAAACAGTCGGGTGCCAATACCGTAGCTGTGGCGGATCGTCTTAAACAGCAAGTGGGTAATGTTAATGCCATGCTAAAAGATAGAGGCATCGATGCTCAGGTGATCTTGGTGCGTGATGCCTCTGTGCCAATTCGATTAAACGTTTTGGACGTTCAAGAGAGTATTTTTATCGGTATCATCCTTTGTGTGGTTGTCGTTTTCTTCTTCCTTGGTTCGGCTAGATCGACATTTATTACAGGTCTTGCACTTCCCAACTCGTTACTTGGTGGCTTTATCATCATGTACGCCATGGGATTTTCTATCAATATCATGACGTTGATTGCACTTTCATTGGCTGTGGGGCTTTTGATTGATGATGCTATTGTTGTGCGTGAAAATATATTCCGTCACCTCGAGATGGGCAAAAAACCCATGGATGCGGCTTTAGATGGAACAAAAGAGGTAGCTTTAGCGGTTATTGCAACAACGATGGTGGTCATGGCTGTATTTGGACCTATCGCCTTCGTGCCAGGGATTGTCGGGCAGTTCTTCAAGCAATTTGGACTGACGGTTGTTTTCACGATGATGATCTCTTTGTTTGATGCCTTTACCGTTGCGCCTATGTTGTCAGCATACATGGCCACAGGAAATGAACATCATAGAGGACAGGGATTTATTGATCGCATGTTGTCTGCGTTTGATCGTTTTCAAACATGGTTAGAAGATATCTACGAGTCCGTTCTGAAATGGACTATTCGCTATCGTAAAACAGTTTTGATTTCTGCTGTGGTGATTTTCTTGGGATCAATGTTTTTGGGTAAGTTTATTTCTAAAACATTCTTACCAGCCAGTGATTTGGGCGAGTTCAGTGTAACTGTAGAAAAGCCAGCTGGAACTTCTTTGGAAGGCACTTTGCGATTTACCCGTAAGGTTGAAAGCCTTTTAAAGGCAATGCCAGAAGTGTCTTTGGTGACTGTGACAGTGGGTTCTAACTCTTACGAATCAAACAAGGCAGATTTATTTATTCAGTTGGTTCCGGCGAAAGAAAGAAAAGGCCTCAGTACGACGAAAATAAAATCCATAGTTCGTGAAAAACTGGAGCCGTTGAAATCTGAAGCCATTATCGCCGTTACCGATGTTGACATCAGTGGTGGGGGGCAGAAGCCATTAAATCTGTATGTTGTAGGTGATAACCTAGAAGAACTGGCGACATTTGCTTTGGCCTTACAGAAACGTATGGCGCAAATTCCAGGGCTAGTAGACGTAGATACAAACTTCCGTTCAGGAAATCCTGAATACCATGTTGTTTTTGATCGTGATAAATCAGAAGCTTTAGGGGTTTCTACTGTGGCGGCGGGTGCTGAACTTAGAAATCGCACCGAAGGTGCCGTGCCAGCTATCTATAGAAAAGATGGAATTGATTACGCGATATCCGTGTGATGTTTTCAGAGTCTGAAAAAGAATTGATGAAAAACTTCAGCACGACGTATGTGCCGAATCAGAATATGAATATGGTTCCGTTATCAAAAGTCGCGCGTGCTGAAAAGAAAGTGGGATATTCTCAAATTAATCGTCAGAACAAAGGACGTTTTATTTCTATATCTGCAAACTTGGGTCCGGATGGACAACTGGGGAATGCATCCCAAGAAATCAACAAGATATTACAGAATGAGTTAAAACCTCCGGTAGGAATTAGCTACAGATTTGAAGGACAAGCACAAGACTTTCAAGATTTGATGACCAATATGATGATCGCAGTTTTCCTTGGGGTTCTATTCATTTACTTAGTATTGGCCTCATTATACGAAAGCTTTATCACGCCATTTACGATTTTATTGGCGTTGCCACTGGGGTTATCAGGGGCTTTCATTGCCTTATTTGTCTTTGATAAGTCTATCGATATTTTTTCCATCATCGGTTTAATTCTGTTGATGGGGGTTGTGGCGAAGAACTCGATCTTACTAGTCGATTACACGAATCAGCTGTTACAAGAAGGACTTGAAATGAATGAGGCTCTTGTGAAAGCGTGCCGCGTTCGTTTGCGTCCTATTTTAATGACGTCTATTGCGTTGATTGCAGGTATTTTACCAATCGCTATTGGTATGACAGCGCTAGGTACACAACGCCAATCTATGGGTGTGGCGATCATTGGTGGTATCGTGAGTTCTACAGTTTTGACGTTGGTAGTGGTGCCAGCGGCCTTTGGATACATTGAAAAATTCCGTCGCTGGTCGACAGCATTAGTTCAAAAATGGCGTGGTGTTGCCAGCGCAACAGAAGCTTAGCCGCAAAGAAAAAGAACTAGTAGCACGCTAGGTGTAAGCATTGCGGAAACCTCGTATGGATTGGAGCTTTTGTTCATAAAGGCTCCAATCATCGTGCGAAGCGATGGGTTTCCATAGACTTTCAATTTCATCAATTAAAAGAGTAGTGGGCTTTTCACTTTGAAAATAGGGACTTTGAGCTTTGGCTTGATCGGCAATCTCATATTTTTCCAAGAGCTTTAAAACATCAGCAGCGGACTTGGCTTCATAGAAAGATAAAAGGGAAGCCGTATTCAAAACTTTTTTTGAATGGAAATCAAAAAAGGTCTGCTCAAATTTAAGATTATTTTTCTCAAGCAGGTCAAAGAAAGTGGCAAGAAGTTTATTGTCTTCATCTGTATGTAATGGTTTCAGGTTCAATCTTCTAAAGAAATTTTCGTGAATTGCAGTTTGAAAGCTCTCAGAGAATCCTTGTAGCATTTCCTCTGCGGGCAGATCAGGATAAGCTTGTTTTAAAGATGCAGCTAACTGATGTAGAGCCCAAAGAAAAGATGCCGGTTGGCGACCAAAGCAATAAAGGCCCTGTTCATCAAAGTAGGCGGCAGTAAAATTGGGATCATACTCAGGCATGAAGCGATAAGGGCCGTAGTCGAAAAGCTCACCTGCAATACTGATATTGTCAGTATTCAAAACTCCGTGAACAAAACCACTCATCATTACTTGTGCCGCGAGTTTGGCATTGGATTCTATCACGTTGTAAAGAAAACGAGCGGCTA
This sequence comes from Pseudobdellovibrio exovorus JSS, assembly GCF_000348725.1. NCBI lineage: Bacteria > Pseudomonadati > Bdellovibrionota > Bdellovibrionia > Bdellovibrionales > Pseudobdellovibrionaceae > Pseudobdellovibrio > Pseudobdellovibrio exovorus. The sequence goes on from NC_020813.1 coordinate 1,084,950, forward strand.
AGAGGTTATCATCTTCGGCATCTATTTTTGCCAGTTCAGATGGGTAATAGAAATGCATGCAATAGGAAATGAGCTTTTTAATATTTTCTTTTTGTTGCAGAAATGCCAATCGTTGGAAGGTACCAATGCGGATATGTCCCAATGAAAAACGAGTCAGAACAGCAGAGCGGGTTGGGCTGGGTTCATCATTGCGAACTAGGTTTTCTCCGGTTTCAAAGAAACAAAGAGTCTTAGAGGTTTTAACTCCTAAAGTCTGTAGAAGCTCAGTTGCTAACGACTCACGAAAGGCCCCCTTAAGAGTGAGTCGCCCGTCGCCGCCGCGAGAGTAGGGAGTTGGACCACTGCCTTTTGTTCCTAAGTCATACCATTGGTTATTCTGCTGTATCTGTGCGAATAAGAACCCGCGTCCATCCCCTAAGTGAGGATTGTAGTGCTGAAATTGATGTCCGTGATATCGCAGTGCTAGTGGCTGCGGTAAGTTGTTAGGTAGAGGAGTGAACGCAGCAAAAAGTTGCGGATCGACTTTTAGTTGGATATCGGAGTTCCAATAGCGTAATTTTTTCTGAGGAAACGTCGCTGCTTCAACAGGGTCATAAAACTCTGAACCGAGCTGTAGAATAGGTAAGGACGAAGTATTCCATAAGAACATGTGCTGAGCCTAGCACAGCCGTTCATTTTTGTATAAGCCCTCGTTTTGTTGTCATTTATAGTCACAATTGAAAACTATATGAAAACCACTTGAAAATTAAATAAAAAAGGAAGAGACTTTCGTCAAATAACCAAAAGGAGTATTTATGAATCGTCGCTCATTTTTTCAAACAGCATTGACGGCCGTAGGGGCTCTAACTGTTTTCTCGGCACTACCTGCCTTAGCCGAAAGACGAAGAGGCGGTGGCGGAGCTGCTGCTGCACCTAAATTAGTGAATCCAAGTGATTCTACAGCAAAGGCTGTTAGCTATGTTCATGACATCAAAAACATTAAAGATGCTAAACTTCAAACGGACAGAGCCGGAGTTAAGTTTAAAGACCAACATTGCGATAAATGTATTTTCTATGTGAAAGCTCAAGAAGCGACAGTAGAAGGAAAAAAAGCAGCTCCATGTCAGATGCCATTTGCGAAAGATAAATTCGTAGCGGCTCAGGGCTGGTGTTCAACTTGGGCTAAGAAGTAATTTCTAGCCCAAGCTTTTATCATTGAATTATTTCTGTGCAGAAGAGTCTCTTAAGGCTCTTCTTAAAACCTTACCTACGTTTGTTTTCGGCAACTCTGCTCTAAACTCAACATGTTTAGGTACTTTGTAATTAGTTAAAGATTGGCGTGCAAAGTCGATAACTTCTTTTTCAGTTAAGCTTTCTTCTTTTTTCACAACAACAACTTTAACAACTTCACCAGAGTGAGCATCCTGAACGCCGATAGCCGCAACCTCAAGAACTTTTGGATGCTTAGCAATCACATCTTCAACTTCGTTAGGGTAGACATTAAATCCAGATACTAAGATCATGTCTTTTTTTCTATCTACGATTTTGAAGAAACCATCATCGTCTGCAGTTGCGATATCACCAGTATATAACCAGCCATCTTTTAATACTTTAGCCGTCTCGTCCGGTCTATTGTAATAGCCTTGCATAACTTGAGGGCCTTTTACACAAAGCTCGCCAGGTTCGCCGATTTTTGTAACTTCGTTTCCATCTTCATCGATCAACTTAATATCAGTTTCAGGAAGTGGAAGGCCGATAGTGCCAACGCGGTCAGTGCCATCAATTGGATTACATGTAGCTACCGGAGACGTTTCAGTTAAACCATAGCCTTCGATAACATCTGTACCTGTTGCTTTTTTCCAGTTGTCTTTAACAGCTTTTTGTAAAGCCATCGCACCGGCAACACATACTTTTGTATGAGAAAAATCAACTTCTTTGATTGCTGGGTTATTGGCTAATGCATTGAATAGTGTATTTACGCCTGTCATAACAGTGAATTTATATTTCTTCATTGTTTTGATGAAAGCAGGAATATCACGAGGGTTCGTGATCAAGACATTCTGAGTTCCATAGCGCATCAAAGCCAAGCTACAAACTGTTAAAGAGAAGATGTGATACATTGGAAGTGGAGTGATTGCGATCTCTTCGCCAGAAACTAATTTCGGCTGCATCCATGCGGCGATTTGCTGCATATTTGCGATAATATTTCTGTGAGTTAGAACGGCTCCCTTAGAAACCCCAGTTGTTCCACCTGTATATTGTAAGAAAGCAATATCATCATGAGATAACTTTGGTTGCACATAAGTTTTTTGAGCTCCGAAGCGTAAAGCCTCAGACCACGTGTGGTGTTTCAATGAGTAATCTGGCACCATTTTTTTAATCTTTTTAAGAACGAAATTAATAAGATGCTTTTTGATTAATGGTAATTGATCTCCAATTTGAGTAACAACCACGTGCTCGATTTCAGTGTCTTTGATAACTGTCTCTAAAAGACTTGCGTAGTTCGCTAAAATGACAACCGCTTTAACGCCAGAATCTTTAAATTGGTGTCTCATTTCTGTCGCAGTATAAAGAGGGTTTGTATTCACTACGATAAGGCCCGCTCTGAATGCAGCAAATAGAGCAATTGGGTATTGCAGAACGTTTGGCATTTGGATCGCGATGCGATCGCCCTTTTTTAACCCCAGAGTATTCTGAAAGTAAGAAGCCATTTGGCCAGACAAAATATCAAGTTCGTGGTATGTTAAATCCACATCAAAATTTGAAAAAGCCACTTTGTTGCGATATTTACGAATCGCCTCATCGCTGACTTCTAGAATATTTTGGTATTCGTTAATGTTAATATTTTGCGGTACTGATTTTGGGTAGTGTTTTATCCATTGTTTTTGCATAAAAACAATAGTGTACTATTTATTATCAAATGAGAAGTGGAAAAACATAATGCAATTTATGAAAATCGTGATTTTGAGTATTTTTGCTGTTTTTTTTGTCTCTTGTACAAAAAAAAGCAGTACTCAAGATCAGGTCACGACATCTCAAAAAGACCCTCAAATCCACGTCGACAAGCCTGTTCAGAAATCACAGAAAAAAGAACCAGACTTCAGTAAGACATTGCGTGAAGCGATCTATTTTTCTAGTAGTCTCGAGAGAGAAGCCTTGAAGCTTATTTTGAAAAATCCATCGTTACAAAAAATAACTTTATTCTCGTCGTTGGCCTATATTGTTGAAGTCAATTCTGGCGCAAAAAAAACTCCGCCTTTTGGCCTAGACTGCGGGACTTATGACATTAAGCGAGAAAATAATAAGATTTTAATTTTTAAATCCTGCGTTAAACCAGCACCCAAAGTGGCTGAGGTCGATATTATCCGACAGGATGAAAGTTATAAGGTTCACTTTTTTATCAGCGAGTGGTCTGCTGTTGTCGGCATGTCTGTAGCTTTGACGGGCTCAGATATGAGCTGTGATTTGGGAATTAAAGAAAAAAAGTTACACAAACTAATCTGTAATAATTGGTCCTATCAAACAGTAGAGGACCAATTGTCATCAACTGTTTTAAAAGCTCAGGAATTTAAGTTTCAAAGAGATTCTCAAAAACAATTTGTCATTAAAGGCGCATTTTATAAAGAACTCGTCGAAAACAGAAAGTTTGATGTGCTGGTTCCTTTAGAGGGAAAGATTAAAATCATTGAAAAAGAAGTGCAAATTATTGATGAGTTTTTAGAAGACATCAAGCAGCAGCAAAATGCTGATGGGGGAACAAATGGCGAAGAAAGTACAACGCAAAGTGAAAGCGGCTCCAAAGAAGAAGTCAGCGTCGAAGACGGGCGCAATCAAAACCAAGAAAACAGTAACCAAGAAGGTTACAACCAAGAAAACAACGGGCAAGAAAACCCGTACGGTGAAAGCATCAACCCGAACGAAGAAGGATTCTCTGCGCCGGGGCTCGAGTTCCAAGAAGTCCCAGGCCAAACCCCAGAGCAAAACCCTGAACTCATCCCAAGCGAAGTCCCACAAGACGATGTCCCAGTCCAACCAGTTCCGACTCGTGGTAGAGGAAGGTAGTATGATTCCAGATTTTTCAGCGAAAAGCTCTTCAGGGCAAAATGTACGTTTGTCGGACTTAAAAGGAAAAAAAGTCATTCTGTATTTTTACCCTAAAGACAATACTCCGGGTTGTACATTAGAGGGAATAGACTTCAATCGACTTCTTCCAGAATTTCAAAAGTTGAATACAGTTGTATTTGGCATTTCACGGGATTCGATTTCGTCGCATTGTAAATTCCGTGATAAGTTTGGTTTTAAGTTCGAATTGTTAAGTGACGAAGATGAAAGTCTGTGTCGCTTGTTTGATGTGATCAAAGAAAAAAACATGTATGGCAAAAAAGTTATGGGTATTGAACGTAGCACGTTTGTGATTGGCGAAGATCAAACTTTACGTGCCGAGTTCCGTAAAGTGAAAGCCGATGGACATGCTGAAGAAATGTTGAAGTTTATTCGTTCGCTAGAGTAGATAATTATTTTTTTGCGGTTAGAAGCTGAAGTTCATGGATGAACTCTTGAACTTCGGCTTCGGTCGTATCCCAACTTGTCATAATTCGACATTCAAAAGTCTTTTCGTCCCAGACGTAAAAAAAGAATTTTTCTTTTAATGGTTTTACAATTTCTTTTGGCAGCACAGCAAAGACGGCATTGCTTTGGACGGCAGCTGTGATTTGAACAGCCGTGTTTTGTGCGAGTCCCTCTTGAAGAAGCTGAGCCATACGACATGAGTGTTTCGCGATTTGCAAATAAAGACCATCAGAAAAATAACGGTGGAATTGGGCTGAAATAAATCTGGTTTTAGATGGTAACTGAGTGATCTGTTTGCGCAGATATTTCATTTTTTGCTTAGCCGAAGAACTTAACGAAGGATTCAAAACTAAAACAGCTTCGCCCATCATCAAGCCGTTCTTTGTTCCGCCGAATGAAACGACATCGACACCGCAGTCCGTGGTCATTTCTTTGAAGGTACAATCTAAATGAACTAAAGCATTGGTTAACCGAGCCCCATCAATGTGGACAAATAATCCATTGCTGTGGGCCCAGTCACAGATAGATTTGATCTCGTCGCGGCTGTAGCAAGTTCCCAATTCTGTTGGTTGTGTGAGTGTGACCACACGGCTTTGACTGTAGTGCTGGTCACCGCGGCGAACGAAATGCTCTTGTAATGTCTGTAGTGAAATTTTGCCTTCACTGTGGGGTAGAGGAATCAGTTTCCCTGCGAGCAATTCTGGAGCTCCGCCTTCATCTAAATTAACATGGCTGATACTCGAACAAAAAACAGACTCATGACGATCACACAGAAAGCGAAGGGCCAGTACATTGGCAGCTGTTCCATTGAAAACAAAGTAGCTTTCTGTTTGCGGGCCAAAGTGATTTTTAAAGTCCTTTGCCGCTAAGAGGCTGTATTGATCGGTGCCGTAACTGGGTTCGTGTCCACCGTTGCAAGTGACGATGGCTTTGAGTAGCTCGGGATGCGTGCCGGAATGATTGTCGCTACCGAATCCTTTTTTCATCTTAAAGTACATCCTGCATTAAAAAATGATAGGCAATCAGGGCGGCGGCTTTAGAAGTGTAGTTATCGATATCCAGTGGCGGTGAAACTTCGTAAATTCCAAGGCCTCTGATGTCGAATCGTTTTTTTAACTCTGCAAAAAGGGATAAATAGTCTTTTAGGTGGAATCCTGTTGGCCATGCCTGACTGCAACCTGGGGCTTCCGCCGAGGTCAAAGCGTCGATATCAAAACTAATAAAAAGGGGAGCTTTATCTTCCAATTTTTGAAATTCATTTGTTTGAAGTAATCCCAAAAGTCCATGCTCTTGAACGAACTGGCTATCAAAGATACAAGCGCCTTTAGAGCGAGCCCATTGGCGATGGTGAACAGAATTGCATTGAGGTTGAATTCCAATTTCGAAAAATTCAAATTGATTTTCATAGGCTGAAAGTAGACGAAAGAAAGGTGTGCCGCTGTTGAGGCCATTTGTCGGAGGGCGCACATCTAAGTGGGCATCAAAGTTCAGTACGATCGGTTTTTTCGTAGAGTTCAGATGTGCTTTTACAAAACCACTGGCATCGGGAAATCCATAGTCATGCCCGCCACCAAATGTTAAAGGACGGAGGCCTTTTTGGTTGTGTTCGTACGAGAGCTGTTCCGCCTGCTGGTGTCTTTCTGCAAGTGATGAAGCGAGTTCTAAATTGCCGAGATCACACATGGTGACAGACTGAAGATCAAGCACTGGTGGAGTCATTTTATATAGGAATTGTCGTATACGTAGAGGAGCTTCTGCTGCGCCTATGCGCCCACCATTAAGCTGAATTCCTTCGTCATCACAATAACCACTGATAACAAAGCTATTCTTCTTTAAGGACGGATCTTGCCGGGTGCTGGATTTAACAAGATCGCCAAGGCGTAGATCTTGGGGGTCATTTTTACTAAAAAATAAATCAGAAGGAATACTTTTATATGGGGTGCTCACAGCAATTACTTTCTTAGACGTATAGATCTAAGAATATCGCCACTTTCAGGATCGTACAAATAAAATCCCACATCGCTTTGGCCGTAGAAATGGATCTCGCCCAGATAGTTTCCGCCATGAGTGGCTGAAATAATAATGACCCACGAGTTCGAAGTCGGGCTCAGTACGTAGGTATAATTGGGACGGCTCGGCGTTAAGCAGGCGTCTCCAAACTTTCTAGAAATAGAAAATTCTGTAAAGGTATGAAAGGTGTAGCAATAGTCGTCGTCACCAAACCATGTACCAACAAGGCCTTTTAAACCGACATAATTAAATGAGCTGATGATCACGCTGCGATCTGTGTAATTTTTAGTTCCATCGAAGGAAATAAAGTCGCCATCACTGAGTTTGTTAATATGGGCTGCAATTAATGGGGTTGCGCTTTTGACTATGTAGTCTTTTTGTTCCTGTGAGTCCGTGAAGACAATATATTTCTGACTGATGCTGATCTTGCCAGAGTAAGTTGCAGCAGCGGCATAGGAAGCGGTTATACAGGTTGCGATCAGTAAAAAGATCAGTCTCATATTCGTGTTAAAACCATGCCTTCCGAAGGGGGTCAAATTCAAAAGCCTCGGATTTAGGGGGGGGTGGAAAAAATACAGTCTAAACCCGTAAAGTTTTTCAGAGAGGTTTTGCTAAGTGCTTGAAATGACTATGGATAGGAAATAGAAAAGTGTTTAAGAAGTCAGTTGTTCTAAGGTCCATTCTTTGAGCTCTACCAGTTCCGGCGTCTGTAGAGCTTTAACGACTTCTGTTAGTTCATGCAGCTGCTGGTTGGCTATTACGATCAAGGCATTGCGTTTTAGCCCCTTAGCTCCGGCCCGCAGGAGTGGTGAGCCGTAATGATGCTTTTGAATCTGTTTATGCGAAGCTTGGAGCAGGAACTGAAAGTATTCGATCAGTTCTGTTCGTCTTTCGGCAGTTAAGTTTGAGTGAAGATCGGTGGAAGTCCGATTCCCATGATCTATGTTACTTTTGCGAAAGACCTTTTGATTCCACGGGCATGTGGTTTGGCAAAGATCGCATCCAAAAAACCAGTCTCCGATTTTGTTTCGGAGTTCAAGTGCTGGAACACTTTTAGACTCAATAGTTAGATACGAGATACATTTGTCAGCTTCAAGAACACGCGGCGAACTGAGGGCCCCTGTAGGACAGATATCAAGGCATTTTTGGCATTTGCCACAGAAGTCAGGTAAAGGCTCTATGGGGCTACCTTCCGCGGGTGAGCCATCGAGGCTTTCATTTTTGATTGCAAGGGTGGTGAGGATCTCGGCGATGAAGAATAAGCTGCCGTGCTGTGGATGAATCAAGCATGTGTTTTTGCCAAACCATCCGAGTCCGTTTTGGTAGGCAAGATCTCTTTCTAGAATGGGACCAGAGTCCACGTAAGGCAGAAAAACCGAATCGGGGTAGAGCTGGCTCAGCTCAGAAGAGAGCTTTTGCAGTTTTTCTTTTACCCAAAAATGATAATCCTCATTTTGTGAGTAAAGGGCTGTTCTAGCGGGAACAGTTAACGGACTGGGTTGGACGGCTGGGTAGTAGGAATGAGTCACTGAAATAACAGATTTGAGTTCTTTTCCTAGTAACGTAGGGTCTTGCTTAAAAGGAAGGTGGTTTTGCAAGTAGGCCATGTCGGCATGATGCCCCTGCGAAAGCCATTTCTCATAGAATGCAATACTCAAAGGTGATTTTAATGGACTGATCGCCGCTTGAGAAAATCCCAAAGAAAGGGCCGCACTCTTAAGTCGGCTGGATAGAGAATCGTTGAGACTATCTTGAAAATCAGTCATAGTGAATGAGTGGATAATATGTCAGCTATTGTTAAAAATCATCGTCTTTATTCAATCTTTCGAGGGATAAAGGATCGGTTGCACCAGCATCAATTTGTGTGTTGGATTGCCGGTGGTGCCGTCCGTGATTTTTTGCTGGATAGACAAGTTGCTGATTTCGATCTGGTGACTGATGCCACAACGGAAGTGCTAAAAAAGATTTTTCCTGAAGCGCTTTTGGTTGGGGAAAGCTTTGGTGTTCTTAAAATTCCTATTTCGGCTGGCGAATATATGGATCTAACGAGCTTTCGACAGGAGTCCGATTACGAAGATGGTCGCCGCCCCAGCCATGTATCATCCTCTACACCTACGCAAGACTCTGTTCGCCGTGATTTTACCATCAATGCTCTTTTTTGGGATGATGAGGGTGACCGCATTGTCGATTATCAAGGTGGTAGGGGTGATATTGAATTAAAGGCTTTAAGGTGTGTCGGCGATGCCAATACACGTTTTTCCGAAGACTATTTGCGCATACTCAGGCTCTTGCGCTTTGAAGCTGTATTGGGGTTTCAAGTAGAAGAAAAAACCTACCATGCGGCGTTGCGGGCGGTGAGCGGCATTAGCCGTATCAGTGGTGAAAGAATTTGGGCTGAACTGAAAAAGATAGAGGGCATTAAGCCGCAGAATGGGAACCTAGATAAGGCATGGCGGAATGTTTTATCACAGGAATTAGGGCAAGAAATTTTTAAGAGTATTTTGAATCCATGTTCTTTGAATATGGAAAGAGTTCTTACGGCAAAACATCGCCTAGATTTAATGGTGGCTTTATACCTGCTGGCTGAACAAGAAGACCTATCTGGAGTTTTAAAAAGCAGATTGAAGTTATCACGAGATGAATTGAAAGAGTATCAACGAACGACTCATTTGCTTGGTGATTTTTCCAAAAAACAATTGGAAGAGTGGGCCTATGAATTTGAAAAAGATGAATTACTTTTTCAAAGAGCTAAGCAGCTCGCAGAGCAGGGTTGGATAGACGAAAATCTTATTTTGAGTGCTGAAAAAATGCTGAAAAATCACTCGGAACCTCTGCTTTTGGCTAAGGAAATGTTGGATTTGATACCTGCACCGAAGATTGGTTTGGAACAAAAAGAGATCAGAGTTCTACAGATGAAGGGCGAGTTGAAAGATCGAGCTGCGGCTTTGGTCTATTTGAAGAAAAAATACGCAAAAATTTAAAGAAAAACTTAGACCAAGAGCGAGGCTTTTTAGGTTAAAACAAACCTATTAATTCTGAGGTTTTTTAATCTTTTTGTGCTTTTTACTTAAGTCGGTCCAGTTTTTTTAAAAAAGAAGGTCAAAGGTATTGCGTTCTGGACAAAGTGTTGTCAGACTTAGATCAGGTTGTTGTTGTTCTGCTCGAAGCAAACATTAAGACTAAGGATTGTCTGGTCTGTTTTTAGCGAACACTAAAAGATAAAAACAAAAACAATTAGCAGGAGGAGCAAGGATGCTCAGAGACATATTAATCCAAAAGGGTCTTTCTAATCGTGAAGCTGAAGTTGCAGAACTAGTTTCTAAAGGGCTTTCTAACAAGGAAGTTGCCAATCAACTTTTCGTAACTGAAAAAACAGTTAAGTTTCATTTAACAAACATCTATAAAAAAATGAACGTGAAATCTCGCGCTCAATTGATCGTTTGGTGCCTTCCTCATCTTGGTTTTGTTGAAAGTGAAGCACGTGTTGAAGCATCTCAGCCTGCTGGAGCAACTGCTTACAATACGCAAGCTGCTACTAACACAATTCCTGCTGGCAACACGACAATCACATTACCAGGCGTTGGTAACTTCGGCCGCGGTAATTCTGATTTAGGTGTTTAGTTTTAAATTCTAAATAATGAATTAAGGGTCATCACAATATGGAAAAGAGCAAATCAGTTAGCTCCTCTCAGGTTGTGATGACCCAACTTGTTTTACCTTCCCACACAAACGCACTGGATACCGTCTTTGGCGGAACAGTGATGTCTTGGATCGATATCTCAGCTGCCATCGCAGCACAACGTCACGCTGGAAAAAATGTAGTTACTGCAAGCATAGATCGCCTAAGTTTTATTGCGCCAATTAAAAAAGGTTGGGTGGTGAACTTAAAGGCCTCTGTTAACTTTGCCTCTCGTACTTCTATGGAAGTTGGGGTTAGAGTTGATGCGGAAAACCCAAATACATCGGAAATGTTTCATACGGCTTCGGCGTACTTAACTTTTGTTGCTATTGGATCGGATGGAAAACCAAGTCCTATCCCAGCAATTGTTCCAGAAGATGATACAGAAAAAAGAAGATTTGATGCGGCTATTCGCCGTCGTCAAGCTCGTCTGAACGATAAAGCGTCGACTTAAGCTCAATCAATTATTTTACTAGGAAATCTTTCCACTTATTCAGTAGGGTAGGCGTCATCATTGCAACGCAAATAGTGCCTTCAGTTGCGGCCTCTTTACGTAGAATTTTAGCTTCACGTCCTAAATCATATAATCTGTATTCATTAACGCGGTCGAAGTAAAGCTCCACTTGGCTTTGCATTTCATTAATGGTGTCAGCCATGATCTTTTTGAGTTGTTCAAATCCCTGTCCAGTCAAGGCGCTGACGAAAACACGCGGAAAGTGTTTCACGCGGAATTGACGTTCGACAGGGGCAATATCCACTTTATTGAAGATGTGAATAATTTTTTTATCTTCCCATTTGAACTCTTTAATAAGGTCCTCAACGACTTCGATCTGGCGTTCCATATTAGGAGACGAAAGATCTACCACATGTAATAAGATATCAGCTTCAGCAGACTCTTCTAATGTGGCTTTAAAAGCTTCGATAAGTTGCGGAGGAAGCTTGCGGATAAATCCCACCGTATCGGTGACAACAGCAGGCGGTCCTTCATCCAAGAAGACTTTGCGTGTTGTCGGGTCAAGTGTGGCGAAAACCATGTTTTTAGCTAAAACCTGTGAACCTGTTAGACGATTTAATAAAGAGCTTTTTCCTGAGTTGGTGTAACCGATAAGAGCAAAGCTCGGGACTTCGTTTCTTTTTCTAGACTGACGATGTTGGGCGCGCTGCTGAGATACTTCTTCAAGTTTCTTTTTGATCAGGGCTACTTTTTCTTTTGCGCGTCTGCGATCGTTTTCAAGTGCGGTTTCACCAGGGCCTCTGGTTCCAATACCGCCACCAAGGCGGGAAAGCGAGTCATGCCATGCGCCGATCATGCGAGGCATTTGATCTAAGAGCTGGGCGAGCTCGACTTGTAGTTTTCCTTCGTATGTACGGGCTCGTTGAGCGAAAATATCTAGAATTAACTGCGAGCGATCCAGAATCTTACAGCCAATTTGTTCCTGTAAGTTACGTGTTTGGATTCCAGAAAGTTGATGGTCAACAATCACTAACTGGGCATTGCTTTCAGCGACCATCTCTTTGATTTCTTGAACCTTGCCGCTTCCGATAAGAGTACTGGGATTCCACTGAGGTAAGACTTGAACGGTTGAGCCAATGACTTCGCCACCGGCTGCGCCAACAAGTTCTTCTAACTCACAAAGGTTTTCTTTGATCTCAGTAATCGGATCGGATTTTAATCCGACTCCGACGACGATCACCTTATCTTTTTCGTTAATTCTGACTTGATTCAATGTTTTTTGTTTCTCCAGTCAGTGATGAATTGAGACTCTAAAGCCGTTAATACAACCGAGCTAAATATCGTTTCAACAGTAGTAGTACGTTGCAGAACATTGGCTGCGCGGCGGGATCCTAATAGGAATGGACCTAGAACCTCTACCTTTCCGATTTGTTGCAATAACTTATAAGAGATATTCGCGCTTTCCAAGTTAGGGAAAACTAAAATATTGGCTTCACCCTTTAAGTCAGAAAAAGGGAAGATACGCTGTTGGATCTCTGAATTAATGGCAGTATCGGCTTGCATGTCGCCATCAATAGAAAGATCAGGTCGTAGTTTTTTAGCTAACTCGGCGGCTTTTTTCATTTTTGCAGGTGTGCCATCGGCTCCACTAAAGTTTGAAAAACTCAACATCGCGATGCGAGGTTTTTGTCCGAAGTACTCAGCTACTTGCGCTGTTTGTACGGCGATACGAGCTAACTGTTCCGCTGTTGGATTGAAGTTAACAGTCGTGTCTGCAAAGAAAAGCAGTTTATTATCTGCAAGAACGATGTTTAAGCCTGCAGGTACGGCGTCTTTTGCTAAACCTACAGTATGAAGAATAGGTTTCACTGCATCTGCGTAGTTTGTAGCGGCACCATTGATCATGCCATCCGCATCACCGCGGTCGATCATCATCGAAGCAAAATAATTCGGATCGCTCATCAGGCGCTCAGCTTCTTTTGTTGTGATGCCTTTACGTTGTCTGCGTTTATAAAGCTCTTCTACATAGAGTGGAAATTTAGGATCGTTGGAATGATCTAAGATTTCGACATCTGTTAAATCGATATCATGTGACTTCGCTTTTTGTTTAATTTGCTCTGGATTGCCAATAACAACTGGACGGCAAATTTTTTCTTCAATACAAGTGCGAATCGCCATTAAAATTTTAGAGCTAGTTCCTTCAGGGAAAACTATTTTGGGTAAGTAACCTAGGCGCTCCGCATTTTCGTGTACGCGGTGAACGGCAGAGCGAATAAACACTTTTTGAGGACCTTGAATAGACTCTAATTGATCGCGGTATGCATTCCAATCTGCAATTGGTTTTTGAGCCACTTTTGAATCCATAGCGGCCTTAGCCACAGCAGGGGCTACCCACATTAACACACGCGTATCAAATGGTTTCGGAATAAGGTACTCGCGACCAAATTTGAATTTTTGTCCACCATAAGAAGCTGATACATTGTCAGGAACTCCTTGGCGTGCTAGTTGAGCTAACGCGTGACAAGCCGCTAGTTTCATCTCTTCATTGATTTGAGTTGAACGTGTATCTAAAGCCCCTCTGAAAATAGATGGGAAACCTAATACGTTATTAACTTGGTTCGGGTAATCCGAGCGACCAGTGGCTACAATCGCATCAGGACGTGCCGCGCGCGCCTGTGCTGGAGTGATTTCTGGATCAGGGTTGGCCATGGCGAAGATAATAGGATCTTTAGCCATTACCTTGATCATTTCACCTGTAACAGCACCGGCCACGGATAGACCGACAAATACATCAGCACCATTTAGAGCATCTGCAAGAGTGCGTTTTTCAGTCGAGTTCGCAAATTCCTCTTTGTATTTGTTCATCCCTTGGGTGCGGCCTTTGTAGATAACTCCAGAAGAGTCACACATCAGGACGTTTTCTTTTTTCACGCCTAGGCTAATGAAGATTTTTGTACAGGCGATAGCGGAAGCGCCAGCACCATTCACAACTAAATTAATTTCTGAAAGTTTTTTGCCGACGATATGAGTGGCATTGATCAAAGCAGCTCCACTCACGATAGCAGTTCCATGCTGATCATCATGGAAGACAGGGATGTTCATTTCTTTTTTAAGAGTTTCTTCAATTTCAAAACACTCGGGAGCTTTAATATCTTCTAAGTTGATACCGCCAAAAGTGGGTTCCAATGTTTTAATCGCATTAATGAACTCTGCAGGAGAGGAAGATTTAACTTCGATATCGAACACATCAATACCAGCGAAATTTTTGAAAAGAATACCTTTTCCTTCCATCACAGGTTTTGAAGCCAATGGTCCGATATTTCCTAAACCTAAAACAGCAGTTCCGTCTGAGATAACGGCAACAAGATTGCCTTTACTGGTGTAGTCGAAAACTTTCTCTGGATTTTTTGCGATCACTTTGCAAGGAACAGCAACTCCTGGCGAGTATGCTAACGATAAGGCTTTTTCCGTATTGCAGTCTTTAGTAGAGACCACTTCGATTTTTCCCGGTCGTCCTTTTTGGTGGAATTCAAGAGCTTCTTTTTCGAAGGCAGAGTTATCAGTAGGAGATTTATCACTTAATTTTTCAGTCATGCTTCCCAAAATTAACCTCATTTTGTAGAGTTTTTATTCTAAGGCCGAGTTATAAAAAGCACAATAGAATCAGTAGTCTAGCATGCTAACCAGCGTCAATTGCCAGCCTCGATTTTTCAGGGTTTAATAGTGAGCTTGAATGTAAAAAACTAAGGGAGTTCTTATATGAGTTCGTTGCCGAAAAGTCCGCGTGATGTGGTCATTGTTGAGGGAGTGCGTACTCCATTTGCAAAAGCTGGTACTAAGCTAAAAGATGTGCACGCTGCACAGTTGGGCCAAGTGGCTTTAAAAGAGTTAGTTGCGCGCACTAATTTAGATGTTGATATCGTTGATGAAGTGATTTTGGGAAATACGGGATCGCCGTCAGATGCAGTAAATATAGCGCGTGTTGTTGCATTGAATGCTGGATTCCCGATTAAAACATCAGCAGTAACTGTTCACAGAAATTGTGCATCAGCGATGGAAAGTATCACTTCTGGTTATGAAAGAATCAAATCAGGAACAATGGATGTTGTTGTTGCTGGTGGAACAGAAAATATGTCTCAGATGCCGTTGGTTGTGCCTCCGGCAATTAAAGGAATTATTGAAAGATTGGGATCAGCGAAAACGGGTGGTGCACGTGCGGCTGCTTTGTGGGATTGGTTTAAAGCTGATTTACAACAGATCAAAGAAATGGTGACAACGCCACCTTTGGCAAAAACTAAATATAAACCTGTTATCACTTTAGCAGATGGATTAACGGATCCATTTGTCGGTATCAATATGGGGATGACAGCAGAGGTGATTGCAAAAGAGTTTGGCATCAGTCGTAAAGAGCAAGATGCCTATGCCTTGCAGTCGCACCTTAAAGTGGCAGCAGCTCGTGCTAAGTTAGCGGAAGAGATCGTGCCATTCTATGTTGCTCCTGATTATAAAGAAGTGGTGACTCAAGATGTGGGTCCTCGCGACAACCAAACATTAGAAGCTTTAGAAAAATTAAAACCTTTCTTTGATAAAAATACAGGAAGCATCACTGCGGGGAACTCGTGCCCTGTAACAGATGGTTCTGCGATGGTTTTATTAATGTCTCGCGAAAAAGCAGAAGCTTTGGGATACAAACCTCTTGCGCGTATTCGTGGGTATGCGTTTGCAGGGTTAGAGCCTGAGCGTATGGGAATGGGACCTGCTTATTCAACACCGATTGCGTTGAAACGTGCAGGATTATCAATGAAAGATATTGGTCTTGTTGAATTGAATGAAGCTTTTGCGGCGCAAGTTATGGCGAATCAAAAGGCATTCGACTCTGAAGAGTTTGGTAAAAAAATCGGACTTTCTGGAAAAATTGGCGAGTTAAGAAGTGATATCTTGAATGTTAATGGTGGTGCGATTGCTTTAGGACATCCAGTAGGGGCTACAGGCACACGTATCGTATTGACGTTGATGAAAGAAATGAAACGTAGAAACACTGAGTTCGGTTTAGCTACATTGTGTATTGGTGGCGGACAAGGTGGATCTGTGATTATTGAGAACGAAGGGTAATAACATGTCAGCTATTAATTTAACTACAAAGAAAATTGGCAACGACGAAATCGCGATCCTGACTTTTGATTTACCGAATGAAAAGGTAAATAAGCTTTCAACTCCGGTAATGACGGAATTGAAAGCCCACATCGAAAAGTTACAAACATCAAATTACAAAATGGTTGTTTTCAAATCAGCTAAACCTAAAATTTTTATTGCGGGTGCTGACATTGAAGAAATCCAAAAGTTGAAAACTCCACAAGAAGTACAAGTAGCTGTGAGTTCTGGACAAACGATTTTCAATCAAATTGAAGATCTGCCGATGCCAACATTGGCTTTGGTGCATGGTGCGTGTGCTGGCGGTGGCTGTGAGCTGATCTTAGCGTGTGACTACCGTATTGCTACAGATGACTCTTCGACTCGTATTGGTCTTCCTGAAACAAAATTGGGAATTTTACCTGGTTTTGGTGGTTGTATTCGTTTACCACGTACTGTGGGATTACAGGCATCACTTGATGTTATTTTGGCAGGAAAACTTTTGAACCCTAAAAAAGCTTTGAAGATTGGTTTAGTGGACTATGTTGTGCACGTGAATCTGTTGGATGGTTTTGCTGAAACACAAATTCAGAAAATTTTAGCGGGCGGAGCTAAAAAGCGCCGTAAGACATTCCAACCTCGCGGTGTTGTGAATAAATTATTAGAAGGCCCACTTAAAGGCGTTGTGTTCAAGAAAGCTCGCGAGGGCGTTTTAAAAGCAACACGTGGTCATTATCCCGCTCCACTAGCGGCGTTGGACGTTGTTCGTAAAACGTATGGTATGAGCGATCGCACTCGCGCTTTGCAAATTGAGTTAGAGCATTTTGCTGAGTGTGCTGTGACAGATATTTCGAAAAATCTGATCCACGTTTTCTACTTAACAGAAATGGTTAAGAAACAGACGGGTGTGTCGTCGGATGTTAAAGGAAAAGCCGTAAAACAGTTAGGCGTTCTAGGAGCAGGAACTATGGGCGGTGGTATTGCCTATGTGGCTGCTGATAAAGGGATTGGTGTTCGTGTAAAAGATATCTCTTATGAAGCGAATGCTAAAGCTTTGAAGCATGCTCGTGATCTATGGGCAAAGCTTGTTAAGAAAAAAGTTATCGATAATTACCAATTCACTCAGAAGATGGCATTAGTTTCGACAGGGTTGGACTTTGCTGGTTTTAAAAATCTAGATGTCACAGTTGAAGCTATTGTTGAGGACATGGGAATTAAGCAAAAAGTAATCGGACAGACAGCTGCTGAAATGCGTGAAGATGCGATTATCGTAACAAATACATCTTCACTTAGTGTAAATGAAATGGCGAAAGGTCACCCACGTCCTGAGTACTTTGCTGGGATGCACTTTTTCAGTCCAGTACACAAGATGCCATTAGTGGAAGTTATTCGTGGAGAGAAATCTTCTGATGAAACTATTGCCACAGTATTCGAATTAGCAAAGAAAATGGGAAAAATGCCAGTTGTGGTAAAAGATGGCCCAGGTTTCTTAGTGAATCGTCTTTTATTACCTTATATGGCCGAAGCGGCGTTCTTGTTAGCTGAAGGCATGAGCGTTGAAAAAGTAGATAAAGCTTATGTAAATCAATTTGGTATGCCAATGGGGCCATTCGAGTTGATGGACAGCGTGGGGTTAGATGTTTGCGTGAAAGTTTTAAATATTTTCCGCAAAGCATTCCCTGATCGCGTTGAAGTTCCAGCTTTAATGGAAAAACTAGAGAAGAACAAAGCTCGTTTGGGACAAAAAACAAACTTGGGATTCTATAAGTATGAGGGCGGACGCAAAACAGAAGTGGATCAAAGTATCTACGCTGAGTTGGGTATTTCAGCTCCGACAAATCCATACTCAGATCAAGAGTGCCTAGAGCGTGGTGTTTTTGCGATGATTAATGAATCTGCGTTAGCTTTAGACCAAGATAAGATTGTAGACACTCCACATGAAGTTGATTTAGCAATGATTATGGGTACTGGATTCCCTCCATTCAGAGGTGGTCTTATGAAGTATGCAGATACAATTGGTGCTGACTATGTCCGTACACAGTTAACTAAATACGCTACGGAAAGAAAAGCGAATCGCTTGAAGCCATCATCGAAATTAGTAGAAAGAGCTGATAAAAAAGCACGGTTCTATAACTAATGACTTCACGATATAAAATTGTTGTTATCTTTTTACTTTTGGCTGTTATCTGCGCTGCAGATCAGGCCACTAAGTATTGGGCTGTTCATAATTTAATGGGACAGCCTGCGATGATTTATTTGAATGGTCTTTTTCAGCTTGTGTATGCCGAAAACCCAGGTGCATTTTTAGGTTTGGGTGGCGGGCTGTCACGAGGGGTTCGTTTTGTTGTATTTGCATTAGTGGTGTTTTTAGGTTTGGGTGGAATGCTTTGGTATATCATTCGCAAAAATGTCAGTAAGGTAAATCTATACGCCTATACGTTTATTATCGCAGGTGGTTTTGGAAACCTTTGGGATCGAGTTTTCCATGAAGACGGGCATGTAATTGATTTTATGCTGATCGAAATCACTGGACCACTGCGTACTGGGGTCTTCAATATAGCAGACGTATTTATTGTAGTAGGCGTTCTTCTGGCTTTGCTAGGAGAGTATCTATTTGAGAAATCTAAGTCTCCAAAAGCAAGCCAGACCTAGGGCTAAAGCCTTCTTGTCATCTAGGCTTGCTATTTTTTTTCAAAAACAAGATCATATTAATAGAACCATATCGCTTTGAGTTACTACTGAATTTGCTGTGAATTCAGGGCGATTTTGAACGTGAGTCAAAGGGGGCCATGTGAAGGTATTTCTTTATGTCTTGGTACTATTTAATCCCCTGATGCTATGGGCATCTGAACATGGCGTTTTTATGGTTGTAAAGGGCAGTGTTAAGATTCAAGGCCCAAGCTCTGTGTCTGAAGCCAAAGTCGGCTCAAAAATTCATGAGGGTGAAACTGTTGTTACGGGTGATGATTCGCGGGCTAAGATCGTGATGACAGATCGAAATATCATTAATATCTCTCCGAATACTCAATTGAAAATTGAGAAATACTCGAACACATCTAAGGATAAGAATGTGCGCCTTAATTTGATCGAGGGTAAGGTTCGTAATAATGTCGAGCAAAAATACGACAACAAAAATAGCAAATTTGAAGTGCGCACGGCGACTGCCGTGGCCGGTGTGCGTGGAACCCAGTTCATCACATCCTATAACTCATCTACTCGTGTGACTGAGGTCATTACCTTAAAAGGACAAGTGAGCTTTGCCAGTCTGAGTTCGGTTCAGCAGGGAACTGCGGCCAGTGGTTCTGGTGAGGTCGTTGTTGGACGTGGTGAAAAGTCTGAAGTTCAAGATGGTGGAGCTAATGTAAATCCGACACCACCAGCAAAAGTTCCTGTGCAGGAAATTCGACAAATTGAAACCGATACAAATGTAAGAAAAGATTCGGTAAAAAATGAAGTCAAAGTGGACACTCCCGCGGCCACAGTCGGGGCGACAACTCCGGTGACGACGGCGCCATTAAAAGATCTGACGAAAGAGAGTAATCAATTAATTGAGGGCGCTACGAATCGTAAGTTCGATAAGTCTAAAATTAAAATTATTACGCAGCCGGAAGGTAATTAGATAAGAAAATATGATCAAGAATATTCTGGCAGCGTGTGTGTTTCTTCTTAGTGTTAAGGCCTTTGCCCAATTAGACAGGCAAAAGGTTCATCAGATTTTAAATCAGAGCATTGAACTCTACAATCAACAGAACTATCAAGAGTCTGTAAAAGCGTTAGCGCGTATCAGCAGCGTGCGCAGTCAGTATCTGAATTGGTACTACTATTATGGTTTGAATCAGATGCAGTTGCAAAGTTACGATAATGCTGCCCGCAGCTTAGAGATCTTTATTAAACGTTCTCCAGCTCAAAACACGGCAAGGGCCTATTATTATTTAGGACGTATTCAATTTCAAAAAGGTGAGTACGAAAAAGCAATCACAAGTTTAGAGTTATCTTTAGACGTATCGACCGATCCACAGTTGGATAACATGAGCGAAGAGTTGTTGGATAAAGCCATTCGTTATCAAAACTATTATGAAAATTCAGATCGCGGAAATTTAACATTTCTATTGGGTTATTCCTATGACGATAACGTTCTGAATTTATCGAAAAGTCTTTTTCCAGAAAAAATTAATGGGCATGTCTTAAGTTATGGTGGAGCTCTGTCTTATAAAGTTGTAGATCAGTATGCATTCAATCTAGATCCAACTTTAGCTGTCTTGGATAATTACACCTTCAATGAAAGCTTTCAAACGAACAGCACGGTGCAGGGCGCAGATGCCTTGCAGATTTTAGCTTCTGTTCCTGTCAGATTTACTTTTGGTGAAGGTATTTTAGCTAAGAAGTTTGATATATCCCTCAATCATTATACGGTGTATTTACCACTGAGTGGAAGTAAGCGGGAACTGGCGAATACTTCTGTTTTCTTAAGGTTTCAGGCCTTGACTCCATGGAGCAATAAGTTTGCGATGCGCTACAATGTGGTCGTCGCCTCAGATAAGGCGAGTGGTTATCAATTGGATGATGATAATGCATCCGGCTCGCGTTTAGAGGTCATGTTATCACCGATACAGTATCTGTCCGATATGAATCATTACCTGATGTATGATCTAGGTTACGAGCAGAACACCGCAACTGGTATCAACGCTCGTTATAAGCGTTACCAAGCGGCTATAAATTATGGCTATGCAAGTTTCGGAAGTAGTAACTCTATCTTGCGATTGTCATATTCTAACCTGAGCTATCCAGATAAAAACATTCCTCGCAAAGATAATCAGTACGCTTTGTCACATATTATCTCGATGCCACTGGGGTGGACAGATTCTTCTTTGGGAATTTCTGTAGGGGTGACAAACAATCAGTCCAACATAGATTTTAACAAATACACAGATTTCAATGCCGGTCTGCTGTTTGCCAAATCCTTCGGATTCTAAGGGGTCTTCTAGCTCATTTGTGAACTGAGTTTTTGACTGGCTTGCACATATTGATCAAGTGTCGTACGTAAAGCCGCTTTTTGATCTTCGCTCGGGTTAATGTACTCTAAATAGATAGAAGAATCAGTTATGATCACCTTGGCTTTTAAGGTGATTCTTTTTGTTTTATCCTCAGTACCAATGCTATTGATAATAATCAGATCAAATGGGCTGTGATGAAATTCGTCAGGTACGATTCTTTCAGAAAAAGTTCCACTTAAAGAGATATTCTTAGCTATAGAACGAAACATCGTGCCTTTGGGGCTGACAAGAAGGAGCTCAATTTTAAATTTGTCTTCTTTGTTTGACTTGGAAAAGGCTGAGCTTTTATCAAGGTTTTTAAAGTTAATCGTGGGTTTTGCCGTTTCACTCGAGTTTTCGAGTTGCTCGGCAGAAAACTGCTCACCAGTTAAAGCATGCGATAGTTTGACTTCCTCAAGTTGAACGCTAGAAAAAGAGGCCTGAATGCGCTTTTCTGTCTCTTGATCGACGGGCTTCATTTGTAGTGAGCTGGCGCTGTTGCCTTTGTCGTCGTTACCACCGGCATTTAGAAAAGTGCTCATAAAGGGACTATCATCGGAATCTAAGAACTCCTTAAGGCGGCGCCATTTAGGCCATGAGTTTTTCCAAATCAGAAAGCCGTTAATTTCTTTAGTTTTCATTTTCATTAATGAAAACTGAGTCTCTTCATCTGACATTTTTTCGGTTTGCAATTTCTGATTGGGGTCGTAAAGAACCCAGAACTCTTGAGCCATAATTTAAATCATCGGCTTTTGTCTTATTGAAATTAAACACTTTGTTAGAGCTAATATTCTTTTAGAAAGAGTGTATTATGCTGAGACATAGGGAGGGCTTATGAAAGTCTTTTTTGCCGTAATGATGATGTCGATGATAGCTCAGGCCGAGGGTTTGATGTGGAATGACCTTGAAATTGGCCCCAAATACGAACTGATGATGTCAGTCCCGGTAAGCGCCGAGGTGACATTTGAAAAAGATCATCCATTTGTTTTAGAGGACGTCTTTTACAGCTCTTTACCGCTCGTGCATTTCACTTTCAAAGACCTGTTGTGTACAGATATGCAGCGCCAGTCGGAACTGGAGCTATTTAATCCAGAGCCAGAAAATTTGGTCGAAGATAAATCTATCGGCGTCATTTTACATCCGAATTGTTTGCTAGAGGTGATCGTTGAGTCAAAATATTACTATGGTACTAGCATACTGAAATAGAACTATTTAGTGCTTAAGAGCTCGTATATCTTCACGGGCTCTTTCTTTCCCTTTACGTTGACTGTATCCAGCTCTTTGCAGTTGAAGTTATCTTTCACTATTTCATAGGTGAATTCGCTGATAATAATATGAGTTCCATAATTTTTGTTAAGGCTTTCTAATCTGGAAGCTAAGTTCACGCTGTCGCCGATAACAGTGTAGTTTTGGATTGTCTCAGATCCGATATTACCCGCATTCATATAACCTGTATTAATCCCGATACCGATATCAATCTTAGGCCAGTTTCTTAATACAAACTCCTCATTCAGCTTTTCAAGGGCGTTCAGACACCCTAAGGCGGCATAACAGGCTTGATGCGCATGATTCTTATAGTTGATTGGAGCGCCAAACATCGCCATCACAGCATCACCAATATACTTATCTATAGTGCCTTGATGTTGCGTAATGACTGCAGACATAGGGGTAAAGTATTTATTCAATAACTCAGAAAGCTCAAGAGGGTCCATTTTCTCTGAGAACTCAGTAAAACCACGGATATCCGAAAAGTAAACGCTCATAAAGAGTTTCTGTCCGCGAAGCTCAATGGCAGATTCATTCTTTAAGATCTCTTCGACGACGTCTTTTGAAACGTATTTAGAGAATGCTTTTTTAATCTCTTTAGACTTTCTAGATTGGAAGAAGTACTTGTAAATCAAAGAGGCAAAAAACGAGGTAAAAACTAAGACCAAAAATAAGAACGACGAGTGAAACAGGTAGCCTTCATGGTACAGATATCTTTGTAGAAGGACAAGGATGATAGCTGTTAAAGAGAAAGCAATGGAGGCTAACAGAACTTCTGCCTTAATAAAAATGAGCAAAGAGATAATCAGAGTCAAAAATAAAAGCCAAGGAGCATATCGCAGCTCATCTTTAAAGTATCTCAGGTAATTTTGTGAAAGAAGATTAGATAGTGCTGTTGCGTGGATTTCTGGCCCAGGGTAATTGATATCATGGGGAGTGGTGCGAATATCATAAATACCGACGGCGGTGGCTCCAAAAATAATATTTTTATCTTTCAAAAACTCAGCTTTATCCACTTGGCGTTTTTCGATAAGAAATGCGCCGTTGGATTGCGGAATGCGGATGCTGTATTCAAGACGATCAGAGGCATGTAAAAGTTCTTTGGCCGAAATGTAAGGTATCGTATTTTGTTTTCCATAGTAATTGATCAACATCTTCCCCTCAGGATTTACAGGAAGTGTTGTCACCAGCGGGGTGTCGTCAGCACCGCTATCTTGACTGACATCTTGAATTTCAATTTGTGATACATTCTTTTGTCCATTGGATTGCTTCAGTTTGAAAATAGCTTGATAGCCAGTTGAAGCTAAATAGGCCTGTAGCGCTAAAGAAGGAATGTAACTTGTACCCAGTTGATTCCCAGTTCTGAAGAGTAAGGGATAGTTTCGAATAACGCCGTCAGCATCGGGACTAGCGACAAAGCTGGCTGTGTAAATAGCAGCTTCTTGCAGCGCGGGGATGTTTTGAGTCCACATTTCATATTGGGGAATAGTATTAAGGACAGGTGTTGTTTTCAGTAACGAGAGTTTTTCATTGAGTTCAGCCGCTGTTTTTGTTTCGAAAACTTTAAAATACAGAGCTTGAATGCTGTTGTCGTCAGTAAAAGAGTAGTTGTCTTGAGCTGTTAACCATTCGGAACAGTATTCATAGATCTTTTGTTTTTTGAAAAAATTGAGTGTGTTGAGTTGGTAGCGTGAAAGTTGTTGCGAGCTTTCTAAAGAGTAAAAATTAAGATAGGTCCTCTGTGAAGTTTGATCGATGGCTGAAAATAAGGGTGTGAAGAGCTGATTAAAGGGAGTTTCTTCGAAAACAATGGTGTCGTCTTCAACCAGTAAGAAGGGATTGATTTTCACAAGCTGAGAGCCGCCTGTGTAAAGGAAAGCCTGAGTTAGACAATAATCTTGATAGGGCAAAACACGTGAACTGTAGTCGCTGAAAGTTCCTAAAATAAGTTTATCCGGCGCTTTCGAGACAGTTGTGGCAAAGCTATTGTCCATCGCTGCGGATTCTTCCTCTGAAAAAATAATATCGTAGGAAAGGGTTTTAATATCGTACTTAAGAAGCTGTTGGGTGATTTCATTGATGACAGTGCGGCTCCAAGGCCAGCGGCCTATCTCGATCACAGAGGGTTCATCTATGGCCAATACGACCACATTGTCGGCAGGTTGTTTCTTGTTGAGGTCACTGTAAAAAAGGTCATTCCATTTATGAGAGACGTTTTCAAGTGTTACTTGAATGCGAGATTTGTGTAATGGAGAGCTATTAGCCTCGGCTAGAAATAGATAAAAACCAAGAGTCAGGGCAGAGGCAAAGGCCAAAATCAGCAAGTATTCGAAAATCTTTTTTAGCATAAACTTAGATTAATCTAACCAACTTGATTGTCAAAAAAATTGACGCCTGTGTAGCGAGTTTGGGGTTTCTGAATAAGAAGGTCTATATTCCAGCTCAGTGTTTCAGAGCGATACGAAAAGCTGGCACCTGAATTGCGATAGTGTTTTATTGAGTAGGAGGCTTTATGAAAAAGCTCATTTGTTTAATGGCATTATCGTTGTTGGCTGCTTGCAGTCCGCAGAAGAGCTCGGTGAAGTCGAACATTAACACGACCACGGCAACAATCAGTGGAACTCCGATGGGACAATGTACAACATCTGTTTCCAGCATCGGTATCATTTATGATCAGACATCGTATAACTTTGAAAGTCAGGTAAAAGGTCTTTTGTCGGCGACGCTTTCTCCGAATGAAGTGGGATCAATTAGCGGAATGGCAAATGCGGCCACTGGCGTTCGTTTTTCAGGTCTTGTTAAGTTAGATGGATCGGGCAACGTGGTAGGAAGTCAATCCAGCTTCAAAATCACAGTTTACGACTCTATCTGGCAGATGAATCAAACAGCGAGTAATCTGATTGAAATCAGCTTTACGGCTGCAAAAGGTGCGACGATTTCAGGCCAATTCAACACGCAAACTGGTGATGGCTACTTAAGTCTTCAAGATCAGTATGGCGTAGTTCGTTTAACAGGTAAAATTGATGCTCAGTCTTTCAGCGGAACAGTTTCTTATCAGAACTCTGTATCTGTAGTTGGTGGACAGCCAGCAAGTGGAAATCTTGGTCAATTTTACATCGCACGCTGCGCACTGTTTCAGTAAAATTGATTTAAACAGTTGATAAATAGATTTAAAGCTTATTCAATCAAGAGGAATGCTGGGAACACATTCCTCTTTTTATTCATTTGACGATATTGCTTTGTCGGTTGTAGCTGGCGGGTCTTCTATTCTTGATCATAGAAATCTGAACATACACAGCTTGGATGAGGCTGAGTCTTTTATCCGCAGTTATGGCTTTCAGCTATCAAACCCGCAGGATTTAGAAAGTCTATGGTACTTTCATCGGCGAGCCTTAGTCTTAATACGTGAAAAACTAAACGTTGACACCACGAACATGCCAGAAGAGCTACGCAGTAAAGAGAGCCTCGGGGATATTCGTAAGCTGTTAATCTATGCGTCTCAGTCTCAGAATAAGGCTTTACGTCGATGGTCCTGCGCTATTTTAAGATGCATGCATGTCTTTGTGCATGCGGAAACAGATCTTTTTAGTTCGTTTTCAGAAGAGATTCAAAAACAGATTTTAACTCCATTCCAAAATGCAGTACGCCATGAAGATACTAAGTTACAATTGGTTTCATTCCAAAAAGAGGGGCATCCTCATGTGGAGCTGCATGATTTTCAAACCAAACCATTTAAAACTTCTAGTAGCACTGTCATTAAACTTTTGGCGAAACAAGATGCTCTGGCGATCCGTGTTTTTGATAAACTAGGAGTTCGTTTTGTTACGAAAACTGTATTTGACTCCTTTCAGGTGATTCGCTTTTTGGTAGAAGAAAATCTCATCAGCTTCCCACTGATCATGCCGGAACAGTCCTCGAATAATATGTATCCGGTTGAGGAATTCCTAGCGGTGTGTGACAAGCTCGCGAAAAAACATACGTTAGATCATCGTTGGTCGCCCGAGCAGGTCGATCGGCTTTTAGCAAATAAAATTAAAAACCAAAATGCGTTCTTAGGCTTATTCCGAAAGGAAAATCCTTACTCCTCTGCGGATTTTAAATACATTAAATTTATTTCAAGACAACTTATCCGTATTGACTCTGGAGCGGGGAAACCTTTTAGTTTCTTCTATCCATTTGAAGTGCAGATTATGAACCAAGATGCCTATGGAAAAATCCAGTCGGGTGAATCCGAACATTCGGCCTACAAAAATCGTCAAGTTCAGGCAGCTGTGAAAAGGTTATTTCCAGAATGAAAATAATAGCTCTGTTTCGCTCTATTTTGGCAACACTTCTTTTTCCATTCACGGTTATTGCTATTGGACCCTTTGTCATTTTATTTCATTATATTTTCGGCAATAAAAAAATTGATGATGCGCTGATTGGTTTTTGGTGTCGTCTTTGCTGTTGGCTGTCGGGCGTTAAAGTTGTGGTTCATGGCAGACAGAACATTCCGGACGAGGGCTGTTTGTTTTTATTCAATCATTCGAGCTTTTTCGATATTTTTGCTTTAGCCGGATCGTTACCTCATTTGCGTTTCGGGGCGAAAGCGGAGTTATTTAAAATTCCTATTTTTTCGCAGGCTATGCGAGTTGTAGGTACGATGCCAATTGCACGTAACAATCGTGACGAAGTTTATAAAATTTATGCTGAGGCCAAAAAGCGTTTTGCGAATAAAGAGCAATTTGCGCTGTCACCTGAAGGGGGACGCTTTCACGGGGCTAAGTTGTCATCCTTTAAGGCGGGCCCTTTTGTTTTTGCAATGTCAGCAGGGGTACCTGTGGTGCCGACTGTTATTGTGGGAGCCTACGAGGCTCTTCCTAAAGGAAGTTTTTTATTCAATAAGGACCAACTCAGTCGAACGATTTACATTCATATCTTAGAGCCTATTCGAACCGATATTTACTCTGAAGACCGCAGAAAAGAACTACAAGCTGTCGTGTACGAGCGTATGAATCATGTATGGGTGACCGAGAATAAAAATTAGCCTTTAAAACCTTAGCTTTTTGAAGCGGTCCACTTTTGTGCAAATAGTGGACTTTCCATTTTGATGCGACGATTTCCAGTGTCGATTTCAATTTTCAACTTGGAAGCGGGTGAAGTCTCGATTTTTTTAACTTGTAATTTTTTAGGGAAAAAACCGAATTGGTATTCGATCGCCGAAGCTAACTTATCGATTTGAATGTAGTTATCAAAAGTTTTTCCTCCGTCAACGCTACGGAAGTTACCAACAAATAGTAGGGCATCGCTAAAGTAGTGTACGGGGCCATTGTAATTTGAAAACTGAGGTATCTTCTTCCATGAATTGCCATTTTCAGTGATGAAGACTCCATCGGAAGACAGAATGCCTTTGAGCGGATTTTTGGGGTGAAACGAAACAGAAGCAACATCGCGTTTTAATAGCTCATCGATACTGTAGTAAATTTGTTCTGTTTCTGGGTTGGGTTTCCACCAAACAAGTCCGTGCTCTTTTAGGCGACTTTGATTCCACGTTGTTACTTGATCTTGAGTTAGCTCGACATGGCTCCATAGAGGGATTTTTTGCGATGTCGAAGCAATAATTCCACGTGTGGCCGGAGTGATCGTGCCTTTGATGATATTTAAAGGAATTTTTTCATTGTTAGTTGTTGCGATGCTATCAAAGGTTCTAACACGCACTCGGTGCCATTTATCCTGCGCGAAGACAAATGTGGCGAAATCATATTTTGTGATCAATTCAGATAGATCCACATAACCTTGATAATTTTGATATTTCACAAGGGCAAAGTGGTTGTCGTATCTTTCTGCCACTAATTGTGTCCCCTGTGGAATCGTTGTTTGAATTTGGGCTTTTTCGTTAGCAGAAGTGCGTAAGTAAAGATCTTTCAATGCCATAACGTAGCCGGCATCATATGCATCCGCGATGAGGTTGTGCACTTGCGCTGTTTTTGAGATGCCATTTTTTTCGTCGTAAAGTTGGAATGATTTTGCATTGGCTTCCACAACTTTGTAACGGCGATTTGTTTTGGCTTCGATCACATAGCGGGAAAGATGAGTCGCAAAAAGAGGGCGTAGCTCGTCCTGTCTAAAATATAACTTATTCCATTTGTAATGGTTGTCCGAGGCCTTTTGTGAGGTCACGAGCTGTTTCTGTAGGTTTTCGATAGTGGTGTGCCCTGAAGGAAAAAGGCTGGTTGTCGACTTAAAAAAAGGCACTTCAAATGCTTGAGACTTGTAGTTAGGTGAATCAATATTGGCTTTTGCCGGCGTAGAAATTAATAAAAAAGAGCTGAGTATGACAAATAGCATCTAAGTTTATTCTCAGAGGGGAAATCTCTGCAATCAAGGCCAGTTCTTTGTTATATTGTGATGTTTTTAAATGCCTAATTTTTAACAACATTTCTGAGGGCCTATGAGGGGCCGAAAAGGGAGTTTTATGGAAGTATCTGCGATTAAAAAAATCGGCGTTATTGGCGCCGGACAGATGGGTAACGGAATCACACAAGTGGCGGCAGCCGCTGGGTATAACGTGGTGATGTTTGATATCTCATCGGGGGCTCTAGATAAAGGTCTAGGCACAATTTCTGGAAGCTGTGATCGTTTGATTAAAAAATCTGGAATGACAGAAGAACAAAAGCAATCGCTTTTACAAAAAATCAAAACGACGACATCAATGCAAGACTTGGCTGACTGCGATTTTGTTGTGGAAGCAGCCACAGAAAATATCGAGTTAAAATTGAAGATATTCCGTGAACTTGATGAAATCGTTAAGAAAGATGCGATTTTAACATCGAACACATCGTCGATCTCGATCACAAAAATTGCTTCAGTTACAAAAAGACCAGAGCTAGTTGCAGGTATGCATTTTATGAATCCAGTTCCTCTGATGCAATTGGTGGAAGGTATCCGCGGATTACAAACTTCAGATAACACGTTCAAAGTGACTCGTGAGCTATCTGAAAAAATGGGCAAGGTTTTTGTTGAGTCGGTCAAAGATATGCCTGGTTTTATCGTTAATCGTATTTTAATGCCGATGATCAATGAAGCGGCTTACACCCTACACGAGGGCATTGCTTCTGTTGAAAGTATCGATCAGGCCATGAAGCTGGGAACTAATCAGCCGATGGGTCCATTAACTTTGGCGGACTTCATTGGTTTGGATACATGCTTGGCTATTATGAATGTTTTGTATGAGGGTTTAGGGGATTCAAAATACCGCCCATGTCCGCTTTTAGTAAAATATGTTGAAGCCGGTTGGTTGGGACGCAAAACGGGTCGTGGATTTTATAACTACGCTAAATAGATAGGAGTTTTCGGTGTCATTCAATTATCAAACACTTAAGTTAGAAAATAAAGAAAATGGTCTTTGGGTTTTGACGATTAATCGTCCTGAATCTTTGAACGCCTTGAATACGGCATTATTGAACGAGATGGGGGATGCTTTTCGTCAAATTTCAGAGATGAGCTTTGAAGATGTGAAAGCTTTAATTATCACTGGCGCCGGAGAAAAATCTTTCGTTGCTGGGGCCGATATCAAAGAAATGATGGATATGAACGAAGATCAAGCTATGCAATTTGCAAAGCGCGGTCAGAGTATTTTCCACGAAATGAATTTATTGAAAATTCCAGTGGTGGCGGCGGTTAATGGTTTTGCCCTAGGTGGCGGCTTAGAACTAGCCTTAGCCTGCGACTTCATCTTCGCCAGTGAGAATGCAAAATTCGGATTACCAGAAGTCAGTTTAGGTTTAATTCCAGGATTTGGTGGAACCGTAAGATTGGCCCGCGCTGTGGGTATTCGCAAAGCCCGCGAGCTGACCTATTCCGGAGAAATGATTTCAGCAGAGCAAGCATTGAATCTAGGACTTGTGAATCAAGTTGTGCCGCAAGCTGAGTTGATGGCTGCTGTGACTAAAAAAATCGAATTGATTTTGTCACGTTCGCCGTTGGCGGTAGCTGAAGCTAAAAAATCAATTAATCAAGGTTTCGATCTTGAAACAGAAGCCGCTTTAGAAAATGAAGCCAATATTTTTGCGACGTTATTTACCTCTGCAGATACGAAAGAGGGCACCACAGCCTTTGTTGAAAAAAGAAAGCCTGCTTTTAAAGGAGAATAGTTCTATATGAGTACCCCGTTGCGCCATCCTATACGCATTGTCACCGCGGCTTCTTTGTTCGATGGACATGATGCTAGCATTAATATCATCCGTCGCATTTTGCAGGATATGGGAGCTGAAGTGATCCATTTGGGACACAATCGCTCTGTACAAGATGTGGTGAAAGCCGTATTGCAAGAGGGCGCGCAAGGGGTATGTATTTCGTCCTATCAGGGCGGACACATGGAGTACTTTAAGTACTTAAAAGACTTATTGGACGAAGCTGGCGCTGGTTACGTTAAAATTTATGGTGGTGGCGGCGGTGTGATCGTCCACGATGAAAAGCGTGAGTTGGAAGATTATGGTATTGCCCAAATCTTCCATCCTGATGATGGGCGTCGTCTAGGGCTTGAAGGTATGATTCGAATGATCGTCGAAGGATGTGATTTTGATTTGATTGAAGCTCAGAAGAAAAACAGCAAAAAACAAATCTTTCAAAATGACTCTATTCCCTCTGTTGAACTGGGTATTGCTTTAACGGCCATTGAAAATGGGATTAAAGATGTCAGTCTAAGTCAATTTGGCCTTCAGAGCTTTGTTAAAAAAGGCAATAAGCCGGTTGTGTTAGGTGTGACGGGAACTGGTGGTGCGGGTAAATCTTCTTTGATTGATGAACTTTCACAGCGTTTTTTAAATGCGTATCCGGGTAAAAAACTAGGTGTTGTCTGTGTAGATCCCTCTAAAAGAAAAACGGGTGGATCACTATTGGGTGATAGAATTCGTATGAATTCACTGTCTCGTCCGCATATTTACATGCGCTCGGTGGCTTCACGAGGATCGGGAAAAGAGATCGCAAATACTTTACCTGATATTGTTAA
Organism: Pseudobdellovibrio exovorus JSS; assembly: GCF_000348725.1. Classification (NCBI taxonomy): domain Bacteria; kingdom Pseudomonadati; phylum Bdellovibrionota; class Bdellovibrionia; order Bdellovibrionales; family Pseudobdellovibrionaceae; genus Pseudobdellovibrio; species Pseudobdellovibrio exovorus. The sequence goes on from NC_020813.1 coordinate 1,116,059, forward strand.
GTTTATGTCGCAATTGGATTTTGATTTTATTATCGCGGAAACTTCTGGGATTGGTCAGGGAAACATGGCTATCACGGATGTCAGTGATATGTCCTTGTACGTGATGACTTCTGATTTTGGTGCTCAATCGCAATTAGAAAAAATTGATATGATCGATTTTGCTGACTTTGTTGCAGTTAATAAAGCAGATCGCCGTGGAGCACAGGATGCTCTACGCGATGTAACGAAACAGTATAAAAGATCTCGTAAAATATTTAATGATGACGTTAAGGTTCCTGTGTTTTTAACTCAGGCGAGCCAATTCAATGATGGCGGCGTCAATCAGTTGTTTTTCTCTTTGGCTGATGCCTTAACTCAAAAAAATGCTTTACCGGCAGTTTCGGAAGAATTGCGTAAAAATGTACTGGCGGCAGACGAACACATGATTATTCCTCCAGAAAGACAAAACTATCTGGCCGAGATCGTGGCGACCAATCGCAAGTATAAAAAGCGCGTAAATGATTTAGCTGAAAAAGCTTCAAAAATTGGGGCCTTAAAAAACCTATCCTTAGAGATTGGCTTAGATGCCCAACAGGTGGCTCAACATATCGAAAGCTATAAAAAGGATTTCGAAGCACATGAGTTGGCGGCCTTAGAGGGCTGGGATGACCTACAAAAGACATACGCTGCCGACGAATTGATTTTTAAAGTTCGCGATAAAGAAATTCGGCAGAAACTAGTTTCTCAGTCGTTAAGTGGCACACGTATCCGTAAAGTGGTTTTACCAAAGTACCGTGACTGGGGAGATCGCTTCCAGTTTTTAAAAATGGAGAATGTTCCGGGTGAATTCCCTTACACGGCTGGTGTGTTTCAATTAAAACGCGCCGATGAAGATCCAAAGCGTATGTTCGCAGGCGAAGGAACTCCTGAGCGTACTAACAGACGTTTTCATTATCTTTGTAAAGGTGAAACGGCTCATCGTCTATCGACAGCCTTCGACTCTGTGACACTGTATGGTCAAGATCCAAATCTACGCCCTGATATTTTCGGTAAGGTCGGTGAGTCTGGCGTTAGTATTTGTACTTTAGATGACATGAAGAAACTTTATTCGGGTTTTGATCTTGTCAGTCCGAATACATCAGTGAGTATGACGATCAATGGTCCGGCCCCTATGATTCTGGCATTCTATTTCAACACGGCAATCGATCAGCAGGTTGAAAAGCGTGAAAAAGAATTAGGTCGTTCTTTGACTGAAACAGAGTGGAAAGAAACCGCAATGCGCACCATGCAGCAAGTGCGTGGAACAGTTCAGGCCGATATCTTAAAAGAAGATCAAGGTCAGAACACGTGTATTTTTTCGATCAATTTTGCATTGAAAATGATGGGGGATATTCAAGAGTATTTCACTCGTAACGGAGTTAAAAATTTCTACTCCGTGAGTATTTCAGGATACCACATTGCTGAAGCCGGTGCGAATCCAATCAGTCAATTGGCTTTCACACTTTCAAATGGATTTACTTTTGTTGAGTACTATCTGTCGCGCGGAATGAAAGTGGATGATTTTGCCCCGAACTTATCTTTCTTCTTTAGTAATGGTTTAGATCCTGAATACTCTGTATTGGGGCGTGTGGCGCGCCGTATTTGGGCTGTGGCCATGAAAGATCTGTATAAGGCTAATGATCGTTCACAAAAACTGAAATACCATATCCAAACTTCTGGGCGTTCGCTGCATGCGCAAGAGATTGATTTCAATGATATTCGTACGACATTGCAGGCACTTTTAGCGATCTATGATAATTGTAATTCGCTACATACAAATGCCTATGATGAGGCGATCACGACTCCGACAGAAGAGTCGGTTAGACGTGCGATGGCGATTCAGATGATCATCAACCGCGAATTCGGTATGACTAAGAATGAAAATCCAAATCAAGGAAGCTTCTTTATTGAAGAGTTAACAGATTTGGTGGAAGAGGCTGTTTTAGCTGAATTCATGCGTATTAACGAGCGTGGTGGAGTTTTAGGTGCTATGGAAACTCAGTACCAACGATCAAAAATCCAAGAAGAGTCTTTGTACTACGAACACTTGAAACACAGTGGGGATTTGCCAGTGATCGGGGTGAATACATTTATTAATCCGAAAACTCTGGCTGAGGACTATGTCCCACCTAAGATTGAATTAGCGCGTGCGTCTCAGGATGAAAAGAATCATCAATTGAATCATGTAAATAATTTCCAAAGCGAGAATGCAGATCGCGCCCAACACGAGTTAAAGAATTTACAAAAAACTGCGTTGTCGGGCGGAAATATCTTCGAGGCTCTTCTTAGCGCGTCAAGATACTGTTCGTTGTATCAGATGTCGCAAGCGCTGTACGAAGTAGGTGGTCAATATCGACGGAACCTATAAGGTCCTGAGGATTCGATGTTGGCTGTCCTAAGATCATCTTAGGAGAGTTTTGATTTTCGAGCATTTGATACCAGTAGTGGTTTCTTAAAATAGAAGCCACGTACTCGCGTGTTTCACGATATGGGATTAAGTCTTTGAACAACAATTGATTGTCGACTTTATAGCGAGCCACCCATTTATCAACAGCACCAAATCCTGCATTGTAGGCGGCTAAAGCTAGAACCACATTGCCGTTGTAACGCTTCATCAAGCGCGAGAAGTACAGAGTACCGGCATGAACGTTTTTATCCGCTTGCATTAGGCGTGCAGGCGTTAGACTGCGATCTAAACCACGAGCTGTAGCGGGCATCAATTGCATCAAGCCACGGGCTCCAACGCGGGAAACAGCGGTTCTATTAAAGGCACTTTCCTGTCTAACCAAAGATAAAATCAAAAGAGGATCTAAACCTTGGCTTTTTGCTTGAGCTTGAATTTCGTCGAAATACCATTTTGGATAGAACAATCTTAAAGTTGTTGCTGTTTTTAATTGAGGATGCTGCGAGAAAACTTTTGAAAGTAATTGGAACGTGCGCAGGCCATCTTGTGACATGTGCGATAGATGACCTAAATAAAGCATAAAATGTGGTTCAAGCTCTTGCATCTTGCTGTCATTGATCCACGAAAGCATATCTCGGGCAGCAGAGAAGTTATTGTTTTCAATAGCGAGTTCGATTTGCTCAACTAAAGTGTTCACTTGTCTGTCAGACTCAGTACGAACTAAAACACGAGGTGTTGTGCGCGACATCACCAGTTGGCTCAGATCTTCATTCGCATCTTGCATCTCTTGTAAAACGTGGAAGCTTAAAGGGTAAGAGTTGTAAAACTCCATGGCGATCTGGCGTTTGTTGGCGGTTTTTTGGTCGCAGTGATTTCTCCAGTATTCGGCACGTGAGAAAAGAAAACGAGCTTCATTAGACTGGCTTACTGCAGACCAATAGGGCAAAGATTTCTTACAGTCATTATCTGCTAAGGCGAATAGACCAAGGCGATAAGCAGCGCGGGCTTTGTATTCGCCAGATCCACAGTCATAAGCTTTTTCATATAACTTGGTTGCTGTTTTGATAGCAGAAGCCAATGGGAACTCGCGCTCGGTTAAAGCGGCAAGGGCTAAGCTGAGTTGTGCTGGTTGGCAGCGATACGTGTCGGCCACCTCAGAGGAAAGAGCATTGATACGGGCTTGGGGTAAACGAGATGCTGTGTTGATAATTTGATCTAAACTAGCATCTTTCAAAATAGCAAAATCAGAGTTTTTTAAGGCTTCTGACACATTCACACGCACAGTTGGACGCGGTGTTGAAGTGGCCACTGAACTTGTAGGTGTACGACGTAAAGACGCTTTTAGCTCATTCAGTTGCGCTGTAGAAAGCGATGAAGAACGTTTTAGACCAAGAGCTACACGTCCTGTCATGTTTTTTGCGGTCAATGTGTCTAAATTGGCACTGAACTTACCTGTGGGTTCATTTAGATTTTCCAGCGTTTTACGAAATCGCATGTCTGGGGTGTGGGAACAACTCAAGCTGCAAAATATAGAAAATAAAATGACGTATTTCATTCAGTAAGGATACCTGAGTCACCAGAAGGGATAAAGTCTAGTTCTAGTTTAATTTTCAAAGTCTTGTATCAGAGTAAAACACCTCTGTTTCAGAGGAGAAATGGGCAGATAAAAGTTCGTCATTTTCCAGAAAAGAAAGTATTTTGTTCATGGTTTTTTAAAAAGGTGTTGTTTTTGTCACAAACCAGTGGCTTTTGTGCCTTTTTTCCGTTACTTAAGAGGTTCAATTCATTTTTACAGTCTTTGGGACTGTTTGGGTAAATTGCACTCATGGCCTTAATAATGTGTATTGGCTGGGGTGCTAGTACATATAACCTGCACCGAAGTGCAATTAAGGAAAGCCATGCAAGAGCAAATGGACTCGTCGTCTATTGAGGAAGTTAAATCTAAAAAATCAAATCCAGAAGTGGAAGCAGCAGATATCGAGGCTCAAGAAGAGTCTGAAAATATCTTTGCTACATGGGGTCTGTCTAAAGAGGTTTTACGTTCTTTAGCTGAGTTAAATTTCACTCAACCAACACCTATTCAAAAACAAGCTATCCCAGTTTTATTGGGGCGCGAAAAAGACTTCGTTGGCTTAGCGGCGACAGGAACTGGAAAAACAGGGGCCTTCGGGATTCCGTTGGTCGAAACAATCGATGCTGAAAGTAAGTCTGTTCAGGCATTGGTGATGTGTCCGACACGTGAGTTAGCTACTCAAGTGGAAGCGCAATTACAAAAAATGGCAAAATGGAAGGGCCTAAGCACGCTGACGGTGTTTGGTGGGTCTTCTTATGATCGTCAAATTACGGCCTTGAAACGAGGCGTACAAATCGTTGTGGGAACTCCAGGTCGTCTGTGTGATCTTATTGACCGCAAAGTTTTAAAATTAAAAGATGTTCAGACTTTAGTTTTGGACGAAGCTGACGAGATGATCTCTATGGGTTTCCAAGACGATCTTGAGAAAATTTTAGAAGCCATCGGAGACAGCGAAGATAAACGTAAATGGTTATTCTCAGCTACAATGTCACCAGAGATCAGACGTGTGGTTTCTAGATACTTGCCAGATTATGACAAGATTGAAATTCACAAAGAAGATTCTCAAAAACCTCAAATTGAGCAAATTTACTACACGATCTATCCTGATCGTAAATTACAAATGTTATCTGCAGTTCTTTACATGAACCCTGAGTTCTATGGTTTGGTGTTCTGTCAGACAAAACGTGAAGTAACAGAAATTACAGACTGGTTAAAGCGCAAATCTTTCAAAGTGGATTGCATCCATGGTGACCGCCCACAAAGAGAGCGTGACTTTATCTTGAAAGATTTCCGTTCAGGACGCGTTAAGATCTTAGTGGCAACAGATGTGGCTGCCCGTGGTTTGGATATCAATGACTTAACTCACGTTATCAACTTCTCTTTACCACGCGAAGTGGAAAGCTATGTTCATCGTATCGGCCGTACTGGTCGTGCAGGTAAAAAAGGTTTAGCTTTATCAATCGTGGCACCGCATGAAGTGAAGTTATTAAAGCGTATTCAACAAGTAACGAAAGCAAATCTTGTTAAGGGTACAGCACCAACAAATGACGAGCTGAATGTTTATCGCGTACGTGATGTTATTAATGGTATGAACCAAGTTAAAGACAATGAGTTATATCATCGCGCAGGTAAGTTCTTAGACCGCAAAATGGACGAACTAAAAGAAGCTTTCGAGTTTGATTTTACAGTGGAAGAGTTTTTAAAACGTCTTGTGCTTTCTGAACATCCGGATATTTTTGAAAATCGCGACACATCTATGGATTTCGTAGGTGATGGAGTTGTTCCTCGTGAAATGCAAGCTGGTGGCGGACGCCCATCGCGCTCTGATGATCGCTATCGCAGTGGTGGTCGTGGTCAAGGCCGTGGCGGTGATCGCTATGAGCGCAATGATCGCGGTGGCGACCGTTTTGATCGCGGAGATCGCGGCGGTGAACGTCGTGGCCGTAGCGAGCGCTTTGAAGGTCGTAGCTATGACAGAGGTAATGATCGTAATGCTGAACGCAGTCATGACCGCGGAGACCGCGCTTTTGGGTTTGGTGCAGACAAGGATAAGTTCCGTGATCGTCAACAACCAAGTCGTCAATTAAATGGTTTTAAATCATGGAATTCAGACGATGACTCAAATCGTCCTCGTCGTCGTAGCACTACAGGTCGTCCTTCTGAAGGACGTCGTTCGTCTTCACGAGACTAGTCAATATTGACTAGTCTTCTATTGTTTTAAGACTTTCAAAAATTTTATCAGCACATTTGATTCCATCACAGGCGGCAGAAGTAATGCCGCCTGCGTAACCAGCACCTTCACCGCAAGGGTAAAGGCCGCGATGGGATACGCTTTGTAGTGTGCTGTCGTCGCGAGTTACACGTAGTGGACATGACGTACGAGATTCAACTCCGTAGAGTTTCGCTTTTTCTGAAATAAAACCTTTCATCTGACTTTCAAATTTTTCGATTCCTTCTTTTAATTTCTCATACATAAAAGAAGGTAAAAGTTGATCAAGGCGTGTGTTCACAATGCCAGATGGAGATGACGTGTCTGTGACCTTATGTCGATTTGATTTTTGCAGAAAAGAAACTAAGTTTTGAACGGGAAGTTCTTTGCTTCCTCCGACTTCTTTGACGGCTTGAAACGCGCGCGTTTCCAGTTCTTTTCTGAGCTTCATCCCGCCCATGCGATCCTCGCCAAAAAGTTTATCATGTTGAATGCTGACCACCATGGCCGCATTGGCGTAAGGAGAGTTGCGATTGAAGTTACTCATCCCATTACAAACTAGCGCATCGGGTTCTGTTCCGCTGGAAAGAACATAACCTCCGGGGCACATACAGAAACTGTAGATTCCGACTCCGGATTGATTGTCATGGTGAGCGAGTTTATAGTTGGCTGAACCTAGTTTGGGATGATCTGCAAATTCTCGGTATTGGATACGATTGATCTCGGCTTGGGGATGTTCAATTCTAAGCCCCATGGCAAAAGATTTTCCCTCTACAAAAACGTCCGAATCGATCAGATGTTGAAGCATATCTTCGGCAGAGTGGCCAGTGGCAAGGATGACATGATCCGAGTGATGTTGGTGGCCTTGTTCTGTGATAACTCCGGTGACGCAGTTCTTGCCGTAAAGAAGCTGTGTCACCTGTGAGTTGTAGAAGATCTCACATCCATTTTGCAATAGAAATTCACGAATTTTTGGAATCACTCGTCTGATTTTATCGCTACCTACATGGGGATTTGAAAGCCACTGGATTTCTTCCGGAGCTCCAAACTGCACCAAGCGATTTAGTACATAGGGAATATGGTCTGATTTAATTCGTGTAATCAGTTTGCCATCCGAGTACAGTCCTGCGCCGCCTTCGCCATAGCAAACATTATTGCGACGATCGAGTTCCCCATAGCGCCAGAAGCGATTGATGCCCTTGATGCGATCTGCAGATTGACTGCCGCGTTCAAATAATTTGCAGGGGATTCCACGTTCAACAAGTCTAAGAGCTGCGAATAATCCGGCAGGGCCAGATCCGATGATAATAGGTTTTTGGAAGGTAGCAGGGAGTTTCGAGATGCGAGGTAAAGAGAAAGCTTCTGTTTTTAAGGTTTCGCCTTTTTCGGCGACTTCAACTGTGTAGACAAAGTGAGGCGAGTGTTTTTTGCGGGCGTCTACCGATTGCCTCAGGATACGGTAGCCCCCAGACTCTGGCATCAGCCAAAGTAGGTGCTCAGACAGTTCCTGATCGATTGGGAGTTTAATATCTTTAAAAATCTTCGACATTTACAATAGAATATAGCAAGATTGGCCTATGTCAGCAATAACCAGATTTATTCCAAAGAATCATGTCAGTTACTTCGTTGGTCAATTAGTGCACATTCCATTGCCACGTTTTCTAAGCAAAATTGTGATCACAGCTTTTGCGAAAGCTTATAACATTAGTTTGGCAGAAGCTGAGTTCCCAGTGGATCATTACCCAAGTTTAGGTGAGTTCTTTATTCGTAGATTGAAGCCAGGCCTGCGACCTGTGGCGGATACGTGGGCAGTTCATCCTGCTGACTCTGTGATTACTCAGGCGGCTCCGATCACTTCTGGTCGCTTGATTCAAGCTAAGAATAAGACGTACTCAGTGGAGTCGTTCACCCGTGATTCGAGTGCGATGAAAAAATACGATAAGGGCTCTTTTCTAACGTATTATCTTTGCCCAACAGATTACCATCGGGTGCATTCTCCGGTAACAGGAGAGATCAAAAGAGTAGTGTATATACCGGGGGCTTTGTGGCCGGTGAATGCATGGTCTACTGAAAATATTCATGAGCTCTTTTCAGTGAATGAAAGAGTCTTAGTTGAGATTGAAACGGATCGTGGTTTGGTTGGTGTTATGTTTGTCGGAGCGACAAATGTAGGACAGATCGAGTTGGCATTTGATAAAGAAATTCGTGGAAACCAACTGTTGTCAGGTGCTGTTCAAGAAAAGACCTACGAGGGGCAAAAGATCCAAAAAGGTGACGAGTTAGGAATGTTCCGTATGGGAAGTACTGTTGTGATGCTGTACGCTCCGAATACAATTTCAAGCGACAACCTGTCTGAGTACATTAATAAACAAGTTCGCGTTAACGCTCAATTTCGCAATTAATTCTGTGGGTCGATTGCTCGGCCTCATGTCACCTATCCTAAACAGGGTAGGTGCATTCCGTAGCTGGAGTTTCCATAATGGTGACTCTTTGTAAAATGGGCAGGGTTTTGAGGGCGCGTTCGTAAATCCATTTAGCTAGTAGTTCAGATGTTGGATTTTCAAGTCCTTCGACTTCATTTAAAACACGATGATCGAGTTGCTTTAACAGAGGCTGCATCACTTGAGTGATTTGGTGATAGTCCACAACCCATCCAATTTGAGGATCAAGATCACCCTTTAGGGTCAGAATAATCTTAAAACTATGGCCGTGCATGCGTGAGCAGGGGTGATCTGCTGGTAAATGGGGTAAAAAACGAGCTGATTCTATTTGAAAATGCTGCTTCAATTCGTATTTCATGTTAAATTACCTCGTATGAATAAGACCACCTTACATTTGGCAAAGCAAAATTTCAAATTCTCTTCTGCTCATTTTTTGATTTTTGATGAAAAATCAGCCGAGATGTTGCACGGCCATAATTATCAGGTAGAGGTCGATATCTTTTGCTCCAGCGAGGACGCCATAGGCGGTAAGGGATACTTTGTTGATTTTAATGTCCTTAAAAAAATTATCAAAGATCAATGCGATATTTGGGATGAACATATTTTATTACCACAGGCGCATTCGGACATGAAATATCAAGAGAGTGCCAATGGTAAGAACTACGAGATCACCTTCCGTGATCGATTTTATTCATTTCCTATAAACGAGACCATTTGGTTGCCGATCCAAAACACAAGCGTTGAAAATCTATCTTGGTTGTTCGCAAAAAGTATTTTTGAAAAAATGAAAAGCCTTGGCGTTGAAAAAGTGCGTGTAAGTGTTGAAGAAACCCGTGGGCAAAAAGCCAGTACAGAAGTAAGCTAATATTCCGTACTCTTCTGAAAGTTAAATTAATCCATTAAGGTTTTAGATTAAGTCCTGTTGAAACTTCTGTAGGGCTTAACTCTCGTTTTACACGATAGTCCCAGAAGCAAATTCTTCCCACAGTATTGACTTTAAAATCTACGCGATCTTCTAATTCCTGCGGAGTTCCATTGCAGGTGATGCTGCCGAAATCGTCAAAGTTAGTGACCTCTGTGACTGACCATGACCAGTAGTTCTTTTCAGCTTTATTCCAGTTGCGGTTAAATCCCTGATGATCCTTTTGGATGCGTGCAAATAGCATTTTTTCTTTTTGTGGATTTTGGATTAAGTCACGAGCGCGGGCAATCATATCCGGATCTTGGATTTTAACAATGAAGCTATCATCTTTTCCAGCTTGTGGTCCCACTAGAAAGTAGGCGGCATTAAGGTCGACAGCACTTTGCTGAGGTAGAATGTGAAAAGCTTCTTCGCTGCCTTTTTTGTTAATGTTGAAGCTAGAGTATTTATGGGAAGCCTTTACGCGGATAAAACTCCAGTTATCATTTGAGTCGGGCACTTTAAAAAGGTGATTTTCAAAAGCAGCTAGAGTTACTTTGAACTGATTTAAAACACTGTGATCTTTCTGTAGAAGTTCGATCTCGAATTCGTTAGTGCCGCTGTATAGATTTTGCAGCCAAAGGAAATTTTGAATGATGGGAGTTTTCTTAAAAGTCAGCACTCCGCCTTCAAGAGTATTAGAACGATAAACTTTGTCATCACAATGATAGTTAACGGATAGAGTTCCACTATCGCTGAAGTGAAGTAGCGAGTGAAATTCTGTATTCGTAATTGGGATAAAAACTTTTGAATAACCAGCAACGGAGTATTCAACTTCATCTAAAAGTTCTTTATCAAAACTTTGCAGCCAGACAGAGAGCGGTCTTGATTTGTTGTTTTGTACAACAAGTTCTCCGTTCTTGCAGGTTTGTGACCAGTGCAAGACCTCGGCTAAAGCCGTGAATGAGGTGAAAAATACAAAGATGAATAATACTAAGGTTTGGTTTTTTGCTGTCACAATGTTCAATTCGGGATGAAGGTCGTAATACTTTAAGATAGTCGAGTAAAACTAGACTTAAGCAGGTAGGGTCAGTTACCATGAGGCATGAAATTTTATCTTTCATTTCTAATTCTGCTTTTCGGATTTCAAATTGAGGCGCAAATCCAACCTTCCCAAAAAGCGGCGACTGCGAAAAGTTTCACTTTAGGTGCGGAACTGCGCAGTTACGCGTACAGCGAACCTAGCTTAGTTGAGCATTCGGGTTTGATGTATGGAGTTTGGGCTGAGTGGTATTGGAGCAGCGCTTTGGGCAATGGAAAACTGTACGGCAACTTTCTTTATGGTCTGTTGGATTATAAAGGACAGCTCTGTAACCAGTTGAATAATTGTGTGCCTTATGAGGCGAAGACTAAAGATATGATCGCCAAGGTGGCGACACGTTTTGAGTTTGAAGTGCAAAAGACTTTTCGTTTTTTTGCAGGCTTAGGGTTTCGCTATTTGTACGATATGGGTGAGGGAGTTGGCTTTTATCAACGTACAGGGCAGTGGGTTTTTATCCCAGTTGGGGCTGAGTTAGATTTTAACAGTGATATTGGAAAGTTTTCTGCAGAGCTAGAATATGATCAGATTATCTATGGCAAAATACGATCTAATCTTTCCGATGTCGGTGGCGGATATGAAGATCTAGAAATGGATCAAACGGGGTATGGCATTGTTGTAGGTTTAAGTTATCGTTGGAACCCAGATTGGAAGTTGGGCGGTTTCTATGAGCGCTGGGATCTGAACCGCTCGAACAGTGTATCAACGAACGGTCAGACATTTGTGGAGCCTAAGAATCATTCGGATTCTTTTGGTTTAAGAGTCGGATATCTATTTTAAATTGGAACTACAGAGTGTAATCAAAGAACCCTATTTAGGTTCTTTGATCATTTTCTCAACTTCTGCAATGTGCATTTCTTCGTCTACGATCATTTCGCGTGCGAACTCTTCTAATAAAATCGATTTGCCTTCAACCATTTTTAATAGTTTGTGAAGCACAGATACTTGGTGAGTTTCATGGCCCAAAGACTCTTTCAGGATATCATTGATCTTATGTTTGTTAGATTCTAACAAAGACCCGATTTTCAAAGAGGGGTGTCCACCTAGAGCTGTGATGTGTTCGCCGATTTGGTTCGCGTGAGTTAAAGACTCTTGAGCTTGGCTTCTTAACCATGAGCAGATAGGGATGCGGTTATGTCCGAAAACCATAAATGCGTAGTGAGAGTAGCGAACAACACCGGCTAATTCGTTCTCAAGAAGTTCGTTTAAGCATTCGATGACTTTTTCTTTGTCCATGGGGGCCTCCGTGTATATTGAGCCTGAAAATTGGCTCAATCGTAATTATATTGATTATGATGACTTAAAAACCATTTTATATTTTTCTAAATGAAAGTCAAATGAAAACGGACTGATAGCCAAGTGATAATGAATCTCAATAAGTTGACTCTTTGCAGGTGTAAATTTAAGACATTGTCCATACATCATAAGGTTGGCCTCCATGCAGACATTTATTATCGAAAAGATTGAATCTCCTAATAAGGATTTAGTGCGCCGTTTATTTGATTTGGGATTACATCCTGGGCTTGAAGTGAAAGTTGTCTCAAAAGTGTCCTTCAAATCTGTGATCATCATTCAATATGGATCAACTCGTTTGGCACTTAATCAAGAGGAGTTTGCATGTCTACGTGGGCACTAGTTGGTTCGCCAAACTCGGGTAAAACGACATTATACAACTGGCTGACAGGTTCAAAAGCAAAAACTGTTAACTACCCAGGTTCAACTGTTGAATACAGTGCAGGTTCAGTTCGTCCGCAGTTGTTAGAGCGTGTAGCCGAAGCAAAAGAACTTCGTATCGTCGATACTCCGGGTATTTATTCTTTAGTGCCACAATCAGAAGATGAACAAGTTACGCATGATGTGTTATTTGATAAAGAGCATCGCGTGGGCGCTATTGATGGCGTCGTTGTCGTTTTAGATGCGACCCAATTGCAACGTCATTTAATTATTGCACGCCAAGTTTTGCAAAGTGGATATAAGGCCGTCTTTGTTTTAACGATGTGTGATTTAATTCGAAAAGAAGGATCAGAAATTGATCTGGCCCGCCTGAAAAGTGAATTGAATTCAGAAATTATTTTATTTGATGGTGTATTAGGACAAGGCTTAGACGAGATCTTACAAACTTTGGCTGCGGCTGGTGTGCCAGAAGTCGATGCGGTTGCCTGTCCACAGTGGAGCTTGGATGAGCAGGTCGAAATCATCAAATGGGCTGCCGAAGTTAACTCGCAAACGATTTTAAAACGTGATGAAAAGAAGTCCGCTCAAAGGCTAAGCCACAATTTAGATCAGTATTTAATGCATCCTATTTTTGGTTTTGTGATTTTCTTTTCTGTGATGACGGTGTTGTTTGCTTCGATCTATTGGTTGGCACAGCCGTTTATGGATTTGATCGATACAGCTTTTGCCACAGCTGTTTCGGCAGTGACGGAAAACATCCCTGGTTTGGTTGGGGAATTTTTGGGTGAAGGTTTGATTGCCGCTATTGGTGGTGTGGTGATCTTTGTTCCTCAGATTTTTATTTTATTTGTAGGAATTGGCATTCTAGAGTCTACGGGATATTTAGCGCGTGTAGCGGCGCTTATTGATAAACCGCTTTCGATGGTGGGATTAGGTGGAAGATCCTTTGTTCCTCTTTTATCCGGTTTTGCCTGCGCCATTCCGGCGGTCATGGCAGCACGAAATATCACGTCTAAAAAAGAGCGCTTAATTGCTCAAAGTATTATTCCTTTTATGACGTGTTCGGCGCGTTTACCTGTCTATGCGTTGATGATTGGTTTCTTGATCGGTGACAGCAATCCATTGATGGCAGGCTTTGTGATGGCCATTCTTTATTTCGGAGCTATTGTGGTTGGCGCCTTAGCGGCCAATATCATTGCTGTTTTTATTGATGACACTGCCAAATCACGATTGATTATGGAGTTACCATTATATCGTCGTCCCCATTTTCTGTTTATTCTGCGTCAGTCACTTTTGAAGGCGAAGTCATTTGTATTTAGAGCGGGTCCGATCATTTTAGTATTAGCTTTAGTGTTATGGTTTGCGACGACATTCCCGCGCCCTGAAGTGGCTGAAGGACAAGACGCGCCAGAGGCGACTGAAATCGCCCAACACAGTTATGCGGCCCAAGTGGGGCAGGCGATGGAACCTATCTTCCGCCCTATGGGTGTGGACTGGCGTGTAGGTTTTGGTTTGATATCTGCTTTCGCAGCTCGCGAAGTTTTCGTATCAGCTTTAGCATTGACGTTTAATATCAGTGATGAAAACGAAGACTCGCAAACTCAAAGCCTGATGACGGCCATGAAAGAAGCCACATTCCCAGATGGGACTCCGATTTTCACTACAGCATCTGTCGTGGGAATACTGATTTTCTTTATGATTGCGTTGCAATGTGTGACTACAGTTGGGGTATTGAAGCGAGAAATGGGTTCGTGGAAACCTGCGCTCTTACAACTTTTCTTCAGTAACCTTGTGGCCTATTGCTTGGCTGTGACGGTGGTCTTTGTGCTACATCAGTTTGGCTTGTAGTCGGCTAGTGCTGACTACTTTCCACGTTTTTTAAAATAATAATTTCTATACCAACGCGACGTCTTTTTGAATAAAGACCATAAGCTTTCATCGGGGAAGATATTCACACGAAAGATAGCGAATGGATCTTGTTCCTGTAGCAGGCCGCCAGTATCTGTATTGACGGCATAACTGTAGCCAGCCTTCTGCGCGAGTTCGGCCGAGTCAGAACTGATTATTCCATAGGTAAAAGCAAATACATTTATAGGGACAGAAAGTTCTTTCTCTAATGAGGCCTTAGACAGTCGTAACTCTTCTAGAGCTTCCTCTTTTGTCAGATCTGTAATCTTCCTATGAGAGAATCCATGGGATCCTATTTCGAAAGCCGAGTACTTCCACTTTTGTCTTTCGGCTCCGGCGATAATTTCGTGTGAGGGTTCATCTGTACTGGAAGTGTCCCAGTTATTGCTATTGATTTCGGGGTTCGCTAACAAAAATAATTGCGCTTTAAATCCATACTGAGTCAAAAGCGGCGACGCATTTTCTAAGTTATCACGATAGCCATCATCGAAGGTGAGCATAAGAGGTTTTGGTGGGAACTGGGAAAAGTCTCGTGTCCCTTTACGAAAAGCTTCTAGCTCAGAAAAGGTCAAAGTTTCAAACCCACGACGTTTAAAAAATTTTAAGTGTTTTTCAAAATTCGCTTTTGTGACATAAATTTTGTGCTGCGACTGAATTTCATGGTTGGGTATCTTGTGATACATCAACGTCGGAATCCAATGTGGGTAATGTTTTAAAAAGTAAGCGGACTCATAAAGACGCTCAACAGATTGAGCTACGTTCTGTACAGAAAAATCCTCAGAGGCTTTCGCAGACAGTTCTTCTGTATTCACTTCTGGTGGATTCAAAATTTCTTGAACGAATTGGTTTGTGTTAATTTGTGGTTTTTTAGAATCGGGGTGAACATCGCCGAAGTTAGAAGTTTTAGCTAAAGTATAAGTTTCATCTGTAACAGTCCCCACATAGCAGGCTTCACCAAAAGCCAGCGTACGGCATCCTGTAATTAACGATTCCATGCAGACGCGACCAGAGCCAATCACTAAATCGTACTGAGCATAGAACTGACTATTTAAAGTTGCATTCTGAATTTCTTGAACCTTCTGTGTTGTGCTTTCTGGCAGATGAAGATCCGCGATTTTTCCACCAACCAAGCTGATTTCTAAATCGAGGTGTTTTAACTCGTCTGACTGAAAAGCTTGAAGGACTTGTGCTGTTCGTTCGCCTTTAGGACCAGTTGTTCTACCAATAATGGCAATACGGCGTAAAGGTAAAGACGCCGCTTTTCTTTCGAACTTATAAAGGTCAGAGCTGATCCCGTTCGGAAGAACTTTGATCATCTTATCTGAGTACTTAAAATCCCGAATCAATTGCCTCTTTATATTTTCACAGACAGCGATAATAAACTGTCCATATTGGTTGTGAATCTTCTTTGAAAACGAGGGATGTTGTATCCCGTGTACTGTTGAAACCACAGCCGTCTTTGTAAAGAGGGTAGACCAGTAGGCTAACTTGACGGCGGCCCGTGAATGCGTGTGAATTACGTGGATGTTATTTTCTTTGATAAAGCGACGCAGCCATAGAATGTTTTGCAGTCTTTGCCAACGTGAACGTGTTTCCACTTCTATCGGTATTTGCAGGGCTGTGGACTCGCTAAAAAAGCCATTGGATATTTGGTACACTTGGTGGCCGCTGTTTGTTTGATGAGCGGCTAGGGCCACAGCGTAGACTTCGGCACCTGTTAAGTGGTTCTGAGATAGAAGATGGACGATATTCACTTAGGAAGTTTAAATGATTTTAGCCTATCTTGCTAACAATAGTCCTTTATGGGGTAGGAAATGTTTATTTTAGTAGCAAATAATGTGCAGATTATGAATTTCCATGTCCGTACTTTTCAGTATCTTTGTTGACAGCAGGGTAGTATTTCTATTAAATTTTCACTTCGCAGTTCATGCAATTGCGGGAGTAGCTCAGTTGATAGAGCGTCGCCTTGCCAAGGCGAAGGTCGCGGGTTTGAGCCCCGTCTCCCGCTCCAAATGCCACATCTCAAAAGAATACAAAACTTTGAATAACTAAAGTTGGATTAATTTATTCCGATACAAACAAGATGAAATTTAAAAATATTTTATCTTGTTTGTATCGATATAATTTCTATTTTGTATTTGCAGCCTTATGGGCCTATGTGTTGGGAGAGCGTGTCGGAGTATTTGTAGAGAAGAAAAATTCACTTTTTGGTTGGGAAATTCAAAGTTGGCACTTAGGATATTTATTTATTGCGATAACATTATGGTTGTTTGCTAATATTGGAGTGTTATTTTTTAAAAAAGATTTCCGTAAGCATCTAAGATATTCAATGCATTGGACAGGAATTATTTTTTTTAATCTTCTTGGGATTATATTTTTTCATAATGATATTATTCTAATGTCTAAGACGATGTTTTTTACTCTGGTTATTACATCAGGCATTAACTCTTTGCCAATCTTCAAAGATACACTTGAGGATAAGATAGAAATTTTAGAACAATGGAAGCCTGAAGACTTAGTTTTTTTTAGAGGACATTTTTCGAAAAATAGACCGGCAGCTTCGCGAAATCCTGTTCATGCAGCGTATCCGATGCTTCTAGGGATTACATTTTCTGTTATGGTTTATGGTTTTTCTGTTCAAAGACAAGACTCAGTTTCTTCCATGAGTTTAATTCGGGATATAGGAGGTTCTAAAACTAAAAGAGAAATAGCATCTATTAATGGAGGACCTTCAAATAAATCTTTTTCATTCGAAGAGGTAAAAGGAATATTAATTATTTCAATGACTTTAACGGGCCTGTTTGTTGTATATAATCATAGTCTTAGAACGGACTATGTGAATAAGTGGGAGATATTAAGTAACCGACACAAAGAAATTTTGTCTATGTATGAGCAGAAGTCAATTAATGCTAAAAAAATTGAAATTCTAGAAATTCAATTTGCGATAGATCTATTGGAGATGTACATGTGGGGGCATAGGTCGTTTAGCGAAAGATTTAATAAAATAGTTAGAGAGTACTATAAAACAAAACACATAAGAGTTGATCGCAAAGATTTATTAATTGTCTTGAGAACTGCCCAGAATCAGTTGCTAGGATAAAATTACTCACAACTGGCAGCAGTCGTTCTGCCTGTGCTCAGATACTCATCCAAATTCAGATCTAGCTTTAAGGCTCCCGAGCGGCAGTTTGTTTTTAGAATTTGTACGGCTTCAGTCAAGTTAGCGCTGACGCTTTGAAAGTCTCTTTCGGTGAATAAAAGCTCAGTTGTGAAAAAGGCTTTATTAGCTTGGATACTTCCATGTAATTGCATGATCTTTTGGTAGGTTTCGGCACTCATGTGGGCAACATGTCGTAATAGACCTGCAGCCTTAACCACGTTGGTTTTTGAAACGCCACAGTCATTGTCTTTTAAAATCATTGAGCTCACTGTGATCGGAGCGCGTGATGTATCCACAGAACCTTCCTGTAGATCTTTCGTGTAATCTTCCATCTTACTTTCTAAAGCTAATTTCCACGCGCCACTTTTATTTTTTTTGAAATAAGTGATGCGAGGTTGGGCCGCGATATTGCCGAAGCGGTCTTGCTGATTCAGAATGTGATCTAAAACAATAAATTCAGTGGTGTCGCGCATAGCATAGAGCTTTTGTAGATTTTCTTGATTCCATGTTGCGGAAACGATTTGGCTCAGTGGTCTTTGGTCGCGAACCAATCTGTAGACAGCATTGCCATCGCGGAAAGCGGCGGCGCGATCGCTACCAGCATTGAAAAGGGCGCGATAGAAAACTTCATTATTAGGGTTTTCAATAAAAGCCCCGTAAGATTGCTGTCCATCTTGAGTGAAAATTAAATCTTTACGTGAGCTAGAAAGTCCTTGTGTCAGGATAGAGTGAAGCCCACTCCATGTGGTATTGATCAAATCGCCTTTGCGTGTGTTGGCTAACCCATCCTGTGCGATTTCAAGATGCGTGTTGCGGTCCATCGTACGTAAGACGGCAGTTGGCACTCGTCCAATGCCTCCTAGAATTTGTGAAACGTGATAATAAGCTAAAATAGCAGGGGTGTAGCTACAGCTTGTACTGTTCTTGTATTTTCCAGCTTTTTTAGCGCCGGCGCAGTTGGCGGCTTCAACAGAGCGTTTGCTTTGTCCGGCTCGGACCTCGAATAAATTTACAGCGGGATTAGTACTGTTCGTTTTAGCGCAAATAGCTAAAGGATTCATTCCTGCTGCAGCTTCACTGCCATTGACATCATAAAAGCTATAAGAACAGAACTCCTGTTCTTTTTTCAGGCTGCGATTTTTGTACTGAATGCCAGGATAGTGTTTGGGGATAACACAGATCTCATTTTGTCCACGAGGTGATCGGAATGAGACAGTCTTTTCACCACGGGGGATGCTGATATTCAAGGTCGCATGGGCCACCATAGATGTAAGGGACAGAATACCAATAGCCATAGCGTGCATTTTGACTGACATTTTCTACCTCGTTTAAATGAATAAGAGGGTAGATGCCAAAAGTATTCCAAATGAGTCTTCATTTAAAATAGCGTAATACAGACCTGACGGAGGTTTACTGTCTAAAAACTGGCAGGGGACCTTTTTTGTCCTTCAAGATCCTTTAAGAACTGAGGTAGGGGGATAGGCTTTGAGTAAAGGTAGCCTTGTCCATAATCAGAGCCAAGGCCGTACATCACACTGGCTTCGGCTTCGGATTCGATGCCTTCAGAGATCACTTTAACATTTAACTGACTGGCTAAAAAGACAATCGAGCGGATGATCGCACGTGTGCGCTCATCTTTTAAAACGTTCATCACAAAAGAGCGATCAATTTTAATATAGTTGATCGGCATCTGCGCTAAGTACTGCAAGCTCGAAAACCCAGTGCCAAAATCATCTAATGAAATTTCAAAACCAATATCACGGCATTGGTTCAGAACATCGATGATGGCTCCACCTTCCATGAGAATGCGCTCCGTGATTTCCAATTTAAAGTTTTCAGCTTTAACTCCGTGTTTGATCAGAAGTGCTTTCAGCGTCGGAAGGAAATCATGGTGGGCAAACTGGCGTCCAGAAACATTAATGCTGACAGTGAAGTTCGCGGGGGCTTTTTCACGAATTTGTTTGAAGTGCATAAAGCACTCTTCAAAAATCCAATAGCCCACAGGAACAATCATAGAGGAGTTTTCTAAAACATCGACAAAGTAACCTGGCGAAATTAAACCTTGGCTTGGGCTTTCCCAACGAATCAGAGCTTCTGAGCCGATCAGTTTGTTGTGAGCAAGGTCGTGAATAGGTTGATGATAGATTTGAAATTCGCGATTTTGAAAAGCTGTATTGATTTGACTTTCAAAGCGCAATTTATCAACAGCACTTAATCCGTGTTGTTGAATGGCAGTATCTTCTAGATGGATACCCGTATTGGATTGATTTTGCTGTCGAAGTCGGCGCAAAAGGATTCTCATCATCAATTGCACCACAGAATCAGAGGCGTCTAATTTTTCAATCAATTGATTCTTTTCAATCACGAGAAGTCTGCAGTCGCTTAATGCACGGGCAGAGGCTGAGCGGATATTAGTGTCGATCAGAGCCATTTCTCCGAAAAGTTCACCTTGGCCTAAGATAGCGAGGTGGGATTCTTGGTCATTTTTAAGCTTATGGAATATTTCGACCTGCCCCTCTTCGATAATGTAGGCATGGTCACCTTTTTGGCCCTGAATGAATATAAGCTCGTCTTTTTTTACCTGCATGGCTGAATCTATACGCTAAATGATCTTGCATGACTTGACGATCTTTTTTTGAAAAAAATACCAGAGTCCAGACTTCGAAATAGCCGTCAAATTGCATAGAGAGTGAGCTGAAATTTGGCTTAAGACAGGTTGAATTAATACTGGATTTGTCGGGAAAAACATTATAACTACTGGGGCCTAGATCATTATTTACGAGGGGAAATATATGAAAAAGACAGTCCTGAGCTTGGTATTTTTGATGTCTATATCGGCTCAAGCACAAATAAACCAACAGACAAACCAAGAGTCCGGTGGGTGGCAGCAATTTTTCAGAGTAGCGGGTGCTGTGGCTAACGTGGTGAATGCTAACCTTGAAAAAGTGCGTTTATACTCACATCAACATATGAACATTCAAGAGCAGTGGGATTTAGCCTGTGATGTAACACAGACTTTAAATCCAAGTTTACTTGAGCTAAATAAATTATTAACAAAGCACAAAGTGAATGAAAAACTGAACTGTGCTCCTATCACGCCTCTAATCCGTTATCAGACTCAAATCATTGCTCAATGCCATGATTTCTACTCGAAGCCAGTTCCAGATAATGCAAAAGTGATGTTAGGAAAATTTGCTTTGACTGTTTTTCAGGCGAAGATGATTTTGACTAAGTGTTATCCTGAGTTAGCAAAAGTTAAACTTCCAATGCCGTAAGGCCATATCAGTCAGTAAGTGGTGCCAAAATAGTTTGGCACTTCCTTTGTAATACCCCATAGCAACAGTTTTAAAACAAACAAAATGGGGTAAAAATGAAACCAATTATTTTCGTTCTGCTAACAGTTTTCGCAATCAACGCTCACGCTGATAAAAAAGATGCCATCATTGGCGGTATCATCGGTGGAATCATCGGCGGTGTGATCAAAGATAAAATCGGACCTAAAAACCCACCTCGTCCTGGCCCAGGTCATCCTCGTCCTCCTGCATATCCACCTCCGCATAGCTATCCAGGTAATGTTGTTTGTACAGCAAATGATCGTGGTCACGAAGAGCATCGCGGTGGACACTATAGCTGTCGTGAGTGCTTAAGATTCCATGGTCAATGTGTTGAAACATGTACTGCTGTTAACGTTGAATGCCGCGCTGAAGGCTTAGATCGCAGTGGTCGTTGGATTACGTTCTATGGTGTGTCTCATGACTACCGTTATGCTCAAGATGAGGCCTACAGAGCTTGTCAAAATAACTGGGCCAGCAACTGCCGTATCTTAG
Source organism: Pseudobdellovibrio exovorus JSS (assembly GCF_000348725.1). Taxonomy (NCBI): domain Bacteria; kingdom Pseudomonadati; phylum Bdellovibrionota; class Bdellovibrionia; order Bdellovibrionales; family Pseudobdellovibrionaceae; genus Pseudobdellovibrio; species Pseudobdellovibrio exovorus. The sequence goes on from NC_020813.1 coordinate 1,137,273, forward strand.
ACTGCCAACAACGTCAAAATGTTGTTTCAAGAAACAGCTGCCGTTAAAAATTAGCTCGACAAGTCAGAGCTTTGCGAAACTCGATGAATTTTGTAGAGTTCTGACATGAAAAATATCCAAATCATTATCGTTCTTTTAATTCTATCTGCCTGCGCCACTTCAACTGATGAAGGGGCTGTGGGAGCCAATCGTAAACAGTTGATGCTAGTATCTGCAGCCGAGATCGAAGCTGAATCGGCAAAAGGGTACGATCAAATCAAAGCTGAAGCTCAAGAGAAAAAAACTTTAAATGCCAATGCCGCTCAAACCAAGCGCGTGCAAGAGATCGGAAAAAGATTAATTCCGCACACAGCTATATTCCGCGCTGATGCTTTGAAGTGGAATTGGGAAGTGAATGTAATCACTTCTAATGAACTGAATGCGTGGTGTATGCCCGGTGGAAAAATCATGTTCTACACAGGGATTATCGAACAATTAAAAATGACGGACGGCGAGATCGCGGCTGTTATGGGGCACGAGATCGCCCATGCCTTACGTGAACACGGGCGTGAGCGCTACAGTCAGGCGATTGTACAACAAGGTATGATTGCGGGAGCTTCTTTGCTGGCAGCTGTTTATGGAGTGGACCAAGCCTATGTTCAAGGCGGCGCCGTTTTAGGAACACTTTTAACTTTGAAGTATGGACGTGGACAAGAGTCTGAAGCCGACACTGTGGGGTTAGAGTTAATGGCACGCGCTGGATATAATCCAGAAGAGGCTGTGACATTGTGGAAGAAGATGGGAGCTCTTTCTGGTGGCGGCGGTTCGCCAGAGTTCTTATCAACGCATCCATCAGATACAACGCGTATCAAAGAAATCACTGCGTTGTTACCAAAAGTAATGCCGCTTTATCAAGCGGCTAAGAAGTAAATCAGTAATTTAAGTTAATAAAAAATAGAATTGATACGGGGAATGCCTTCTTTAGAAAGAAGGCATTTTTTCATTTGAGTTCGCAAGATCCATCGCCATAACTAAAGCGATTTTCGAGAAAACTAAAGAGTGTTCAAAACTCAATAGCGGCGAGATCACATCTTTTTCAGTGTGGATATACTGGAACGAAGACTTAAATTTTGACTCTGTTGGAAAGATCGCAGGGAAACCACGTCTGTGCCATGAAGCATGGTCACTGCAGCCATAGCCGCATTGATCTTCTTGGATTTCAATATTCAGATAAGTTGTATTTATCGCTTTTAAGTAATCACGTAACCATGGGTTTGTGAAGTCTGTCATACTGGCAATTTTATAAAGGCCATCGCCTGGAAATAATGTCATATCCAATTGAAGTACGGCGATCACATTGCGTTTTTCATTCTTATAAGTTTCAGCGATTTGAGCTGATCCCAAAAGACCTGACTCTTCACCGGCATACCAGAAGAACTCAACTGTACGTTGCGGTTGTTTTTGACTTAAAAGCACACGTAAAGCTTCTAATAAACTAGCCGAGCCTGAAGCGTTGTCATCCGCACCTGGAGCGCGACCTGTTCCGAACCAGCCCACGATAGAGTCTAAGTGTCCACCTAAGATGACATGTTCATCTGGACGCTCGGAACCTTTAATCGAAACGCGAATAGATTTTTGAGGTGTGTTCGTGTGCGTGATTAAATCAACTGCAACAGGGAATGGGGCCTGAGATGTCATCTGTTGTAGTTTTTCGTAAAAATCTTGAACGTGCTTATTGGCATCAGGTCCACGATTGAAACGAGTGGGGTAGTTAGATAACCACTCTACAGTTTTGCGAATGTTATCAGACTGAAGGTGTTGTAATGCGTCTGTGATTTCAGGACGAGCACTGATAGACAAGTTACGAGCCAATGATAAGTACTGTTGATCGCGGGATTGAATTCCTTGCAGTTCTTCAAGCGAGCTGCGTACTGTGTGTAAATCTGCAGGAATAGATTCTAAAACTTCGTAGTTTCCACATCGACCATATTGGTGAGCCATTTCTGAAAGACGCATTTGCATTTGTCCCGAAATAACAGCATACCCCACTTGCAAATTATCATCTGAGTAAAGCACAGGAATGTTGGCTTTTTTTAGAAGCGGTAAATCGGCATAGACAGCCTGGATTGAATTAGGGTCGATGTCACCTAAGTGAGCATAAGAGTAAGTGGCGCTGGCAAGGCAGCTGAAAAATAAAAGTGTGTTTTTGATCATGGGTATGGTCCTTTGTCTGCTTATTATGTCCACGATATTCCTTTAGGATAAAAGGTATTAGTTTTAATAAGCTCTCAAAACAATAACTAGACCATGGTCGAATATCTAACGCCTAACAGATAAAAATAAAGTTCCGAGTATTTCATTGCGCGATGAAATGCGCATTTGTACTATGAGCCATGATTCATTTACCTCAATTAATTCAAGACCTTGGAGTAATCTTGGTCACGGCAGCTATCGTGACCATTCTTTGCAAAAAATTAAAGCAACCTGTAGTTCTGGGCTATTTATTGGCGGGCTTATTAGTAAGTCCCAATATTCCATTTATGCCGACGATCAAAGACACCAGCGCCGTTAATATCTGGGCGGAAATCGGTGTGATTATCTTACTCTTTGGCTTGGGTTTAGAGTTCAGCTTTAAAAAGCTGGCGAAGGTCGGCCGAACGGCCACCATTACAGCTTCATTTGAAATCGTCTCGGTTATTGCTCTAGGTTATGTCGTCGGGCAGATGATGGGCTGGAACTCAATGGACAGTATCTTTTTGGGAGCCATTCTGTCGATGTCTTCAACTACGATTATCGTCAGAGCTGTTGATGAGTTGGGATTGAAATCGAAACGATTCGTTTCGTTAGTTTTCGGGGTTCTGATTATTGAAGATATCGTGGCTATCTTGTTGTTGGTTTTACTTTCAACAGTAGCTATCTCGCAAACTTTCTCTGGTACAGAGTTGTTGTCTTCTAGTGCGCGTCTTGGGTTTTTCCTGATCCTTTGGTTTGTGATGGGAATTTATCTAGTTCCATCTTTTATCAACCGCATTCGTAGATTCTTAAACGATGAAACCATCCTTGTGGTTTCTTTGGGGCTTTGCCTTTTGATGGTGATCATTGCCACTCAGGTGGGGTTCTCTCCGGCTTTGGGTGCGTTTATTATGGGATCACTCTTGGCAGAAACGCGTGAGGGTGAGCGCATTGAAAAACTAATTCATCCCGTGCGCGATCTATTTGCCGCTGTCTTCTTCGTTTCGGTGGGTATGCTAATTGATCTCAACGTTCTAGTAGAATATCGCTATGAAGTTCTGATCGTCACATTGGTGACGATTGTAGGGAAATTCTTTGGTACTGGTTTAGGGGCTTTGATTTCAGGGAATAGTGTTCGTCACTCGACTCAGGTGGGTATGAGTATGGCGCAAATCGGTGAGTTCTCGTTTATCATCGCTACTTTAGGGATGACCTTGAAAGTGACCAGTCCTTTCTTGTATCCAATTGCCGTTGCCGCATCAGCTGTGACGACATTTACGACTCCGTACATGATTAAGTTTGCAGATCCTTTCTGTACATGGTTAGAAGCTAAAATTCCAACTCCGGCCTTGAACTTTGTAGCTCGCTATCAGGCGGCAGTTCAGTCCGAGGGCGGGAAACCGGGGATTGCTAAGTTACTTTGGAGGGCTTTTGGATTCCGTGTTTTGATCAACACGATTGTCGTAGTGGCTATTTTCCTATTTGCTGAAAAAATTGTGCTGAACATGATTGTGGAAGTATTGGGTTATGGTTTCACAAGCTCATTGTTGCTGACAGTGAGTGCGCTACTGATTGCAGCTCCATTTTTGTGGGCGATTTCATTCGGGCAAGCTAAAAGCTTATCGGAAGAAGATCATGCTCGTTTGGATAAATTGAGCTTTGGTATTCAGCTAACACGCGGATTCTTCGCTTTGATTTTGGCAGCCGTTTTCATTAATGGCTTCTTGTCGATTAATTCTTTAGCTGGGATTATTGTGTTCTTAGTCTTAGCTGTCATCTTAGCTGCGAGTCGTTTTTCTAATAAGGTTTACAGTAAAATTGAAGCTCGCTTCTTAGAAAACTTAGAAGGTCCGAAGCACGATGATAAAGAAGCTAAAAAGTTTTCATCACTGGTGCCGTGGGATGTAGGTTTAGCTGAGTTTGTAATTCATCCAAATTCAAAACTTGTCGGGATGACATTGATGGAATCGAAACTGAAAGAAAGTTTCGGTGTATCTGTGACCATCGTGCAGCGTGGGGACGTGAATTACGTAGCTCCGGATCGTAACTGGGTGATCATGTCGTATGATAAACTTTTTATCATTGGCACTGACGAGCAGTTAGAAAAGATCAAGCAAGTGTTAGATGAAAAAGTCCCAATGGTGGAACATGACGAAGAGACTTTCGGTCTTAAATCGATGCGCCTGACAGAGACCTCTCCACTGGTGGGCAAAAGCATTCGCGACAGTGGACTGCGCCATTCGATCTCGGGCTTGATTGTGGGTATTGAACGCAATGATAAGCGTATTTTAAACCCAGACTCATCTATGGTGCTTGAGCTAGGTGATTTGCTTTGGGTTGTGGGTGATATTGAAAAAGTAAAAGAGATCAAAGCCTTAAACACAGCTTCTGAGCCAGCATAGATATACTGCCGCCAATTAAGGGCGGCAAACTCTGTTCATCGAAGGACTTCCATCGACGATGAATTTCATCAAGGGACGGAAGCTGTTTCGGAATTTATCCAGGGCTGATCCACTTGGTGAGTGCGTGTCATCATTCACGCGATGGCGTACTTGGTTTCCATTTTCTTGAAGAATACCTAACAGTGGAGTGACGCTGGCATCGTAGCTAATGATATCGTCACGCGAAGCACTTAACATAAATACGGATTTATTCTGATAGCGATGGGACCATGTGATTGGATCAATAGCTGCAAGTTCGTCCCTCATGCTGTCTTCGTCAAGATCAAGCCCTTGTAAAGCAACAGCCACTTCGCTGTCGGGGCGAGTGCTAGCGCGATTAAATAAAATATTCGCCATGTCTCCGCCGCCAACTAAATTTCCGTAGCTTTCAAAACCCTGATCGAAGGCTCCAACTGTAATGCCCATCACAGATCCAAGGGAAATGCCGGTTAAAGAAATTTTGTCGGGATTAACTTTGTCACGTGTTTCCAGAAGATTTCTAAGAACATGAACATCCAGAACTAATTGAGCCACATTGCGCTTAAAAGTGCTGAGGTCATTTGTTAGGAACTCATCTCCTTCAAGTCGTCTTTCTCCGTAGTGGGGCATGTGCAAGACAACCATAATAGCCGATTGATTCAGAACTCCGGCACTCATCACTTTTGCGGCCGTTTCTATCTGTGGGACTTGATTTAAAATATGATGTAAGAAAATGCTTGTCGGGTATTGATAATCACAACCAGAAGGTCGACCTGTTGGTTCGTAAATGCGCGCTACGACTGTATTTGCGGGATGATCGCCATCTCGCTGAATAAGGCTTGGGAATCTGACTGTTGTTTCTTTAACGAATCGGCCTGTTAGATAGCGTTCAGAAGTTTCGGCTCTGATGAGTTTGTTTGTGTGAATTTGATTTTCAATGCTGTCATAGATGAAGTTTTGGAACTCTTCGGCTTTTGTAATCGTTTGAGTCAATCGGTCCTCATCGATATTGCCACGATAAAGCTGCATCAATCCCTGTCTGATTTGAGCTTCGCTGGATTGAGCTGTGGGCAGAGGTTTCAACTCAAAATCCAGAGTGCGATTCTTTGCTAGAGCAAAAGACGCACTTAAAGTCAGTGTAAGACCAAGAGCCAACGACAGTGGAGCCAACAATAGCTGAGCAAACAAAGGTTTCATGAATGATGTTTTCATACTGATATGAAAAGCAAAATAGGGACCCAATGCCACAGGCTAAGAGGGAAATAACCGCACTTTAAGGTATTGAAAGTGTTAGGATTGTAACAGCAAGTCTATTTTTGTTATTAAAATCCAAAAGTTAGAGCAGGAACTCGGTTTTGTTGAATTGAAAGAATAGGTTCTTACAGAGAGAAAATTGGGGTGACCGACGGGGCTTGAACCCGCGACACTCGGAATCACAATCCGATGCTCTACCAACTGAGCTACGGCCACCACAGAGTAAAAGACAGTGTTGTTAGTTATATTGAAACTTGTGGGTAAAATCAAGACCCTCTTGAAGAATCCAAGCCCAATCCGGCTGAATTGGGCAGGTAAAAAGGGCTGCCTGACCCTGCGATAGGCACAGAGTTAGCTCTGAATGGCCTCAATTTCGCCTGATTTTTCCTCATCTGAGGATGATGACACGATTGCAGGCAGAAGGCTTAGGGCTAATTGGGTGATAATCGGACCAAGTAGCAGACCTATGAATCCGTACATCAGGATGGCTCCGATCAAAGACAACAGTGACAAGATAGGGTGAATTTGATCTTCACCAGCTGAGTTGAGGATAACAGGTTTAATCAGGTTATCGACACTTCCAGCAACCACTGAAGCCACTAACATCGCAATAGCGCCGCCAGTATTTCCCTGAACAAAAGCAGTCAGCATCAAAAACAGTGCGGTTGGAGCTGAACCCAAAACTGGAATCAGTGAAAAAACGGCTGTGACGATAAAGATAATGAAGAATTCGCTGAACCCTGCGAAGTAGGCTACTCCGGCTACGATAGAGGCTTGAAGGATGCCAATCAAAATAGAGACAACAAAAGTCAGATGGCTACTGGTTTTGATGATACGGATAATATTGTTCGCTTCGCGTTGAGACAAAATATTCAAACGCATAAAGTAAGACTTTACTGTTTGAGCTTCGTTTAAGAAGTAATAAAGAGCTAAGAAAAAGACAAAAAGATTAAGAGCTAATTCGGGAATGCTCGCCAATAAACTGGTGGCATAAGAGCCGATCTCTCCGGAGTATTTTCCTAAAAGGTCAACAGGGTGGGGGATCTTAGATGTATCAAAGCCAATGCGTTCGGCTAAGGCACTACCATAAGCTGTAACATCATGAAGAAGTTTTTCGGTGGACTGATAAATCGGAGTGTCGCGGAACCCTTGCGCTGAGTAATTTTTAATAATGGTAACGGCGCGCAAAACAATAAAGATGACAGGAGCCGCGACAAAGAAAAGAACCCCTAATGTCAGAATTAGCGTGGCATATTTTCGTTTGATACCACGAGCTGTGATGTAGCCGAGGTAGTCATGTAAAGCGAAAGCACACAGGGAGGCCAGCAATAGAGCACCAGCAAAAGGCATAAACATCAGGCCAAAAAGAACAAAAACGAAAGAAATAAAAAGAATGCGGGTTATTTTATAGCGGGCCTGTGAGTCCATAATTCAAACCTCTATATTGATCAGTTGATCAATGTGTTCTTGAGTTCATTAAGTTTAGGGTCAGATGCTTTGCCAAACCAGATAGAAAGCAATTGATCGGCAAACTCAGGGGTGCCTGAGATACTTTTCAAAAGTTTTGCTCCGCGGGAAATATGTACCAATGACTGTTGAGCTTTCCACTCAAAAGTTAAGGTGAGGTTGCTGTTGTTTTGGAATTCAGAGACATCTGAAATTTGTTGTAGGAATTGTTCTAGCTCAGGAGAAAGATCTTTCAAGCTGACTTTGTTGGCGCGTAGGCCTTCTTTTAAAGAATTTGAAATGCGATCGCCGGGCATATTTCTTAAAAAAGTAAAGTTAAGCTGAGCGGGGCCTGAGGCTTTTAAAGACGATAGAAATCCTTCAGCGGTATGGATAAGTTTTTTCGGAGAAGCGGTCAGAAGTTGTAAAGTGTAAACGTTGACGGGAACCAAACCGAAAATAGGTTTTTTTCTAATCCCATGAGAGATCGGTTGTAGTTTGATTTCTTCTGACTCAGATTTGATTACGGACTCTTTTAATAGGGGACGCTCTATGAAAAGTTCTTCGCCAAGAATAGGGTTTACAGAAATGGCCTGTGCCGTGTGTGTATTAAAGGTGAATGCTAAAAATACAGTCATCAGACCCATTGATGTTGAACCGCGCATGAATATCCTCCAGAGTACTAGTACTATCAGACTCATTCTTAGCTGAGGTGTCAAATAAAACACAGTCTAGGCGAAAAAAAATGTATTTGATAGGCTTAAGTGCAAAATAGAGAGTGCAAAAAAAGATTATAAAACGGATTGCGAAATGGAGTTTATACAGATGAAAACAGTTTTAAAAATGACACTAAAAATGACAGAAAGAGTAGTCTTAACAAGTGTAGTATTAACAGGGATGATTTTAATGATCTCTTCACAGGCTTTAGCGAAAGACCTGACTCATCGCTTAGGGATTGGGATTAAAAACAATACTTCTAATAGCTTACCTTCGCTCGCGGTCGCTTATTATCCAGAAAAAGGATACGCAGTGACGGGCGGGGCAGGATTGGACACGCGTAAAGGTTATAACGCTTTCCAAGTAAATGCGGGATTGCGTAAGATGATTTACTTTGAAACCAATATGAATTTTTATTTGGGTGGTCAATTAGGTATGGTCAGTCATGAAAACCCAGCATCAGGCAAAGAAAGCGGCGTTGAGATTCTGGGTATTTTAGGAACGGAATTTTTCTTTACTGGCTTAGACAACTTGGCTTTTACTGTTGAAGGTGGGTTGGGATTATCAACGGCAGGTGATACTCGTTTCCGTACTGTGGCCGATGATCCATTCCGCGCTGGTGTTATTTTCTACTTTTAATCATTAAATTAAGAAAGAGGGTATTTATGAAAAAAATCGTACACACAGATCATGCTCCGAAAGCTGTTGGTCCTTACTCACAAGCGGTACGCATGGGTGATTTTCTTTTCTGTTCAGGACAGGTATCTATTGATCCGAAAACACAAGAAGTTTTCACTGGTGATATTCAAAAGCAAACGGAAATGGTTTTAAATAATATCGAAGCTGTTTTAACAGCTCAGGGATTGACCTTCGGACATATTGTTAAAACAACAATCTTTTTAACTAATATGGCGGATTTTGCTGCGGTAAATGAGATTTATGCAAAACGTTTTACAAGTGAACCTCCTGCTCGCTCAACTGTAGCTGTCAGTGGTTTACCAAAAGGCGTGAATGTAGAAATCGAAGTGACGGCGAACTTTGCGGCTATTTAAGTATAAAAAGACATTAACTGTTATTTCTTTTCTAGTTGTGGTGGTGATCCTGCTGCTACTAGAAAAGAATAAAGTGCTCAGATCCATGCCCCCAGTGGCTATGGATCACTTGCCTCACTACGATTGTGGTGTGGTTTTAACGGGTTCCGCAGGGCGAATTCGTGAAGGCTTTGAGGTTCTTGCTCTGAAAAAAATCGACAAGCTGATTGTTTCGGGTGTTTACAAAGACACGAAGCTTCATCAGATATTTCCGTTATTGCCGTATTATCCCGAAATACAAAGTGATGATATTGTTTTAGAAAAAATATCGGGGAGTACCTATGGAAATGCCGTGCAGAGTTTACAGGTCGTTGAAACGCTGAAGTGTCGAAACATTCTTTTGATTACGTCTCATTTGCATATGTATCGCGCCTATAAGACTTTTCGCGAAAACTTTCCAAACGAAATCCAGATTTCTCCGTATGTTATCACAGCGAGTATCCATGAAAATTCCTACTGGGATGTCATGACAGAGGCTTTTAAATCACTCTGTTATCCTGTGATCACATTGATCCCATGGCTCTTCTTTTCATAGCCAATATTAAGGGCTAAAACCACGTAGTTTGAGTGCCGCCAGAACAGAGCTTAAGTCTAGTTCAGACGGGAATGTCTTATTCCGAAATGCTATTTACTATGGCACAGATAAAACAGTCCGCGTTGGATCATATTCAGTTCGAAAATGTCAGCTTTCAAGTTGAAGGCTTCGATACAGTTTTGAAAAGTGTAGACCTTGATTTTCCAATGGACCAAACCGTAGTGGTGCAGTCATCTAACCCTTCCCATGCTGTGCATTTACTTCAAATTTTAGCAGGTCGACAGGAGCCACAAGCCGGCAAAGTGCGTTGGTCTGAGGCTGGTTTGCGCGATTTAGAAGATATCGGTGCTTTACATGAAGTTGTCGGGTGTTATTTTGAATCGCAACGTCCTTCGCCAGATATTTTAGTCAGCGATCTTTTGAAAAGCTCAATGGCCAATGAATCTATGATTCAAGAAGCAGTTGAGTATTTTAGCTTACGACGACATTTGAATAAGAAGTTTCGCGAACTTAAATTCGAGACGCAAAAACTTGTATTGATGTTATTGCCAACACTTAAAACTCCGCAGATGTTGATTTTAGAAGACCCAGCGGTGGGAGTAAGTGAAAAAGTCTTTTTAAACTATTTGGATTGGATTCAGTTGTGGCAAAGGCAGGGGCATATCCGCCATATCTACATGACTAACAATCATCCAGTGGCAGCGCGTCACCTAGGAGCTACATCTTTATTCGTAGAAGATGGGCTGATCTATTTAGATGACGAAAATGAATTTAAAAAGATCGTACATTTCTAAGTGTACATCGCTATAAACTGATTTATCATTCAGAAATGCAGTTGAAGAGCCTCAGTTATTTGTTTCTGAAAAAATTAGTTTTATCTGCTCGTTCTGGAGCGCTCATTCGTCGTATTACAATCCTATCCTTTGTTGCTATTACGTTAAGTCTAACAGCTTTTTTTATTGTGCTTTTTGTGATGAATGGCATGAACCGCAATATCAAAACCCGCATCATGGCTTTAGAGCCACATCTGACAACTCAGCACAGTCCGGCCCAAGAAAATGATGTCAAAGAAGTCATCGGAAGTGATCAACGTCTTTCCTATCAGGCATTTGATTTAATCGTTCGTACGATTGATGGCCAATTCAGAGGGGCTGAAGCTTTAGGATACACCACTGAGGGACTCTCGACGTGGATGTCGCAATTGCAACAAATGCGCAGTCAAAAAAGAAGTGTCTTTTTTGAAAGTGGTATTTTTAGTCAGTTGCAATTAGGAACTAACGAAGTGGCTATGGGTATCGATCTGGCGCGGATGTTAGGTCTACTGGAAGGGGATGAAGTCACTTTGATCCCGCCAGAGACTTTACTTTTAAGTTCGTTAGAAACACCGCTTTTTCAAAAGGTCACTGTAAAAAGAATTTTGGCGACGGACCTGTACGATTTAGATTCTAAGTTAATGCTCTTTAATAGTGAGTTTACACTGAAGTCGTTTTCGCAGACATTAAGTCGACGCAGTGGCGATCATATTTGGTTTAGCTCGGTGGATAAAGCCAATGCTGTTCAAAAACAATTATTGCAAAAAGGAATTAAGTCCGAAACATGGCAAGAGAAAAACTCGGATCTCTTTTTTGCTTTAAAAATGGAACGCTTGATGATCGGTACATTCTTAGGTTTGGCAGGGTTGATTGCCTCGTCGTCTATTCTGACAGTATTGGCTCTTTTGATGTCACAGAAACAGCGGGACATTGCGATTATTAAAACACTGGGAATGTCACAGCAAAGAACTCTGTGGCTATTCACGAAGATGGGACTTTGGATTGCGGGCGGCGCTATTGCCTTGGGAACTATCTTAGGGGTCGGGATCAGTTTGTATATTGAATACAATCCGGTAAATATTCTTCCGAATATTTACTATGACTCTTCTATTCCTTCAGCTGTGGATCCTGTTTTTGTTGGGATTGTATTGTTAGTGGCTTCGACATTGGCCTTTCTTGGATCTTATTTGCCAGCCAAAACCACCTTAGGTATTCAACCGGCGCTGTTACTGCGCCAGAAGAATTAATAGAATTTTAAAATCAAACGCTAACAGCGTAATCGCGAAGTGCTTGGTTTAAAGAGGTCTTCTTATTTGTCGACTCTTGACGTTTTCCGATAATCAAAGCACATGGGACTCCGAATGTTCCAGCTGAAAAACTTTTGTTCTCGCTTCCTGGAATGACGACCGAGTTAGCGGGCACGCGGCCTTTCATGATCTGCGGCTCTGAGCCTGTCACATCAATGATTTTAGTTGAAGCTGTGATGGTCACGCCAGCTCCTAAAACAACTCCGGCTTCTAGATGAACGCCTTCAACCACAATACAGCGGCTGCCGATGAAGCAATCATCTTCGATAATCACAGGTTGGGCTTGTGCAGGCTCTAGCACTCCGCCGATGCCGACGCCGCCACTTAAGTGAACATTAGCTCCGATTTGTGCACATGAACCTACAGTGGCCCATGTGTCTACCATAGAGCCTGCGCCAACGTAAGCGCCGATGTTGACATAAGAAGGCATTAGGATCGCGCCTTTTTCAATGTAACTTCCGAAGCGAGCCACAGCCGGTGGAACAACGCGAACTCCTTCATTACCTGTCCATTTTTTTACAGGTAATTTGTCGAAGTAGTTCATCGGGCTATCACCCATAACGATATTGTTTTGAATTTTAAAGTATAAAAGAATCGCTTTTTTGATCCATTCGTGAGTTACCCATTGGCCATTTTGTTTTTCACAAACGCGCAACTCACCCTGATCAATTTTTTGGATAACAGACAAAATCGTCTGTTTTTGTTCTGATGTGATATCACTCGCAGCAGGGGATTTGTCGTAAAGTTCTGTAATAAGTTCTTTCATGGGGGCTCCTTATTTAATTAATACACTTAAATACGATGACTAAAATTAGCGATTGCGAATACGTGCGCTTTCTTTAAGGCCTTCAATGATGGCCGGAACGTGCACACGTATAATTTGATCGAATTTAATATCGCGTTCGATTTCATAAGTTAAAGTGGGGATGTGATTTTCTAATCCCGCATAGGTTCCTAATGAACCTGGTGTGGGGTAGCCAATGTCAGGTTCGATGACGTAGCCTGTGTGTTTGGCGATAATAGCTGCTTCGGGAATATCGCCGTTAGTGTTTAACATGGGCTTCCATGAGTGCAATGAAATAATCAATTGGGTCGGTTGCTCTTTTAACCATGCTACTAAGGCTTGGTTTTCTTTTTCACTAAGAGCCGATGGACCTGGGTTGTACCTTTCTGTTGCGGCAACAGAGGTCCAATCCTTCGTTGGTAGATTGCGATTCAGATCCACTTTGTTTGAATTACCGCGAGTCTTTAAAAGGACCCCCTCAGGGTTAAACTCAGGAAGTAAAGTGATGTTTAAATCTAAATCGTACTTTTGGCGAAAAACCTCTAAAAGTCCGCGAGCGGCCACAACACCTTCTGGCTCGTCACCATGAACGCCGCCGATGATTAAAACGTGGGCTTTTTTCTCGGGATTTTGGGCTGCTTTGAAGCGGTAGGCATGAATTGGTAAATTAAGTAGAGTTTCACCGAATTTGAATATTTCCATAGAGCTTATATTCGTGCAAAATAGGGGGAATGTCTAGCAAGCTTTTAAACTACAAAGATAATCAACTTCACTTTGGTAAAACTCCAGTGCGCCTCAGTGACTATGTTCAAAACTATCGTCAGCCTGTGATCGTTTATGATCTTAATGTGATTCGAGATCGCATATCTTGGATTCAAAGTTGGAAACGATTAGGACGGCTTCACTATGCGATGAAGGCCAACTTTCATTTAGACATTTTAAAACTAATGAAGCAGATGAATTGTGGTGTGGATGTTGTCTCGGTCGGAGAAATCAAACGCGCACAAGAAGCTGGATTTGGTTTACAGGATATTATTTTTTCAGGTGTGGGTAAATCCAATGAAGAGCTTCAATGGGTCATTGAGGGCGATATTTATCAAATCAATGTCGAGAGTTTCTCAGAACTTAAAAAAATCGCGAAGATCGCTGAGAAGTTAAATAAAAAAGTAAGTTTAGGATTAAGAATCAATCCCGAAATTGATGCTGAAACTCATAAATCAATTTCAACCGCTTTGAAAGATTCAAAGTTCGGTTTAGATTTTGAATCAGGACGCGAAGCTGTAAAACTCATATCTCAGAACCCGCTGTTGCAGTTAAGAGCTTTAAGTTTTCATTTAGGCTCACAAATTATGAACGTCAGTGTTTTTGAAAAAGCATTGGCGGTGATGAAGCCGTACTATTTGGAGGCCAAAGCTCTGTGCCCTGAACTGGATCGCTTTGATCTGGGCGGTGGAATCGGTATTGATTATAAGGATGCGGATTCAGAAGTGGATCGTCAGCGTTGGCAACAATTAGCAGATTTATTTGATCGTGAATTGCAAGGGTTTGAAGCCCATTACTTACTTGAAATCGGTCGTTTTTTAGTGGCCCGTTCGGGTGTCTTGCTGTCGCGAGTAGAAATTATCAAAGAGACACCGCTCAAGACATTTCTAATAGTCGATGTGGGCATGACTCATCTGATGCGTCCGGCTCTATACGGCGCTTATCATGAAATCTTACCTTTGAAGTTAGTAGAAGGAAAAAGTCAGACGTATGATGTTGTCGGACCTATCTGTGAATCCACAGATGTCCTTGCAGAAGGCCGTGAGTTCACACCTCTTGATGAAGAGGACTTTGTTGCGATCTGTGATGTGGGTGCCTATGGTTCTGTGATGGCCTCACGCTACAATTTGCGAGATGAGGCCAAAGAAGTGATTCTTAATAATCTATAATATGTGATAGCTGTAACTAGCTACAGCTATCGATTTTGCGGTAGTTAAATCCGCGGCATCCAGGATCGTGGGATGAACATTTAATTCTTAAATGAAAGTGGTCGCGATGGCCACGCACATGTTGAAGATTGTCGAACATGCGTTTTACTAAATCCTTATCCGAACCATTCAGCTCATTTTTTGATTTAGCGTGAGCACAAAGAGCATTTTTAACTTTTTGATCGATGAAAATTCTATCCACTTTGATATCTGTTTGTGAAAACAGATATTTGAAGAGGTTATATGTTTTTTCGACAGAGTAGTTGCGATCAAGGTGGGACCCGCGATTATTCACTGTCAGAGGAAACTTATTAGCTGTATCGGTTGGATAACCTAAATCCACATCATTCCCAATTTGATGACTTGCCGAAGGTGGTAAGCGTCCACCACTACGTGCCGACACACGTGATAAATAAACCTTTTTTGTGTAGTTCAAGTTCATAAAGGCGCCAGCACGAACAATCATTTCGGCCATATCATAAGTGGCAAAGTGCTTATTCATGTTAGGTGCTGCTACTTCGAAATAAGCCTGACGAGCCAGAGCTTCAGAGCGAGTCATCATTGAAGTTGCATTTTGTAAGCGACCGCGGTTGGGAAATCCCACAGCTTGGTTGCGTGGACGCACTTCACCGCGCGGTGTTTGTGTCGTATCTGGTGTTAAAGGACGATTCTGTTTGTTCCCTGTATTTGGAGTTGAATCCTTCGGCTGAGCAGGTGGCTCTGCAGGAGCAGCAGGTGCCGGCGTTGGGGCAGGTGCCACAGGAGCCGGAGCTGGTTGTGGTGCCGGTGTCGCCGGTGGTACAGGTGTAGGAGTTGGCGCCGGCGGAGTCTCCTGAGGCGCGCTTGGTGGTGCT
The DNA here is from genome assembly GCF_000348725.1 of Pseudobdellovibrio exovorus JSS. NCBI lineage: Bacteria > Pseudomonadati > Bdellovibrionota > Bdellovibrionia > Bdellovibrionales > Pseudobdellovibrionaceae > Pseudobdellovibrio > Pseudobdellovibrio exovorus. The sequence goes on from NC_020813.1 coordinate 1,152,674, forward strand.
GTTTGAGGTGGTGCCTCTGCAGGAGGGGCAGGAGTTGAGGGTGCTGGTGTTGACGGAGCCGGAGTGGTGAAGATCTCTCGTAAATTGGTGGTGTTCAGACCGCCTTCGTAACGGCCGGGAGCTGCTCCATCTGAACCTTCATCTTGCATTCCGCTTTGGTCTGCGTCTTCATCTTCATCTGTATTATCGTCAGTGTCAGAGGAATCATCATCAGGAGTCACAGTATTGCCATTGCCATTTTGTTGAGGACTAGAGTTTGACGGAGGTGTGAGCTCGCTAGGCGGAGTCGATGGCTTTGTGCGATCTACTTCAATTTGTTCTGAGTAGAATTTGTTGTCATAAGAAACGACGATATCCACGATCACGTGTTCGCAGGAAACTTGTTGGCTACGAGTTTGGCTGAGACAGTGGGCTAAACCTTTGATTTTTAATTTTGGATCTGTGGATGGAATTTCATCGCTTAAAAGAAAAGACATTTCATTGGTTGAATGTACACCAGAAAGAGAAATACTTTTTTCAATAACGGGTTGGCGGTTTTCATCAAGGATCGCCACATTTGCGGTCACCACAAGTTTGCGATCACTAGATGTGTAATGCACACGTGGAGACGTCAATTGAGTGCGATTCAATTGGATTTCATCACCATTGCTATTGGTCAGGACTTCAGGAGGTTGTTGATATTCCACTCCGTTTTGCGGTGGTGGGATGATATTGGTCGGTTTAGCCTCTTCGTTAAAGTTAACGATAGGATCTGGCCCAAATTTATTTTGTGAATTTCCCTGTGGGGCACACGAAGCGAACAGCAAAAAAACGGAGCTGCAACAGAAAACAAGTCGTGATTTGAAGGTTTTAAACATAGTTCGCCTCTATTCTATAGGGCTGATATAGCAGAATACGGGCCGGACTAAATGAGGCTCAGTTCAAAGTAGTATGGGATTAGGGTGTAAAATCTTTAGTCAGATGACGGAAACTGTTTCGAAATGGATTTCAGAGCTCATCACCGCACAGAGAAGTTCATTCGACAGGTTTTCGAAGTGATCACTGGCATCCGTCAGGGCAATGGTTAAAGTGCTGTGCTGATTTTCTTCAGCAGGTGCAATTTTTTTACTTTTGAAGTCTTCAGCTAATAATAATGAAATGGCTTCACCAGAGTCGACAAGATGAACGTGGTTACCGAAAACTTTACGAATAGAGTTTTTTAAAAGTGGGTAGTGTGTACAGCCCATCACGACAGTGTCCACGTCGGCTGCTTTCAGATGTTGTAAGTAGCGGAAAGCCACTAAGTTCGTCAGTGGGTCGTCGTACCAACCTTCTTCAGCTAAAGGAACAAAAAGTGGACAGGCCTGAGTTAGAACTTCGGCATCGGGAAGAATCGCTTGTATTTTTTTAGTGTAGGCTCCGGTGCTGATTGTTCCGCGAGTTGCCAACACCGCAATTTTTTTATTTTCAGTGCGCGCGCAAGCTAAAGCAGAGCCCGGGTCAATCACGTTATAAACCGGTAGCCCCATAAAGCTAGATTCAGAAATCTGAGTTGAAGCTGTGTTGCAGGCAACGACAATGGCCTTCACGTCACGTGAGGCCAGAAATTTCATATTCTGTTGTGAGTACTGTTTAACGGTATCTCCTGATTTAGATCCGTAAGGTAGGCGAGCCGTGTCTCCGAGATACAGAAAACTTTCATTCGGAAAAGCTTTCACCAGTTCACGTAGAACTGTGATTCCGCCGATTCCCGAATCGAAAACCCCAATGGGTCTGTTATCATGATCTTCTGTAAAACTCAGAGCCAAGTTATCCTCGTCAGTCTTTTCAGTTGTTAGTTGCGAACACCATGTGCGCGCGATTCCGCAATACCATTAGAAGACATTTCCATAAACGTAGCTTTATCTTTAATTTCGTCGATGCTGATGGCGTTTACATAGCTCATGCCTGAGCGAATACCGCCAGCAAGTTCATGGATCACATCTGTGACATGACCTTTAACATTGACGAAAGTAGATTCTCCTTCTGGAGCCATGCCTTGAGGCATGTCACCGCGCCAAGAAATTTGCGCTTTTTTCGAAGCCATTCCACGATATTGTTTTTTACCATTGACGATGTCGCCCGGTGTTTCAATAGTTCCAGAAAGCATACTTCCTAACATGATGATATTCGCGCCCGCTGCAAAAGCTTTCACCATATCACCAGAAGTACGAATACCTCCATCGGCGATAACAGGAACTCCGTAAGGTTCAGCTGCTTCTGCGCAAAGAGCGATGGCCGTCAACTGAGGAACGCCTGCGCCCGTGATAATACGAGTTGTGCACATAGAACCCGGGCCAATTCCTACTTTGATAGCATCGGCACCAGCTTCGATCAAATCAACAGCTGCATCTGGAGTAGCTAGATTTCCCGCGATCACTTCTAATCCCGAAAAACTATCTTTCAACCATTTTAAAGTATCCATCATCAAGACAGAGTGTCCATGAGCGATATCAATTGTTAATAAATTCACACCAGCTTTTACAAGGGCAGCGGCGCGCTCTTTGTAGTCTGCATTTACACCGATACTGGCTGAAATAATTTGTGCGCCAGCGGCTTTCACTTGTTCTACTTCACTGACTTGTTGTTCGATATTCATAAAGCGGTGAAGAATTCCAAGACCACCCATTTGGTGCATCGCTATGGCCATTTCGGCTTCAGTGATAGTGTCCATATTGGCAGACAGAACTGGCATTTCTAAAGTTTTTGTCTTAGTCAGTTTTGACTTTAAAGACGGGTCACGTCTTGATTTAACTTCAGATTTTTTTGGTGTAATCAAGACGTCATCGAATGTTAATCCATGATCACGGTTTTTAATATCTCTCCAATTAAACATGAGCGCCATTTTCCACCTCGTTTAAGTATTTAATAAAAAGCTTTAAGATAATAAAATGAAAAAGTAATTCTACCAAGGACTCAATGAAAGTAACGAGGGTAGCCGCAACCGGATGTTGGGAAAAGTTGCGGTACTCATTGAAAACAGCATAAAACAGAACGGGAAGTATAAAATAAAAAAGCCCGAGCCAAAGCTTTAAGCTCCACCAAAAATTACGTGAAATTTTAGTGGAGTACTCAAGAGCATCCACTTGTCCTTGTTTGTATTTCTGAGAAAACATCACCACAAACGGAGTCATAAGGTAGTTGATGTATTTAATTACACCGGGAATTAAGAAGACGAAGCTCCACAGGAAGGTCTTTCCCCATGCGCGCAAACTTTCAACGGCGGTGAGCTCTAGATTTTCTTTCAAAAATTGGCCGATACTTTTTTCTGGGCGGATTAATGTGTAGGCACAGAACAATGAAATCAGTAATGGAAATAATAGAGCTGTCAAAAGAGCCAGTCCGCCCCAAATCCAAATTGTGTTACTTAAACCAGCAGGTGAACGCACGATGGATTCAATTTGATGTTGGATCAGTTGTTCCGAAAGGGTCGACAAAGTTATTGCTGAAAAAATCAACAAAAACGAAGGCTGCAAAATGGTCTTAAGATCAAATTTGTTCACTTGTAGCACAGTGAAACAGGATTCATGCTTAAGACCTGACTGTCAATCATAGTGGCTATGCAGAACAAATAAAATGATGACAAACCTATATTGGTAAGGTTAACTTCTAACTTCGTTTTTCACGCGCAGTGCCCCGGTGGCGAAACTGGTAGACGCACAGGACTTAAAATCCTGGGCTACGTTAACACGGGCGTGCCGGTTCAAGTCCGGCCCGGGGCACCACTTCAAACACTCCATCCCAAATCACTTTGTACAACAAATGGATACGAACACTTCAATGAACAAAACATGGGGGATTGTCGGTTTAGGCTGGTTAGGTTCTGAACTCGCAACCAAATTGAAAAAGTTGGGGGATAACAGTTGGGGAACTCGTTCCAACGTATTTAATTTTCAGACCGATCAATTTCCTGAAACTTTCTGCGATGTCTTGTTTTTAAATACTCCGCCACTTCCTCAGATGTCGCCAGAAGTTTATGTTCAGAAAATTTACAAAGCGGCGCGTGCGAAAATTATATTTATCAGCTCAACATCTGTTTATGGAGCTAGTGAAGGACTAATAACTGAATCCTCAATGGTGGCGCCGCAGACGGAATCCGCCCGCTGGCTAGTGGATGTCGAACTCCTACTGAGGCAAAAATTTAACGAAGATCTGACCATCGTTCGAGCTGGTGGCTTAATTGGTGGCGAGCGCCATCCGGTATTTCATCTGAGCCGTAAAAAAGAGGTTACGACAGGGAAACATTTGGTGAACCTGATCCATCGCTCTGATTTGATCGGCATTTGTTTGTCTGCAAGCAAAGCGAGTAATATTCCTCTGGTAAATGCCGTTGCTCCATTTCATCCGAAAAAAGAAGAGTACTACAATCAATGGGCGACTCAATTGAACGTTCCAAAACCGATCTATACAGGCGGAACCGAGTCAAATCGTCAGATTGATTCCGAAATTCTACCTCTGCTTTATCCTCATTGGATATGTCCTAAGTTGGACTTCCTTTAGTGAATAAGCTCCGTTCTTATTTGCCTCTTTCTAAATTTTTCCTTTTTAGATAAAATATTGAAGGAGGCTGTATGGACATCATCAATAATAAAGCCGAACAAAAATTTTCTACATCTACGATAGGTGGCGAAGCCTTTATCAGCTATCGTCGCGGCTCTCAAAATTCCTATGATCTTCACTTTGTTTTTGTGCCACCGGAAGCGCGGGGGCAAAATATAGCTGATCAACTGGTGCGCAAAGCTTTGCAGCAGGCGAAAGATGAAAAGGTCAAAGTCATTGCCACATGCTCCTATGTATCCACATGGTTTACACGTCATCCCGAAGAATCTGAAATGCTTCTACAATCGTAAAAAGCTAAGCCTTAGTCGAGATAAACAGGATCTTTTGCTCTTAAAGAGGTCCTGCGTGAATTGAAATTATTATGAGTTTCAAAACGGCGTGGAAGCATTTAAAATAGAAGCTACTTAGTTTTAAAAAAGGAAATCCTTATGTCTATTAATTCTATGGAAGATTTAGAAAATTTGAAGAAGATCGGTTCTATCGTGGCTCGCTGTTTGGATCATATGTCTAAAAAGCTAGAGCCGGGGATGACCACTTACGAGTTAGATGAAATCGGACGAGTTTTCCTTGAATTTCATGGGGCCAAGTCAGCGCCTAAGTTGGTTTATAATTTCCCCGGAATTACGTGCATCAGTGTTAATCATGAAGCCGCCCATGGTATTCCCAGTAAGTCAAAAAAACTAAAAGCAGGGGACTTAGTGAATATCGATGTTTCAGCGGAATTGAATGGATATTTTGCTGACACAGGAGGATCGTTTATTATCCCTCCGATCACGGCGATCAAAAAAAAGGTCTGTGATGTGGCGATGTCTACCATGTGGAAGGGAATTGCGGCGGCAGTTCACGGCCAAAATTTAAATGAAATTGGCAGAGCTATGGAAAATGAAGCTCGAAAAAATAATTTAACAGTGATTCGCAATTTATGCAGTCATGGTGTTGGCCGCTGGCTTCATGAAGAGCCAGATCAAATTCCTGGATATTACGACAGAAAAGATCGTCGCGTTTTAGAAGAGGGCATGGTGATTACAGTTGAGCCATTTGTGTCCACGGGGGCTCATAATGTTGTCGATAGTGGGGATGGTTGGACACTGATCAATCCCCATCATTTTACTGCTCAATATGAACATACAATTGTCATAACAAAAGATAAACCGCTGATTATGACATTGCCAGCATAGAGCAGAACCAGCACAGAGAAAAAATAGAAAAAAATCGATTGAAAGTATAGACCCACATTATGAATAAACCCACCACTCCTCCAGATTTTTTTACCAAAGAGTTGTCGTTAGCTTATGACGAGCGTAACAGCAAGTTGTCGCCTATTTCGGAGAATTTACATTTCCTCATTCGTCTGGCGATCCAAGATCTGCCGACTAAATCCCATATTTTGTGTATCGGTGTGGGTACAGGTGCAGAAATTCTATCGTTAGCGAAGGCATTTCCGGAATGGACTTTTTTGGGAGTCGATCCATCAGCTTCGATGTTAGAAGTCTGCGCGGAACGTCTGCAAATTGCCGGTGTATCCGAACGCTGCCAGTTGGTGTGTGGATATGTGCAAGACGTTCCAAAAGGTGAAAAGTTTGATGCTGTCCTGAGCGTTTTAGTGGCTCATTTTGTGAGGCGTGAAGAAAGACTCGATTTTTTTCAGAATATGGTCAGTCGACTGAAGTCAGGCGGGTATTTAGTTAATGCTGAAATCAGTTGTGACCTTAATGCTCCAGAGTTTCCATTGATGTTAAAAGGATGGGAACAAGTGCAAACTTTAATGGGAGCAACACCTGAATCCTTAGCGGGACTACCTCAGCAGTTGCGCACTGTTTTAAATATTTTGCCAAACAGCGAAACCGAAGACATTCTTCGTCAAAGTGGCATCCTATCGCCCACTAAGTTTTTTCAATCGTTTATGATCAGTGCGTGGTACGGTAAGAAATAGGCTTGTACTTATAAGTAAAGAGGGGTTCGTATGAAGTTTTTAATGGTAGTTTTCTTGGCGCTGTTTGGATCTTCTTATGTGGAAGCTAAAAATGATATCAAAGTCATAGCGTTTGATGCCTTTCCTGTTTTTGATCCAAGGCCAATTTTCAAAACGGTTCAAGAATTGTTCCCAGAAAAAGCAGATAAGCTGGTAGAGGTCTGGCAGGCGAAGCAGTTTTCGTATACGTGGTTAAGAACTTCTGGTGAGCAGTATAAAGACTTTTATCAAGTGACAGAAGATGCCTTAGTTTACGCAGCCAAAAATGTGAAGGTAGATCTGACAGAAAAGCAAAAGCAACAAATTATGGGCGAATATCTGAAGTTGAAGCCTTGGCCAGATGCGATGGACGCTTTGCAAAAATTGAAAGATAAAAAATATAAGATTACGTTTTTATCAAACTTTACTGAAGAGATGTTGAAGTCCAATCTAAAGTCTTCAAAGCTGGAAAAACTTTTTAGTCCACTATTATTAAGTACAGATTTGGCTAAGGCTTTTAAGCCATCTCCGAAGGCCTATAATCTGGCCATCGAACATTTTGGTGTGAAAAAGAAAGAGGTGCTATTTGTAGCTTTCGCCCCTTGGGATGCTGCAGGAGCAAAATGGTTCGGTTATCCCACATTTTGGGTGAATCGTTCAAGCTTTCCTCCGGAAGAGTTAGGAGCCGAAGTCGACGGCATGGGTAAAAACTTGGAGGACCTCGTTCGTTATATGGAAACAACCTCTGAAAAGTAACTTTTATCAGACTGGTTCTATTTTTTATAACGGGTGTACTTCTTCGCCCACTTCCTCGTATTAGGTAAAATTGAAAATAATAAGGGTAAAAGTATAAAGCGCGGCACGAATCGTCGTACATAATAAAAAAACATCGCGTCTAAAGTGGCTGGGATCCAAAGCGGTGGATTCTTTCTTTTCATAACTTTCAAAATTCGGAGAGCGACATCTTGGGGCGACGTTAGGCTCAGTTTCATCAGTCTTTCTATAAAAGGGGTCATATTTTTATAGTAGTCTGCATAGAGAGCTTCGGTGTCGTCATTAGGTTCGGATTGTATAGAGTACTTCACTTTTAAAAAGGACTGTGAATGAACAAAGCCCGGTTGTATAAGACTAACGTTGATGCCTAAGGGTTTGACTTCATACCAAAGAGCTTCGCTGAGTCCTTCAAAAGCGTATTTTGAAGCGCTATATGCTCCCATAGTTGGCATAGCTAACATGCCGCTGACTGATGAGACATTAATAATTTTTCCCCAGCCCATCTGGCGCATATGCGGAAGAACGGATTTAATAAGACCAACAGGACCAAAATAGTTGGTTGCAAACTGGTGCTGCTCTTCAGAGGCGCTCATGTGCTCGACGACAGCGCGATAGCTGACTCCAGCGTTATTGATGAGGATATTAACGCCTCCCCAAAGTGTAACTATTTCTTTAATAAGCGAAGTGCGGTTTCCTTCCTCAATGACATCTAACAGCCGTATTAAAAAGCGATCACTTTCAATAAATTTAGTGTGGAGCATTTTTAATGAGGAGGCGCGAGCTGTAATGACAACTCTGTACTCAGTTCTTTTGTAGAGTTCTTCTGCTAGGGCTAATCCAATTCCGGAGCCGCAACCCGTAACAAGTACGACAGGTTTTTTAGATTGTTTATTATCCAAGGGATTTCTTTCTTTTGATTTGTTCGATACCTAATTCAAGCGCTCTTAGAAAGACGGCATTTTTCTTGAGATTTACAAATTTGTATTCTGGTTGACTCTGCAGTTTATCAATCAGCTCTGTAAAATTTTTGCTGAATGCAGCTTTATCTGCTTTGGTAACCCTGAAGCCTAAAAGGGGATAGTGTTTGTTAATATCATCGCTTTTTTTCTTAGATCTCATAGATCTGTGTAATATACATTATTTATTAAATAATTATAATATAATTATCAGATAATATATAATTGATCGTCTACATTGCTGCTCAAATCGTTGGTGGTGTATATGGTGTTAAAATGTAATTGTTTTTGGAATGGTGGCGGTTTATATCCTCTTCTTGAAAAGATATCCTTAGGTGATATTTGAAATCCATGATAGTGTGCCTATTAAGTTATAAAGCGACCTTCGAGACTTTGCGCATTCTGTTCAATACCTCTTAATAGCACTCAGCCTTTAGGAGGTATAAATGAGTAAAAAACTATACGTCGGTAATTTGCCGTATTCAGCAACGGATGAATCTTTAACAGAAAAATTTTCTGAGTGTGGCACTGTCAGCTCAGTAAAAGTTATCATCGATCGTAATTCAGGTCGCAGCAAGGGTTTTGGCTTTGTCGAGATGTCAAATGACTCTGAAGCAGATACCATTATCAGTCGTTTCAATGGGACGGATGTGGATGGTCGTGCTATCAATATATCAGAGGCTAAGCCAATGGTTCCCCGAAATGATTCGGGTCGTTCATACTAGTTCTTTTATTTAATCTTAAGAATTATAAAAAACCGGCCTTTGTAGGTCGGTTTTTTTGTTAGATAGGTAGAAAATGCAACCACAAATTATTTCATTTAACTGTCTTTTAAAAAATATTGCCGGAAAAGTTTTAAGTTCTACGTATAATAGAGAAGTCTTAAACGTTGTTGATGATGAAAACGTCATGTTGCTAGGGCTAGCAAAAGGCCTACAAAATTTAACGAAAGGTGAAAAAAGAAGGATTTCGTTATCTGCACAGGATGCCTATGGTTTCTATGACCCTAAAAAAGTTATCCTTTACCCAAGGAAGTATCTTCCGCAGGATATTCGAGTAGGCACATCCGTTACAATTGTGGGTAAAAGTGGGCGTTCAAGAATTTATAAAGTGATTGAGTTGTATCACCACATGGTGACCTTAGATGAAAATCATCCTTTAGCGGGACAGGACTTAGTCTTTGAAATTGAGGCCTTATCAGTAAGGCCAGCTACACAGACCGAGATCAATGAGTCATACAATATGGTAGGGGTGCAAATTCTGCACTAGCGTGATTATCCTCTGTTGTATTTGGAACTCTATATAAACCATGTAAATTAAGTAGGGTTCATATAATTAAGAATAGCAGAACAATCTTAATGGGTTAGAGTTATTATACTGATGAAAGAGTCTTGATTTTAAAAAATAAAAAATTATTAATTTGGTAAGTGGGTCAGTTTCCTGTAAAGTGGCCTTTCCAACGGTTTCTTTCGATTAAATTGCGTAGGGCTCTTTCTTCTTTAGTACCATCATATCCTAAGGAGGAAATATGAGTAAAAAATTATACATTGGAAATTTATCTTATAACGTAGACGAAGGCGCTTTAAACGCGTTGTTCTCTCAATACGGAGCAGTTGAGTCTGTTCGTATCATCACTGACCGCGACACAGGTCGTAGCAAAGGTTTTGCATTCGTTGAAATGACAGAAGAAGCAGATGGCTTAAAAGCTATCGAAAACTTGAATGGCACTCAACAGTTCGAACGTTCAATGAACGTAAGTGTTGCTAAACCTATGGAATCACGTGGTGGTTCTAGAGGCGGTGGCGGCGGTTTTTCTAGAAATCGTTACTAGGTTTAAAGCTCGTCATGGCTAAAGAAGACCTAGTTACCTTTACAGGTAAGGTACGTGACTTGTCCGGGGGTGGTGTTTATCACATCACCCTTGATAACGGAGTTGCTGTATCTGCGCGCCTGTGCGGGAAAATGAAAAAATTCAATATTAAAGTTGTCGTAGGCGACATGGTCGATGTGGGACTTTCCCCGTATGATCCATCACATGGCCTGATTACTCATCGTCATAAAAATCATAGACCATCATCGGTCAATTAGTTCAGTCAGCGGAATTTATTTTTTACTATATTGTCTTAAATACATTTCATTTTTAATGGATAAGCTATTTCCGATACGTTCGGAAATGAGCTTCCAAAGATGGCTTTGCTGTAAGGTGAGGCGATCGTCTAAAGTCTGATGAAAGAGGCCGAGCCATCTTTCTAATAAATTGTGATTAAATCCAGCGAAAAAATGCTTTGTCACAGGGTTATACTCTGTCGATAGGTAAGGGTGTCCACCAAAGCGGATCCACCAGAAGTGGGTGAGTCGCTCTATATGTTCAGGCCAGTCGTGCACAGAACGAAAAGAAACTGACAGGATAGAGTCCTGCTGTATGCGATTATAAAAATCATCAATAACATTATAAATATCCTGATGACGGAATGTAACGCCATTGACTGCAACTGTATTCAGTTCTGGTTCTAAAGGGCTTTTTTTATTCATAGGAACAACTGACCTTGTTATTTATCGTCTCGTTTATTAAGAGTCGACTTTATATGTTGTATGTAATATACAATATATAAAGTCGACTGTCAATTTGGACGGGCGGTATAAAAGATAAAGTAAATGCAGAATAAATACAGAACAGCAAAAACGAGATGGATTAAGATATGAAAACTCTAGCTCCTTATCAGATATTTTTTCCTATTGGTATCTTGTGTGCCTTATTAGCGGTCGGTGTTTGGTTTACCCAGAACTTGGGGTGGTTTGACACTCCGGTGATGTGGGTTCACGGAAAGCTAATCGCAGGTGGGTTTTTGTGGAGTTTTATAGTTGGATTTTTGATGACGGCCGTGCCGCGCATGACGGGAACATTTAATGCGCACAAGGTAGAATACGCCATTTCATTTTTATTGATATTGGCACTGATTGTTTTTTCATGGGCCCTAGATGCCAAACCTTTTTATTTTATAAGTTTTGCTCTGACAGTATTCATTATGATTTATGCAGGGCGAAGATTGGTTGTGAGTACAAGGCCAGTGCCTGTGTTTTTCTCTCATGTGGGTTTGGCGATGTTCATGTCTTTAGTTGGCTCTTATTTTTATTATAGAGGGCAATCTATTTTAGGATTTTATTTTTATCATGTTGGAACTATTTTGTTATTAGTTTTAGGAATAGGCACACGATTCTTTGCGTTTTTATCAGGCCTTCCCTCTGTATTTGAAGGTACGGAAGAAAAATGGAAGAAAGCTGCTTTTCATATGATGGGATTGGCAATTGTGGTCTTGCTAAGCGTTGTGGGTATGAGGCTATCATGGGGATTTTTAGGATTAGCTTTACTCACATTGGGTTATCTATTTTGTATATGGCAAGTGCAGCGCTCTTCGAGTCGTCCTTCAGCGTTGAAATGGGCGGTTAGAATTGTGGCTGTGATGATACCACTCAGCTTTATTTTAAGCTGGATTTATCCCGTTTATTATCTTTCTTGGATGCACATACTTTTTGTGGGATGCTTCGGTTTAATTACTTTCTCTGTCGCTACGCGTGTGACATTGGCGCACGGGGCCTATCCAACGGATATGGAGTTAAAATCGAAAGCGTTGGGATGGATGGTGGCTTTTATCGTTCTGGCGATGGTATCCAGAGTGTTTTATGGCTTTTCATCTGGATTATGGAAAACAAGTTTTCTGCATTTGGCGGGCACATTTTGGTTTTTAGCTGTTGGCGTTTGGTGTTATTCTTACTTTAAAAAAATCTTCAAACTGGGCCCTCAATCTAAACCGAGTTGTTAAAGGGATATTCATGCGATTAACGGATCATACAGATTACTCTTTGCGCGTGTTGATGTATCTGAATCAGAAAAAAAGCCTTATTACTTTAAATGAGTTGGCTGAGAAATTAGGTATTTCTAAAAATAACTTGATCAAAGTCTCTAATCAGTTAGCTAAAGCGGGATGGATTGACACATCCAGAGGACGCACAGGCGGTCTTGTTATTAAAGCGGAAACGGGAAGCATGAGTCTAAAAGAAATTGTGCTGAAAACGGAAGAGACATTTAATATGGCTGAATGTTTTTCTAATAAGAAGTGCCATTGTACATTTTTGCGTAACTGCCTCTTGAAAAAAAGTCTAAACGAAGCCCTGTCGGCTTTTCTTGAGGCGTTATCAGAGAAAACTTTGAACGATGTGACTGTAAGATAAAACACTTTTGGATTTTGTTGTTTCAACGTACAATAAGAGCATGAAATACACCTTGAAAAACGAATTGCCTGCACCTGAGGAATACTGCCATTTACGTCAAATCACAGGTTTATCACCGAAGACGATTGCAGCCGCACAGGTTTCATTACCACGTTCCTTACATGCCGTTACTTTACGAAATGGCGATCAGTTGATAGCGATGGGACGGGTCATAGGCGATTTAGGGTGTCATGTGCAAATTGTCGATATTGCGGTTCACCCTGATTATCAAGGGCTGAAGTTGTCTCGAGTTATCATGGAAAACATTATGGATTTCGTAACAAAAGAGTGCCACCGCTGTGCGTTCGTCAACTTGTTTGCTGATGTGGATTATTTGTATCAGAAATTTGGGTTCGTAGATTCTGTTAAATCTAAAGGCATGTACTTAGATTGGAATCGGGTTTCTCAATCTTGAGAGCTCGCCATTAAAAATAAAGTCACGACAAAATATCTTCATAAAAAGCTCCGCGCTGTGACTGCGGGTGAATAATGTGAATTTCTAGCACCCAAAGATTTTCTGTGGGGCAGATATTCATAGATGAAAGTCCTTCTTTGGAAAATAGAGCGTGGGGGAAGTCTCCTAAGCGGTGCCCCGCCATTTTCGGATTTAATTGACAGTGATGTTCTTCGGCACAGGTGCTGGCGAATTGATAGAGTTCTTGTCCACTGAGTTGTTCTGTCTTCCATTTTGTAGCGACATCTTTCCAGATCTGTTCGCAAGAGCCGATGATCGGCTGATGCGGATTGTGTGCTGTGTTTGAGTCTGAAGATGAAAAACTAAATGTACGTCCAAAGTCGGCTTCGTGATCTTCAAAAATAGGTCCGACATCTATAAAAAATATGTCGCCGTCATTTAAGGTTAAACTCGTGTCGGCCAAATCGCGAAAACTTTTGGTTGTATCACTTCCGATTCTGAATTTTGTGGGATGCCAGAATTTAGAAACTCCCACTTTTTTAAACTCTTCTTTCACTAAAGCTTGTCCATCCAGCTCGTTCATTCCAGCAGAGGAAAGGGAGGCGATTCTATGAGTGACTTCGTGGCAAACCCTGCGGGCCTCCAGATAGGTAGCTAAATTAAACTTGTCTCCGGTTTTTTCTGTAGGGTGCATATAATTAAAATGAAAAGTTAAAGTCCAGCATCGTGCGCTGATAATCAGGTGAAAAAACAGGGGATGAAATGGCTTCTTTTCCATTAAAGTAGGTCAAAGCCACATTGGCATTGCGACCTACTTGATAGGCCAGAGATGTTTTCCAACTACGAATATCGGTACCGCCTCCAGCAGAGTCAGAATCTGTAAGAAGACCTACCACAGCATCCTTTTCGACCTGACGGTAATCTAAAGTCACAGCCCATGATGAAACGTCTTTTAGCTCGCCAAACTGAATACCATAAATCTGCGCTGTATTGTAATCGTCATCGCGCGAGTTTTTTACATATTCTGCAAAGAAAGAAATGGGTTGTCCGGCAACTTCTGAAAATAACTCGAGTCCCAAAGAGCTGAGTTCGTAATTGTGAACGTAATTCCCACCGCCATCCACTGTATTTCCTTTTGCGGCTGGGGCTTTGTCGCCTTTGATGTTTGCAAAGTTCAGATAGCTGCCCACAGCACGTATGCCGAAATCAGCACCTTTAAACGCATAACCCAGTTGCAGAGCTAATAATCCCACATCTGTATTTTCTGCGGAGCCATCGGCAGAATATCTTTCATTCAGCCATGTCGCTGAGGCCACAGCCATTAAATCATGCGCAAGGTCTACAGTTTGATTGTACTTAACCGATAGACCTTCCGGAGTGACATCGTTATCAAAAATCAAATCATTGTCTGCGACGAATTCAAAAGGGAGTGGTGTCTTACCACCCAGAATGCGGATGTTTTCTGTGGCTTTCCAGTTAAAGTAAGCCAAATCTAATACGATACTTTTTTTAGAATAATATCCTGAAAGATCTTGGTTGGTGGTGTTGGGTTCATTTCCCAAAGCAGAATCCGTAGAAAGACGAACGCCCACTTCTGTCTGCGAGTTGACTTCAGCCGAGCCACCGATGCGAAGTCGCATGCGCTGACGTAGAAGATCTGAATCTTTTAGGGGAGCTAATTGTTGCTCTTGTATTTTTTCTGTACGGAAGCGGAAGTCTCCGTAAAACTTTCCATTAAACGGAACGGGGATTTGTAAGTAGTTCGGTTTGTTTTCCTCGGGTTCGATAGACTCTTGTGCCTGCGCTAAAGAAGTCATGGATAAAGAACAGATCAGAAGTAAAGGGCGTAACAAAGATACGGAATTTTTCATAAAAGTCCTTTGGGTTACTTTGGCGCAGAGAGTCCTTATTCAATTGAATTTCAACTTTAGAGGACTTTTATAAAACGAGGCAATTAAAGAGGTAATATGGCATCCAACGAAGGTCTAGGAGTGAAGGACGCAAATCTAATTTCTTAGAGGTGTAACATAATTCTTGTTAATATAGGGTATTCTGTTTAGAAGCCTGAAAGCGAAGGAAGTCGGAGCCAAATGATGGGTTATAAAAACCTTGTAAGACGTTTTTTCATTTTTGGTATTTTATTTCTTTTTGCGCTTCAGTCTTGCACGACTCTTCCCCATAAATCAGCCGCGACGGAATCGTCTTTAACTGAATCTTCGCCCTCAGCTGTTCGTCAAACGGCGCAGGCCAGTGATAGCATCACGTTGACCGATATGTTTCGTCGTGTACGTGAAGTGATCGCTCCGAAAGAGGGCGGCAAATTAGTTCATAAAAAAGTAGCGGAAAGTGAACTGATCAGTATTTTTCAAAGCAATCCCCGCAGAGTAAATGAAACAGACGCTGCCTTAATCAGTGCGCTAGAGTCTGAAGCGCAACAGCGTGATATCACAAAGCACGTTCGACTGATTCCACCAAAAGGGCAATGGGGTTATTCCGAGCTGAAGTACTATGTGAATCATCCGTACTATAAAAATGGTAAACTTCAGCGCGCTGGGAATATTCTAAAAGTATGGCGTGACTTTATTCAAAAGACTGAAAAAAGTTTGGTTTTGAATGTCTATGATTTTGATCTCGAAGATGTAGCACAAGATCTCGTACAATTAGCTCGTCGTGGAGTAAAAGTGCGTGTCGGAATCGACCGCAATGTCATTACACATCGTCCGGAAGTGCAAAAAGTAGCCTCTATTTTAGAAGCTGGTGGTGTGGCTTTAGTGCGTGTTAATCCTGTGGCATTAAATCATCAAAAGGTAGCGGCGCGAGATTGGGAAAGTTTTGATAAAGCAGCTGTATTATTTTCTTCAGGAAATCTAACGCAAAGTTGCTTGGGGCCAGAGGGAGATTTAAAAAACGTCCGTCCACGCCCGCGCGAATCTATTCCAAATGCCAATCATGTGTTGACGATGAAGAGTTACATCTTATCGAATCTAGTCGCCCATGAGTTGGCAAAAACTCTAGGACCTGAGCTTTATCTACGTGGGGCGCAATACCCACTGACAGGGGCGTATCAAGTCACAGGCCCAGGAGTTAATCCACAAACTCTGGAAGCTTATCCTGAAAAAAGTGTGATCATCACATTCACTCCAGGTGGTGGCTATCGTGCGATCAATAAAAACATACTAGGTCACATGATCAGTATGACCAGCGGTCCTGTGCGCATGGTACAGTTTGCCTATTCGTCAGAGCTAGTAGCGGAAGCTTTATTGCAAAGAGCGCAGCGTGAGTTTCAAGAAAACTCCAAGTTTGATTTTTACTCTGTAGGTGACACACCATTCGCTATGCAGGGGTGGAGTCAGTTTTTAAAAATGTCAGGGCTTAAACGTGAGCAGACAGAAGTGGGTCGCGCCCGTTTCTATGAAGACTCTGAGTCTATCTGGTCGAAAAACCTAAGTGCATCGCAATTAGAGCAGGTTCGTCGCCGCGTGCGTGTGGCGCCAGAGCTTTACGGGAATCGCCGCGTTCGTGTAGCGGGGCAAAGTTATTTGGTCTCTTCCAAAATACATCACAAATTGATGAGTACGGGTGATTTTGCAGTGGTGGGGACATCGTTTAATTTCAGTAAAGGTGCTGAAACGAATAACGAACAGATCTTGGTTTTCCGTGATCCTAATATGGTAGATATGGTGAACGGAGTGGCCAGATACTTTGTGGAAACCAGTGCGCGTTCGGTTATGGAAGAAGCTCAAAGAAGAAATGCAGGTTTAGGCTCTACAGATGAAGAGCTGAATCTGATTGAAGATGCATTCGATCCTGAAGTGGAATTGTCTGATTAGCTTTTAAAAACAGGCATTGGTCTGGAGCTGAGTTCAAAAACATCTTGGACCGGTTTCCAGCTCAGAAGAGTTCCCTCTTTTATTTGTCCGACATAATCAGCCAGTTGAAACGCGTCTTCGTAATCATGGGTGACAATCAAGCAAGTCATTTCCAGTTTTTGCAGGATATTTTTAATCTCACTTCGTAAATGAATGCGCAGATCAGGATCTAAACTGGAAAAAGGCTCATCCATCAGAAGCAAAGCCGGATTAGGGGCTAATGCTCGTGCTAAAGCGACACGCTGTCTTTCGCCGCCAGAAAGGTGTTGCGGGTAGCGATGGCGGTGCTTTTCTAAATCAATCAATTTAAAAAGTTCAGTTAAGCGAGCCTCTTGGGCCTCTTTCGTCCATGTATTGAGTCCATAGCGCACATTCTCTTCAACAGTCATATGAGGAAATAAAGCAAGGCTTTGGAAAAGATAACCCACTTGGCGTTGATGGGGTGCTACAAAGTGATCAGCAGAAGACAGTGTATCGCCATTCATTTGAATTGTGCCGGAGTCCGGTTTTTCAAAACCAGCCAGACAGCGAAGAAGTGACGTCTTACCTGAACCACTGGCTCCGAGTAAGGCTCCCACAGTTCCTTTTTTGAGTTGAAAGTTAATATCTTTCAAAAGCGGTTTATTGGCAGTGTAAGAAAAATTAAGGTGGCTCACGTTAAGAAAGTTCATGGAGTCTCCTTTTGCGATAGAGGTCGACTATTTTTTGAATCAATAATAAAAAACAAATCAGAGCGGATAGAACAAGGGAAAACACCGAAGCCCGTGCCCAGTCGCTTTCTGCGGCATATTGATGAATTCTTAGTGCTAAGCTGGGATCACTCAGTGGTTTTAACATCAGAGCGGCAGGTAGTTCTTTGACGATCTCTAGAAAAAGTAAAAAGAATCCCAAAAGCAAAGCCGGAGAATACAGAGGTAATTCAATTTTCCACCATGTGCGGGCAGGGGGACCCAGTAAAGAAGCCGCTTCACTCAATTCGGCATTGATTTGCAGCTCCTGACTTTTAAGACCTTTTAACATCAAGCCACTGAATTTAGTAAAATACAAAAGTACTAGCAAAGCCATTGGAAGTAGTCCGCCCGTGGATAAGACTTCAAGCTTCAGCGTGCGAACTGCGAAAAAATAAAAAGCCACAGCCAGCAAAGTTCCCGGAAGTCCATAGCCCAATGAAAATAAATTTAAGATAGAGCGCATAGGACGCGGAGCTTTTTTTAGAAGCATGAATAAGGCTCCCATTAACAGGCCAACGAATAGACTGCTGATGATGCCAATCACAAGGGTGCTTTGAAGGGCCGACATCCAAGGAAGCTCTTTCCAAAGGGACAAGTCTGCCGAGTGAAAGAATAGGGCTGCGATGGGAAGGATATTAAATACTAAAAGTCCTAAGGCAAAAAGAGCTAATAATAAATAATGTACAGATTTAGGAATAGAAAAAAGAAGATGTAGGTTCTGTTGTCTGGACCATGTTCTTTGTAGTGCAGGTCGGCTCAAAAATTTAGAAAGCCCCAAAATTAAAATACAAATCAGTAACAGTACAAGGCTGATGCGGGCGGCGCCGCCGAAGGAAAACAAAGCGCCCCACGATTTGTAGAGCACACGTGAAAGCGTGTTAACACCAAACAGGTCGATAAAACCAAAATCAGCGCAGGCTTCAAGGGCAACCAACGTTGAGCCACCAAGGGCCCATGAAAAAAGGCTGGGCATTAAAATACGTCGGAAGCTTCTCCAAAATCCAGAGCCAAGACTAGAGCTGGCTTCAATAAATGTTTTGATTTGCGTTTGTAGACCAGCCACCACCGAGAAATAGACATAAGGGGCTGTGGTTATTCCAAAAAGTAAGGCGGCCCAATAGCGAGTGCGTGGTTCAAAAAATGCGATATCCCCGAAAAGTTGCACTAGAAATTTTTGTACGGGACCCGAGTAATCTAAGTAAGAAAGAGCGACGAAACCCATCACGTAGGTGGGTAGCGCTAATAACAGAGCCATTGAAAATGAAAACCAAAATGAATAGCGCGGCAGAAATAAAGAAATGATGGCCCATGCGGTGCCGATCAAAAATGCGACAAAGGCACTGCCGAGGGAAAAGAAAAGTGTTTCGTAAAGACCTTGAAAAAGTTGAAATGAACGCAGGTGTTGCCAGACCTCGGGCTCAATATCGCCGGCTTCGAGGCTCAGTTGGAAAAGTGGTCCTAAGAAAATGCTGAGGGCAACAAGCAGTAACCCCCAGCGTGCGATTTTGAGCATTATTGATAGCCGACAGAATCCATCAGCATAACAGCTTCTTTTTGGCGTTTTCCAGCTGTAGTCAGATTGATGCTATCAGCTTTAAAGCTGCCGAAACCTTGTAAGATCGGATTAAGATCTTTTGTCAAAGTGTCTTTCACAGGGAACTCTAAGTTCATATCAGATAATAGTTTTTGAGCTTCGTCGCTTACCATCCACTCGATGAACTCTTGCGCTACTTTTTTCTTCTGAGACGACTTTGTCACGCCAGCACCTGAAATATTCACGTGAGCGCCAGAAGAGCTTTGGTTTGGCCAGAAAATTTTGGCAGGGAACTCAGGATTGTTTTTTAATAAATTTCCTAAGTAGTAGCTATTCACGATACCAACTTGGCAAGGTCCATTTTCTAAAGCTTTAATTAATGATGTATCATCAGAGAAAACTTTAGCTCCTAAATTGCCAACCCAACCTTGAACTACTTTTTTAGTTTCATCGGCACCTAAGCGTTCGATCATCATAGCCACTAATGATTGGTTATAAACTTTATTAGAAGAGCGTAAGCAAAGTTTACCTTTCCATTTTTCATTAGCTAGATCTTCGTAGGTTGAAAGATCAGACGCTTTTACTTTGTTAGGATTGTAAACGATTCCACGTACACGGCGTGTGATGGCATACCACTGGCCTTGTGGATCGCGTAAAGCAGCAGGTACAGTTTTTTCTAAAGCAGAGCTTTTCGTAGGTTGTAATAAACCTAAATCAGCAGCTCTCCATAGGTTTCCAGCATCAACAACTAATAAAACGTCAGCAGGGCTTTTTGCGCCTTCTTGTTTTAACTTTTCAAGTAGTGGACCTTCTGAGTCATAGACGACTTTTACGGTGTTACCTGTTTTTGCTGTGTAAGCTTGGATGATCGGTTGTAATAACTGTTCACGACGAGTTGAGTAGACAGTTAATGTTTCGGCAGCCATTGCCGGAGCGGACATAACTAATGCTAACGCATAGATTACAAACGAGGGAATCTTCATTTTAAAACTCCTTTTTAATGTGAAGAAAGTTTTAACAAAGATTCATCTTTCAGAGCAGAACTAGTCTTAAAAAACAGTTCATTGAAAACGTATTGAAAATGAAAGACTAACCAGTTTGCAAATCAAAACTAAAGTCAAAACTCAATTGTTTCATTGTGTGCATGCAGGCGGAGACTTTTGAGGATGACGCAGACGGAGGTGTGGATTTTTCTAACTTGAGTGGCGGACGCACTTCAATGCCATAACTGCATTTCATTAGATGACGTAAAAATGCTGTCTTTGCAGAGGGTGAAGCTTCCGTGTTGAACCCGAGATTTTCCATAATTTGTGCGGCACTTTCAAGAGCCATAGAACAACCTTTCTGTGAATGATGTCTTGTGATGCACAAACTAAGATGAATTTCACAGAAAGAAGTTTATTCAAAATGCATTCCATACAGATACGCTTCTATAACGAGCAAAGAAGTGATCTTGATTCGGAGTTCCGAGATTATTTGGGACTGATTCGGATATTTATGGCGTCCAAATTTGCAGCGAGTTTCCATTGCAGAGGACTAACCAATTTTCTGAACGCCCTGCAACAGGAAGGCACGTGGGTTGAACCGTTGTTTTGAAACCTGTTTTTCTATTGATGATATAACTTTCGTACTCATCGTTAAAATATAAGAATGAATTTTTATTATTAAGAACGAATGAGTTAAGTCCGGCATCCGTACTACGAAAGTTCTCAATAGCAATTTGTGAAAAAGGGATGCTTTTTTTCTGTCGAATCAACTGGTGCAGATCCGTAAGTAGAACGCGGAAAATACGATTGGGATAGGTGTTGATCCAAATTTTATTTTGCTCAAAAAGCATTCCTCCCGAGTAGTCGGGAACCTCTGTGATCAGCTCGCGCACCGAGATTTGTAAAGTCTGTTTGTTCACTGTTAAAAGTAAAATGTAGCCGGCTTTGGCTTGTGGGAAAACTCGTCCATTTATCAAAAAGTAGACATCATCATTTTGAGCACCAGCATAAACCGCTGAAAACGTATTACTTGGAAGCATAGAGGTGAAATTCGAAAGCAGTCGAATCGCACCCGCTTTTTCATCGAAATAACACAGGCGATTAGTTCCAGCTAAGAAAGGGTAGGCTAAAGTGAGGCCTCCAGCTTGATCCATAGAAACTGTGCTTTGCGATGTGGGTTTACAATCATTGTGGGCGATACGGAAGCGGCGCTGAGTTTGAATGCGCTCTTCTTGAATAAAGCTTGTTACTCCATTTTCAGTGATGAAAACTAATCTAGAGTTTTGTGGAGCCGTATAATCAATGAAACCTGTTACAGGTGCATTAAACTGCAAAACTTCCTGTGCTTGTGTAACAGAAGCTAGAAATAATAAACTGATGATCAAAAAATTATTCTTGTGTGTACGCATGAAACAGCCTCACCGCATCTAAATCGCAGCCCTCTGTGGGCCATCGACTGGTATTGTTTTTGTTGATTCCTAAGTCTTGAATTTTGATATAGCGAGCTTCAGTTAGACCTACAACTGTCAGATCAAATTGGTCTCCGCCTTCAGCCGTGGGCACTGCGCCTAAGCAGCCAGATAAGATATTTTGTAGTGGGTCACAGGGGAACCAGTGAAAATCTTCCTCTAAACTGTTGCTGACGCCGACACGTGCAAATTCTTGTACGACGTTCAATCCAGATCCTGTGCGAAAAGCATTTTCATAAAGGGCAAAATCAAAACCGGCTTTGTTTTTGAGGTAACCCTGTCCGCTGACTTTGAGCACGAGTTCTCCGCCGTGACCGAAAGAAAGTATCGTAGACAAATGGGCGCGCATCTCGCCGTCATCACGCCAATTAAAAGGCTCAAGTGAGTAGTCAGGTCCTTGTAGGGCTTGTAAAATGTTAGGATTAACAGGAACGAGCACGCTGCCATCATCACGTTTTCCCGCTGTGAACGAGACCACTTCAAATGCATTTTCTGGTAGAGGTTTTTCAAGCGAGTCTTTGTCTGTGGAGTCTCTATCTGCGGCTTGCGCGTCTTGTCCCGCTGCTTGTTCTTGCTCGGCCTGAGCTTCACGTTGCTGCTGAATATCTTGGATCGTATTTAAATCGCTGACGAAAAGATACTGTGTCAGGTCGCCGTCATAGCCCAGTGGAGCTGAAATCGGGACCAGTTCATTACCGCGAAAGAAATAGATAGCTTTCGGGGGAGTGTTTTGTAGATAAGAACTCACTTCACTTTCTTTCAGTCCTGTACCAGAGAAGTTCCATGTATGAGTTGCGGCGGCAGGAGCAAAGTGGAGCGGAGCTTCTGTTTCCTCAATGGCTTTTAATGCTGAATTTTTCTGGTTTTCGGATTCCGAGCGGGCTGCCGTTAAGGTCTCAGAAATCGCATCGAAAGCAGGTTGGCTCACAGATCGACTGAATGAAGACGGGGACCAAAATGCGGAAGAGGAAGACTCGAACCAAGGGACAGCGGTGCGCTGAGTGACGGAGAAATACGTCATCCCTGCGATAATTAGAAATGAGAGTGCAAAGTATTTAAGCCTCAATTAAACCTCAACTAATAAACCTCAACCATCATCTTTTGCTTTACGTTCTTTAAACTGTCTTCTGCCAGTCATATGATGTGCTGCAATATCAGTCAAGATAAGGGCCTTACTGTGAATATTTTCCGCGCTTTCAGGCTCTGAAAACGAATAGATTAAAACTGAGTAATTTCCGTGCGTTACTACAGGTTATCTAATGGGCATTGACGTAAAATTAACACAAAAGTGCTAGCCAGCCTTTAAAAGCTTGTGAAGAATAAAAACATCGTCTGAATGAGGGGGATCTCATGAAATTCACGATGCTTTTAGGTGTGATCGTTCTTTCTTTGTCTGCATGTCAAAGACCGCCAACAACACAAGCGGCCATTGCGGCTTCAGCTAAACCACAGGTCATTCCCTCGATTACTGTACCGGATACCGGATCACAAGATCGTGAATTTTTGCCCGTCAGCCAAGAGCGTGTGTCGGTGATGAGTTATAATTTATACAATCTGTTTGATGATGTTCAAGATACAGATGAAGCAGTGATTCCCACGGCAGTGTTACAGGCTAAGTTAGCTCGTATTGCCCAAGGGATCTTGCAAGTTAATTCGGGACGTGGACCTGATATCTTGTTAGTGCAAGAAGTTGAAAATCTAAATGTGCTTCACATGCTCAATCAGCATTTGCAAGCGGCTGGTTATGGAACTATTGAATTGCTAGATGCCGATGACGAACGTGGAATTGATGTGGGGGTGATCTCGCGCTTACCTTTAGCGGGTGAAACTGTTTTGCATCGTATGCCATTTGAGCATATCAACAAAACGCGTGGTATTTTAGAAGTTCCATTGCGTGCTTTAAATGGCAAAGTAGTGCGAGCTTTTGCTTTCCATTTTCCATCACAAGCCAACCCTGTGGATCAACGATTAGAGGCCATTCACTATTTAAAAGAGCTTATGTTGCAAGTTCCAGTTAGTGAATATGCTGTTGCGGCAGGGGATTCGAATGTGAATGCCAGCGAAGAAAACCGCGAAAGATTTTTCAGTGATGTCCTTAAGGATTTTCAAGTGTCTCATCTTGTCGGCTGCAATAGCTGCAAAGGGACTTACAGTTATCGTGGCGTGTGGAGTTTCTTTGATGTGATTATTAGCCGTGAAGCGAATCTTGTTGGTGAATCTGTAGTTCTTCCTAAATCGGCGCCGACACAAATCAATTCCGATGGAACTCCTCGTCGTTTTAACAACAGCACTTACGAGGGAATTTCGGATCATCTTCCTATTTATGCAGAGATTTTAGTAACTCACTAAGATTAGCTTTGCGGTGATTTGCTCAGAATCGAATTCAGTTGTGTTATTTTATCAGCGGCTTTCTTTTTCGATTCGTCGCTAATATAAAAGGCCAAAGTGGCAACGGCTAAAGTCAATAAAGCGGCGTCATCTGAGTAGCCTGTTAAGGGTATGAAGTCGGGAATAGCATCAATCGGTAATATAAAATATCCTAAGGCTCCGTAAATGCGGATACGAGCCCATTTAGGCGTGCGTGGATCACGTGCTGTGTAGTAGAGCTTTAAAATAGTCATGGCCATACCAGAACCAATTTTTGAGGCCTGCTTCTGTAGTTTGTGCCACAGACGTGGTTTAGAGTAATGTGAAGAAAAATCAGAGTCGTTTGTCTTCATAGTTTGATTATACTCCTAACTGGGCAGATCAGTTTGAATATCTTTATTTTTTGTCGATTCCGACTTTGTTTCACTCTGAGTCACTTCTAAAGTCCTGCACTCTGATAACCGATAAGGTTATATCGGACAGGGGAAACGATTATGGGTTTATTTTTCAAGAAGAACTTGTCATTTTTTTTGGCTTCGGGTTTCTCTTTAGGTCTTCTTATATCCTTTCAAAACTGCAGTAACAAAATGAATTTCGCGACTCCCAATGTGAGTGAGTTTTCCTCTATGGCTGTGGGTGAAAGTTTTTGTGAAGAGAACCCAATGGACCCTACCTGTATTGGGCGTGATAAAACTGTATTTAATAAAGCCTGTTACTTTAATGGCGTGATGGTTGAAGATGGTGAGTGGGTTGAAGGCTATCGCCAATCGTCAGTTCCCTATGGTCACAGTTGTGAAAGTGAACGTCGTCAATGTAAAGATGGGGCGTGGACTGGATCTTACAACTTCGCGAGTTGCTCTGTTGGCGAAGCGGCCAGTTGTCTTTTTAATGGTCAAACAATTGCGCATGGCCAAGGTGTCAGTGCTTACCAAAATTCCTCTGTTGGATTTGGCAGTGACTGTGTGACTGAAAATCGTGTTTGTAATAATGGTGTTTTGTCAGGTTCTTATAACTACGCTAGCTGTTTAGTTGGTGCGGCGTCCAGCTGTCTTTTCAATGGCCAAACTGTACCTCATGGTGGAACTGTAACGGCATTTCAAAACTCGTCTGTAGCTTATGGTGCAAGTTGTGTTTCGCAAACTCGTACGTGTTACAATGGAGCCTTGTCCGGCACTTACAATCAACCCAGTTGTAATGTTGGCGCAGCGGCGAGTTGTCAATTTAACGGACGCGCGGTTGCCCATGGTGAATCTGTCGTGGCCTTTCAGCAGTCGTCTGTAGCTTATGGTGCTTCTTG
Source organism: Pseudobdellovibrio exovorus JSS (assembly GCF_000348725.1). Lineage (NCBI taxonomy): Bacteria > Pseudomonadati > Bdellovibrionota > Bdellovibrionia > Bdellovibrionales > Pseudobdellovibrionaceae > Pseudobdellovibrio > Pseudobdellovibrio exovorus. Next base: position 1,177,870 of record NC_020813.1, read on the forward strand.
TACGTCACAAACTCGTACTTGTAATAATGGGGCTTTATCAGGTTCTTATGGATATGCTTCCTGTACTCCGGGCGCGGCTGCTAGTTGTCTTTTCAATGGTCAAACTGTCGCACATAACGAAACCATCGTAGCTTTTCAAAACTCAACAGTGGCGTATGGTTCTAGCTGTCAGCCTCAATCCCGTCAGTGTAACAACGGAACGTTAAGTGGTAGCTACACGTTCTCAAGTTGTCAGGCCAGTCAGCCTAATTCGTGTCAGTTCAATGGTCAGACCATTGCTCACGGGCAGATCGTAACGGCATTCCAAAACTCAACAGTGGCATTCGGATCTACGTGTGTATCTGAACAGAGAGCTTGTAATAACGGATCATTATCTGGTTCGTACAATGTGGCTTCATGTCAGGTAGGTGCAGCAGCGAGTTGTCAATTTAACGGTCAAACGGTGGCCCACGGAGCAAGCGTAACAGCTTTCCAAAATTCAACGGTGGCTTATGGTGGAACGTGTGTTTCACATCAGAGAACATGTTCCAATGGAGTTTTATCTGGAAACTATAACTACGGGACATGTGAGGTTGGCGCGGCGGCAAGCTGTCTTTTCAATGGCCAGACCATTGCTCACGGACAACGAGTAACGGCTTTCCAAAGTGCAAACGTGGCCTATGGAGCTACTTGTAACTCGCAAGAGCGTGTTTGTACGAATGGAAGTCTTTCTGGTAATTACACAGCGGGTAGTTGTACAGTCAATCAGCCGAACTCATGTACTTTCAATGGTCAGACAATTGCTCACAATCAAAATGTAACGGCATTCTTGGCGTCGAGTGTGGCTTACGGATCGACGTGTACGTCTCAGGCGCGTACTTGTAACAACGGAACTTTAAGTGGCCAATACACATTTGGTTCATGTGTGGTGGGTGCGCCGAGATCATGTACTTTTAATGGTCAAACCGTGACTCATAATCAAAAAATTATTGCGTATCAAAGTGCAAGCGTAGCTTATGGTTCTACATGTACATCGCAAGAGCGTACTTGTAGTGATGGAACATTATCCGGTAATTACACTCACGCCAGTTGCGTGGTGAATGTGGCTGCGTCTTGTAGTTTTAATGGTCAGACAGTGGCTCACGGTGCGAGCGTTACGGGCTATGCAACATCATCAGTACCTTATGGTTCAACATGTTCGGCGCAAACGCGCACATGTAATAACGGAACTTTAAGTGGTACGTCTGCTTACAGCTCGTGCTCTGTGACTCCTGCAGCGTCTTGTACTTTCAATGGGCGCGCAGTGGCCCACGGAGCCAGTGTTACAGGATACACGACATCGTCAGTACCTTATGGTTCGACATGTTCAGCGCAAACACGTACATGCAGCAATGGGACTTTAAGTGGTTCAGCGGCTTACAGTTCATGTGTTGTGAATCCTGCGGCTACTTGTAGTTTTAACGGACAATCTATTGCTCACGGTGGAACGGTTACAGCCTATGCGGCAGCTAGCGTTCCATTTGGTTCAAGTTGTTCAGCGCAAACGCGTACTTGTAGTAATGGAACTTTAAGTGGAACAAACGCGCATGCTTCATGTTCTGTGGCTCCGGCTGCATCTTGTAGCTTTAATGGCCAGTCTATCGCCCATGGTGGATCAGTGACGGCTTACGCTTCAGGCAGTGTGCCTTATGGTTCAAGTTGTTCAGCGCAAACACGTACATGTAATAATGGATCTTTGAGTGGAAATTACGGAGCCGCTAGTTGTTCTGTAAGTCCTCCAGCTTCTTGTAACTTTAATGGTCAAGCAGTAGCTCATGGTGCAAGCGTGACAGCCTATGCTGCGGCCACAGTGGCTTATGGTGGAAGCTGTACTTCTGAAAGCCGTACTTGTAATAATGGCTCGTTAAACGGAAGTTATGGACATAGCAGCTGTACGGTCAGTGGTCCGCCAGAAGGCTCTTGTGAAATTCGTCATCCGATCGGATGGTGGGGTGAGCAAACACGCAATGGAACTATGCACTGTGCGGAGTTCTACTCGCCAGCAGCTAATCCACGCATCACAACGACTATTATGATGAATGGTCAAACTGTAACAACGCGTGCAGGATACTGTGGTAGTGGAAATGGCGCTTGTCATGGAGAGATGACATATAAATGTGTGAACCGCGCAATGGTTGTGATCAGTTCGTATTGTCGCTCTGGTTATGAACCATAGATTTCAAGATTGATTAAAAAATAAAAGGCCGAGTAAATGGCCGAATAATTTGTTAAGTGAAGAGCGGGTTTCAAAAGAACCCGCTCTTTGTTTTTTACTAACTGAACATTCTGTTTTTCTATTCTGTTAAAATAAATTAACAACGTTGAGTGGTTTTTTTGACAAAATACACAAACTTTCTGCTATGAAGATATATCTTTAAACGACTTTGTTGTTTTTGACTGTAATTTGTAAAAAAACAATATTAATCTGAAGATGATTTGATGACGTTAAGTTGCAGGTGGTTAGATGTATAGTTTTGAAAACGTTAAAATTTTAGTGGTCGATGATGAAGAGTTACTACGCGAGATTTTGGTAGAAACTTTTTCTATGCATGGAGCCGCTGTGGATTCAGCTAAGGGCGGAAATGAAGCCTTAGCGAAGCTACAAGAAAAAGATTATGACGTTTTAATTTCTGATGTGCGTATGCCAGATGGGGATGGACTTACTTTAGTCTCTAAACTCAAGTCTTTGAATAAGACGGATATCAAAGTTTTTATTTGTTCGGCCTATAATGACATGACGGAAAAAAAGATGCAGGACTTGAACATCTTAAAAGTCTTTAACAAACCATTTGATTTGGAAGATCTGATCAAAGAGGTTTTTGATTTCTTCAACACAAACTCTAAATCCACACATTAATAATGTCTATCGAGTTAGCGACTAGCCTAGGATTCTTTTGTTGGCGTCGCGAATTTTTTGCACCAAAGTTTTAAGTGTTACTTGGACCCATTCGGGCATAGTGGCCAGTTCGGATTCAAGCTTGGTGTAGGGAAGCTTAACGAGTTCCGCATTGGTAATAGCTTTAGCTGTGGCGCTACGGAATCGTTTGTCGAAAAGGGACATCTCGCCAATCAACTGACCTGTAGACACACGTGAGACTTCTTTTTGAACTTTTTCGTCCGAGATAATAATGCTGATCACGCCTGATTTGACGATGTACATCGCATCCGCCACGTCACCATCTTCAAAGAGGACCTCATCTTTTTTGATCGATACAAATTCAGCCATGTAGCCATTATCTGGAAGTCGTGTGAAAAAATCACGATTGGTTTAGTAACTTAGTCTTTAGTCTAAGTTGTCATTAACTAAACGACTGCTTATGATGAGGCATGCAAAAAAGTAATGAATTCTTTCAAGATGAGGCTGAACTCAGTAACACTTTTCAAGCGGACGAAGTTTTAAAGACCCACATTAACGCAGTAATTCCCGAAGCTTACAAAAAAGAAATAGTAAATCACTTAAATACTGTGGGCGAAAAAGCGGCGGGCGAGTGGCTGCAGTTATCGCGTGTGGCGGAAGAACAGAAGCCAGTGTTGACGCAGTTTGATTCCCGCGGAAAACGAATTGATCACATTGCGATTTCGCGCGAGTGGCAACAGTTAGAAAAAGCAGCGGCCACGGAAGGAATTGTGGCGACAGCATACGAGCGTCGGCAAGACGAGTTTTCGAGGGTCTATCAGATGGCCTTGTTGTATTTGTATGCGCCATCCAGTGCTTTTTTTGCGTGCCCTTTAGCCATGACGGATGGGGCGGCCCGTGCGATCGAGCTGCATGGTGATGAAAAGCTAAAAGCTCATGCTTTTAAAAATTTAACATCCCGTGATCCTGCAAAATTTTGGACATCCGGCCAATGGATGACAGAAAGAACTGGAGGTTCTGATGTCAGTGGTACCAGCACAGTGGCAAAAAAAGTGGAAGGACGAAATTATTTACTAAGTGGAACGAAGTGGTTCACTTCAGCCACAACTTCACAAATGGCACTGACGTTAGCGCGTCCCGAAGGTGGAGCTGAAGGTAGCCGTGGATTATCTTTATACTATATTGAGTTACGTGACGCTCAAGGGACTCTCAACAATATTGAAGTGCATCGTCTTAAAAATAAATTAGGAACGGATGCCTTACCGACGGCCGAGTTAACGTTGCATGAAACTCCTGCGGTCTTGATGGGGAATGAGGGCGAAGGGGTGAAGCGTATCGCCAGCGTTTTAAATATTACCCGTATTTATAATTCTATCTGTGCGGTTTCGCACATGAGGCGTGGTCTTGATTTGGCAAAAAGCTATGCGACTAAACGCCGCGCTTTTGGGAAACTTCTTGTCGATCATCCGTTGCATCGTAAAACGTTGGAAGAGCTTGAAGTGGAGTTTCGTAAGTGCTTCCAGTTAACTTTTTATGTAGCCTCTTTACTGGGTAAAGAAGAAGTGGGCAAAGCCAGTGAAAGCGAGCGTATTCTGCTGCGTGCACTGACTCCGATTGTGAAACTTTACACAGCTAAAAAATGTATTGCGGTCACCAGTGAGGTATTAGAGTCTTTTGGCGGAGCTGGTTACATTGAAAACACCTACATCCCTAGATTACTGCGTGATGCGCAGGTCTTTTCTATTTGGGAAGGAACGACGAATGTATTGGCTTTAGATTTCTTGCGTGCCTGCGAAAAAGAGCGAGCGCTGGAAGCCTTAAGTGCTCACTTTGATATGACTGGCTTAGCACGATTCCAAAAGTATTCACCAGAAGAGCAGATGACTCACGCGCGTGAATTGGCCTTTGCTGTGGCTGAATCTGTGATTGCGGGACTAAATCAAGTGTAGGGATAAATTAGTAGATAATTTCGCGGGCTTCACTTTCGAAAAGCATGAAGCCTATCGCTGCAAAATAAATCCATTCATTGCTTTTACGATGTAAAGGGCCGCTGACATTTACAGAGCCGCCATAGTCTGCATAGCGAGTTCCGCCAACTAATAAAAAGCGACTGGTGGCAGAGCTGAATTTAAAAGCTAAGGACAAGTCGTATCCTAAATAACCTTCGCGTGCGTGATAGGTGGGCCGTTCGGGTGTTGCGTAGCGAGCGTCTACATCATAGAAGTAACCCGCTTGCCCGCGGGTTAGAAACGTAGCGGTGGAAATAAAATACAAGCTGAGATCTGGAATCGGCAGATCATACCAATCAACTTGAAAGGTCGGAGCCAAAGTGTAGCCGATATGTCGTGTGGTATTGAAGTCCGTGGTGAAGGCCGCACGTAGGGGAAGACCTAGGCGCACAGTTTTTCGTTCATCTTTGGCAAAGTAATAAAGAAGGCGGGGGCCGATTTCAAAAGTCCAATCCAGATCGGGCATTCCTTGGCGTGCATGATTTCCTTCGGCGGGAAAAGATCCACCAAAGCTCATATCCGCACTGAAGTGCTGATGATCCAGCATGTGTAACCGCGTGCCCTGTTGGTCGTCTGACTTGAGCACTTGTCCGCGATAGACAATGTAAGGTGCAGGTAAAAATCGCGGACGAATTTGATCGGAAGCTGGATAGTCGGATGTGCTTCCTGCTGCGGCGACAATCCCGGCTTCTAGCAAGGCTTTTTCGGGGCGCGTGTTGGCGTAAGTGGGGTTTAAAATCAACATAAAGCCAAATATAAAAAACATGGAATCATCCTAATAAAGCGAGCTGTTAAAGGGAATCTTCTTTTGTCGTCTTCTGTTGTCATCGCTTGAAAGTTTGCGCACAGAAATTTGCCCAGATGTTGAGCGAATTGATTTTTTGGATTAAGTCTACGGGTAATACGTGTATAACGTACCTAAAATAAAGGAAGAAGTTATATGACACGTTTTTTGGCTACAATTACATTGCAAGAAGGAACTAACGAAGCGGCTATTCATGATGAGGCTTACGACGAATTGGATCGCGCGATCATCAACGAAGATGGCTATCCTTACATCACAGCTGCGAATGAAAAAATCTACGCATTACCTTTGGATATGTACGAGTTCGAAACGGACTTAACAGCAAAACAATTGGTGAATGTGATTACTTTGGCTTGTGCGGGTATCGAAAAAAAGCACCAATTGAAAAAAACACTGATTGTTGTTTCTGAAGTCGGCGAAATCGAATTTGCCCACCTAGAAGAACTACAAGAAGACGACTTTCAGCCTTTGAATTAAGGCGGAAGGCTTCGATCAGAGATGGAGCTGAATTGAATCGAGCTGGTCAGATCTGATCTGACTCAGCCCACAGCCCAGCTGAGGTTGGGTGGATCTGTTGGTCAGGCTGATATCTGAAGCTTTGGGGGCTTTGGCTGCAATCAGAGCTTTCTGAGAGCTAAAATATACCTATATGCATAGATACTGGGCGCTTCATCGTAAGCGCCCATTTTTTTTGGATTAGTGCGTGACATTCCCTGCGGAAGTCCTTAATGTACCTGAACAACATCTGTCGCGGGGTGGAGCAGCCCGGTAGCTCGTCGGGCTCATAACCCGAAGGTCGTAGGTTCAAATCCTGCCCCCGCAACCAATTTTTAAGCAATAAATTGGTTCTCTTCACTTCACGTTAGATAGATTCAAAAAGTCTTAAATAAACAAGCACTTAGCGTTCTCAGTCGGTAATTTTTAAAGCTCTTATACCCGAAAGCCCTCCTCTGTACAAGCTTTGCGGTTCCGTTCATTCGTTCGGTGAAGGCATTTGTGTATCCTTTCTCAAAGTATCTTAAGACCTCGTGTTTCCACCTTTTCAGCGTTCTTAAAAGCCTTTGAACTTCTTCTAAATTGGAGTGACTCATTTCATAGGTGAGTTTCTCGAAAGCTCTGTAAGCCCTGCTAAAACCTTTTATCCGATAGAACTCAAAAAGCTTTTCTTTCCAGCGATAGAGTTCATTAAGCTTTGGATGGTTTTTAAGATAGCGATCTATCTCAACCCGTAGGAAGTAATCCAAATTAGTTCGATTACATAAAAGCTTTCTTCTAGTTGAGAGTTCTTGTCTATGTCCGTGGATATCTTTTCCAGCTTTCATAATAGATGGAGTGAGGAGTCTTAGCACATGGAACTTGTCAGCTACGATCACAGTATTTGGAAAGAACTTCTTTGCAAAACTCTTGTAAGTAGAAGACATATCAATAACCACAACTTTAACGTGTTCACGTCCTTTGAGTTCACTGATTTGCTCGGTTAATGATTTAAAATCCTTACCATGAGCCATTTCAAACATCTTTCGTTTCTTTAAGTCTGTGAAGACTGTACAGAACTCAGTGATGCGGTTTTTACGACGGAAGAAGTGCTCATCGATACCTAAAACCTCAGGCCAATGATTTCGGCTTTTATGTTCACGAAGTTTAATCCCCACTTGTTCATAGTAGGCTTGATAGGTAAAGCCATGCGAGACATTATAGAACCTACTGACAGTGGCAAGGTCAGTCATGCGTCCGCCAGCTTGGCCAACGGCTTTTCTAAAGCGTTGTGTGGATCTGCGGCCAGGCCAGATGCCGGGTACGGGTTCTCGGAAGGTGCTTTTACAGTCTTTGCAGTAATAGCGGTGTTTATGGATTTTAAGTCAAAGGCTTATTTGACGTACTGGTTCTTCACGAACAGTAGAGATACACTTGCCAGCGCGTACGGTGTTAAGGGAACCACAGCGTAAGCAGGCTTGTTCAGAGCGTATTTTTTCAACTTCCCATAAAAATCCTTCAGGGATGGGTTTTTGGGATAAAAGTTTTAGATGATTTCCGACGAGAAATGTATTTAGATGCTGGTTAATAAGCACACCTTGTCTCCATTGATAAAATGTTGTTGTCGCAAACAAAATCTTACCGAAAGAACAGGGCTGTGCTTATCTTCTTTGACTCATTGCCTTATAACGGGGGGTGGGGTGAACCTAATAAGTCGCTGCAAATTTAAGTGGAAAAACACCTGACTCAATAAGTTCTCGGTTGAACTCGCAGATGGTTGCAGCAAGTGGGTTTGTTTTCCTACTCTCAAGCGAAAGCGCGGCCTCCTCAAGCTCTTCAATTAAGTTAGAAAAGGATTTGTTTTTTTTGTATTTCTTTGGCGATTAAATCTATTTGTGTGCTTAGCTTCACTCAAACGCCTACTTTCTGCCTTTGGGTAATTTACTACCTTTGGGCACAAGCTCTACGAGAGTGACTTTGAAGATCCCTGTCTTTGTAATGGTTCCTTCTTCAAAAAGGTCTTCAGGGCGAAGTTGTGGTGGTGCTACTAAAGGCGGTTCTCCCGTTAAAAATTCTTTGAAATCAAATTCCAAACCATGTTCAGATTTTAAATTTTTAAGCAACCTGTGGATGGCATCAATTTTTGGATTATGTCCCTCAAGCCAGCCTTGAATAGTTGAAATTGGCGTTCCACCGCAAAGTCTCGAAATTTCCTTTAAGGTAAATTTATTATCGCGACCTCTCATCAGTTTAGTGAGATTCCTTACGAACGCAGAATCAGGATTCTTTGGCTGTGATCGCTTTTTTTTATTTATATCATTTGTTTTTGCCATTCCTTATTGATGACACAGTATGTTTTACTCTGTTTGATAAATACGTCTTGTCGTACGTAATTACGTCTTATCGAAAATTTAAAATCTGCAAATTGTATTATTCGCTTTGTTAGTAAGTATTTGATGAAGCTGACTCCTAGTTGAACGAAACCCAAACCTGGAGCTAATTGCCTTATTCACGACAGTATTCACCTCGGAGGGATCGAGGTTCGGCGTTTTAGCTCCAGTTTGATAAAGCCTTGCGATGCTAGTCTCCTCTCGCAAAACTAAGTCCTTAATTTGCTCCTTTCGTAGTTGGTTTAAGTAAATAAAATGTGTAAAGCGACCAGCGAACTCCTCGCAAAAGCCGACTTTAACGAGTGTTCGCCTTGAAGTTTCAGGGTCTTTCCAATCTCTTTTTTGAGTACTAGGAAAAACCCCCATAGCAAAAACTAACGAGTTAAATGTTGAAAATTGTTCATTCGTTTCATCGTACACTAAGGCTTCGATAACAATTTTTTCGGCTGATAAAATTGGAAGTAGTGAGTATTGAATCAATTCACTATACTCTTTATCTTTGCGACGAACTATTTTATCAATTTCATCAAGGGCAATAATTGATGACGACTCTGCTCTCCTAATTCCGCCAAGTCCAGCATCTGCAATGAGAGCCTTGAGCGCGACAGTTATGTCGGTCCCCTTGTAACCTGGCCCTGATAGAATCGCAGCATTGGCAAAAGCCGTAGGCATTTGTAATAGCTTGGCAGCTTGCTCAACCAAATACGACTTACCACTCGATGGTGGTGCGACGATCAAAACCCTCGGAGCAAGCGGTGGATTTTTCACCTTGTGACGTTCGGCGTGGCTTGCAAGTATTGCAGCTACAGCATCAGTCGCTTCCTGATTTCCTAGTATTTCAGTCCCTAGCTTATGTGAATAACTTAAATAGTAATCACCCCAACGAGGCAATTTTTTCATGTTTTTGTTCATGTAAAGCTGTATAAACGAGTATTTCGCTCGCTACAAATATTCGCTTGCAAAGTAACGACCGAAATGCTACTTTTTTGTCATGAAGCGTCGAAAAAGCACTAAACCTATTTGGAAGTCGGAACTGATCGAGGGCATCGGGAATCAAAACACTCGCCGAAACTACCAATCAGTCCTTGATTCACTTGAGGAATACTTTCGACCATTCAAAGGCTCGGAAACAGCCCTACAGCTTATTCGTTTTGTTCGATCCGAGCAGGGCAAGGGCATCAGTCCTCAAACAGCCAAGCAACGTTTAAGCGTTTTGAATAACATTGTTGAGTTTGCAAAAAAATCAAGCGTTCGCGGTGACAATCCAGTTGAACGAAGTTGGGTTCCAAAGGTCAAAGTCGATACAAAGCCGAAATGTCCAACCAAAACTGAGCTGAATAATTTGGATCAAGTGCTTAATGCCCAATCTGGATTTTTGGGCGCAAGGGATAATTGCATGATTGGACTCATGCGGTTTGAGGCGTTACGAGTCCATGAAGTTTCAGGACTTAACCATGAGGACATCAAATATCATCGTGACGGCATTGAACTAAAAATCAATGGTAAGGGCGGCTATCAAACTGAAATGTGGCTTTATCCTCAATCATGTAAACTCATAAATCATTACAAAAAATATATTCCTGCTGATGAACGACAAGGGCCATTTTTTATTCCAGCCTATCAACTTGGAAAAAGGCTTGATTCAAGATCCATACGAAAACGCTGCAATCAACTATTCAAACAAGCTGGATGGCGAAAAGGATTGTCGTGTCACTCACTTCGTCACCAAACAGCAGTGACCCTACTTGAAAACGGAGTCCCCTTGACCGAGGTCAGTAGAAAATTGCGTCACAGGTTTTTATCAAGTACATTTAGTTATTATAGTGATGTGCCGAGTTTGCGAAATCCTAAAAAAATAAACACAGCGTACAAGTAATTGGGTGGTGTTTAATGAAGTCAGCACTCAATCAACACTTAGAGGGGAAGTAGGAAATGGAATCAACAAAAGAAATTCTCGAGATAGTAACATATATAATTGCAATCTTAAGTGTGCCGTCGGCAACATTTTTATTTTGTGTTAAAATGTATGAGCATCTTGAAAAATATAATGCTGAAAAAATTAAATCCATGAACGAAATTCTAAATGAAAAAGACCTTCAAGAAATCATGCATAGGATAAGTATGACTTCATCAGTACCGAATGATCTTGAAACGAAATTAAAACGATATATGTGGCTCTTAGAAGAAGAGTCAAACTTAGTAAGGCTTAAAAATGTCCCAATACATTTCAATTTCAAACAAGCACAAGAAGATATTTATTCGACTTATAAAAAATTTAGAGAAAATGTAAGAGTTCCCTTTTGGACTCCAACACCTGATGCTTGGAGGCTCAATAAAGACCATTTTGAGAAGAATTGCTCTACACAAGAGGACTGGGACAAATCAAGTGAGAAAATTAGAAAATCTCTTGCTGATGCCTATGACGACATTAAAAAGATAAAAAAAGAAATTTCAAAAATAACAGCAAATGCAGAGTTATCTGCGACAGAAATGATATTGAAGAGTGGGCTCTTTTATTTATTTGCCCTTGTTGTTACGGCAGCCATCCTTTGGGGATCTTTCAACTTTGGCTTTAATTATGGGTTTATAGCGGGACATAAGCAATCAGCAGATGCAATTATCAATGAACGTGGCATGACAACTTCCCCCAAAAGTGACAACCCAGTTCCTACTTCCAAAAAGGATGAAAAGTGATTGAAAATACATTTAACTTAGCTGAAGAAGTTGATTCTTGTATCGCTGAAAATCGGACAGAAAATGAACCAAAAATCATTGAAAAAATTATAAATAAAATTGAAGCAAGTAAAAATAAAACATTTAAATCGGAATCCAATAACGTATCGGTTTCTGTGGCAGGTGACTACTTGCATGGTCACAGATCGCAATGTAAGTTTCACTACTGGCCTGAGGGTAAAATTAGACAAAAAGAACTTTGTGATTTAATGGTTGTCTCATGTTTAGTTGAAAATGATAAACTTTTGAGTTTAAAAGCATCATTTGTTCAAGCAAAAAAAGGTGATAAAAAAACTCGCTCTTACAAAATTGACCCAGTACAATTATATCTACTTAAAGATTTTCCAGAGATAACTCCAGTTGGCAGGGCGAATTTAGGAACGATTCCAATTAAATTTCAGAACAGCTCACACACTCTCGGAAGTTATTTATTATTCACGCCAACACTAGAGTTTATTTGGACAACAGCAAAAATTATAAGTTTACAAATGAGTTCATCAAAAAACCTTAAAGCCTCGGCACTTAATCCGTATTTCGCAAACTCTCTTCAGTCTTTCTTCTGGCATCCATACTGGGCAAGATATAATTTAACAACGGCTCGTCATTTGAAGAATCAATTTGATATTGAACTTTATAAAGATCAGTTGAAAGACTCATGTGAGCTAGCACTCTCCTCATCAAGGGATTTTTTTAATTATTTAATAAATCATAGACTAGGACAGGAAATTGAACATACAGTGCCAGATGCAAAAATAATTAGACTTATAATAGATAAATCTAAAGGACTAAAAGAACTAAAGACCGTTCTCCAAAAATCTGGATTTGGAGGGGTTCCAAACGAAAACAGCAGTGATGAAAATATCTTAGGCGATGGTATCGGTATTATTGCATCAATAACAACGATTGGAGCCAAAAATGAGTAATAAGGCAGTAAAAATTGAAATTGGCTTTGTCGGAAATCGCTTAATGCTTGATCTACCGATTCACGATTACACTGAACTGACAAAAAAACTCAAAGACCAAAAATCTCCTTGGGTCACTGTTGAACTAAATGACGGCGCATCGGTTGAAATTAAAGCCCAAGATGTGCAGTTTATAAAAGTCCTCCCAAAGCAGGTCCGAGAATTAAAAAAACGCAGCGGTTACAACCTTAAAGACATTTGTAGCGTCACAGGAGAAAATTACGACGTGTATCGGCAAAAGATAAAAAAAGATGGTGTACAACTAGATTACGGCTCATATAAGCGCATTTTACTCACCCCACGAACAATAAAGAGCCTTGATCTTACCAAAGAGCAAGTAAAAAAAATAGAATCAAAATTTTCGAATAAGCGATAGTAAGGCTATGTTCCTTTTTTTAGTTTATTTTGATTTGACCATCGGATCAGTTGAATTAAGTTAAAAATTTGAAGGTTGATTTCATTTGTTACTACTCCACTAAATGGTTCGCTCAAGGCAGCAGATGGATTATGGCTTTTTAATAAGTCATCAATACGTTTTTCCGTTGTAACTCCGGCGGTTCTCCCCTAAATCTGTAGGCCCTGCATATTGAAGTCACGGTGTGCCAAAACACCGGCCAGAGAGCCGGAGAAGGAACACCAAATGAAGAAAAGATTCACCGACGACCAGATCATTGGAGCCGTCAAAAAACTTGAAAATGGGGCAGCCCCAAAAGAACTTGCCCGCGAGATGGGAGTTACCCAGCAGACGCTTTACCACTGGAAAAAGAGATTTAAAGGTATGGACGTCGTGGATGCCAAGCGCCTTAAGGAGCTAGAAGCTGAAAATGCTCGCTTAAAACGACTCGTAGCCGATCAAGCTCTGGACATCGTCATGCTCAAGGATGTGAATTCAAAAAAGTGGTAAGGCCCAAAGACCGACGAACGGAGGCTCTTTATCTGGTCGATAAGTACAAGACCACAAAGGCCCGATGCTGTCGCCTTTTGGGCCTTAGTATCTCGACACTATCCTACGAACCAGCGCCGAATGGGGATGCTCCAGTTCGTGATAAACTCATTGCACTCGCGGGAGAGAATAAGCGTTTTGGCCATCCAAGACTGTTTGTTCTTCTAAAGAAAGAGATGCCGGAAGTAAATCACAAGCGGTCTCACCGTATTTACAAGCAATCCGATTTACAACTTCAGAGAAGAAAACGCAAAAAACTTGGCACCCATCCGCGAATGCCACCAACCAGAGCCAGCGAGGCTGGCCAAGTCTGGGCCGTTGATTTTATGTTCGACTATCTGGAGAGTGGTCGAAAACTCAAAACGCTGACCATCATTGACGAGTATTCGAAAATATCTCCTGGAATTTTAGTGGAGCATTCAATCCGCGGAGTTGATGTGACGCAGTTTTTGGATCATTTGGCCGCCGGAGTCTACCCAAAGATTATCCGAACAGATCAAGGAACAGAGTTTACTTCGCGAGCGATGCTAGACTGGGCTTACCGTCACAATATCAGATTGGAGTTCACTCGGGTCAGAAAACCAAATCAAGTTATTGAGGCATTCAACTCAAGGGTGCGAGACGAGTGTCTTAACGAGAACGTCTTTTTCTCCCTTAGTGACGCCAGGGACAAGATCGACGATTGGCACTGGAGATATAATAACTTCAATCCACACTCAGCACTGGGAATGAAATCACCGATAGAGTTTGCAATGGAAAGAGAAACTATGTTAGCAAGTTAACGCCACCTGACTCAAAGCCTCTGACTCACAGAATCTTGGGAGAACCGCCTTTCTGGAACCTTGGTTCCGTAGGTTCATAAAGTCTCATATATATTTTAGTATTGAGCTTGCTATCTGACATATCATCACCACATTTCATCGAAATCTGCATTAAGCAGTAAGGAGGGAAAGTGGAACTTTACAGAAATACTGGCGGGGACTCAGGAATTGTGGGGTATGAAATTGGAACGGACTCTATCGTAGTTAAGTTTAGAGATGGGGCAGTATATTTATATGACTATACTCATACCGGAGTTGCTGATGTTGAACACATGAAGCAACTGGCTTTGAGTGGATCTGGTCTGAATAGCTTTATTAGCAGAGCTGTACGCAAAAGATTTGCTAGAAAAATTCGATAGTATGCTTACTAAAGGGCGTTAAGATCCTTCTCGATTAGCTGATAACGTTCTTTAGTAGATTCCCCCATGTAAAAATCTAAAAGATCTTGTTTGTTTAGCTTTCCATCTTTCAAAAATTTTGAAAAATACTCCTGATTAAAGTTCATAAGTAAAATACTTTTCTCAATTTGCTTTAATATAGCTTTGTTGTTTTCTATATTTGTGAGAACTAAGTTTCTAATACTAGTAATTTCGTTTAGGTCTTTAATGATTTTGGATATCAAGAGTGACAATATAGATGCATCTATATCTGTGCTTCTGGCATTTAAAGCTATATCCCTAGCTAAGGAATAGGCGATTGCAAGATTGGTATAGTTACCCTTTTGAGAGTCAATTATCGCAATAAAACCCACATTTGGTATAAATCCAACATTTTCACAAACCTTTAATATACTACTATCAACCAATGAGGCGTCGAATACAATAATCGCAACTTGGGAGTCTCTATTGGCTTGAGCTTCCAGAAGCTGACTCCAAGCTGTATCGGCTCTTCGAGCAAAAGGGTCGCGGGTACCAATTTCTCCGAGTCGAACACTTTTGTCAAATTTGCATTCAATTACAATCTTCTGGTCTGGCTTTCCATCTATTTCGCAAACAATATCTCCCGTTTTATTTTTAGCGATAATACCTGCTGAGTTTCCAGTTAAAAAAACAGAGTCCTTTAAGTTTCTTTCTTTAAAGTGATCTTTAAGGAAATCGGCTATTTCATCTTCTGCTAGAGTCCCTTTTACAGTTGTTTTGTAAAAAATCTCTTTTTTCATATCGAAGATCATTTTCAAGCTTTCTAGTTCTGTTCCAAGGTGATTGGCTGTTTTGGACAAGAAACTAGAAAGGCGATCCTCCATCATTGCGAGTACGCCAATATAAAGTGCTCGAAGAAGTTTTTCACTTCTTTCCTCAGACGGAAGAGCATCGAAATAATTAAATACTACATCATTCTCTATTTCGAATTCTTGAATTTCAACTCGTTTAAGTTTTTGATTCAGCTTGATAGTATTCATATATCTCCCAATGCTTGTAAAAAGGAGTAACTTAGCTGATTATTTACTGCGTGACAACGAGTGTTAGTAAATTCGTTGTCAGAGTTCACAGTAAATATGCGACATCGCACTATCTCCGCGAACATACTCCGGTCGAGGTCCATCAAAGTGTTTTTCTAGTAAGCTTATATCTGAAGCCTTAGAAAGAGTAAAAAGTTTCATATCCTTTGGGTCAGAAGATGAGTAGCCGTCCACTTGGTAGGCTCTAAGAGATTCATTTCCAGCGGTTGAGATGCCATAACAGTGAGGTTCGACGATACGGACTCCTCCATTATATTTAAACTCGATCATTTTTTTATTATTTATAGCATCTACGATTATTTGATTCATAAGTTTCCTTTTAATATTGTTTATGGGGTAAAGATAAATCTAGGGTCTTTTTCTAAATTATTTTTTTCAATCCAAGACTTTAAATGATCTTCATATTTATCACCACACTTTGTATTTTGTATTTCTCCGGATAACTCTTTTATTAATGTTTCAATTGCATTTTTAAAAGGAGTATTCGAGAGCATTAAGACAGCATCGAGAGGTTTTCCTTCGCCACTTGATGGAATATCATTTTCTACTTCAAAATTAGGAACTGAAACTCGGTGAATTACTTTTATATTTTCATTAGTAGTTAATTTTGTTTCCTCTGCTATTTGTTTATTGATTACATATGCGGGGTTTTTCTTTTTTCCAGACTTCGTTTTCGGCGAATCCGTATCGTGTAAAATAGAGTGTGGTATTTTGAATTGTCTAAGTATTCTTAGAATGAGTGGAATAGTGCTTTTGCCTCCGGCTCGAATGACCGTTCTCCCTTTTTTAGGTGTTGTTGATAAGACTGTTGTGTCTATAAGTTCTTGGAAGAGAGCATATTCAGTATCCCCTTCAACTACAAAAACAGTATTGGCAAAAAAAATTTCACTGAAGTTCGAGTCAAATTTTAGTAATGCACTAAGTTGATTTTTTTCTGATTCATTAAAGTTAGCAGCTGTAGATCTAAATGTGTGAGAAGTTGAGGAACGCTTTTCTACGCGCACAATGGTAGTATGGTCTTTTGTTGGATCAATGAAGGCGGGGTGGTGCGTTGTCATCATAACTTGCCATCCTGAATCTTGTGATAGCTTGTATAGCTGATCTTTGGCAGCTCTTACAGCGGAAGGGTGTAGAGCTATCTCCGGTTCATCTATCATGAGGACATATCCTCTATTGAAGGTCTCATCTGTTGTGTTTTCCAGAACTGAAACTTTTGATGTAAGGGCTGTAATTTTCTTTTTATCTGTTGAAGTAAGATTTTCCTTGTTCTGCAAGACACTTAATTGTCTCTTGGCTTCAGATAGATCGTGGGATCTTTTCTCTTTTTGGTTGTTTGTATCTAATTTCGATTGAAGGGCAGAACGAACTTTAAGTAATGACCAAAAAAGGGTTCGCTGAGCGCCAGTGCCTTGACTATTAATTTTAAAAAATCGGTCCTCTTCTTTTATTAGAATATCGCTAATTCTAGTTAAGTATGAGTCCAAATCGAAAAAATCTTTATTAGGTGTAATCGTTACAGATACGTTGGAGTCGTTAAAAACATTTGTGAATTGTCCATCTATTTCGTTTTGAATTTCTTTTAGGGTGTCTGCATAACCTATTAGTTCTTGATCCATTGTGTCTTTAAAAGCAGAAAGAGCTTTGCTTAAATTCGAAGTGTCATCAGCAATTTTATTTTTTAGATCTTTTATGATTGGCTCTAGAATAAGTTTAATTAGAGAACTTTTTTCTTTGTCTGGTTGGTCGAGAGCGCCTATTCTTAAAGGTTTGGGTAGTCTGCTGGAAAAAACAGAATCTAATCCAGATGCTTTTTCTTCTGTAGGAAAACTATTGGTTTCCTTATCATAAGTCGTTCTTTCACAGGATAGGGTTTTTCGTGACCATGTCCACCTTGACCTTATTATGGGAGTGCCTGGATATTCTGCATAATCATTTATGAGCCATTTATCTGCAATATTAGGAGTCTTTTCTGCTACTTCTATCCATAATTCGACATAGGGATCATCTTCTGCGCCTTTGTGAATTTTATCTGCGGGGATAGAAGAACTTTTTATGGCAAGCTCATAACAGTCGAGGACCGTGCTTTTGCCGCAATTGTTTTGTCCGACAAGACAAACTAAATCTGAAATTTCTATGGATGTTGGGTTTCTTCCAAAAGGGCCAATGTTAGAAATAACAAGTCTTTTAATTGTTGAATTGCTCATTTACATCCTTATGCTACTCATATATAGCGAGCTTATAACCAATTATTTATTTAGTTTCAAGAGGTTAATCTCATATCTCAATCCTATCCTCAATCTGCTGCTCCTGAACTATCTTCTGCTGAATTACAGCCCACAAGTACAGGTAGTTCTCTGTAGTGGCGATATCTGTATGACCAAGGACATACTTAGCTAAAAAGTGATGTCCTTCAGTCTGTGCAATTAAATTTGTGCAATAAGCTCACATAATTTGCAATTAACCCACATTTGCTCGTTCACTCCCATGCATTTCTTCGTTACCATATTCCCATGAACTCAATCGCAAATAATAATATTCAGCAAAATATCCCGCCAAATGTTCAACAAAATATTCAACAAGCCAAGCAGTGGCTTACACAAAACGTATTTCCTATTTGGTTTGAGCGGGGTTATGAATCCTCAACTGGATGTTTCGTTGAATCGATTGCGTTAACGGGTGAACCTCTATCGAATCTTGATAGACGAGCAATGGTGCAGGCTCGCCAGATATATGCCATGACCGAAGCTGTTCGTCTGAATTTATTTGCTCGTGACAAGGCTACGCCGATTATCCGAAAAAATATCCAAATGTTAATTCAGCAGTATCGCTTGCCATCGGGTGGTTATGCCCATTCGATTAATTCAGCACTTCAGGTTTCTAATTCCGATGTGGACTTATATACGCAGGCCTTTGTGCTTTTCGGACTGGCGCGTGCCTACGAGTTATTGCAAGACGAGCAGTTGGTGATTGAAGCAAAGAAATTATTAAATTACCTGCAAGAAAGTCGCAGCACGGGAAATGGTGGCCATACCGAGATCAAAGCGGGTAAAACGCTTTACCAAAGTAATCCTCACATGCATCTGTTCGAAGCGGCACTGGCATGGGTGGCGGTCAGTCGTGAAAACTGCTGGCGGCAACTGGCAGATGACTTGTTTGACTTGTGCACGACAAAGTTTATTGATGCGGAAACAGGTTTTTTAGCTGAGCATTATTTGGAACCATGGACTCCGCAAAGAATAGACGGGCATTTTATTTTTGAACCGGGCCATCACTTCGAGTGGGCGTGGTTGCTCAGTCAGTATCAGCAGTTAACGGGTGTTCCAACAGCTCAGTACAGTCAGCCTTTATATGAAAGTGCTGAAAAGTACGGGCTGACGCCAGATAAGAAATTTGCAGTGGACGAGGTTTTAAGTAATACCGAAGTTCACAAAAAGAGCTCTCGTTTTTGGCCGCAGACTGAAAGAATCAAAGCGGCAGTGGATTTGGGACTGACTCAAAGCTCTGAAAACCAAACAGCCTATGCACAGGTGGCGGATACAGCTTTTGTAACTTTATTCCGTTACTTTGAAGGGTTACAAGCAGGTCTATGGCAGGACACTCTGCAAGAGGACGGAAAATTCCAAAATCAACCTGCAAAAGCGAGTTCGCTTTATCATATTATTAATGCTTTATCTGAATATATTTTAAAGCGCCCGCAGCTGGGATAAGTTACCAGCGACAAATCGCTAGCTAGGATAAACTTAAGATAAATCACCGACTCGGCAAGTACCGCGTCGGATTCACTGATCTACCATTTTGACGGATTTCAAGATGCAAGTGGTTGCCGGTGGAAATACCGGTGCTGCCGACTTTCCCGATGACCTGTCCTTGGCGGATAGGAGTCCCCGCAGCCACACTGACTTCGCTTAAGTGGGCATACAAACTGGTCATACCATTTCCATGATCGATAAGAACATGATTCCCGTAACCGCGGCCACAGCTTGAGCGGCCCACGCGACATGTGTTTTGAATGCTAACCACGCGGCCACTGCGTACAGCCATCACGTTTGTTCCGCGCGGAGCTGCGTAGTCGATACCATGGTGCATGCGCCAGCGGCCTGTGCGCGGGTGGCGACGATTACCATAGCCAGAAGAAACGCGATAGGTATTGCGAGTTAGAGGCAAGATATAAGGTTCATCGACAGCAATCGGTTCTAAAGCGGCGGGGCTACCTTGGCAAGAGCTACACTGACCTGCAACGCCAGCTTCCGTGTCTTGTGCGCGCACGCGGCGAGCGTACTCTTCAATAAGTTCGTCAGCATGTTCGGAAGAGTCCGTATGTTGTTCTGCTAGCTCGAGGGGATTCAGAGGAGCTGTGGCCGCTTCAAGTAAGCTGACATGCACCCATCCGACTTTATTTGTTCCTGAAACGCGGATAGGAATCCACTCGCCCTGCGGGCGACCGATAATTTCAACATTTGTATTATTCGTTAAGCGACCTAAGATCGTTCCGCTTAAGGAAGGATCAGCACGAAAGCGCGCACGCGTACGCACGTTGATTGTCAGTTGCATTGGCTTCGTCCGATCAATCGAATCGACCTGTGCCCGTGTTAGAGCAGCTTGGGAAAGTGTGTTCTTCACACCATCGTCATCCGCAGTGATCAAAGTCTGTCTATTTTTAGCAGCTAAACTTTCAGACTCTTCTGGAGTTTCTGTTGGTGAAACATGTCGTAAATAAACCCAACCCGTCATCCATTCGTTAGATTCATTTTGATAGCGTACGGGTAACCAGTACTGCATTCCATCGGAACCTGTGGGGTGAAGACGAGGTCCACCCACAGCATAGACTTGTCGCCCGTGTGGAATCGCACCGATACGTGCGGCGTTGGGTTGCATGCGGATATTCAAGCCATTGCGCGCGCTCACTGTAAGTGGATCCCCTTGTTCGATATCAGGGGCCGGCGAGCGCTGTTGAGCCATAGCAAAATCAGCGCAAGTTCCGATAAGGAGTAATGCAAGAGACATTGTGCGCAGAAGTTGGTTTGTAAATTGGCTCATAGCGAGATTACAAAGCAAGAGGCGAGCCAGCAGTAAACATCTTGCTGTGGTAGCTGTAAAATCCCGTACAGGCTTTCAGTGGTCAAAACAGCTGTTGATATTTTTGACAACTGTTTGGCCGTATTCGGATTTATAACGTGTTAGGTTTTATTGGATCAGTTCTAATACTGCGGCTTCGATCACTTCTGAAATGCTATTGGTGTAAAGATCAATAGCGTACTCACTTCCAGGAATGCGCGCATCAGGTCTGCCGTTATGATAAAAGGGTACAGGCACCCACATCGAGAATCTTCCATTGTCCTGAGGCACATAAGAAGTCAGGCAGCGAGAGCTACTTTCACAGACAGTGACGCGCATCCACTGTTGTGCATTGTACTGAATGGTTTTTCCAAAAAGCTCAATATAGTTGTGGCGGCTCCAAATACTATGAAGAACAACATAAATGACCGCAGATGTTCCTGTGATCGATTTATAGTTCGAAATTGAGTTATGCGATCTTTATAACAAAATAACAAATCAATATGAGGAGTTTAGAATGTCTTTAAGAAGTGTTTTAAAAGTAATGGGTATTGCTGTAGCCACGATCGCTTTTGTCGGCTGTGCCAGCATGAGCGGCGGACCATTGATCGATGGTGAGGGTGGAGATCCAGGTCGTTTGATCATCAAAAATAATAGAAAAGGTGATGATATCACAGCTGTATTGATGTCACGTTGTTGTGGATACACAATGGGATTTAATCGTCTAGAAAATCGCGAGTGGATTAACTACGGAAAACAAAAAACATTCGAAATGTCTCCGGGTTGCTGGGACGTTTCTATGGGAGACGGAGTCAGCCATCAAGGGTCTACGAAAGCCTACATTGAAAGTGGCAAAGATTACGTTATTGATTACAAATAGTCTGAGTTAATTGTTCTTACTGTGCTAATATACAGGCCTAATCCAACTTTTCTTGGGGAGGGCGGTCCACTAGAAAGTGCCCCTTGTGTTTGGCACAGTGAGCGCAGCAATAAATAGATCCTTCTGCTTCAACACCATGACCAATAATTCGAGTTTCACAGTGTTCACAACGTGGAGCCAGCGTATTGATAGCGCATTCGAAGCTATCAAAGAATTGCTCTTGACCATTCATTTTTATACTAAATGCTTTATCGTATTTATTTCCGCAATTTGCACATTCCCGCATAAAAACCTCATTTCAAAATTAATATCAAGATAGAATGGTGGCCCCTTTATAAAAAAGCGGGCCACCGTTGGTTCTAAATTATTGTTTTGTACTAGAAGATGTAGAACTAGTGGTGCTAGATGCATTACGTCCTAAATTATTACGATTTCCATTCAAGGTAGAACGGCTACCAGCTTCAGTGGAAGACATTTCGTTAGTCATGCCTTGACTGGCTAAAGTCGTATCAACACGCAAATCATTTCTAACATCCTGAACACCACGAACATTTTCTGCGCAGGCTTCCGCTTGACGTTTCATTTGACGTGAACTGATGGAGCCGGTCAGCGTACAAATGCCTTCTTTTACGGATACATCTATTTCAGATGCATCAACATCAGAATCATATTCAAGGGCTTCACACACTTCTTCTTTAATTCTGTCATCTGAACGACGGAACCCTTTCGGACCTTTACCTGAGAATTGACCTCTTTGTGAAGTTTGACCATGCTCTGAAGCTTGGCCCCATTGTGAACCGCGTCCGTAAACTTCAGAAGAAAATCTTCCTTGATCTGCATGGTTCATGTCATGACGAGTGCCATGGTATTGTGAAGAGGTGGCGTTGCGACCTTGTTCGAACTCGCCAGCGCGTGGATATCCAGCGCCATAGCTACGATCGTGCTCGATATTACTGTAGTCATTGTAACCTCGGTGGCTGCTCGGCAAATTCCGTTGGCCACGTTGCCAGTCCATTTGTGATGGTGAACGCTCAGGGCCGTAGAAGTATCCTCCATCGTCTGAACGATCGGAATTGAAGTCACTTCTTAAACCAGAATCCGACATATCTTGAAAGCTGCGATAACCTTCGTTGTTAGCATAGTCGTTATTCAAACGGCTGCGATAACCTTGAGAAAATTCCTCACGGCGAGTGGGTTGGTGGGATTGATGTCTATTGTGTCTATTTCTATTTTGCATAATGATTCCTTTCATGCATGGTTTTTAAAATGGGATTTGTCCCCGAATAGTAATGAAGACAGAGCAAATATGAGGCCTTTAATGAAAGTATTTTCCCAAAATAAAAATGTATGTATTTTCGAGGGGATAGAAATTTGTATTTAAATAGTAAGCACAAAAAATTGGGTCATAAAAAACCATCGTCCCAGAATATTTCCCCTAACGCTTTATGTTGGAGAGGGTGTAGATCTGACGCAAGAACGGATCAACTTGGTTCTTGTGCAAGAATAATCTAATCGAAATCATAGCAATCTTTTAAAGAAATCTAATAATGAGACACTTAAGCGCTTTCGTATCTAGACTTTTGTTCCGATGAGTTTGTATGGGGAAAAGTCTAAAAAAGAATTCTAATTTGGCCTTTAAGTCTTTGCTTTTAATAGGTCTGTTCTTTGTATTGGCTTGCGAAAGAAAAGCGGATACAGACTTTGTTAAAATTCAACTTCAACTTCCTGCAAAAGTGATGTCATCGCAGATGGGGGAGTCTTTCAACTCGATGTTAGATCCCTTTGCCTCACAAAGTATAGTTCCTTTGCTAGATTCAAAATCAATTAATTCAAAAAATATCTTTAACTCTGTGGTGCCGAGTCTGGCTACTAATGCACAGAACCCCATGAACTGTATTCTGGTTGTGGTTTCTGGTCCGGAAACAGAACCTGATTTTTCAAAAAACCACTGTGTGAAGAAAACAAACCCTGCCGTATCATCAAAAAATGACATTTCCAGCCCGCGTTTAGAGTTCGGACCTTATGTCGGTCTTGTTGATGCTTTTAATTACAACAATACTATCGAGATGGAGCTAAAACCCGGTGAGGGTCGTGTCTTTACGTTGTTAGGGTTTCATGCCAAAGAGTCCTGTTCAGAAATCTACTCGGCTCTGCGTGACAAGTCGAAGCTCAGCAAGGCTTATCGCATTGGGGCTTCAACACCGCAAAAATTAGTTGGTGGCAGCGTGATCGAAGTTCCTATCCGTCTTCTTTCAGAGGTGAATAGTTCAGATTACTTTTCTGATTGTACGATCCCTGATCCCGAAACAATTTATCCTCTCTATACTCGAGCTGAGGTCACGACAACAGACTATCGAAAAAAAATACGCTCATTTTCGACTAATCCCTACACAAATTTTATGTGTGAAGCGCTAGAGATCAATTTGAAAACCAATGATCCCTATACGCAGCGACTTGTCAGTGGAACTGTTGCTCAGGATACGTACTTCCAGATTAAGTTGGCATACGCCGATTTGACGACTTACGAAAGCGAACGGGACTGTGTTAATAATGTGGATGCCAATAGTAAATTGAAGTTTGTCCGCAATCAAATTTCACAGCGGGTGTGGTTCCGTCAGCAGAGATACACAAACGCAACTCTTGCTCTTGAGGTAAAACGTGAAGATGGCAGCACGATTTTTACTGATACGCTGGGGCAAGAAAATAGAACTACATCAGTTTTCTTTGATACTATTTTGCCGACACAATTAGAGTTGGATAAATGTTATATGGTGACCAGTTGGTTACGAGACTTTAATGGTAATGTCATTACAAGTCCTAACGATTTCTATTTAGACAATGACACGATTCCCACTGTCGCCAGTGCTCAGATATTTTCGTCTTTAGGGGATTGTGAAGATGGTATTAATATAAATCCACAACTGACTTTTCCGTATGGATTGAATTCCTTATCCTATTGGGTGAAAGCGGGCCCACAGTATAGCAAATTTGATTATTCACTGACATTAACTTCAATGACTGCAGTGAATGTAGAACCTCTATTTAATACAGTTGGTAACACAGAGGTTTCCAATACGGATCGTGATACTCTGATATCTTTAAATACACATGGGCAAACAAGAATTCCAAATTATGGTAGTCAGCCTGTCGGTACAATTAACTGCAGACCACTTTTTGTTTCGTTTGGTTTAAAGAATAAAGATACGTTTGTGCTGGGTTCTAGTGCGACGTCTACTATGGCGAATATGAAAGTTCAGGTTTCCGATCCAAGTGGGCCAAATACTAATGGTTATACGTTATATAGTAACTCCAGTTGCTCTGGTACACCGATTTATCCTGTTGGCTCAACGGCACTGGCGGCAGGGACAGATATTTCAAGTCCGGTAGTGGGATCACCATTTTATAAACTCTATATAAAAACAGATGGCAATTCGACGTATGGTCAACGAAAGCTGATGTTTTACTATCAGGGTGCGGTTGCTGGTCATCTTAGTTTTGACTTGGTCGATGACAATCACTAGATCGCATTCGCTCTTATAATTGAGCTTAATTTCATTCTGCTGTGCTTAATATCTAAGCGATGTGGTGCTCCGTGCGGCAAAACTCGTGCATCATCTCTGAATTTTAGCTAAATTAGGGTTTTCAGAGGTTTGTATGCAACAAGGTTCACCAACAGATTCAAAAGCTAAATTTATTCCACCAACAGATGTGAAGTCGGTCCTACAGAACTTCAAGAAGCCAAAAAAAGCAGTGATCACGGCGGGGATGCCCTATGCGAATGGTCCGTTGCATTTAGGGCATTTAGCGGGAGCCCATGTTCCTGCAGATATCTACGCACGTTGGATGCGCATGTTAATTGGTGCCGAGAATGTTTTGTTTGTGAATGGCAATGATGATCATGGTTCTACAAGTGAAGTGGCCGCGGTTAAAGCTGGAAAATCAACCCGTGAATTTATTGATACGATTCATGAACAGCAAAAAGAAACATTAAAACGCTACTCGATTCAGACCGATATTTTCACAGGAACTTCGCGCCCTGAAACCTATCCTTTACATGAAAAGTATTCGCAGGATTTCCTACGTCTACTTTTTAAAAATGACATGTTAGAAAAACGGGTCACGAAACAATGGTATGATCCGAAGATGGAGCGCTTCTTACAGGATCGCTTTGTTCGTGGGACCTGTCCTAGTTGCGATAACCACGAGGCTTATTCAGATGAGTGTGATGCCTGTGGAACGCAATTTGATCCCAGTACATTAAAAGATCCTCGCAGTCAGCTCAGTGATGCTAAGCCAGAGCTTAAAGACACAGCCCACTGGTGGCTGAATATGTGGAACGTGGCTGATCCATTGAAAGCATGGATTGAGTCGAAACAAAAAGCATGGCGTTCTGCAATTGTACAAGAGGTGATTAATACAGTCTTGATTGGTTGTCGTTTTGAAAATCAATTCGAATCTAAATATAAAGAAATTAAAGAGACCTTGCCGAAACACAAATCTCGTTACGTCCCAGGAAAAAAAGTAGAATGTCTTTTTGACACGAAAGTGGATTTAGCGACGGCACAGGCCATTTTAGAAGCGGCCGGGATTCCATCCGTTGTTACCGACAAGTGGGCTTATCGTCCGATTACACGTGATGTCTCTTGGGGTATTCCGGTGCCACCGGAAATTGATCCTGAAATGAAAGGTAAAACATTGTATGTTTGGCCTGACTCTTTGATTGCGCCGATTGTTTTTACGCAAGTGGCTTTGGAAAAATCGGGAAGATCTGCCGAGCAATACAAAGACTTCTGGTGTGATCCTGAAGCCACTGTTGTTCAGTTTTTAGGGCAAGACAATGTCTTTTTCTATGTGATCATGCAGGGCTCGATGTGGCTGGGGCATCAAGCTAATACCCAAACACATCCACCTAAAGGTGAATTGCAAATGACAGAAGTTCTGAGTTGCTATCACTTGATGGTGAATGGTGAAAAAATGAGTAAATCCACGGGCAATTTCTATACGGGCGATCAACTGCTAGAGATGGGTTATTCTGCGGACCAAGTCCGTTATTTCTTAGCGATGTTGAGTTTGCCAGTGAAAGCTTCCAATTTTGATTTTGTGCACTTTGCAGAACGTAATAGGTTTTTAGCTGGTCCGTTGAATGCGGCGTTTGAAAAGCCAATATCGGCATGTCATTCCAAATTCGGCGGACGGGTACCTGAAGGAAAGTTGATAGGTAAAGCAGAAGCTGAAACCGTGAAGCTAGTTCAGATGTATTTACGCTCAATGCAAAAAGGGGACTACTCAACTTTATTAGGACAAGTAGAAAACTATGCAAGACAGATCAACTCTTTGTTTTCGCAGTTTAAACCCCATGATGATCGTGCGCCTGAAGAAGATAGAAAAAATGCTCTGTACACATGTTTCTATGTTCTAAAAAATCTGATGATCATGTTGGCACCATTTGCTCCTCAGACGGTAAATGAGTTACGTCAGACACTTAATCTGCCAGAAACAGTGTTGCGAGCGGAAGAGTTGGGAACAGGTTTGTCAGCAGGTCATGTCATTGCGCCTCAGCGAGCGTACTTCCCTGCGGTAGCCGAAGAAGTGTCTGAATCTTCGGCGCCGTAATCAGCGCCGTAAGCAGAGTCGTAATCAATGTAATACCCAGAGAGGTGAATTTGTTAAATCATGGATATTGAGCCGTGGATGGTTATTTTCTTTCTAGTATTTGTTCTTTTCTTCGCCGTGTTCATCGCGGCGTTCTGGTTCGCTTTCGATTCTTTTAAAAAGTTTGATAAAAAAGATTAAAATTCGACTCTTCACATGAACAGCGAGCCGCCCAAAGTGGTGACAAGCTTTGTTAGCTGTTCAGGACTCATGCGGTGTTGATTGGTGAGGTCAGTAAGGCTTTTTGTAAAAAGTGAGTCTCATTCAGTAGTTAGATGGTTGTTTCAAACTGAGACACCTTTAAAATTCTGTCACAGAAATTGCTATTCCTTGGGTATGGGACAATTGCGTCTAAATTTTCTTAATATATCTTTGCGAGCTGTCGGCCGTGTGATTCTACCTGTGGTGGTGGGATTCATAGGGCTATCGTCGTCATCTGTTTTGGCTGCGAATCGCTGCGAAGCTTTATTTTCTCGGTTGCAAGCACCTGTGGCGGTCAGACCAGTTCAGCCGAGTGTGCGGCCAGTTACTCCTGCTCCGCGCGCTCAAACAGAGGCTCCGCGCCCACGCATTGAACGAGTGGAACTGCCGGAAAGACGTTTTGATGGACACACACGAGAGCTACGTGACACGCTATCGGGAAAGTTAGCCACAGTTTGGCGTAGCGAATGGAAAACGAAACTTGAGGTCTCGGAATCTAATCAATATGTAGTCGACATGGCTCGTGAGTTCCTGACTCCAGAAACGCGCGAAGTTGTTTTAGCAGGATTAGAAG
Organism: Pseudobdellovibrio exovorus JSS; assembly: GCF_000348725.1. Taxonomy (NCBI): domain Bacteria; kingdom Pseudomonadati; phylum Bdellovibrionota; class Bdellovibrionia; order Bdellovibrionales; family Pseudobdellovibrionaceae; genus Pseudobdellovibrio; species Pseudobdellovibrio exovorus. The sequence goes on from NC_020813.1 coordinate 1,205,703, forward strand.
TTCACAGTGAAGGACTTGTTCGTCAAGTGCATGAACGAATTTATCGCCTACAGGAAGCGGGACGCCTCAAAGAAGCGGACGCTTTATTAGTGCGAGATATGCCGCCTCCGGTGGGCGCAAAAGACACAACTTTTACCTATTATACAAAACCAATCGTGAACACTCATGGTGAAGGAAAACATCAAATCCGTGTTCGGACCTATTTACGTGAAGTGTCCTATGAACAAATTCCAGAAGGGCAATCTGTACAGGGATTTGAGGCCAATGGTTCTTCCGTTGTGATCACGAAGCTAGCGAATCAAAGTTATCGAGTTGAGACTGGAATTGAGGCCACAGGAAAAGTCGTGCGTGAGCTTAATCTATCAGAGGTGCAACAGTTATATGGTGCATCTGCACGCTTTTTTGCTCCCCATGGAAAGTCATTTAAAATGGAAGTGAAGACCGCTTTAGACGATCAAATTTCCTATGAACGATTCCCCATCCTTGGTGGTAATCACATGGTGCAAAAGCTAGATGTGAGTTTATCGCCTGCACAGGTAGCAAGACTATTTGCTCCTTTGACGGAAAGCAGTGCTGCTGCTCGGCGTGTAGAGGCGCTGACACGAATTGATTCTTTGCAGTCGGAAATCAATGCGAAGAATCCAGACGGTCAAGCCAGAACCGAGGCTGTGTTTAATGTGCTGAAAGCGGGTATTGAAGGTAATCCTGATTTCCTAGCGATTGAAGGAGCTACGGCTTATCACCGTACAGCTTTCGAGTCGAAAAGTGGTTTCCAAACGACGATTGATCGGGATCAGGGCGTCTACATGGGTAATATGTATGCGAGTAGTTCACTGAAAACTCCTGTTGAGACCATACGCCAAAATCAAATGATTGCGACAACAGCCGCAGACGCTCGACATGTAGAACTAAAAGTTCCAGTGACGTCCATCGAAAACACTGTGGGAATACAATTTCATGACCCACGATCAGCACCACAGCCACAAAGAGCTGAAAGTGATGCTTCTATCGTCAGTGCCGTAGGTATTTATAGCCGCTATGTGCGCAACAACGATCACTCAGGTAAATTCAATTACATTATGAAATATGGTGAGGATTGAAAAAAAATATCCAATTTCATTTTATTAATACCTTAAAGCAGACTTTGGATGAAGTTTTGCAAAAAGGTTATCATGCGGACCGCATGATTGATAAATATGTGCGTGCTAATAAGTGGTCGCGCGAGGAAAGACAGCTCTTTGCGGATTCAATTTATTATATCTTAAGACATAAGCGACTTTTAGAATTCCTTGCTGGCAGTGAAGATTTACTAAAGGTGATCGCTGTTTATTTTATTCAAAAATCTTATAAATTACCTCCACGGCCCGAGTTTGTAGGTATCAGTGAGGGCAGTATCAACAACAATCTTCAGAAAGAAAAACCACGGGCCATTGAGTGCTCTCTGCCAGATTGGTTAGATCAGTTAGGACAAAAAGAGTTTGGCGAACGCTGGCTGAGTTTAGCAAAAGCTCTGACAGATGAACCACGACTGTACATTCGAGCGAATACATTAAAGACAGACCGAAGATCCTTGCAACAGCGTCTGAAAAAAGAAGGCATTGCTACGGAAGAAAAAGTATCTTTAGAGATCGAAGTTCCACAGGCTCTAGAAGTTAAAGAACGTAAAAATATATTTATCACTGACAGCTATCGTGAAGGGCAGTTTGAAGTTCAAGATATTGGGTCACAGTTTATTGCTCCATTACTTGAGGTGCAGGCAGGGATGAATGTGATTGATGCTTGCGCTGGAAGTGGCGGCAAAACTCTGCATATAGCGGCCTTAATGCAAAATAAAGGCAGTGTTCTAGCGATGGATATCATGGGATATAAACTTAAGGACTTACAGGCGCGCGCTGACAAAGCTGGTTGTCAGATTTTAAAGACACAATTAATTGATTCCCCAAAGGTGATTCAAAAACTCAAAAATACAGCGGACCGTGTTTTGTTAGATGTTCCATGCAGTGGTTTAGGTGTGCTCAAACGCAATCCAGACAGTAAATGGAAGATGAATCTAGAGCAAGTAGATGAGCTAGTTCAAACCCAAAGAAAAATTCTAGTGGACTACACTGAAATGTGTAAACCGAATGGCCTCGTGGTGTATTCCACCTGCAGTCTTTTGCATCGTGAAAATGAAGAACAAATCCAATGGTTTCTAAACAAGACCTCTAAGTGGAAGTTGTTGAATCAGTACCGCGTATGGCCTGACACCAATGTCAGTGATGGCTTTTATGCGGCTGTTTTAAAGAAATTGTGACGGCAGTTTCGACTTATAATGAAAGAGTAGAGCGTGGTAAAGGTAAATGCCAAGGTAAATGCAAATGGGTAAAAATTTATTAGTATTTCTAATTATTATTGTGAATACTGTTTTTACTTTAGCGGCCACAGCTAAAGTTGAAAACTATCAGCCTGTCTTTCTTGATTGTAGTCGTTCTGATGCACAAGCATTTGCGGTAGCTATTCGCCAATTTCAGCAGAATGGTGTGGCGATGAGTTTGGTTGTAGAAGCTAATTCTTTGAAAACTAAAATAGCAAGACAGCAGGATTTAAGTTGTAAGCAGATTAACCGCGAAAGCTTTGCGCGGACGTATTACTCGCAGGTTTTACAGCAGGCGGCTGCCAACAAAGCGCAAATGGCCAATGCTGGTGTTCGACGAGTTAATCGTGAACAAGTGGCACTGACAGTGGATATGTGCCCTTCAAGTAAAGCTTATGAAAGTCGTTTTTATGATTGGGCTGAGTCCGCTAAAGCCGCGTTAGGTGTGGCCTTAACGGCAGCGTGGGGAATGCGTCATCCCAGTGAGCTCGCCCGCTTAAAAGAAATGTCGAAAACAACAAATGATATTACATGGATTAATCACAGTTATTACCATCGCTATCGTGCTGGAGTGGCGAATGCACAAAATTTTCTATTAATGGATGGCACGAATATCGATGCAGAAGTTCTTGGAAATGAAGTTTTTATGATTGAAAATGGAATTGTCCCTTCGGTGTATTTTCGCTTCCCTGGTCTGATCTCTTCAGATGGAATTATCACTAAAATTCTAGGCTGGGGATTGATTCCCTTGGGGTCCGATGCATGGTTAGCTAAGGGTGAAGCTCCAAAGGCTGGAAGTATTATTCTAATTCATGGAAATGGGAATGAACCCACAGGTATCACGGCTTTCTTTCGCCATTTAAATCAAATTTTAAGATTCGGTATCGGGTCTCTTTAAAAAGCTCTTTTTAAGGTTCTTCGGCCAGCTTGCTATTTTGTGTGTAGATAGTTCTGCTGGCTTGTAGATGTCCATCGCCTTGATCGGTGATTAAAAGAACTTCTTTTCCGCTCAAATCACCAACTGCCATTTCGGGTGAATAGATAGTTTGTTCAGGAAAGTACCATTGAACTGTGTAAAAGAATCCATATCCCTCGGGAGTATCATTTTGTACGACAATAGGAAGTTTTTTAAAGTCCGGTTGTTGCCGCTCAGATTCGGTTTTAATGGCGGTCCAAATATCAGGATTTTTTTGAACTCCCGAGACAAACCACATCCAATATCCTAAAGAAAGAGCGAAGCCGAAAAGAGCAAGTTGGTGAGCAAATTTGAAGTTAAGACTTTTCCAGATTTTATAAATAGCTTCAGCTACAGGAAGAGCTCCGAATAACAGCACTCCAGTTAGGTGTTGCGAGCTATCCTTCTTAATTAACCAAAAAGCTAACAGATTAAAGAAAATGTAAAATACAAAGTACAAAGTTAACGGCGAGATATTTCGTTTGAGGGACTCTGTAAACGATTTATGTGAGTGAAGTTGGTATGCTGAAAGTACCAGAGCTGAACTCAGGAAAAGAATTTCAAATAGGTAGACTTCGATAAACGTGGTAAGAATACCGAAGCTCCAGACAAACTGCAGATTCTCTTGGTTGAAAAATCTTTGTGTAAATTGTCGGCTCCAATAGGTGCTGATCCATTGTCCATTCCAAATAGTCAGATCGTATCCAACCCAAATGCTAATAGGCAGAATTAGGCCTAAACTGAAGACGGCGATCTGTTTAAAATAATCTACTGTAGATGAAGACTTTGAAGAAAAATTTTGTAGCGAAACTAGCAGGGCAAGGGCTGCAAGGTGGGGTAGAATTTCAAGCCCCTTGGTTAGAAAGGCAAGTCCAAGTAAGATACCTGACCAGAAAGCCTGTCGATAAAAGATCCATACAGTGACAGAAAGAAAAGCTAAAAGTTGAGCGAGAGGATCCAGCGAAGGTTGGGCCACTTGCATGATATAGGTGGCATTAATAACCAGTACATATCCTGCAAGTAAACCAATAGCATGTCGATCTTGTGAGGTGTTGAAATGGAGGTAAGAGAAATTATTTTTTCGGCTGACCACGTAGACGGCCAAGATCGAAAAAGCAGCGATTGCAAAGTTTGGAATTTTTAAAACAATATCAGAGTAGCCAAGTACAGAAGTAAATAAGCTACTGAAGTAGAAAAAGAGATAGGGGTGTTCTGCAAACACACGAGTTCGATCCCAGCTAGGAAGTTGCCCTGCTAAAAATCCGGCCTCACTGATTTCACGAACAATCCATGAATACACAGCGCCATCGCCGTGGATAGCTGACCAAAAAACCTGAGCTGTAAGAATCATAAAAAAAGTGCCCGCAGCCAATAGGGTGTAAAAGAGGTTGGTTGGTGTAAAAATAGCTGCGGTCTGTTTCATATAAGATGAAGTTTTATTTTAGATTCCCTTCTGGGTTTTGTCCAATAAGGCAGTGATAAGGTCGAGTTTTATAAACCGATCTCAGTATAGCGCACTATAGCACTTATATAAAAAATGACTCTTGCTTTTGTGTCGAAGTGGCTTTAATGTATCAAACATTGTTTCAATTAAAACAGTGCTTTTAAACCGCAACTGAAAGGCTGGACCCTATGTCATCTGTCTTATCTCAACCTCTAAAATTAGGTGCTTTGACTCTTCCGAATAGAATTATCATGGCGCCCTTAACTCGCTCACGTTCGAATGAGCAGCGCGTGCCTAACGAGTTGATGCTTGAGTATTACAAGCAAAGGTCCAGTGCGGGTTTGATTTTGACAGAGGCGACTGTCATGGACCCGAAAGGTGCGGGTTATGCAAATACGCCGGGCATTTATTCGGACGAGCAAGTGCAAGGGTGGAAGAAAATAACGGAAGCTGTGCATGCTGAGGGTGGACGTATTTTCTTACAGATGTGGCATGTGGGACGCATTTCAGATCCGATGTTTTTGGATGGAGATTTGCCCGTGGCTCCCAGCGCGATTCGTCCTGCGGGACATGTGAGCTTGGTGCGTCCATACAAAGACTATGTCACACCACGGGCTCTAGAAACACAGGAAGTGGAAGCGATTGTTCAAGGCTATCGTCGCGGAGCTGAAAATGCGAAGAAGGCTGGATTTGACGGAGTTGAAATTCATGCGGCCAACGGGTATCTGATAGATCAATTTTTACAAGACAGCACGAATAAACGCACAGATCGCTATGGTGGCCCCATTGAAAATCGCGCACGGTTTCTGCTCGAGATTGTCGATGAGGCTATCGCTGTTTGGGGTGCGGATCGTGTGGGCGTACATTTAGCTCCTCGTATGGATTCCCATGATATGGGTGACTCCAATCCACGTGATCTTTTTGGTTATGTAGCCCGTGAGCTGGGCCAGCGTAAGATTGCTTTTATTTTTACTCGTGAAGTGGAAGGGCCTGATTCATTGGGGCCTTATCTTAAGAAAGAATTCGGCGGAATTCTGATTGCTAATCAAAAGTATACAAAAGAAACAGCAGAAGCTGCTATTCAGCGTGGGGACGCGGATGCGGTCGCTTGGGGTGTGAATTTTATTGCGAATCCTGATTTACCCAAGCGATTACTTGAAAATTTGCCTCTGAACTCACCGAACCCAGAGACCTTTTACCAAGGCGGGCCAGAGGGCTATATAGATTACCCATTTTACTAGATCGGATTGTGCTCGGACTATGACTTTAAAGTCAGGCGTATCGGACAGTGATCTGAACCAACGACTTCGGGAAGATGAATCATTTTCTTGATAAGATCGTCAGACTCTGGGTTGGCTAAAAAGTAATCTAGACGCCAACCGATATTTCGTTCGCGAATCCCCGGGCGATAACTCCACCATGTGTAGTGACCGCCACCTTTTTCGAATTTTCTAAAAGTGTCGATCCAGCCACGCTTCACGATCATTTTTTCCATCCAAGCGCGCTCTTCGGGAAGAAATCCTGCGTTTTTAGTATTGGTCTTTGGATTTTTTAGGTCGATCTCTGTGTGGGCAATATTTAAGTCTCCACAGATAACGACCTGTCGGCCTTTTTTTCTAAGCTGTTCCAGTCTTTTTTCTGCCGCATTAAGGAAAGCCAGCTTGTAGGGTAAACGAACCCCCTCCCTTTGAGAATTTGGAAAATAACTGGTGATAAGAGTCAGATTTTTGTAATCAGCTTCAAGCCATCGGCCCTCGTTGTCGAATTCAGGTAAACCTAACCCGCTCCGGACAGCTTCAGGGTCTTTTTTGCTATAGATGACAAGTCCTGAGTAGCCAGGCTTTTTAGCGAAATGCCAATGGGAATGATAGCGGGATGGGTGGTAAAAGGTTTCATCTTTTTGGATGGCCTGTTCGTTGATTTTAATTTCCTGTAAGCAGACGATATCTGCCTTTTCCTCTTCGAACCATTTTGCAAAATTCTTGCGATGTACCGAGCGAATTCCATTTACATTCCAACTGACGATTTTCATGGGGTCATATTAGGGTATCTGTCTGCAAAAATCCAAATCTAAAGAATGAAATTGCTTGGTAAGATCAGCCTATGCAGAAAAGATATAAAATGTACAGAGTTAGAGGATACAATCTGCTTCGGATTGCTTCGGAAACTCAATAGAGGCCGTAGTGGCCGAAAAAACAAGTATTAGTGTTGATGTTAAGACGAAATTCTTATAAAAAACTGTTCCATCATGCCGAGTATCTATAATTACACAGACTTTAAAGCTTTTTTAATCGACGAAATGCAGGAAAGAAGTCTTCGCAATAAACGCTATTCACTGCGGGCTTTTGCACGTGATTTGAATTTCAGTAATTCCAGATTGTCATACATATTAAATAAATCCGCAGGTATTAGTTTGGATACAGCAAGAAAAATGGCAAAGTCATTGGGGCTTTCTGATATGGAAAGAGAATACTTTGTTAATATCGTTCAAGCGAATTATGGGAGATCTAAAAAACTTCGTGTGGCTGCAGCCGAGCGGGTTAATTCTCAGATAAAAAGAAGAAATTTTAAATTATTTAAAACCAACTTCTCGGGCTTGTTGTCTGAATGGTACTATATGCCGTTGATGGAACTTGTGATCCTAAAGAAGGCTAAAAGTCTGAAATCATTATCTGCTATTTTGGGTGTTAAAGAGGTGGTGGTTAAAAAGGCCTTAAGACAGCTTGTAGATAACGGCTATCTACTTCAAAAAAATGACGATACTTATGAAAAGGTAAATGAATTTTTAAAAATAGATAGTTTTACCCCATCAGAGCAGATCCGTAACTTCCATAAGCAAATAATTAAAAGATCAGCGTCCGAGATTGAGCGCCAACAGATTGCAAATCGTAAGTACATGAGTGCCGTTTTCGGATTTAAGAAAGATCAACTGCAAGAGGCAAGGCAAGAGATTGAAAGAATGCAGATGGAATTTATGCAGAAGTTTGCTGTTTCAGATAGTGCGGACAGTGTGTACTGTGTGTCCATGCAATTCTTTGAATTGACAGAAGGACAAAATCCAAACTGAAGAGAGTTAGATTTTTAAAGATGGATAAAGGCAAGAGTTTTGAGGAGAGCCATAAATGTATAAAATGTTACTAAAGATCAGCACGACTATGATTTTACTATCATTTCAGTTCGCACTAGCGGCCACTGATAATAGCCTTGATGGGGGTAGTGTCGTTGGTGATGGTGGTACTATTGTAATCTGTTCAGAGAAGACTCCTCGCTTCCTGAATGTAATGGAGAACTACTCTTATCAAAAGCAAGCGGCAGAAGACTATGCTCATTACAGAGCGGTTGAAAATAAGCGCTCACGTACCGAATACATTGAAATTCTACAAAAGATTGCCGCAGAAAAAGTCGCAGCTTTAAAACAAGAAGGTTACAGGTATGCTGTCGATACCAATTTTGATCTTTTTAAAAACAAGGAATCTCTTATTCAGGATGTTTCGTCTTTGAAAGAAACCAAGGTTCGTACGCGCGGGGTGGTGTTTTCAGACGATTTCTCAAATCAATTGGGGTTTCAGGATTGTGATCTTAAAGTAGGAGCTGTTCGCCCTGTATTTGATTCCTATTTCTTTTACAATACTAAAAAAGATGTAATTGAGTGGATAGATTCTTACTGTGGTGATCTGAGTCGACATGGATATGGCTGTATATTAATGGACTTCGACTTAGTTGCGTCTATGAGCCAATTAGACCAAGCGTGCTTTGTGACCCATGAAGTTTTAAGGGTGGTTTATCAAACCTATTCGAGTGCACTGCAGACACGCTATCGTCAAATGATAGCTGATATTTGCGTTGAAGCCGCTCGTCGTGTGCAATAAGTCCCTAGCAATTTGTCACACTGTCGATGTCTTATACGTCTGACTCATTCCGAGACACACTATAAACGCATTGGGGTTGGCATTAGTGTTGTAAGCAGGTTCCTTCGAAACCGTTAACACATTAACAGCCTATTTCCTGAAAGGAATGCCCCATGAAACATGTATTACTAAGTGTTGGATTGATTTTGTCATCTGTAGCTGCTCATGCTCAATTGAAAGAAGTTCCGGCTAATACGCTAGGCGCTTATAAAATTGCTGTTATTCAGCGTATTCAATCTATGGAGTGTTCGCGTGGTTTAAATGTTTCAAACATGATTGACGGGGCTACGAAGGCTTTAATTGATGAATCTAGCGCTCAACCCGTCATAACATTTATTGTGGATGCTGGTGTTGTTGGGCGTGGGATAGTGGAAGTTGTCAGCACGGATTACAACACGATCAGCAGCGCGACAGCGCGCTATCAGAGCTTAGTTAACGTAGATGTGAGCCAAGATATTCGCAATCCTATCATCGAGCAAAGATGGGTAGATATGACCGCAGCGACATCGTGTACATCACAAGCTAAATAATAGAGTCGTCAATCTATTAGACACCTGTCTTCTTATTTAAGGAGGCAGGTTCTAGAATCAATATATTGGATTTAGCTGCTTCAAAATGATTTAAATTCTAGGCCTGTTCATTGCAAACATCCTAGATATGTTGAAAAAGTATAAAAGCGCAGCCTTACTATTTATCTCGATTCAGGCACTGAGTGTATTTTCTTTTGCTGCGGAAATGCCTTTCTATCATGTCACGACAGAGGCCTCTGTTCTGCGTGATGCTCGTTTAGAAAATCCTATCAATATTCCAGAGGGTTCAAAGGTTAGCATTCAATCCCACTATTTACGTGATAAACTAGGAACAGCATCACCAACTCAAGATCAAATCCAAAGACTTCTATTGAATCCGGGTGAAGCGTCTAGAGGACGCATTTCCACGCGACGTTTTTACCATACAGGAAGTCGCACGCCACGCTATGACTATTTCTTTCCTGTGACGATCACTTTGCCTTCTGGTGAAGTTAAAGTCGGCGCTATGGCCTTGCAATACTATAATCGCTCGGGACAACTGGAGATCAAAAGAACAGATGGAGCTGATCCAAGCCGTTTTCAATCCGCTGAAATAACACAGCAAATTCGTAGTTTAGTGGATGATAATAAACCAGCGGAAACAGAAGCCTCTGTTTGTACAAACTGTGATAGCAGCCGCGGCGTTGAACAAGTTCGTGACTTACAAGTGGTGGCTGACAGAGCCCAAGCTGATGCCAGCGAAAGAACTTCTACTAATCTATGGCAGCGCTATCAGACATTTGCTCGCGAGTTTGCAAGTTCTCATCGTGTTACGCGTGCGAATGCCGGACAGATGAAAAGAACATTTGTAAGAAGCTTAATCAGTCGCTTTGGTGCGGCTGAAGCGGGTATTATTATGACAGCTTTAACGGGCTATGCAGAAGCCCCACATCGTAATTCTAATAATGCACAAATGGCTGAAATCGCAGCTGTTATTAAAGTTATCGAAAATCGTGCGAGTTCAAAATTTAGTCGTCGCAGTCGTACATTACGTGATATCGGTGTGTCTGTAGATGCTGACGCACGCTTAACAAATGTATTAGCAGATTGGCAGTTTTCGGTGTGGAATGACCGTGATCAAAACCTAGTTCGTATTTTAAGTTACCATCCTGAAAGAGCAGATAGCTTAACTCGCCGTAAAATGCAGTTGGCTTTTGAGTCTCAACAATTAATGAAAACCAACCGTATTACATTCTCGGGTGCTATGAATAGTCCGACATTGCGTCACTACCATGCTAACTATGTAAATCCAAGCTGGAGACGTGCCGGTCAACAAGTTCGTAGCGCGATAGTTAATGTGAATGGCACAGCGGTGAATTTAGCTCAACAAAGTGGATCTCGCCATATTTTCTACACAGGAGTTCGCTAATGAAGATTTGGGCGACAACGCTTCTAACTCTTTGTGTGGGCCTTTCTGCAGGAGCTCAAAATTTTCAATTGCAAAAATCTATTAAAAGACAGGCGATTGATTGTAGTGCTGAAAAAAATGTAATTACATTTGCAAAAACAAATCAAAAGTATGTCCTCTATGATCAAAACTTAACGCCCGTTAAAGTAATGAAGTGTGAAAAGATAGAAGTATCGAAAGATTTGGTATTTTATAGCGTATTATTCGGTAGCCACATTCAAGAGACAAGTGGAACACAAAGGATACTGATCTATGAGTTGGCACAGCCGGCTTCAGGGAAAAGTATGAAAACAGTTCGCTCTGAAGTTGTAGATCAAGTCGAGCTAGCAGGGGACCCTGCCAGTGATAAATTTGAATTTGCGATTGAAACTCAGTGGGGACAGGATGCGAAAGACAAATCAGTCTTGTTACAAGTTCGAATTTATTCGAAAAAAGAAAAGCCAGAGCCTTTCTATTTAAAGTATAATGCTAAAAACGTCTGGTTTGAAAATGTTATCAGTGACACGAATGTTAAATCGACTCATAAATAGGAATGCCTCCATTTAAAAAATATAAATTTGTATTGGTGATAGCGATGGTTAGCGGTTTACTGCTCGGAGCCTGTTCTCATACATCACCCGAGCCAGTGGCCGAAAATCATATAACGATCCCAGCACAAGAAGGTTCTGCTATAGCGGTGCGCACGGAAAGCTATGCAAGGCCTCCTTATTCAGGTGCGACCTACTTCTTATATGAAAAAGACGGACAAGTGATCTGCACGAAGTTAAAAGTCTGCAATAAGTATAATGAATGCGAAACGACCTACAAATCCGGATTGTTTCGTGATGAAGAAGAAATGGAAGAGGGTGTTGAACCTTTTGAAAAAACGGAGTCTCAGGTGATCGCGCCAGAAAAGCTCAAGCTTCATCAGTGTCTTGAACTTCTAAAGAAAGAAAAGTAGTCGTTGGGTTATAGGCAAGGCATAGTTTGAGCTTTGTGTGCGAGTTCTCGAGCGTATTCATTTTGATTACGTCCAGCCTTTGGTTCGACTTGTGCGACAGCGCAAGAGGAGTTTCCTTTAAGTTTGCTGACGATTAAGTAAGATGTATCGCGTCCCTCATCATTAGCTACGTTAATTCGGTGAATTAACGCTAAAGGTGAGCCGTCTTCCACAAGCCATTCGATAAACTTTGAAGGTACATCATGGAATCTCATAAAATGAGTGAGGCGAATAGTTCTGTTTTTATAAACAAGAGACAGTGAGTACCTTAAGTCACCACCTGAGATTTTGACTTTGTAATCACCTTGTCCAGAGCATTCCATGTCGAGCATGTCAATTTCTGCATCCAGATCATCCGTCGTGTCTTCGGTGACTGTGCAATTTTCTTTTTCGATATTAGTTAAAACAAAAGGTGTAGCGTCCTCAGCCCAAGTCGTAATTGTTACAGTTAAAGTCAGCAATAAAGAAAGAAACGCTATTTTCATATAAACTCCGCTATTGAACACCACTATTGAACTTTGCTACCCAAGACAGTTATCGGTAAAAGTCAGGCGAAAGTTGATCTGTTTCGTTTTAGTACCTTTTAAAAAATGAAGGTCTAGCTTGTGAATAAAAAAATGCTTTTTTAAGCGGTTATTTTATAATGGATAGCATGACTAAATATCATCTGATTTTCTTCGGGGTTTTGATTTCCTCTTTAACTGCACATGCCATTGATACACGAAATGAGTCTTCTAATTCAGCTTCTCCGTGTACTGTGCGTATGTCTAATATAGCTATTAGATCAAGTATGTCTTTTGGTAGTGGGGGAACGACAGGGTTTTGTTCGGGAACACTAGTGGCTCCGGATATCATCGTGACGGCAGCTCATTGTTTAAACGAAGCCGTTTCTTCGCGAATTTCAAATTTGAATGATCTGAAAAAGGGCGTTCGGTTGAATTTAGCGGTGGGAACTGAGATGTCATCTAACGTATACGAAGTACAAAGTGGATCTGAAAGTACTGTTTTTAGTGACGACCTTGCGACCTATAGACAGCGTGAAAGATTTATTACTCAAGGCGATATTACTTTAGTGTCGAAAGATTTTGTGGCGCTTAAGCTGACCACATCTGTACCTTCTTATAATAGTGAATTGTGTCCGCGCCTGCCATCTGCGGAAGACTGTGCGGCCTTTGCAGCTTTCGAAGCGAATGAACAGAAAGATTTGTCAACTTTGTCATCTACTTTTTATGCGACGTCATATTACGAAAATGGAGCTGGCGCTTCTAAGACACGCGCCAGTTATCCGAGCAATAGATTGATTTATATGAGGGCCCGTGAATTGAGTAAGCATAGCAAATATTTACACATCAGAGTTAACTTTGGACATGAAAATAATAACGCGCGTTTAGTAAAAGGCGATTCTGGAAGTGGATTGTTGTGGAAGTCAGGTGATGAGGAATTTCTTGTCGGAGTGCAATCTGCTGTAGAAACGGAAAATCGCAGCGTGGGAGTTTTTGCCCGAAGCTGCGATTTGGTAAATCATCCGAATTGGCCGTAATCGGCGGAACTAGTTGTTACAGTTACAGTCTTTGTTTAGCAAGCCACCTAAAGTGTTTGTAAGTCCTTTGGTGATGTCGTTTGTTGCTCCACCAACAGCTCCGACAACACCACTCACGATTCCACCAGCGCCACTTACAACTTGTCCCACTGGTTGTGTCACTCCGTTAACAACTTGGTCTAAGTTACCTACACCTGGAACACCTGGGATGATACCATTGTTACAGTCGTCATCGTTACCCCCACCATTCCCAAGGTTTAATAACCCACTTGTGATTTGTTCTACTGGCGGAGCTACAGGTCCTAAGATTCCTTGAGTTACAGTTCCAACTGTATCAATTACTTGTCCAGTTAATTGATTTAGAGCATGGTCTTCATCAGAATCTTTTGGTTTTAAGATAAATAGATGTCCATCAATAAGTCTACCGCGTGAATCTGGGCTACATCCAGGGGAAGCAGACGTCGCAATCTGACTACAGTCGCTTGAAAACTGAATGCTGGTGTAACTCGTTAAACCCAATCCACACCCTAAATCAAGATTTGCATTGATCAAGTCGACATTCTGGATATTTAAAGCGGTCAAAGCTTGGCTCACGATGTTGAGTTTGGCTCTTGCGATCGTTGGTAATAGAAGCCCGGGGATGCCTTCGCAAGTGTTGCTGCCAATAAAGGTTTCGATAGTTTGTTCTAAGACATCTTCTTTAACTCGTAGAGTTTCACGCGTTGAATTGGCTCCATCAGGAATACAGCGTTGCCATGTTCCATCGAATGAACAGGCATTTGTCGAAACTGGTGTTACTGGTGGAGGCGGTGGTGGATTTTGAGGGTCATCTGGATCTATTGGGATGACGCCTAAGCCTGTGTTCGAGCCGTCTGTAGTGAAGGCGACACGGGCGCAGCCTGAAAATGTTAAAGCGAAAGCTAAGATGAAAAGAGTAATAAGATGGTTAGTGATCATAATAATTTCCCCCTGGTTCTTTAAGAACCTTTGTTATTTGAAAAAGCAAAGCACGGGCCGCACTCATCTAATTTTTATTTGTTTACAACGGGAAGATATTCGTATTTAAAAGGAAAGGTTCCAAGAATACCCATGGAGTGAGTTGTAAAGGTTCCAAAGTGCCTCTTGTGTTTCAAAATGAAAATGACAATTCGTATATTGCATCATAACTTCGATGCCGAGGAATTATGTCCTATAAACTCTTTCTTTTCGATTTAGACGATACTTTATTGGATTTCAAAGAGTCCGAGAAACTCTCGTTTTCTTCAGTGATGCAAAGCTTAGGTATCCAATCTGATATGACGGCTCTTTTTTCTCAGTATCAAATTGAGAATCGAAAGCTTTGGACTGAGTTTGAAAAGGGTTTGATCACGCAGGAGTATTTAAAGGTTGAACGTTTTCGCCGTACATTGGAGCCTTTACAGGCAGCAGTAGATCCGCATTTGGTTGCCAAACGCTACTTAGAAGCTTTACCTGAATCCGTTGTTTTGATCGACGGAGCCGTTGAGATCTGTCGTGAATTGAGCGCTGCAGGTGAGGTCGGCATTGTGACTAACGGAATCAGTGGCGTACAAAATCAGAGAATTGCTAAATCAGCTTTAGAGCCCTACATCAGTTTTATATGTGTTTCTGAGGACAGTGGTTATGCTAAGCCAGATGTTCGTTTCTTTGATTACGCTCACAGCTTAAGACCTCATGTGCAAAAGGACGAAATGATTGTGATTGGGGATCGACTAGAAACTGATATCTTAGGTGCCCATAACTTCGGGACGGACTCGTGCTGGTTTAATCCCAAAAATGACAAAAGCATGGCCGCCGTGCAGCCAAAATACGAAGTTCAGAGTCTTTCTGAACTTCGTCGTTTTATTAAGTCATGAGCTTAAATAATTAGATTTTGAGTATCCTGTGAACCTGTGGGATTAAGCGGCGCGGTTACTAGATTTCGTGCCGCCATCTTTAGTCGTATCACCGCCATCATGTGCGAAGCCATCTTTACCTTGGGCGATTAAGCCACCTTGAATAGTGCGGATTAAGTCTTCGACAACTTCATTTAAACTATGAGCTTGTTTTGATAAGTCTTTGGCAGCAAAGGATGATTCCTCGCTGGTCGCCGCATTTTGTTGGGTGACCTGATCCAGTTGATTCATCGCACGTGTCAACTCGTTGATACCCTGTGACTGTTCCTGACTGGCATTAGAAATTTCAGTGGCCATATGGGAAACATTAGAGACATTTTCAACGATCTCTTCAAAAACCTCGTTACACTCACGCGCAATTTGCGTTCCGTTTTCGATTTTTTCGACTCCATCTTTAATTAAAGACTCGACCTGTGTTTTTGTCTCTTTAACGATGTCTTCCACTTTCGAGATACTGTTTTCTAGCAGTTCTGAAATTTCTTGCGACGCCTGTCCGCTCATTTGGGCCAAGTTTCCGACCTCTTGAGCGACTACGGCAAATCCTTTCCCATGCTCTCCAGCGCGTGCAGCTTCCACGGACGCGTTGAAGGATAGAAGTTTAGTTTGAAAAACGATATCGTTAATCACTTTAGTCTTATTTCCAATTTCTTTAATGACCTCAACAATTTGAACCATTTGTTGATTCGAGTGATTGACCTGATCCATGATCTTGCCATTACTCTGATTGATCTGGCTCATGGAAGAAATCATCTGCTGCATGATATGCTTTCCATTTTCGGCAATTTTCTTCGACTGGTTTGAACTCTGGGCTGTATTGACGGCATTATCCGTATTTTTACTGACCATCGAATTGAGCTCTTCAATACTGGCGGCCGTTTCTTCAAGTGAGGCGGCTTGTTGAGTTGTCGCCTGTGCTAACTGTTGTGATGAATTGGCCATTCTTTGAGATGTCACACTCACTTGATCACTAGCTTGGGTGATAGCATTGGCTGCGCGGCTTAAAGAGTGAATTGGCGTTTTTAAAATATAGGCCGAGATTAAAACAGAAGCTAAAGCCCCTAATAGAATACCTAAAATCAACCAGCCACGTGGAGTGATGATTTGTCCTTGTGTCGACGCTTTTGCAACAAGGTCGATATTTTGACTGACAGCAAATACGCCGTGAAGTTTGCCATCCTTCCAGTCTTCCATTTTGTAGCCAAGTATATCGCGACCATTTCCCCATGGGCTTTGCGATGGACTACCATGACATGTCATGCAGCCATGATCTTCTGAAAGGCGCACAGGGCGGTAAGTGGTGATGATACCATCTTCATTTTTGATGATTTCATTTAAGTCAGGACTTCTTTCAAACTGACGGAAGACTTCTAGTTCTTGAGTGGTAGCTAAGTAGTCTTTGTTACGTGGAGCATCTGAAAACACACGGAATTCATATTGATCTACGTGTGTATTTTGTTGACCGATTAATAGCGAGGCATAGATAGGAACCTGATTTAGAATTTCTTCGCGCTCAGCATTGGTCAGTTGATCCGGAGAGCGATATTTTTTTTGATATTTTTCAACGACAGTCTGTAAACCACCTTGTTTGCCGACAAACTGAGTAGCGGCATTTAACTGTGTATGAATGGTTTTCTGCTTATTCACAATGCCGGCTTCTAGTTCTTTGGCATTAAAATAAAGAAAGCTTTGAATTGCGACTGACGCGCATAGAAAGCACGATAAGATGACCACTGAAAGAATTCTTGATTTAAGACTGAGTTGGCTAAACCATTTCATGAAAGCTCCTTTTACGTTCCGTATAATAAAATCGGTATTTATGGAAATTGATGAAGAGTCTTCAACTCCATTTAATATTTAATTCACAATTTATTTTTTTGAGATCTACACAGTTAAAAATCTTTAACATTTAAGCGACCTTACCTGAGTTTTTTTGAGGCTCTGTTTCATCTGGAGATGCAGAAAACAAATGCCTGACTTCATTTAGAATATCAGGATTAATTGAGCCATTTCCTGCAATAAGTTTAAATGCCTCTTGAGGTGAAAGGCGCGGCTGCCGTGGTCGTATGCGTAAAAGATCTTCTAATTGCTGCGCTAAAGACAATACCTGAGCCTCTGTACAAATCTTAAAGCCAGGTCTTTTTTCTGGAAAGCCTTTGCCATCAAATCGTTCATGGTGCTGAGTGATGGCATCGCGAACTTTAGGCAGAATCACGATACGCTTACCTGCCAGTATCGTCAGGGATTTAGCAACGTGAGTGTGATACAGATCTAGCTCTTCTGGGGACATCTCGGATTCGGTTTTTTCAAGAACCTCTATAGGCATTTGGCTCATACCTAAATCACACATAAGGGCGGCTATAACAATGTCTTCCGTTTTGACAATTTCGGTAGTTAGGGCAATCAGTCCGCAAATCGTCGATACCTTCTGGGCTTTTTCATAGAGTCCATTATCAGTGCTGCCAGTGCTTTTTAAGAGTTCCTTTTGAAAGTTAAAAAGATCGGGGGACTTAACATATTCTGCGATCACTTGGTTCGCATATTCGACATACTCTTTACCTTCAGCAAAAGCTGCATTTTTAGGGGAAAGTAAATCATGAAAAAGACGACGAGCCGCCGCTTTCTTTTGTTGTGGACTTGGAGTCAGATTTTTTATCTTAGACGTCAGGAAGCTGTAATATTGTTTAAGCTGACTTTCTTTTACAAAGACATGGGATGTCGAGTGGCGATCTAAGTTGCTGATGATACGCGGAGAGAGTTTAGTGCCTCGGTTGTTAAGTTTGATGTAGCGATTGTTTGCGGACAGATAAAGACTGAGTTCAAAATCCAATTGATCTTCTGGTTTGATTTCCGCAAGGCTGACTTCGACTAAGCGTTCAAGAGATTGCCCCGTCACATTACGTTCGATTTCTCGTAATGTGATCGAAATAAAATTTTTGTCCATAGGGTAGTAAAAGCAATCTAGAAAGCCGTTCTTAATTAAGATCTCAGCTTCCTGCATTTGGGAATCTAGAGCGACAAAATATATAGGAGCTTGTATGAACGTCATTTTTAATGACTGACTGAGTTCAATGGCAGGTAAATCCTCCCATCCAAGCCCACATATAACGGCGTCGTAGGAATCACTTTTCCACGTATCATAATATTTCATGAACTCTTCTGAATTATTAACATAATCCAGTTCATAGTTCTGCAGACAAGACTTAGCGAACTCAAGAGCATGAGCATCTAACGCCACAGCTAATATTTTGAGTTTAATCATGAAGCCGCCTTTTTCTGCGCCTCCTCTAATTTTCCATTTAGAGTGGCAGTATCGAAGGGTTTGATCACATAAGCTGACACGCCAGCTTGTAGAGCTTCGACCACTTGTTCTTTTTCGGATTCGGCGGTTACAAGTACGAAAGGAACATTTTTGTAGCGGGTATCGCCACGAACTCTTTTTAATAAGTCCAAGCCCGTGCATTGAGGCATATTCCAGTCAGAGACAACAAGGTCATAAACACCTTCTTTGGCATCTGAGAGTAATTGCCATGCTTTAACACCATTTTCAGCTTCGGATATATTTTCAAAACCGAGCTCTTTTAAAGAGCGAATCACTAGTTTACGCATGGTCATCATGTCATCGACAACTAGGACTTTCATTCCGGCTTTATTGCTCATTTCTTCTCCTTATGATTTAAGCGGCTTGCTCGTTTTCAAAAGATATTTCTACCTGAAATTGTCCGTGCTGGGTGTTGAAGGGTAGAATGATTACCTTTTCATTTGTTTTTTGACGTATATTAATTCTTTCTCCGGATAGTATTGTGGGCAGCTCTGGTTTAAGCTGATATCCAAACTCTTGATTTAAAACTGTTTTCGCAGAGCCGTAGATAATATTTAGAATTTCTCCGGCGGCATCTTCAATTTCATGATTTATATGTTCATGTTTTTCTCCGAACATGGACTCATATATTTTTAAGAAGATTTTTTCTGGAAAAGCTAAGGTCACACTGCCTTTAAATTTTTCTGTCGAGATAGAAATCACGCCGACGATAGCAATAGGCTGTTCATAAACTTTGTTGTCAACATAGGTGAATTGTGGTTTTAGGGGCTCGCACTGAACGTTGGCCTGCAGCTCTAGAGTTTTCTTGGTGGCCGCTAAGAAAGGATTAACCATGCTCACATCAATTTGTTTCTGGGGTTTCGTCTGTGCACTTTTTTCTTGTTTGAAGTATTCACGAATATCATGAATGCAATTTAAGGCGCTCGACATCCCATCATTTTTAAGTTGGTTTAACAGCGAGGGCTTGAAGTTAAAACTCACCAGTTTTTTGTCTGCCATTTTAATATTTTGTGAAAGAACTAATAAGGGATGGTAGCAAAGCTGATTCAGTTCGCTCACTTCGCGGAAATCGAGCACAAATAGCTGTGCTGGCTGTAAAAGCCAGTTCTTAATCTCGATATTAAGATTAGTGGCACATTCTTTATCCATATCTTTTGGCAGCTCAATCAACAGATAGTGATCACGCACCTCGTGTTTAATTAGTGGCTCAGCCATAGATATCTCCGCTGTAGATTTTGGTTGTTCATTCTTTTGTTTTTATCGGTATCTCAAAATGGAAAATAGGCAGGGTGAATTTCTAAATGCTGATAACTATTCAGAAAATAGAAATTGTAAAGAAAATATTATTTTAGAATATTAAGAGACTATTAAATGGATTTCAGAAGTCTACAATAAAATCCGCATTCATACGATGAGATAAAGTATGGATGATTTTGAAAAGACGTTGAAACTTGGATTTATTGACGAAGCCCTACAACTTATTGAAGAGTTCGAGACCTTATTATTAGATCTCGAGCAGGATGCCTCTTCTAAAGAGACTATCGATGGGGTTTTTCGTCTGATTCACAATATCAAGGGCAGTTCAAAAGCTGTCGGCTTTGATAACCTAGGGGCCTTTTGCCATGAGCTCGAGACCTACATGCTCGACATTAAAAATGGCACTAAAAAGACGACGAAGGCGACTATAAATAAATTACTCTTATCTAAAGACATCATGACCAAGACTTTGATGTCCTACAAATCCAATTTAGATGCCGTTATTGATTTGAGTTCTGAAATCTCTATGTTTCAGCATAAAGATGAAGAGATTGTAGATAAAAACGAAGCTTCTACCAAGGGAGCTGAGGCGATAGCTTCTTCATCAGTAGACGCCAATGCCGATTTACCGGTAGAGGAGTCTACTGAAGTTATTGATATTAAAAACTTTCAAAATAAAAAGCGGCTGCATGCGGTGGTTGGTGCTGACGAATCCGTTCGCGTTAACCTCAAGCGTGTAGATCATCTTATCAACTCAGTGGGTGAGCTTGTGGTTTTGCAGGCCGTCCTACGTGAACAAGTGCTGAGCCATAGTTCCATTCACAGTAAACTGGGACGAGTGAGCGAAGATATTGGTAAAATTATTAAAGAAGTCCAAGATCTTTCTATGAGCCTTAGAATGGTGCCGGCAAAGACATTAATCCAAAAGCTACAAAGAATTTGCCGTGACACAGCCAGTGGATTAGGGAAAGACGTGAAATTCACTATTCATGGTGAAGACACAGAAATTGATAAGACGATCTTAGAGCTTATCAGCGATCCGTTAGTGCATTTAGTAAGAAATGCCGTGGATCACGGGATCGAAACACCTCCAGAGCGTGAAGAGCAAGGGAAATCCCCGCAAGCCGAGTTACTCCTGAGTATTTCCTATGAGGGTGGGAAGTTGCTTATCAGTGTGAAAGATAATGGACGCGGACTAAATCGCGAGCGTATTTTACAGAAGGCTAAAGAAAAAGGACTCTTAAAAGAAGGTGTTGAGCTGAGCACTCAGCAAATTCAAGAACTTATTTTTGCTCCAGGTTTTTCTACGAAACAGCAGGTGACAGAAGTTTCTGGGCGCGGTGTTGGTATGGATGTGGTTCGTACCAGCGTGGAAAATCTAGGTGGGCAGATCGAAATCAGTTCTGAAGCCGGAATGGGAACAGAGTTTGTTGTGCGTTTGCCACTGACGTTGGCCATCATTGATGGAATGGTGGTTCGAGTTTCTGGTCAGCAGTTTGTCTTGCCACTCGCACAAGTAGCCGAGACCTTTAAAGTTGAATCTGGTCAGATTAAAGAAGGCCAGAGTCACGGACTTTTTTGTCTGCGCGGGAAAGACTTTCCTGTATTTGATGCTAAACAAATGCTTCATCATTCTAAAAATGAATCTCAGCAGGGAAATATCGGAATACTTTCACATGCGGGAAGCTTCAGTTTTGTCGTTTTAGTTGACGACATTGTTGGTCAACAACAAATCGTCATCAAACAGATGGGGTACGAGTTGTCGCACCTGCGTGGATACGTGGGCAGTGCGATTCTAGGGGATGGTAAACCAGCCCTTATTATGGATTTAGCTGAATTAATTGAACAAGAACGTTTAGGTGCTTAATTAGCGAGGTATATATGAGTAAATATCTAAGTTTCCATTTAGGAACTGAAAATTATGCAATGCCACTTTTAAAAGTCAGAGAGGTCATCGGTATGCCCGAGATCACTCTGGTTCCTCATTCCAGTCACCATGTTCTAGGTGTTATGAATCTGCGTGGACAGATCATCACAGTGATTGATATGCGCACCTGCTTGGGACTAAAAGCTCAGCAAGGACATGAGACGACAGTTATTATTTGCGAGATGCCCTTCGGACAAATAGGTATGGTCGTTGATGCCGTTAACAGCGTATTGTCTGTGGCACAAGAAGAGTTAGCTGAAGTACCAGCGGGATCTCGCGCCTCTTCGCAGTCTTATATCGTCAATATCTATCGCAAAGAGGATCAGCTGACATTGATATTAGATGTAGAGCAATTAATCTCGAAAGAAGTGAATATCAATTTTGAGGCTTTGCAAATAAATGAAGCGGCGAAGGCTTCTTAAAAAGTAGGTCTGCATGCTTTCTGATTTGAGCATTAAAGGCCGCGTTGCCTTATTTATTACAATTGGGTTTATCGTGACTATCCTTGTCGGGATATTGAGTTCGCAGGCTTTACAGCAAGTGGCTACAGTATCTGCGGATGTGACACGAGCAAAGTTTGCTATTCAGGCCTCACTAGGAGTCGCTTTTATTGTACTTATAGCTGTGGGTTATTTCGTTTGGAATTCTATTTTTCAAGAGATGAGCAAGACGCAGCAGGATCTATCAAAACAGCTCCTCCAGTTTAAAAAGTCCTCAGAAAAAAACTTTGAATCGTACACGAGTTTGAGTCGTAGCACAGAGGCTCTAGCCCATAAGACTCAAGAGTCTAACAGTTCGTTAGATCAGCTTAAACAAATGCTACACCGAACAGATGAGTTTGCTGATAAATCACATCAAAGAGCCAATGATAGTCATATGGCTGCCGTAGCTGGTAAAAAATCGGTGGCCGAGATGATGCAGTCTATGTCCGATATTGAAAGTAGCAATAACGAGGTCATGAAGGCTGTCACAGATTCTAATGAAAGTCTTTCGGAAGTGACACAGATCATTTCAAGCATCGAAGCGAAGACTAAAATTATTAACGATATAGTATTTCAAACAAAGTTATTGTCATTTAATGCCTCTGTCGAAGCCGCACGCGCGGGCGAGCATGGTAAAGGCTTTTCTGTAGTGGCGGAAGAGGTGGGAAACTTAGCTCAGCTGAGCGGCGTTGCCGCACAGGAAATATCTAAGATTTTAGAAGAAAGCGTGCAAGCCGTTCAGAGTTTAATTCAAAAAACCAATGAGCGCGTTCAGCCTTTAATCAAAGAAGGGCAAAAGCGAGTGGCAAAAGGCAAAGCCGTTGCAACGCAATGTGAAGAGTCGTTGGATAAAATTGTGAGGGAAGTAGCTGAGGTGAATAAGATTATTGATGATATTTCGCAGGCCTCTAAACAGCAAAGGCAAAATCTTGATGATATTAAAAAGGCCATGCTTGAAATGGATCAGCTCATCCAACAAAAACCTGAGGTAGCACCGCCGACTTCTGTAAAAGCTCCAGAAATGAAATTGCTCAAAACAGAAGATAAAACAGAATACAAAAAAGAGCATAAAAAAGAACAGCGTCTCAAAGTTGCCAAAGAGTCGGTAGTTGAAGTAAAGCCCCAGAAAAATGTGGTGTCCTTTTCTTTAAATAACAAGAAGGTCGAGCCAGCACCAGCTAAAGTTGTAGCCAAGAAGGCACGTGAAGTAAAAATAAAATCTGTAGCTAACGGGTCGGATTTCCCCAGTGGAGATGATCCCCGTTTCGAGGAGTTTTAATGGCATTTTCACAGGACACGGCCATCATGGCAATAGCACGGGAAATTTCGCAGCATTCGGGTGTACAATTAGGTGAAAACCAAAAAGAAATGATTGTCAGTCGCCTCAAGCGAAGAATGTACAGTTTGGGGATGCGCTGCGAATCAGAGTACGTAGAGTTCTATTTGAATAATCGTAAAGAAGAATTTCGGCACCTGCTTTCGCTATTTACCACTCATCACACATTCTTCTTTCGTGAGTTTAAGCAATTTGAATTTTTGCGCGACAGTTTGTTAGATCGCATTGTCAGAGCAGCCCGTGATCGCGGTGAAAAACTTATTAGAATCTGGTCGGCGGCCTGCAGTAAAGGTCACGAAGTGTATTCTTTAGCAGCTTTCTTGCTGCCCATCCTTGAAAAAAAGTATCCTGATATGCGGCTGCAAATTATCGGAACAGATATAGATGAAATATCCGTGGACTTTGCCAAAAATGCTGTTTTCTTAAAAAAAGAAATTGATGGGATTCCATTGGCCTATCAGAGCGGCAACTTCGTTCGCGGCCATTCAGGTCTAGAAAACTATGTACGGGTGCATTCCAAAATTCGTGAGATATGCCAATTTTTTAAAGCCAACCTCTTAGATTCGCAGACGTGGCCAAGTGGTTCTTTCGATTTTATTTTTTGTCGGAATGTGTTTATTTATTTTTCCTCACGAGATATTGGTAAAATTCTTCCAGAGCTGAATGCCAAAATGCATTCAGATGGAGGGCTTTTTTTAGGTTTAACAGAAAATATAAATGGAATCCAGACGCCGCTTAAATGTGTGGGGCCTTCTGTGTTTTCGACCTCTCAGTTGCTTCCTCAGGGGACTATGTCTAAACCAATTCGGCGCGTTCTGTGTGTGGATGATTCTCCGACAGTTTTAGATATTCTTAAGATGATATTTACACGCGAGTCGGGTTACGAACTTGCGGCCATTGCAAAAAATGGCAAAGAAGCTGTAGAGGTTTTAAAAACACAAAAATTCGATCTTATCACTTTAGATATCCACATGCCGATCATGTCAGGGATTGAATTTATGCAGTCCCATTATAAAGCTGGGATGCCGCCAGTATTGGTCGTCAGTTCTGTGGAACGAACGGAGTCGAATCTTGCTTTGGAAATGATTAAAAAAGGCGCTCAGGATTACATTCAAAAGCCAGAGTTAAAAAATCTTTCGTCCTACAAAGATGAGATTTTACTAAAAGCCAAAATAATCACTGAACGCAGTAGCTTAGGAAATAAAGAAGTGGATAATGCGCTGGATCGCCAATTTGCAACATCTGAAAGTCTAGGTCTTAGCTCTATAAAAAATCCAAAGTGTATAGCGCTGTTTTTTAAAGAAGAAGATGTGGAATCTGTAAAGCGATTTATAGCAGAAAACAGTTCTGCAAATATTTTCTTTAAGCTGGTCTGTTCGTTTTCTGGGGACGAAGAAGAATTTATTAATCATCATTTTTTAAATATGCGGGCTTACGTGAATGAAGTTTTTCGTATAAATCCGTTAAGGCGTTCGTTTCACCTGCCTTCGGCTGATGTAGGCGTCGTGATGAGCTCGTTTGCTATTGATCAGCTTAAAAGTTTAAAGCTAATGAACTATGATGTGTTTTTAGCCGAAGAATCTTACAGTCATGAGCGAATATTACTTTCTGAAAAGTTTGATCTATTTCCACAGGCGAGTTTAGCCTATATGGTTCAAAAACGCTTAAAAGAAAGACAAGCTGTGGCCGTATGAAATACAGTGCAGGGATTTGGATTCTTATTCTGACTGAAGATGCTCATAAGATCGAGTACATCCCAGAGCAAAAACTGAAGTATTTAAATTTGCAGGATAGAATCTCAGACCTTATAGGAACAGTACTTGAACGTGTGAAGGCCATAAAAGCGGTACTGATTAACTATTCAGAGGATCAATTTCAAAAAAGCATTCCTTTATCCTTAAAAAATAAAACAAGTTTTGTTGCAAGGTCTAATGATTGTGAGATTTTTTATGATGAAGTCACGCAAAAGGTGCGCGTTTCGCGGGACGAGCAAAAGTTTCCATTAAAAGTTCTTATCGTGGATGATTCGGCCACAATGCGGGCGATTTTAAAGAAAATCATTCAATCCGATTCACGCTTTCAAGTAACACATGAAACAGGAAGCCCGAATGAGGCGTTAAATTTAATTCGTCAGAATGAGTTTGATCTCATCACTATGGATCTGCACATGCCAGAAATGACGGGAGCCGATTTAATAAAGTTATACTTTGCTGAAAAGAAGATACCTACAGTAGTTATCAGTTCTTTGCGTGCAGAAGAATCTGATCTTGTTTTGCAGAGTTTAGAAAATGGAGCGGTAGATTATCTACAAAAACCAGAACAGAGTCATTTGTCAGATGTTGGACACGAGATCATTCAAAGGCTTTTGACGGCGGCTTCTGCGCAAGTCAGCAGTCATCATACGACGATCAAAAACACGCGACATGATTTTCGCAGTGTTCAGGGTTTGCTTTGTATAGGGGCTTCAACGGGTGGAACTCAGGCGATAAAAAACGTTCTTCAGCAGTTTGGGGCGCATATTCCTCCGACGGTCATTGTTCAACATATTCCGGCGGTCTTTTCAAAGGCCTTCGCGGATCGACTGAATCAACTTTTCTCGTTCGAAGTCAAAGAGGCTGAAGATGGCGATTTGATTTTACCTGATCGTGTGCTGATTGCTCCTGGAGGTAAGCAGATGCGTGTGGTTCGCTCAGGAAGTGGGATGAAAGTTCGCGTAGAAGAAGCTCCACCAGTCAATCGTCATAAGCCCTCAGTCGATTATCTTTTTAGATCTGTAGTTGATTTTTGTGACTCTGTGCGCGTCGTGGGTGTGATCTTAACAGGTATGGGTGCCGACGGAGCCGAGGGGCTATTCCAACTTAAGCAACGGGGAGCCTATACAGTGGCTCAAGATGAAAAAACATCTGTCGTCTATGGGATGCCACGTGAAGCGGTCGAACGTAAAGCTGTTAAAAAAGTGACATCGGTTTTTAACATGGCAGAAGAGATCTTCCGTGGATTTGGACCAGAACGATAATCGAAACTATAAAGTGTTACGACCATTGAAAAAAGAAAGTCATTTGATATAATTTTTTTGTTTAGTAGTGATTTGTTAATAGTGCAATAAAGAATCCATTAGTACGTATGTGGAGTTGTGCTGCAAAAGCATGACAGTAGGATGAAAAATGGCAACTAAAATGACAGAAAAAATGACTGACAAGATATCAGATAAGAAGAAGCTTCTCATCGTAGATGATGATAAGTATGTCTGCGACGCGTATTCACAGAGCTTACAGGACGATTTTGATGTGATCACGACAGAAGACGCCAGTATTGCTTATAAGATTTCAGTACAAAATCACGTGGATGCGATACTTCTTGATATTAATCTAGGAGATCAGGATGGGATTGAACTCTGTCGCCAGTTACGCCAGAATCCGCTGTCGCAAAAGATTCCTATCTTGTTAATGACAGGATTTACTAATCGAGAAAAGATCTTAGCGTCATTTCGCGGAGGTGCCGATGACTATATCGAAAAGCCAATCGAGCCAGAAATTTTAGTTGAAAGAATCAATGCCCGTATTCGACGTATAGAAGATATTGGCGGACGTTCAGACAGTATTGGTAATCTAAAAGTTTTCTTTGATAGGAATGAAATTGAGCTCAATGGTAAAGTGCATGGTCTTAGCCAGATTGAGCTATCACTCCTTAAGATTTTTGTCATGAATGTAAATAAAAAAGTAAGTCGAGAAGACATTTTAAGCATAGTATGGAAAAACACTGTGGTCGAGCAAAGAACAGTCGATGTGCATATCAGCACATTAAGAAAAAAATTGAAAGACTTCAATCATCAGATTGATTCCCTATATGGAAGTGGTTATATCCTTCGCCCGCGTAGTGTTGTCGGACGAGCACTATAATTCGTGACAACGCGAGTACGAAACTATTTTAAAATTACACAAAAAGTCATGTGGGCTCTGTCTGCATTGGTATTTTTACTGACGACTGGGGCTTTCGTGTTTCAATTGAAAATTATACCTGAAAGATCTTTGATCGCCATTCAGGCGGCGTTAATATTGGGACTACTCTGTCTATTTTGGGTGCCCACCATATTTTCACAGGTGCGAAGTCGGTCGAATAAAAGCAAAACCGAAAAAGAGTCACATCAAAGACGAGAGTTTTTAGAAAAGCTTTTTTCTTCTTTAGAAGAAGTGGCGATCATATCCGTTGCAGATCAATCTGGAAAAATTATTTTTGCAAATAGACAGTTCTGTAAAATATCAGGTTACTCAGTAGATGAATTAATCGGCCAAGACCACAGAATTGTAAATTCTGGATATCATCCTTCTGACTTTTTTAAAACTATGTGGATGACTATAAAAAACGGAGATGTTTGGCAGGGAGAGGTGAAGAACCTTAAAAAAGAAGGAGGATATTACTGGGTTAAAACCTATGTTGTTCCTTTATTTGATCCTGAACGAAATATGAATGAATATGTTTCTTTCCGTTTTGATATTACTTCTGAAAAAGAATTCGAAGAGATCTACAGACAAGAACATCTTAAAAATATCCATATGAATCGCTTAGCAGCCTTGGGGGAAATGGTGGGCACTACGGCCCATGAAATTAATAATCCTATGGCGGCGATTGGGGCTTACCTCTCTTTTATGAGCAAGTGTCTGAAGTCAGAAGATGTGACTCAGTATTCTGATGAACTGAATGATAACATCATCAAAGCCCGTATACAAATTCAGCGAATATTGAAAATTATTAATGGCCTCAGAGAGTTTGTGCGATCCGGAGAAAATATTGAAGCGGAAGTGGTGAGTCTGCAATCCATTATAGAAAATGCAGTGACTTTGTGCTCCGGAGAGATCAGCAAGAAAAACGTAACAGTCAAGGTTGATATTCAAGAGACTATTGTCCGCGTGAATCCAGTGCAACTCGAGCAAGTTTTTGTGAACTTGATTATGAATGCTTTGGATGCTGTAGCGACCTTGCAAGACAAGTGGATAGAAATAAATTCTAGATGGATTTCTGATCAAACAATTGAAGTCAGAGTTGTAGACTCTGGATTTGGAATTGATGCTAAAGTTGCTGAACGTATCATGCTGCCATTTTTCAGCACAAAAAATAAAGGCTCCGGAACGGGATTGGGTTTGAGTATTTCTCGGGGCATTGTCGAGCAACAAAATGGTCAGCTGTATCTAGATCAGAAGTCGCCCAATACGGCATTTGTTATTCGATTGCCTATCTATCTCGTTTCATCATCGCATCATATTGAAGATCTTATTGGGCACCATATTCGTCATCGTCAGAAGATTATTGAGCTGCTCAATAGTAATTTCATCATAGATCCTGAAAGTGGATTTGAAGAGGTAGTGGCTGATATCGGGAAATGGTATGAGGCGATCGAACAGGGCTATCGTCAAGATCCCAACTTTGTTAAAATACAGAAGCTCTACCCAGAGTTTATTCAGTCAGTGCGTTCATTATTAAAACGTTCGCAATCTAATGATCGAACTGTTGTTTACGATGCGGCTCAAGGTTCATCATCAAGCTATGATTTACAATCCAGAAAAATCGTGAGCTGCCTGCAAGCGTTTAAGTCCGTGCAAATAAAGAGTCATGTGGTATGATTTTTTATTCTATGGGGGTAAAATGTCAGCGGGAGACTGGAAAGAAATGCATGCGGCCGCTACGCGCGGAGATTTAAATCTAGTTCGATATCATATCCAAAATGGTGTGAACCCTAACTACCAGCACCCTGAAATTATGTCGACTCCCTTGGTGGCGAGTATTCTGAATAGTCATCAAGATATTTCTTTATATCTTTTAGATAATGGGGCAGATCCGAATCTGTTGTCTGAGTTTGATAACATGACTCCTTTTCAAGCGATTCGTCATCAACCAGATGAGGTTGTCTTTGCAAAACTGGTAGAGCAAGGAATGGCTCAATCTGAGTCGTGGTTTGGCCGTTTACAGTCTTGGATCAGAGGAATTTTTAAAAGTTAAATAGCCTCACAACCTTGGTCTAGACCGTGAGGTTGTGATTTTTCTTTTTCCTATGCATGATGAATAGAGATCATGCGCATAGAGAGTGAAAAAATAAAACTATTAGGATTCGATGCCGCGAAGATCAAGGGGTTAAAGCCGGATCAAGCGGAAATGCTAAAGCATATGCAAGCCTCTGCCAGTGTGGTGGATATTGTGCAGGCCTTTTACTCTCAGGGGCGCTTGATTTCTTTCTTATCCCTTTTAGATTTGCTACAGGTATTACTTTCTATTAAAGCCATTGCTAACCCTGCCTTTTATAATTACTTCTTACCGCAGGAAGATCAAAGACAGATTTCAGAAGCGCAGATTGTGACCACAGTGACGGGGACACAGTTTGATAAAAATCGTCTAGCACATGTGCCTTTTCTTCGTTCGTTAAATGCGGACTTGCTCAATATATTTTTGCAAAATTCAAGTGTAATGCAAGTTCCTGAGGGCGTTGTCTTCTGTCAGGAAGGAGCCGATCAGCGATCGCTCTTGGTTTTACTTAAGGGGCAGGCCAGTGTCTATAAGCGCCAAGCGGATGGGAAGCAAAAAAAGTTAGTCGTTCTTAATGAAAATAGTTTGTTCGGCGAGGCGGCCTTCTTTTTTGGAACTCCTAGATCGGCAACAGTTGTTGCGGATACAGCTTGCGAAATTTTAATTATTCGCTACGTGCCAGCTCTTTATGATGGTGCTATTAAAACTGAAAAAGCTCAGCAGTTGCAATGGAGAATATGGGCTGTCCATGCACTTTTAAAGTCTGAAATTTTCAGTGATCTACCGCAAGAGTGTTTTGATGCTCTGATTTTTGCCGGAGAAATGAAATCCTTCACTAAAGATACTGTATTCTGTCGACAAGGTGATGTAGGTGAAGTCTGTTATATCATCGTGCAAGGTAGAGTTCAGATTATTAAAGATCAAAAGAGTGTGGCTCATCTTGAGCAAGGTGACTGTTTTGGTGAATTAGCTTTGATGGTGACAGGTGGAAAAAGAACGGCAACTGTGCAGGCGGAAAGCGATGGTATCGTGCTTGAGATTCATCGTTCACATTTTTATCGTCTATTGGCGCAAAATCTACTTTTAGCCTGTGGTTTTGAGCGCGTGGCTCGCAAAAGGAATCCGCAGCGCTAGCAGTTCGTAATGATACAAACTTTGTCTCGCAGTAAATCGCTCTTCAAAAAAATAAGAATAACCTCTCAGTAACTGTCTAAAAAATATCAGACCAAAAAGTAGACAGTTGTTTCCTTTTGATAATTCTAAAACATTTAATCCAATTCTTATTTTTTCCCTGCAGTTAAAGCGTCGAAGTACCGAACAGTCTATAAATGTTTGACAGTCGTCAACGCTATAAACTCTTGCTAGAGAAATTAACAGGTGTGGGTATATGATCAAAAGCAAGGGGAATTTAAATTTATTT
The DNA here is from genome assembly GCF_000348725.1 of Pseudobdellovibrio exovorus JSS. Classification (NCBI taxonomy): domain Bacteria; kingdom Pseudomonadati; phylum Bdellovibrionota; class Bdellovibrionia; order Bdellovibrionales; family Pseudobdellovibrionaceae; genus Pseudobdellovibrio; species Pseudobdellovibrio exovorus. The sequence goes on from NC_020813.1 coordinate 1,236,528, forward strand.
TTAATAGTTGTTGTGGGGGGAACGTGAAAATAAAAAAACCAAACCTTGGTAAGCTTAAGAAGTATTTGCGTATCAGTGCTTTTGTAGCTGTTTTCGGTGTAGTAGGCGTTGCCTACCAAAACTGTAGTCAGCCTTCGACTGGATTTGAAGATATGTCTTCAATGAAGTTATCTGCACTGTCGTCTGAGGACGATCTTTTCAATATGTTACAAGAGGCGCGTGAACTGAGCGCCCTTTTAAGAACATTTGATCTGAACGCGGATAAGGCGTCTGATATTTTAAAACAGGCCCCATCTGTGGCACAGCAATTAAGTGCACAGGCCGATATGATTGAAAAAGCAATCGTGGTAGATAAGACTCCAACGAATAGTAATGTGGTTTTAAAAGAAGTGGACACTTTGGTGAATCTATTAAGTAAGGCGCGCGACGTGCGTGTGACTTACGATTCGATTCGCCGTGATACTTTGTTGTCATTGCGTATTGATCAGGTTGAAGCCAACCTAGACCGTGCGGTTCAAGAATTAGCAGCACTGGGTGGAGCTTTTAATCAGTTTAAAAATGCTATTACAGCGCGTGTTGATGGTTTAGTTGCTCAAATGAAAATTTGGGAAAACCGTGTAGATCTTATCGATCAGACCATCGCGGATCTAGCAGCTAAAAGTGAAGCTGAAGATCTAGCTTTAAAAGCGGCATTAAATGCTCTTAAAAGCTACACAGAAAATGAATTGGCTGGCGTAAAAGATCGCAGTCAGCAATTACAAGAAAGTATTGATCAGCAAGCGAAAGATCATTCAAAACTAGTAGAAGAGTTACGATTAGCTCAAGAAGAGATGTCACGCTTGGGTGATATTTCAGGTCGTATGTGCTCGTACGATTCAAATGGTAATATTGCCGATGCACGTATTAAATGTACGTCATCTAGTCAAAGTAACTGCTGCTTAACAGTTGAAGTTATTAACTGTTCTGAATTGTTTGCGGGATCGCCTGCGGCATTAAATCAGTGTGGTATCTTGTTAACTGTGATCAAAAATCATGATCAACAACTACAAGCGATCAAAGCAGTTGATGAAAGACAAAATGAAGCTTTGGGTAGCTTAACTGCAAGTGTTGATCGTATTATTGGTGATATTTCAGTTATCAATAACAACGTATTAACTTTGGCTAATGGTGTTGATAAAATCAAAGCTGTGACAGATGAGTTAGCAAATCAAGTTGGCAGCATTAAAGATACAATGAAGAAAAATGACGAAGAGGTTAAAGCTCGTTTAGCTGATTTAGATACTCGTACATTATTGTTAGAGTTCAAAGCTAATCGTAGTGAAGTGATCCATGGATTGCAAGCGCGTGCTAATGCGACATTGGCTTGGGCTACTCTACGCTACGCTCACGTGAATGATGCTTTCTGTGTAAATCGTCGTAACCAAGCTTTGGCGATGTTCGATTACAAAGTGGCTCGTCAAAACTGGGAATACTGCTTAGAAAAACGTGCTATCGTGACGTTGGCTCAATCTATGGCAAGTGTTGCTAATTCTTACGCGGGTATGTTGGGTTCATTGAATGTCGATACAGACTGTACGGCTCAAGTTAATGGAAAGCCAGCCTCATCATTGACTAACTCTGAATTAATGAATGATGCTGTTCTACAAGAAGTTAACAACAAGTGTACTTCTGGTGGTCAAGTGGTAGCGCGTGCTTTGATGTTGAACATCGTACGCTACTTAAAACAAATTGGTCCAGACCATCGTACTTATGAGTCGATGAGTTCGGCTTCAAAAGCAGTGAACATCGCTTTCTTTGGTACAGACTGGGTACAGGTTTCTGAACAACAACGTAAAGAATTTAATGAAATCGACCCAACAAGTAATTTATTAAAAGACACGCCTTATGGAAAAGTTGAGCGTCTGTTTGTCTACAACTACTATGCAACAGCTTTCCGTGATGCTAATGGTAAATTCATTACAGATCCAAACAAAGTAAACGTAAATGTATCGGGTTCGATCTTTACTGAGCAACAGATTTTAGCGGGTAACCAAGTCGGTAAGAACTTAGCAGACTTCGTGCAACGTGTAAGATCGTTAGAAGCAGAAAGCTATTGTACAGATTGTGGTTTCAAAGTGGGTGGTCGTAATAATCCAGACAGCAACAAAAGTACTTTAGTGATCACTCATGGTGCTGGTAAGTCTCGCTTCTTCTTCCCGAACGATCCGAAGTCAGATATGTGTCCTGTAGACGACAACGTAGTGATCCGTCATAACAATGGTAAGCACTATATCTATCACTTAAAGTTCGATACTTATGGTAACGATATTTTAACTCCGCACTTAACTCAGGGTTTACATACGGTAATTGCAGAAAATGATTCTGACTTAAACGCAGGTAACTTTAACTACTGTCATTACGATAAAGATGTAAAAATTGAACGCGCAGGTTTAGATATGGCTTCTATTCCTAGTCGTTGGACAATTCGTGCAACTCGTCCTTATGCGCAAGCTTATGGACGTCCATTGTGTACGAAGTTGACGGCAGTGTGTGCGGTTCGTAATGGTGAATGGCAAGCTCCAGCTTCAGTAGCTAGCATGACAGTGGCAGATTTAAATAACCCTGCAACTCAAAATGTATTGACTCGCTACTTGAGCGGATTCCCTGTTCCAGTAATCGGGGCTATGTGTTCTGTGCAAACTCCGGCAATTGGTGCTCCAGCTCCGGTTTACCAAGCGACTCGTAATATCGCGTCTGTAGATACAGCTCGTGGATTAAGACATGCATGGTCGAATCCTGCAGGTAATAATGCGACTGTGCGTGCACAGGGTTATATTATTCCAGGTTCAACGCAGTTGTTAGGTTCTTCATACTGGCCATTGCAAGATGGTGCATTGCCATACACTGGTGAGCGCATTATGTTAAGCCAAAGCAAACCTTTCGCGGCGGAATCGTCGTCTGCAGTGTTAACTTCTACGAAGTATGTCCGTGAAGTGGATACGATGTCATCGTTGACTGTGCAAGAGTGTAGTCACTGCCCAGCTAATTTAAAAATGTTAGGTGGATGTAGCGTAGCCGCTCCTCAGTAATTCGCAGATAAGACATCACAGAAAAAAGGGCCAAGCCTTAGGGCGGGCCCTTTTTATTTTCTCAACGTTCAATTCAACCTATGCTAGGTTGAATCATGCTTTTAAAAAGCCTCAACAGCTCAGGTCTCCAAGTTGCCATTAAGGCTAGTCTATTGCTGTCAGTTGTTTTCGGAACTGTCGCTACGCATGCAGCCACCTGTATGCGTATTATGGAAGACACCTATGGTCAGTTAGTTGAAGATCCGAAGGCATCCCATTCCCCAGATAAATCAAAAAATTTAAAGCAAGGGCAATTGTACCCAAGTGCTTCAAGTACAGATAGATTTATTAATGTTTTGATAGGTCGTGACACTTATCGAGTTCCTAAAAGTTCTGCGCGCGCTATTCGTCTTCGAAGTTGTATATTGCAACCGGTCTGTTTAGTGACAAACACAGATGGCATAGCGGTAAAAAGTACGGAAAAGTCGGCAGAGGATCCAAATAATGGTAATAGTTTCCGCGCGGGAAGAAAGTTTCCCGCAATTGCGATGAAGCAAGTGGATGGAGAAAGATTTTTTCTTGTGGGAATGGACGGAGACTACTATTGGCTTAAGGGACAGTACGCGGCCATGAACATCAATAAAACCTGTGAAGAAGTTGCCGGAGTGGATGCTGGAGCACAAACTTCTGGTAGAGGAAAGTATTCTTTTGGTTTTGAAGTGGGTATGGGAAGTGGTTACAAGTCTGATGCTTACGGAGGGTTTATAACCCCAGTTCCAGATCCTAATAATGTCGGGCCGTTATCAAATCCTGTGATCACAGAGGTAAAAAAAGGAAAAGGTCTTATTATTGGGCCGTTGCTTGATGTGCACTTCAGTGAAGATTTTAAAATTAAATTCGGAGCTCAATATCAAGAAACTAAGTATGAATATGTGGGGAAGGAAAACCCGACAATTGCGGCGAACCCTCTTTCTTCATTGCCAGATATTAGTGGAACTATAAAAAACCAAGCTTTAGTTTTTTCAATAGCTCCAGCGTACGAGCTAGGTAATCGCAGTCATCGTTTGGGTTTAGGTATAAATGTAAAGACTCATTACTACATCAGTAAACCAGCTAGTATTGTTTATCGCGTGGGAACTGTCTTCAAAGGCACAGAAGTGACGACTGAAGCGGGTCCCAAGGGATTCGAGACACTTTTCTTGGGGCAACTTTACTATCAGTGGTATGCCTCAAGCGATTCACCATTCGCGCTGCGATTGACCGGAGAAACGGATGGTTCGGTGATGACTATCGGACTTTCTGCCTTTTATTAATTATTTTTAATCATCAAGTGACATAAATTGTTTGTGACAGTGCTTATAATCTAGAGTGAAAAAATAAGACTTTTGTCTTCACATATCCGAAAAAATATTTTTATAATAGGTAATGAAGTTAAATAAAATACACATGACGTCTATTTTGGCTGCGGCCGCTGTAATTGTTATCGCCGCGGTTTCGGTCTCTGGGAAAAAATTAGATAATTTAAATTTGTTTAGAACTGCTGATGCTCAAGTTGAAGACATAAAAGAAGTTGAAGAGCCAGTGTTGACACTTGAACAGCGTTATCCTTATGAGTTTCCTCCGCGCTCAACATTTTATTCGCAGCTTTTAGAATTAGAAGTTCCGCGTGAGATTATTTTTCAGATGGTGCAAGTCATTCAGCCACATCAAGATTTAGGACGTTTAAAGCCAGGAACTCGTTTCCAGTTATTTTATTCTGAAGCGGAAGTTCCAGAAGTAACGGGAATTCAAATTCGCTTTACACCACAAGAAGCTCTCAAGGCGCAAAAAATTGATGGCATTTGGCAAGCGGAGCGTATTGTAAAACCAGTTGAAACAAAAGTGGTGACGTTCTCAGGAGATGTGAAGTCTTCTTTGTGGGAGTCTGCTGTTGAAGCGAAAATGGACCCTTACTTAATTGCTGAGCTAGCCGAAATTTTTGCATGGCAGATGGATTTTGCGCGCGAAGTCCGTGTAGGCGATCGATGGAGACTTTCTGTCGAGCAAGAGTTTGTGCAAGGTGAAGCTGTGGGGTGGGGATCTATCTTAGCTGCGGAGTATGATAATGCGGGACGTATCTATGCGGCGATTTTGTTCCGTAATAATAATGAGAAGTTAGGATATTTTGCGCCGGATGGATCTAGTTTAAGACGTATGTTTTTGAAAACACCAATTCAATACGCCAGAATTTCTTCGCGTTTTCAATCGAATCGTTTTCATCCTGTATTAAAAACAAACCGACCTCATTTGGGCGTAGATTATGCGGCTCCTACGGGAACGCCTATTCGTGCTATCGGTGATGGTGTTATCACTATGGCGGGATGGAATGGTGGCGGTGGCAATACTATTAAATTGCGCCACAATTCTATTTACGATAGTGCCTACAAGCATCTCAGTCGTTTTGCACAAGGGATCAAGAAAGGTTCGCGTGTGAAGCAAGGGCAGACTATCGGTTATGTTGGATCTACGGGGTTATCTACTGGCCCACACTTGCATTTTGAGTTCTTTGTGCGTGGGAAATATGTTGATCCGTTGAAGCAGCAATTTCCATCGGCAGAACCAGTTCCGCCACGCTATTTAACCCAGTTTAATACAGACAAGGCCTCATTCTTAGAGACCTTGCCGCAATGGGAACAGGGAAATTAATTAACTAATTTTTCGTAGCGTTCGAGTTGCTTTTGGACGGCTGGAGGGACTTCTGTTCCTCTAGAGCCGGTGAAAGAATCTAACTGAATTTGCTTATACAATTGAAAACATTTCTTAGCAGCAGGATGTTTGCTGTATCTTTCAATGCATTCTTTCAGATAGTTTTCAGATGTAAGATCAAACATAGTAAGACGGTAATCCTTTTCTTGGTCGGCTAACCAATAAAGAATCCAAGGTTTTAATTGTGCGTTTTGAGTGGTTTCCAGTAATTGATACAGCCTTTGAGATGTTTCAAGATCAATTAAATAACTTTGATAAGATTGTTCGTAGTTAGAGGCAATTTTTTCACGAGCCGCAATGAATTTTTCAAGTTGTTGCGCGTTTTTAAGTGGCATGCTCTCGGTAACTCTGAATTTACGATTTTTTAAATAACCTTTCCATGCTTGAATATCTTGTTGCACGCTTTCTGGTAGATTTTTGTTTTTTAACAGACGATCAAATAGAGTCAGTGTTTTCACATCATCTTTTTCAACACGTACAGCATGCATCAAAAGTTTTCTTAGAGAGTTTTCGACGTTTTCAATAGAGACCTTGTTTTCAGGATAAGTGGTGATTACTTTTTCTAAAAGAGGGTTCGCGTCGTTATAATTTCGTACCATAAAAAGAAAGTCAGCCTGCGACAGTAAGTCGTCCTTTTGAGCTTGCGGTAATTGGTAACCTGTAGTGCCTAAACTTTTTTGCGTATGACATACATAACAGTTGTTGAGGGAAGATTTTAAAACCCAGTAACTGTAATCTTTCGAACCATCTTTAAACGAGAGTTCGGCATCTTCTAATCCTGCAGCCAGTTGTTGCATGCGAAACTTCATATCATCTTGTTTGGCAAACTTGTCTTTCTTTAGCTCTTGAACTTGTTGATTGAATTCTTTTAAGGTCGCAGCAATTTCCTTTTCATTATTTTTTTTCAAATAATCTGATTTATTGTGCGTATAATTCTGTAATTTTTCTGTTAAAAGATAAAAAGCCTGCATCTGAGGTCGTATCTCAGCCATAACTGTGGCTGTTAATAGGATTAAAGATGGGGCGATCAGTCGACTGTATTTCATAAGAACCTCCGAAACTTCCTTATTTTGAGTCTTTTTAGATCAAGAGGGTATGATTTCCGTCATAAACTAGCCCTGTGAAATTTTAGTCAAACAAGCTCGAGCTTGAAAAAAACACTGAAATTCAGTAAGCTACAGGCATGAAACCTAAGCCCAACTCTGGACCTCAAATGCATGCCGATTGTACCGTTTGCGATACAAAATCTAAGGGTTTCATGTGTTCGACTTCTGATGCCGTTGCTAAAAAAGTAGCCGAGGTAAAAGCCGACTGTTCTTATCGTGCCGGAGAAGCTATTTTCCGTGCAGGTGAGCGCTCTTTAGGGCTATTCGCTGTTAGAAAAGGTGTGGTTAAACTTGAGTCCTTAAGTGCCGATGGACATTCGCACACAGTGGATTTGGTGGGACCGGGGGGACTATTAGGATACCGCGCTTTATTTGGTGAAGGTCTTTATAAGAAGTCCGCATGGGCTTTAGAAGATACCGAAGTCTGCTTTTTGCCTAAGCAAGAGATACTAGATTTATTTCGTTGCCACCCTGAACTGGGGTTAAAAATGATCGGCCAATTAGGGGATGACCTCGATCGTGCTCAAGGGAAGTGGGTTAACCAAATCGACAAAGGGGCTCCGGCACGTGTTGCGGATGCTTTACTATTCCTTAACGAAAAATTCAGTGGAACTAGCTGGACACGAAAAGAGATTGCAGAGTGGGCCGGAACTACGACTGAAACGGTTATCAGAACCCTAGCTCAGTTCGAAAAAGAGGGCATTATTTCCCAAAACTATAAGAATTTCACAATCTTATCCTTTCAACGTCTTTTGGAAAAATCGCAATCAGTCTAATAATGATGGGTTTATGATGGCCATCATATTTTAAACCCAACAGCTATCCTATGATTGGGGCATGCAACAGCCCCAAAAGGTACCTACAAATACAAATATTCCATCTGATATGAAGTCAGAGGTGAAGTCGGACAAGACTTCAGAGGCGTGGGCTCGTTACAATCTTCATGAGGTCGAAGAGCAGTTTGATTTCGGTTCGCAAGCGGATACCAAAAAGTTTCGTTTTTATGTTGAAGGAATTCGCTGTGCCTCTTGCGTTCATCGCTTAGAAGAACTACCTCAAAAAAATAAAAGTATTCTATTATCTCAGGTAAATTTCGGTTTGAAGACGCTTGAGCTTCAAGTTGATAAGCAGTTGCATTTAGGCGATCTGGGGCAAGTTATTGAAAACATGGGATTTCATCCCACTCCGCTAAATAAAGATAACAGTATTTTAGATGCGCGAAAAAAAGAAAATAGAACTGATTTAAAAAGAATTGGTGTGGCGGCTGCAGTTGCAGGAAATCAAATGCTCTTTGCCGTGCCTTTGTATGCGGGATTGCAAGGGGATTTAGCCTCTATATTCAAATGGATATCTTTTACCCTTTTCTTGCCACTTTTATTTTATTCTGCCCGTGGATTTTATCATAAGGCATGGAGCAGTCTAAAAAGCCGTCAGCTCAATGTGGACATGATGATTGTTGTAGCTTTGTGGTCGGGGTTTATTTTTTCATCTTATAGTCTTCTGACGGGTGGTGAAGAACTCTATTTTGATTCTACAGCTAGTTTTATTTTTCTTATTTTAAGTGCGCGCTACTTCCTAAAAAAGTATCAAGAAAGATTTGCCGCCAAAGATATCATGTCCGAGATGTTTTTGCGCGAGATCTTCGATGTGGAAGAAGAAGGCATTCACCGCACAGTTACTTTTGATAAAATCAAAGTGGGTGCACATCTTTTTTTAAAACGAGGTCAGACACTTCCTTGTGATGCCGTTCTTGCTTGCGAAGACAGTGAGTTCGATCTGTCGTTCTTGACAGGTGAGGCCTATCCGCAGAAGAAACAAAAAGGCGACTTGATTCGCGCTGGCAGTCGACTTTTAAGCCAAGAAGCGACTGTTGTCTGTGAAACTGAGAACGCGCAGACTCAATTGGCGAATCTTTTGAATTCATTAGCCCAGAAGCAAAAAAATAAAAGCACATATCAAAACTTAAGCGACATTATAGCCCACAGACTGACATTCACTGTTTTTGCGATTGCAGGATTATTTTTTCTTTTCACTGTGCAGGAATCTGGAATTGAAGCTTTTAAAAGAAGTTTAGCCTTAATTACCATTGCTTGTCCGTGCGCGGTGGCCTTTGGAACTCCATTAGCACAAAGTATGGGGCTTCGTCGGGCCTTAGAAAAAGGCTATTTTATACGATCTTCAGATGTTTTTGAAAAGTTAGACCAAGTTAAGAAGATTGTCTTTGATAAGACAGGAACTTTAACCTCAAGCCAGTTGAAGTTTATCAAAAGTTATCCCGAAAATATTTCAGATGAAGTAAAGGCTATTATTTTAGGCCTCGAAAAAAACTCAGTGCATCCAGTGGCGGTGAGTTTAAAGAACACGTGGGCATCCTTAAATCCTGCAGCGGTTGAAAACTTGCACGAAATCAGTGGTTTTGGCGTTGAGGGCACAGTCGATGGCAAGATCTATCGTTTAGGACGTTCGAGCACAACTGAAGATGAAAATCTACAAGTGGATCTGACTGTGGACGGACGGCGTGAAGCTTACTTGTTTTTCGAAGAAGAACTACGAACGGAAGCCAAAAGTTTGGTGCAAGAGCTCTATAAGCAAGATATGCAGGTGATGCTTCTTTCTGGAGACCGCCGTCAGCGCGCATTGGAAATAGCTCGCCAACTAGAGATTCGTCCCGCGGCTGTTCACAGTGATCAATCGGCAGAATCGAAACAAGCTGTTATCGAAAAAGAAAATCCATGTCTTTATGTTGGAGATGGGCTCAATGACTTGCAAGCGTTGAATGCGGCTTATGTGAGTTTCGCTGTGCGTGGTCCCTTCGAGGCCACTTATCAAGTCTGCGATGTTTTTGCTCCTCAAAAAGATCTTTCAGCCGTTGTTGAAATGTTAGAAATTTCAAGACAGGTCTATCGTGTTATTCGTGGGAATCTATTGTTTGCATTAGTCTATAACTCTATTGGTGGAGTTTTAGCTTTAAGTGGTTATATCAATCCACTGATGGCAGCCGTGTTGATGCCGATCAGCTCCGTTTTAATTATTTCGCACACAGTTTGGAGAATGAAATGAATGTCACCATTCTTTTTATGGTCGCCATAGCCTTGTATCTAGCTTTGGGCTTTGTCGTGGCTTGTCTGTGGGCTCTAGAAAAAGGTCAGTTTGATGATCTCGAAACACCAGCTTTAAGAATTTTAAAAAATGACGATTACAGTGATTTCAAAGAAAGGGATTCGTAATGGATAAGCAACTTAAGATTAACTCGTATGATGACGCGATCGTCAGGCAATTTATATTAGCCACTCTAGCATGGGGTGGAATTGCATTTTTGGTCGGTCTATTCGCAGCACTCCAATTGGCTTATTGGCCATTTAACACATCGCTTGAATGGCTAAGCTTTGGACGTATTCGTCCGCTTCATACCAATGCCGCGATCTTTGCGTTCGCTGGTAATGCGATTTTTGCGGGTATTTATCACTCTACGCAAAGGCTTTTGCGCACAAGAATGTTTTCTGATGTGTTAAGTCAGTTGCATTTTTGGGGTTGGCAATTGGTTATTGTTCTGGCCGCCATCACGTTACCTTTAGGATTAACACAAGGTAAAGAATATGCCGAGTTGGAATGGCCTATTGATCTTTTGATCACAACTGTTTGGGTTCTTTTTGCCATCAATGTTTTCGGTACGATTTATCGACGACGCGAAAAACACATGTATGTGGCGATTTGGTTTTACATCGCCACAATCGTGACTGTAGCTGTTCTACATATTGTTAACTCGGCGGCGATTCCCTTTAGCTTTATGAAGAGTTACCCTGTATGGGCGGGGATGCAAGATGCTCTGATTCAATGGTGGTACGGTCATAATGCCGTAGCCTTCTTTTTGACGACACCGTTTTTAGGTTTGATGTATTACTACATTCCTAAGGCTGTGAATGCGCCGATTTACTCTTATCGTCTATCGATCATTCACTTTTGGGCCTTGGTGTTTATCTACATTTGGGCTGGGCCGCATCACTTATTGTACACGGCTTTACCAGATTGGGCGCAGACACTAGGTGTTGTTTTCTCGGTTATGCTATGGGCACCGAGCTGGGGTGGAATGCTGAATGGTCTTTTAACATTTAAAGGCCGCTGGGGGCAGGCGCGTACAGAACCAGTTTGGAAGTTCTTTATTGCCGCTTTGACGTTCTATGGTATGGCGACATTCGAAGGTCCATTGTTGTCCATCAAATCTATTAGCTCTGTGGGACACTACACTGACTGGATTGTGGGACACGTTCACGGGGGAGCATTGGGGTGGAATGGATTCCTGACTTTCGGGATGATTTATTACCTTGTTCCAAAGCTTTGGAAGACGGAACTGTTTTCTAAAAAAATGGCCGAGCAACATTTCTGGCTAGGTCTGACAGGTATTGTTCTTTACTACGTTTCCATGGTTGTTGCGGGTATTACACAGGGTCTTATGTGGAAAGCTGTTGATGGCAATGGGATGTTAGTTTACCCAGAGTTTGTTGAAACAGTGATGCGTATTGTGCCTTTATACTGGGTCAGAGCATTGGGTGGAGTTCTTTACATTACAGGTTTTGTGTTGATGTTGATTAATATCTACAAAACAGTTCGTAGCGGCAGTCGCCCTGTGGGAACACCGATTGGCAATCTACAAAATAACAATGTGAATGATGGGAAACCAAGATTGTTAGAGGGATATGCAACTTACTTCACGGTGTTGTCGTTGGTGGCTATCCTTGTCGGAACTGTTATCGAGATCTATCCAACACTTAATGTACATAAATACGTGAACCCAGAAATCACGACGCATCCATTTTCAGCTCTAGAACAGGAAGGCCGTGATCTTTATGTACGTGAAGGCTGTTATGCATGTCACTCGCAGCAGATTCGTCCATTGGTAGATGAAAAATTACGCTATGGTGATCCGTCGACAATTGAAGAGTCTATCTATGATCGTCCATTCCAATGGGGATCGAAACGTACAGGCCCTGATCTGGCGCGCGTTGGTAAGAAGTATCCGGATTACTGGCACTATCAACACATGATTGATCCGCGTCTGATGCAGCCGAAATCAATTATGCCGTCGTATGAATGGCTAGTGAAAAAGAAAATTGATTACTCTCAGTTGAAAAAGAAACTGAATGTTCTGCAAAACTTAGGTGTGCCTTACACAGATGATGAAGTGCGCTTTGCTGATCGTGATGCGCAAGAGCAAGCGCGTGTGATCGCTGAAGGATTAAAAGAACAAGGGGTACAAGAGAAAATCGAAGATCGCGAGATCTTGGCGATTATTGCCTATCTTCAGGCTCTTGGACAAAAAGGAGGTCGCTAATGTTACGACAAGCTTTTGCCTACTTTAGCGATGCCCATTTAACTGTTCTGGGATTCCTTTTGTTCTTCGGAACTTTCTTAGGAGTATTGATTTGGACATTTATGGTGCAAGAGACCTCTTTTTATCAACAACTGAGTATGCAGCCGCTAAAAGATGGAGGCGAAAATGAGCCATGAAAAACATGTTTATGATGGTATCGAAGAGCACAATAATCCGATGCCGGATTGGTGGATATGGCTTTTCGTCGGCACAGTGATTTTCGGCGTTCTTTATTGGCTCCATTACGAAATCGGTGGCGGTGAGACCTCTAAGCAGCGCTATGAGCGCTTGTTAAAGGCGCACTATGAATCTAGTGAAAAGAATGCGCAATCCGCTATTGCCAGTGAAACAGAAGAAAGTCTGATGGAATACATGCAAGGGGAATCTGTCCTTGCAAATGGTGGACAAATTTATACTGAAAAGTGTGCCATGTGCCATGGACCACTTTTGGAAGGTCAGATTGGTCCGAATCTAACAGATAGTTTTTGGCTACATGGTCAGGGTACTCGATTGGATTTATTGCAAGTCATCCGCAAAGGAGTTCCTGAAAAAGGAATGCCGCCATGGGAAGGTTTGTTAAAGCCAGCTGAAATGAAAGACGTTGCAGCCTATGTGTATTCTAAAATCGGCAGTAACCCGCCAAATCCTAAAGTTCCAGAGGGGGCTGAGGTCAAATGAGCCAAGTCACCAGCCCTTTTGCCGGACCATCAGAGGTAAAAGGGCATTACGAAAGAATACGAAATATCCTTCAGCCAATACTGATTGTGGTATTTCTGTTTCTTCCGTGGGTCAGAGTGGCAGGTGAGCCGCTGCTGCTTTTGGACTTTGCGAATCGCCATTTCATTATTTTCGGGATTAACTTCTATTCACATGAAGCTCCGTTACTTTTCTATTTTCTTATTCTGATTTTACTTTCCATTTTTATTGTGACAGCCGTTTTTGGACGTCTTTGGTGTGGGTGGACTTGTCCACAGACAGTTTTTCTTCACAGTGTATTTAATAAAATTGAAAAATGGGTTCTTGGACCTTTTTCTAAAAGAATGAGTTTTTATAATTCTGCAGAAAGCTGGAGCAAAAAAATAAAAGTTCTGTTCCTCTATATTGTCTTCTTATTGATCTGTTGGGTGCTATCGCACTCATTTGTTGCTTACTTTGTTGGGTCCGAAAGCCTTGTGCGCTTTATCGTCGAAGGACCATGGCAGCATCCTGTGGCCTTTTCTGTATTAGCTATCATGACAGGTGCTTTCTTTTTTAATTTCGTATTTTTCCGTGAAAGACTTTGTATCTATGTCTGTCCCTATGGACGATTTCAAAATGCACTGATCGATAACAACTCTTTAGTGGTTTATTACGATCATGTTCGTGGCGAGCCCCGTGGCAAACGCCAGACTGCAGATAAAGGGGACTGCGTTGACTGCAAACGCTGTGTGACAGTTTGCCCTGTCAAGATCGACATCCGTCAAGGATTCCAATTGGACTGCATTGCCTGTGGAAAATGTATCGATGCCTGCAACGAAATTATGCCGAAGGTGCAAAGACCACAGCACTTAATTCGCTTTGAAACTGGAGATCAAAAAAAGATCAGTGTGAAGCGTTTCCGCTTGGTGCTGTATACACTTTTGTTTGTGGTTTTTTCTGGAGCTTTTGCGTGGTCACTTGGCAATCGAGCGGGTATTGATGTCGCCATTACGCGGTCCCATCAGAACTCTATTAGTAAAAGAGTGTCAGATATATCTAGTGGCGCAACGACGATCTGGCAAAATCAATTTCAGCTTCATATTAAAAATCAAATGCAGAAATCAGTCGAGATGACTTTAACCCTTTCAGAAAAAGACCTGAAACAAGGGTATCGTCTTCTGAGTCCAGCGGTACGTATGACTTTGGCTTCACAACAGGACAGCAAGCTTCCTGCCTTTATCGAAATCTCAGAAAGTGATTTAGAAAAAGCGCAGACCCATGAAGATTTAGAATTGATCATTCAGGTCGGTCCAGAAGTGCATGTTAAAAAAATCAGATTTATGCAACTTCGCTAGATTTAATCAGGCTTCAGCATAATTTCTTCAGCTCGCATGATAGGTAAACTCAAGTGACCTTCTTGCGGCAAAAGAAATAATTTAGAATTCTTGATTCGTTTCGACATGAGTTGAGAGACCGCATCAGGTACAATCACATCTTCATCACCATGCCAGAAAGAGATCGGCATGGCGAAGTCTTGAAAATTCTGACTCCAATGAGACAGAAAAACACGGGCATCTTGTATCGGTCCCAGTCCTTTTTGCTCTAAAGCTTCTTTTAGATTGAGCTGTAAAGAGCCGATTGCATCGGTTTCTTTAAGGCATTTATCATCCGCAGCTGAGGTCGGAAAGAATAACTGCATGATAGGGGATCGCTTATTAGGATTCTGTAGAGCCAGCGTTAGCTGAAAGGCAGAGTTCAAAAGATCTTTTTGAATAAATGGCAAAAGCTTCAAGGCTGCATAAGAGCTTTTCGGAAATGCCTTTTGAACCTCTTTAATGGCGAGGTCTCCTAAACCACAGATCACGCGAACTGAGGTGATCTTTTGTGGTAGATGCTGCGCCAGACTCAAACCATAGGGGGTGCCGCCGCTGACCGTGACCACTTCAAACTGTTGCCAGTCGTACTGAGCAGTTAATTCTTTTGAGATCTCTAGGCACACATGAAGCATGTGATCTGTTTTAATCGTGGTTTTATGATAACCGGGGCGATCAAAACAGAGGGCATGGATTCCGCGTTGGTTTGCGAAATGTTCGAATATCTTGATTTGCGAGCTAGAGCCGGGGAATCCATGAAAGAAAAGAACTTTGCGAGGACCTGAGCCCACGCTACGATAAGACACTGGGCCACATGAAGTTTGTGTGATTTGAACTTTCATAAGAAATTTTCTGTTGGTGGTTTTATATCTGGTGCTTTAATAGTGTGGTGGTTTCTCATTTGCGGGCCCAATATCAGGACTGGGCGTGACATCTTGTAGCCTTTTGTGAATATGGCTTAACTGTTTTTGCAAAAGATCAATCTGTTGCTGCTGATTATAAAGGACCTGACTCAGTTCTTCCAACTGGAATTCCTGATGGGCGATTTTGCTTTCTAAGTTAATAAAACGTGAATCATCATTCATGGATAACCACTTACTCTGTCTTAGAAGACCCGTCAACTAAAGCTAACTCGATTGGTTTTTTCAGTTGTAATGTGATGTCTTCAAAACCAGTTTCTGATTCCATCCATGCTGTCATACCGGGGATAACAATTTTATTTTTTAATTCGGCTGACATGCGACAATTCGTGGTGCTCAAGGGATTAAATTTCATCGTGAGTTTTATCAGTTCCTTACTAACTTGAATAATTTCTACCTTTTCCGAAACCACTTGGTTGTAGTTACTGCGTAAATCAGATTGAGGGTACATCTTAACAGAAGCTGTAATCGGCTGTGATTTTTGGCAGGCTTCATCTAAACTACTGAAGGCCTTATCGCCACTGGCAGAAGTTAATACTTTGTAATCACTATATAGACTTTCAATTTTGTCCTGAGCTAATCCTTTAACGGTGTATTCAACTTTGAATTCCTGATTGGCAGAGATTTGCTTTAAAGGCTTTCCCTGCATATCCATCACTTGGGCTGAAACTAAGCTGGGGTTGGCGGCATAACCAGTAAAAGGAATAGCCACAGCTATCGCTATTAAGCCAAGGGGGCGAAGAAGACTTCGGTGGATTTTGCAAGATAGGGTTGTTTTCTCTGCTTTCATGTGAGCTCCAAACTCGGGCTTTTAGGGCCCGTGTGAGGTTTTGCAAAGCCCTTGCCAGCCAATCTCAAATAGAGACGTTTTGACAAGGGCGTGCTGTCTAGCCTGTGGTCAGCATGCCGCTGGAAATACCGGTCACAGTCACTCGTAGCAGGTCGGCCTCATTTTTCTTTTTGGCTGTAATCTGCAGTAGATTTAAAGGATGAATCATGGATGAGCGCAACTGGATGCTTTCTCCCAGCCATGGACGGAACCATAGAAATTGTTTTTCGCCAGTAATCTCTTGATAGGCGCGTATTGTTCTTTGGTATTCCTTTTGGAAGCTGGCATAGACCATGTCCACTTCTGATTGAGGTAGTCCGCATTGGCTTAAATACACTTTCCAGACGGGCATTTCAACTTTAGCTATGGTAAAGCCCAGTGCTTTTATGTAAGAGCGAAACACGGCTTCTTTTTTATAAGAAGCTTTTAAAGCTTTTTTCTGTGCGCTTGTTGACTCTTCCCATGCGCTACCAACGCCCCACCATGTTTGGAAAAGCACGCGAGTTTGTGTCCAACACAGAACCCAAGGAATAGCGCGAAGATTTTTAACTGTGAGTTCTCCAGAGCGCTTACTCGGGCGAGATCCAATTTTAAGTAGATTCAAATAGGAATAAGGGGTTGCTCTTTCTGAAATTTTTAAAAATTCAGATTCAGTGATGGTCTGGCGATAATAAGAAGCCACACGCCCAGAAAACTTTTTCAATTCACTTGATGGTAATGGCTGGGACTTTTGAGTAAGTCCTTTGGCGGCATACTCAATAATTTTTTGAACTTGTCGTTGGGCAATGCTGGGTGTGGCTAAAGAGCGATCGATCATTTCCCCTTGAATGGTAACTTTATAGCGATCTAATGCTGTCTTTGGCCACCATGCAATTTGATCATCAATCGAGCCTCCGCCGCGATCTACGCTGCCGCCAGAGCCGTGGAAAAAGACAGAGGTAAGACCTGCCTTTTTACAAACTCGCTCTAATTGAGGCAAAGCCGTGGCAATAGCTATGCGACTGTAAAGAGCTCCTGACTCTTTTGATGAATCGGAATAACCGACCATCATTTCAAATCGTGCACCCCAATCGTTTTTTGCAGCGGATTTAATCTGTGGCATTTTCAGCAGCACTTGCATAATCTGTTCAGCATCTCTTAACGATTCTGCATCTTCAAATAAAGGTATTACAGGAATAGAGCGTTTTTTTAAGAAAAGACGCTGACGTTTAAAGGCCATGATCACGTGTTCTGGCTTCTGTGTCATACTGATAATAAATCCACGCACGTACCAGCGAGGGTCTCCGCCGTCAGAGAGATCGGCAAGTAGGCGTAGCATACGATCAATGACTAAAGATGGTTGGCTGAGTGGTCGTGACATCAGCACATCAGAAGACTCACGTAGTTCCAATGGAATCACAAGCGCGGGAAAGATATGAAGGAGCTTCTTAAGTTGAAGCAGTGAAGGGTGTTCGACTCCAAAACTTCTGGTGTACAGACCTAAAAAACTGTGGACGAGCTTATGCATTGAATCTATGCGTTTGGCATCAGACTTTTTTAGCACCTTGATTTGCGAAAGAGCTTTTTTAACTTTTTGCAAATCAGTTTGTAAGTCAGTCAGAAGTTTTGAAGACTGTGTGTAGTCCAAACTCTGTTGAACTTGTCGAAGTAAGTCAGTTGCAACTTCAACCAGTCTTTTGCGAGAAAGACTCAGGCTTTCGCGCATGACTTTCTCGTTAACACCGGGATGTCCATCTTTGTCTCCACCGACCCATGTTCTGATGAAAAGTGGCACGTCATGGGATTCCATATCTAAAAGAGCTAGCAGCACATGATCGCGCAAAATTAACGAATAGATATGCTCAGCTTCATCTTTAACATGTGGTGAGCGTTTACGAGCGATAGGGGTATGCCATGCCAGTTCGAGTAGATGAAACAACTTCTCAGACTCGGAAGCTGTTAAAGAAAATTCCGCTTTGATATTGGTTGCGCGCACAAGTGATTGTTGTAAAAGATCCTGTATTAAATGAAAAACTGCAATGTTCTGTGGAGAGCGGGCTTCCGTTGGATGGGCTGTCAAAACATAGATGACGGCCGATGGAAGTTTTGATTTAGGGGCTACTGAGGTATGATCTTTTTGGTCAAGGCGATAGCTGCGGTAGGCATTTTCACAGGCATTCATCAGTTCCAGCATCAAGGTAAAGGCATGCGCAAGGTGGGTTCTATCTTCGGTCGACCATTTTTCAATTTGCCTATAAAGAGTGTTAAGCTGCTGAAAGGAGTTTTCATCGGAGGCTTTGCGCAATTCCACCATCTTTTTTCGAATACTTTCAACCATATTATATTTTTTTTCACCTAGCTCGCGTTGAATAACTAGGCCAAATTGAAAGACAGATTGATAGACAAGGGTGCGTAATTCTGATGATAAATGTGTCATATAATGATGTTTCATTATTAGAGTTGATTTGACAATAATTTAGTGTGCAAGAAAAGACATTCGGATTAGAATATCAAAGCCATGCCCAGCAGAGAGTTAAAAGAGATTGTTAAATTTAATGAACATGATGTTGAAGTCGTCAGAGTTAAAGGACGACGAGGCATTGTTATTCGTCTTTTTCCCGATAGGCCAATTTCGGTACGCACCAATCAAAGCGTGAGCTTGAAACAGGTGACGGACTTCTTGCAGGCCAAAAGTAGTTGGATTGAAAAACACCAAAAAAGATTCGATTTGTTGGCGCAAAGATTTCCCAAACCTCAGGTAAAACAGGGCGAGCGATTTCCATACCTAGGTGAGTTAAAGTATCTACAGTTTTATCCGGATAGAATTAAAAACTACAAATTTTCTATTGAGGATGGATTTTTGATCTGTCGCTGTCCGGCAGCGAGTCCTATAAATGATGAAGCTTTCTTTGCGGAATTAAAGAAATTCTATAAAAAACAGGCGATTACAGAGCTATCAGAGAGATTTTTAAAATGGCAGTCTGAAACAGGTTTGAAGGCTGTGCGATTAAATTTTAGATCTAACCGCAGTCGTTGGGGAAGTTGCTCCTCACAAAAACATATTTCCTTAAATTGGAAGTTGATCTGTCAGTCCCCAGCATTAATTGATTATGTTATTGTGCATGAACTCTGTCATTTAAGGCATATGAATCATTCGGCAGATTTTTGGGGGCTGGTAGAAGCGTTTTTGCCTTCTTATCGCGAGGTAGAGCAGGTTTTACACGATCAAGAACAATTGGGGAACTTTTTATCATGAGCCATAAAGAATTCTCCAAGCAGGAACTGAGTAAGGAATTAAATCAGAATTTTACAAATTCAGTTAAATTATTACCCGCGTTTCAAGACAACTATATCTTTGTGGTGAGCAATAAAAATAAAGAGGCCTTAGTCATTGATCCGGGCGATGGAGATGTGGTGTTGGACTTTCTAAAAACCCACAACTTAAATTTGAAAATGATTCTGGTGACTCACCATCATCATGATCATATCGGTGGTTTAGGAAAGCTCGTAGCTCAGTTTCCACGCGTGGAAGTTTTTGGGCCTATTCGTCATGTCGGTGAAATACCGCACTTAACCCAAGCCGTTTCTGCAGGGGAGTCTCTAGTTTTCGGTGAGAATGAATTTGTTGTGTATGACTTGGCTGGGCACACCAAAGGCCATATTGCCTATTTTGAAACTCAAAGACACTGGCTCTTTTCTGGGGATGTTATATTTGGTTTGGGCTGTGGACGTATTTTTGATGGCACCTTTGAACAGCAGTATCAATCCATGCAGGCGATCAAAGACCTGCCTTTGACCACCTTGATCTATTGCGCCCATGAATACACGGAAACGAACTTTCGATTTCTACAAAGTTTGGGCGAGTTAAGTCCTGAACAAAAACTCTATGGTGAGCACTTAAAAGAAATACGCCAAAAAGGCCAACCTTCAGTTCCTTTAGAATTGAAAAAAGAAATCGTAGCCAATCCTTTTTTACTGGCGAAGGATTTTACAGATTTTTCCAGAATCAGAAACTTAAGAAATCAGTTTTAGTATATTACTGAGATTTTTTGGTAAGACAGTAAAGATCAGTCCCTCTTATGGGTTCTTGTCTTTCTAAACTCAAAGTGGACCCTAACTTAGAAAAATCAGTTGCCAAATCTACAGCGTGATCTTTTTGAGATCGTATCAAAACATAGGCGACACCCTGAGGTTTTAAAGAGGATTCAATGCTTTGAATAAGATTTTGAAAATCGGAATCCAGAAAGAACCGGCATCTATTTTTGAACTCAGAAGAGGACAAAACTCCATTTTTAGGGTCAAAGTAAGGAGGGTTACAAAGGATCAGATCGTACTTTTCTTTAAATGAATTTTGCGATTTGAGAGTGTTATAATTGGCTGTAATAAACTGTCCATCAGGAATCTGAACCTCGGCAGGAATCTGTGCCTTTAATGTGGCCATATTTTGTTCGAAATGAGGGCGATAGACTTCTTGGACATCAAGAAAATCCATGGTTAGGGGTAAGTCGAAGTTGTTTGAAGCTAAATGGAAAAGTAAGTCTAATCCAATAATGCCACAGCCAGAGCACAAATCGAGCGCATTCTGATAGGTTTTAACCTGCTGTCGTCTGATATCTTCAAATACACGTCGAGCCAGAAAGACGGAATCGTGGGAAAAACGATAGTCTTCTGGTTGGCTGTAATTCAAAGTGAAGTGAGGGTTGATAGACGACATCATTTGAAGTTAACCCAATTAAATCGACGTGTCGCGAAAATTTATTTGCGCCCAGTTTGGTTCTTGTCAGGGGTTAGGGCGTTTAGTTTAATGAGGGGGATTCGTAAACTTAAATGAAAGAGGGAACAATGAAATCAATCATTCTTTTTGCTTTATTGGCGTCACAAACGGCTTTAGCTGCTGAAACTTGCTTCAATTCAAGCTCGGCTCGCAGTTGGAAATACGATCATCACACGCGCACGTTGCAAGTCAGAGCTGCTGGTGGCAACTATGATATCCAAACTTTTATTTGCCCTGAGCTTCCTTGGGCTCGCAAAATTGCATTTAAATCCTTCTTTAGCTCACGTGTTTGTCGTGGTGACGAAGTCCTTGTTATCAACGCATGGGACGAAGTTGTAGATCGTTGCCGTATTGACTCTGTTACACGATCTGTAAACTAAAACTAATAGCGTATTTGTAACCAAGAGGTATTGAAATGAAAAAAGGACTTATTGCTATTGCTTTCTTAGTCACCACAGTGGCGGCACAGTTAGCGCAGGCGTACTATGTTGAAGCTCGTTTAAATCAAAGAGTTCGTGGTAGTGCGAGCATTTCGTTGAATCGCGCTTTAGGCTTAGACCGCTATCAAGGATATGAAATTGACAGCATTCAAATTAGTGGACGTGCAGATGGTCGCTTTGTTGATTTGAATATCTTCTACGGACGTGAAGAACTAGGAAGGGCTTACCTCCAATCACCTCGTGGAGAAACGGTGAATGTGTACCCTCGTTATGGAACGATTATCCGTCGCGGTGTAGATCTGCGTTTGGATGCACGCGGTGAAGGTATTATTGAAAGTGTCGTGGTGCGCTTCCGTCAGGGAAGTGGGCCTCAGCCTCCGTATCCTCCGCCGTACCCGCCGCCAAGTCACCCCGATACATTTGTGCAAGTTGAGTGCTACAGCATTATCAAACCACTCATCACGGAATGTAAGTTAGATAATCCGATTTTAAGTGTGCGTTTAGTACGTCAGCATTCAAGCGCTGCCTGTGTCTATGGATCGACATGGTTCTATGATTCACGGAAAATTTCAGTGACCAAAGGCTGTCGTGCGACTTTTGAAGCACGTGTCCGTCGCTAGTGAGTCACTGTTAGGCGTCCATACAAGCTTCAAATAGAATTAAGTTAAATAAAGTAGAGAAAGAACCAAATAGGATTTATGAAAAAGACAATTTTGAGTGGTAGTACAGTTACAGGAGATCTGACCTTAGGAAACTATATTGGGGCGATCAATAACTGGAAAAAGATGCAATCGGAATATGATTGTCTGTACTTTTTAGCAAACTTGCACGCGTTAACTGTCTTTCAAGATCCTAAAATTCTAAAAGAAAGAACATATAGTTTTTTCGCTCAGTATCTGGCTTTGGGATTGGACCCGCAAAAAAATATTATTTTTGCTCAATCCCACGTGCCAGAACACTCTGAACTTTCATGGGTTCTGACCTGTTTGACTCCCATGGGTAATTTGAACCGCATGACTCAATTTAAGGAAAAGTCTGAAAAGCACGTGAAAAATATCAATGCAGGTCTTTTCACTTATCCTGTGTTGATGGCGGCGGATATTCTTTTATACCAAGCTGATATTATTCCTGTTGGCGAAGATCAAAAACAGCACATTGAGCTGTGCCGTGATCTGGTTGGCTACTTTGAAAACCGCTACGGAGCGGGAATTTTTAAAATGCCAGAACCACATATTCCTAAATCAGGCGCAAGAGTTATGTCGCTACAAGATCCCACTAAAAAAATGTCAAAATCTGACGAAAATGAAAAGAATTTCGTTTCGATAATCGACGACCCTAAAAAAATTGAAAAGAAAATCAAATCAGCTGCTACAGATTCTGGTTCTGAAATCAAATTTGATGTTGAAAATAAAGCAGGAATTTCTAATCTTCTGACAATCTACTCTGTGTTATCTGATAAGAGCATTGAGCAGCTTGAAAAAGATTACGAAGGAAAAATGTACGGACATCTAAAAGTTGATTTGGCTGAGTTAGTGGTGAGTACATTAAAGCCAGTGAAAGACGAGTATGATCGTCTTATGCAAGACCGCACACATTTAGACAAACTTATGTTGGATGGAGCAGAAAGAGCGCGTGTTCGTGCAAAAACAACATTGGCGCGTGTTTATGAAGCTGTTGGTCTATTGCACCGCTAATCATTTTAATACCAAGATATATTTACTCTAGTCTAGCACCAAAAATCCCAAGGACTATTTCTTTGGGGTATTTGCGAACGCATTCGCGCTCGTGGTGAATTTAATTACATTCTGAGTCATGGTCTTATTTTTGCTGTTCTATATGAATGAGCTACACCCAAAGAATTGCGCAAAGGACTGTGCAGATGATGTGTGGCGGAGCCAGAAGTGAGGTGTGGGCGAGGAGTATTTGTATGGGCAACCTAGACAATCACACAAGAAGGATCTTAGTGGTAGAGGATGACCCCAGTATGACGATCATGCTGAAGAGTTCGATTGCTGGAGCCGCGCCTGATGCGAAGGTCTGTTATGCCAGCAGCATAGAGCAAGCTCTGGCCAAAATTTTACAATCGGCAGATATTTCAAACGACAACCCTTATGACTTAATTGTAGCGGATATCTTTTTAGAGGGGCACAGTACGGGGCTGGATCTTTGGAAAGTTATTTCCAGCACCTATCCGAATCTTCCATTCCTCGTGATTTCTTCTGTCAGTGAGCAAGAGGTTAGAAAAGCGGTGGGCGAAGAAGATCAGTCTCAGTTGATTTATTTACAGAAACCATTTTCGGTAAAAGCTTTCAAGGACAAAGTCCAATCTATTTTCGAAAAAGCAGCTGTGAATACAATTTCTTTTAAAGGCAAGGTGGAAGGGGAGTCTCGTCCCGAACTCATCCACAATGATGAGCATGAACAGATGGCCCATTTGTTGATGTTAAAAATGTCTTCAGATTGGCTTTCAAAGCAAGAGTGGGTGAATGAACCTTATGGCGGACAGAATCCGGCTCAAGAGTTGCTGTTTCATGCGCGCATTTCAGCTCATAAATTGTGGGAGGATTTTTTTATCTCGGATGACAAGCAGATCACTTTAGATAAACAAAAAATTCGCGAACATTTGCTGAAGATGGGGGATCTGAATCCAGAGCTTAAAAAATTCTTAGAGGAAAAATTAGATAACATGGAAAGTGTTTTCCAAATTCACTAGCAGGAGGTCTTATGGGAAGTCCATATTTGAATTTCTTAAAAAAGGTAGAGTCTATTGAGGATTTGGACTACGGAGATTTTATGCGCAAGGCGAATCTCTATTTAAATGAGTTGTTAGAGGATGAAACAGTCTCTAGTAATCCTGTGTTGATGGCGCGGGTTGAGGCTATGAAGAAATACATTCAATTTCAACCGAACTGGGATGTGGAAACGACGAAGGATCAAATTCACGTAGATACAGAAAATCTTATGTTTTTAGATTCTATTTACGCTTCATAATTGTTCTTAGAGCCGAATACAGTATAATATGGTATGTCTTTCAAGAAAGCCGTAGAAAAAATTAATCAGCGTGGAGTTCTGCTTACATTTCCTGTAAACAATAAACCTGAGCCAAAATCTCTGTGGTCAGAGTTTTTCCCTAAATCGAAAATGGAATGGGATTGGAATGAGGATGCGGATTCACGTGTATCCACTATGTGGGTTTTGATGAAGAAGCTTTCGGATAGTCGTGAGGTTGTCTACTCTAAGTGGTATCAAGGGCGTGCGACCTTTTTTTCACGATCATTATTTACAGCACTTTTAAGGCTGTCGAATATGGATTTAGAAAATCCTCAAGGACTTTCGCGGGAAGCGCGTCAACTTTTATCAGAACTTGAAAATGATTCCCCGCTTTCAACAAAGCAATTGAAGAAGTTGACCGAGCTTCAAGGTAAAGACAACGAGAGCTGCTATCAAAGGGCGATGAAAAGTCTGTTTTTAAACTTTTTGATTGTGGGTTTCGGGGAAGTGGATGATGGGGCCTTTCCCTCATTGGCTGTAGGAGCAACTCGGCATCTTTATGAAGATCTTTGTGCGGACGCTTTAAATCTCAGCAATCAAGAGGCTCAGGAGCGTCTTGATCAATATATGCCAACTGGCAGTGTTTTTCGTAAATTCTATGACAAAAATATTCTAAAATCATGCTGACTTCGATTTTATTGCTGGGCTAGCATAAAACCCTATGAAGTTAGCTAGTTACGTTATTATTTTAACTTATTTTTTTAGCTTTTCTGCGCACTCACAAATGCGCTCGTCTTCGCATATTCAAACCGATGCTCAAATCGCACGGCATTTATTCTATCAGAGTTTAAAGTTTTACAATCAAGAGTTTCGCCATCCGGTATCAGGTCAGTATGTGGATGCGACATCTTTACTGGCTGGATCTGTTCAGGAAAACAATTCTTCCGTGGCAGCGACCGGTATGGGTGTGGCGATGTTAGCCTTAGCCGATGCCGCTGGAAAATTTGACAATAATCGAAAAGGTCTGAGTTTAGATTTGCGATTGGATTTGCCATTAGATTTGCAAAATTATTTAAGTGAGGACTTTGAGGCGCAAGCTTACCATTCTTTGCGCACTGTTTTAGATCCGCAGTTTTCAAGGCGTCATCCTCAGTGGGGTTGGTTTCGTCATTGGTTCCGTGCCAGCGACGGGGCTGATAATAATGGCTCGCGTGGGGATGGTTACTCGACTATTGATACGGCTATTTTAGCTGCTGGAGCTCTGCTTGCTGGTAATTACTTTGAAGCGCGCGAAGGTCATTCATCGGCGCGTGTAAAAGAACTGGCCGAAAGACTCTTGCAGACAGTTAATTGGGAATCGGCTATTGCAGATATTAATTTTGGCCGCCTGTATCTTAATTATAATTTAGAAAGTGGACGCGCTTTAGGAGCCACGTCTAAGTTTAATGAATATATTTTAGTGGCGTGTATGGGAAAAGTGGCCGAGCAAAAAGCGGGTCGCGTGGGAAGAATGACCCAGTTTTGGAATAGACACTTTGCGGACCTCAGTGGTTTGCCTAAAAGGTCTTTTATGACTTCTAATGGAAGACAGATCAGTTTGTTAACAGACAGTCCATTTCAATTTCTATCTAGCTTTACTATGCAATTTGCATATTACCTGTGTGGGTCGATAAATAATAATCCCTCCTATGTGCAATATTTTAAGAATGCGATGGAAGCAGATCGTGCGTGGTTTGCACAGCAGCGTATAAGTAAGTCCTCATATTGGGGAGCCGGAGCCGGTGAAGCTTTAAATTTCAAATACGCAGCAAACGCAATCGGTAGAAATCCAGATCTCATTGTGTCTCCGCATATCATTGCGGGTTTTTTATCAGAGTCACCAGAGCTTGTACGTGATTTGGCGACGATCTATCGTGACAAGCAGTGTGTCTATCGTAAAAACGAGACTGAAGTCCTATGGCGCTGTAGTTTAACTCAGCCAGAGCAGCGTTTAAATCGACTTCAAGCTATTGATTTTTCAAGTATGTTCTTAGGTTTGGCCACTGTTCATCCGAATATAGGAAGGGGATTCTTTAAGTCTTACGCCCCATAGAAAAACCTATAGGATTAAAACTATAGCGAACTATAGCAGCGAGGCTGAGTGGTGAAGTTAACAGCGTTTGTGATTGCAATTGGTATGATTCTGGCTGCCTGTGGAAAGCCTGTGACCTCAGAAGGTAACAAGCGTGATTATGCTTTCTACAATCAATTCATCAATGCGAATGATCAGTATCCAAATGCTTCACAAAATCTATCGAACCTTAAGCTTTTCACATCAGAAGAAAAGTACTCGATGCGATTAGCACTTTTTGAAAACGGATCTTTTTATTATCAAGTGAACAATTTAGGTGACGGCGAAGGACGATGGGAATTCCGCGATGGTATCTTACGTCTAAAAGCAGTGCGCCCTATATTTGATATGGATTTAGATATTATGGCTGAACGGGAAGAAACAGATGATACGATTGTGCAGTTTGTCGATCGTTTCCGCTTTAACTCAGTGCCGATTCACTTTCGCCCGCCGTCATCTGACTCGAAACCACTACCTGCATTTAAGGTTTCAGGAAAAAACATATAAATAGGCGTGAAAGCCCCAATCTTCCACGCCACAGGTATTAAAAGGAATAAAATCCGAACTAACTAAGAACTCTGATTATTTACAGTTGATCAATTGGTCTTGCGGAACGCCAGTCGAGCCACCTTCTTCGCAAATGAAGTAAACCATGTAAGTCATGCCACCCTCTGGTCCTACTACGACATGCTTCACGCTGACTTCATTGTCAAAAGCAGTGATTTTTTGATCCGTATTTTTGATAGTGCAAGTTTTAGTTTCTTTTTTGATAACTTGCGATTTCTTTACTTTGAATGTCAGTAAAGGGGAAACCATGCCGTCTTGTGACATAACGTCATTTTCAATTCTTAATGCCTGATCCGCAGAAGAGCAAAAACTCCATGAATCGCCAGCGTAACTTTGAGCGCTGATAACAGTGGTAAGAAGTAAAAGAGCTAATTTATTCATAAAGGTATCTCCTATTTATGCGGCAAAATAGTACTGATAGAGCTTCTGTTCAACTGTAATGATTCTGACACTCTTGTAAAATTTATCAGTCGTGCTATCGTTTTTTGAGCGAGGTTTTTATTTGGATATCTTAAGTTCATTATTAGCACAGAATTCGGCTAAACGAGGGGATTTGGACAAAGTCTTCTGGTTAGTCAGTGTCATGAAGTGGCTACAACGACCTCGCAGTGTTGATGAAAAGAATACGAAAAAAGAAAGTATTTACACGGTTCGGTTGAAATACCTGCTTTCCATGCTGAACAAGAATCCAGATTGGAAACAAAACTTTGTAAATACGATCTCGGCATTATTAGTCCGGATCTCTTCGGTATCTCAGTTTACGAACGCAGGAAATGTTTCAACAAGTTTCACACAGGAATTTATTAGTCGTATTCAAGAAAAATTCTTATTACCTAAAAGCCCTGTCACAGATGACTTGATGTCTTTATTGTACGAGATATTCCCTGACTCGGAAGAAAGTCAAATCATCGACTTTATTGATGAGTCGGTTTTGGCTGAATTGATTTCATTATTTGCGGAACAAAAAGAAGTTCATCAAAAACTACAGTCGGATTTATTAGCTGCCTCGTATGTTTTAAGTGTTCAGCTACTGAACGGAGTTTTTTCGTTACAGAAAGAGCTGGACTACTTTAATAAAAAAGCAGAAAAACTCAGCGAGTTCCACCTTGAGGGTATTTTACGTGAACACCAGATGCGTGGTGACTATCAACTGACAGAAGATGTCTTTTCACTTTTGGCACAAATGGAAAAGTATGTAGATGAGCTGTACTCATCTATGCAGACACAAGGGGTGAAGGTAGAGCTCGTCTATTTATTCCAAACGCAAAAACGTAAGATGAGACGTTTAAAAGTCTTGTTATCGTTTTTGCATGAAGGCAGATCTCGAGCGGTTACATTGCGGGTCTTTCTTTCCCAATTGATTTTAGACTCACATCATCAGCGCAGTTTTTCATCGTTCCTATCTGAAAATATGGCATTGATTACAGAGCGTATCGTGCAAGCGAACTCTCATATAGGTGAGCATTACGTTACCTTCAGTTGGAAAGAGTTCCGCAAAATGTTCCGTTCGGCTATGGGCGGTGGAGCCGTCACCGCACTTACTGTGTTTCTAAAAAACTTATTAGCAAAGCTCCACCTGCAGGGTTTTATTAAAGGATTTGCTGAGAGTTTAAATTACTCCGGAAGTTTCCTTTTGATTCAAGTGCTGGGAATGACTCTGGCGACGAAGCAGCCATCGGCTACAGCTCCTTATATTGCTGCCGCCTTAAAGAAATCAACAACAGAAGCTCGTCGTTCTATGGTGGCGCTACTACGCACGCAATTCATTGCTGTTCTAGGTAACTTGAGTATGGTGATACCGATCTGCTTTGTGGTTTCATGGCTCATGCTAAAATTAAATCATCCACTGATGACTGTCGATGAGGCATTAAATACATTTAGTTCGACAGACATTCTGGGGTCAGCCCCTCTGTTTGCAACGTTCACAGGATGTCTTTTATTTATGGCCAGCTTGATTGCAGGATGGTTTGAAAATTGGGTGATCGTGAACCGCGTGGGTCAACGTCTTAAATTTAATGAGCGCCTGCGCAAAGTTTTTGGCGTAGTTCGTACTGAAAGAATCGCCAACTTTGTCGATGTGAATGCCAATGCTTTAGCTGCGAACATATCGTTAGGTTTTCTTTTGGGGATGACTCCTCAATTTTTAAAATTTTTAGGAATTCCACTAGATGTGAAGCACGTTACGCTCGCTACTGGGGGATTTGCGACATCCATTCCGATAGCTATTGGTGCGGGTGTAGATGCTTGGGATTTTGTAAATTCTATTTTGGGAATTATTTCTGTAGGGATATTAAATATCTCGGTCAGTTTCTTAATGGCATTTTTATTAGCTTCAATTTCTTCAAAAGTAAGATTCTCTTCATTTGTTAAACTATTTAAGTCGGGTGTTCGCATGATGCTGGTGAAACCATGGCTGCTTATTATTCCAGAAAAAGATTAGTTGTTGTTTTTCAAAACTGAAGGCTAGGTTTTTGAGTTCAGAGCCCGCCTGTGGCTTCTCAGAATTTTTAGCGACGCACGGGTTGACCGCCATACCTATATTTTCAATATTGAAAATGAGCATATAAAATCAAGAGGAGATCTTCTAGGATGGCTATCAAAATAGGATTATTTGGATTTGGTCGCACTGGTTCAGCAGTTGCGAAGGAAATAGTATCAGATGAAAATTTCTCTTTAGAGTGGGTTTGTCGTAAAACTATTCAACCTAATTCGAATTATGCCAGCCACAGTTTAGGTTTTGATCAGAGCTTTGCTCCATTTGTTGCTTATGAAAATTTAACAGCTGATTTTCTTAAAAAGAATCCAGTGGATATTGTGATTGATTTTTCTTCAACTACAGCATGTCAGATATACGAGATGCTGGTTGAGCATGGGATTCGTGTTGTCACCGCAATATCTAAGTATTCACCTGAGGATTTAAAGCTGCTAGAGCGTGCCAGCTTAAAAGGGTCGATTCTATATTCTCCGAATATAACTTTAGGTATTAATTGGCTGATGATTGCTTCCAAGATTTTAAAAAAAATCGTGCCCCATGCAGATATAGAAATCGTAGAAGAGCACTTCAGAAGTAAAAGTGAAGTTTCGGGAACAGCATTAAGACTGGCTGACCATTTAGAACTAGAACCACGTAAACACGTTAACTCTATCCGTGTGGGTGGTATTGTGGGTCGCCACGAAGTGATCTTTGGTCTTCCGAATCAGACCATTCGTCTTTCACATGAAAGTATAAATCGTGCAGCTTTTGGTGCAGGAGCTATCTTTGCTAGCAAATGGCTTCATAATAAACCAGAGGGATTTTACACCATGGAACAAGCCATTCACGAAAAATTCATCACGCAATTAGGTGATTTGAAATTTGAAGCAGGGGCCTAATATAACCCAATAGAAACTGGACCGATGTTTTTCTTAAGGCTTCTGAAGATCTTTCGGCGGCCAGATATGATAAATCCACAGTGTTGTTAAATATCCAATAGCCGCTCCACCAACAGTGTCGCTGAAAAAATGCTGATGAATCGTCACACGTGTAAAAGCGAAAAAAGCCGCTATCAATAAAAATACAAATCTATAACGAGGCCAAATCAATAATGCCGTTGTCGCTGCTGTAAAGAGCACCTGAGAGTGTCCTGAAGGGAATGACTGCCAATGGTGATGGAAGTTTAGTGGATCGAAACTCAGCGGGTTAAAGCTGTCTGAGGCGTGGGGGCGCAAGCGACCGAATCCAAATTTACCTAAGTGTAAAAAAAGTCCGCACAGCAGAAGAGCTTTTAGAAGAAAGAAGGACCAGTATTTGATAACTTCATTACGTGCAGCCGATAGTTTCTGACGTAAAAAAGAAATACGTGGGTAAAGTAAAGTCGTAAAGAGGATGCCGACAATTGAAATTACAAAATAATGGACGCTATTGCCAACTTCTGTGATCTCGCGACTATAATAGTAAACAGTTTGCATGGACTCGCGCGAGAAAAACAGCGCTAAAAACTGATCTAGTTGGTAAGCTCCGATTGCAACTGTAACTATAGCTAACGCTAAAATAATAACAGTATGAATAATCAGCTTTCGGCGGTCAGAAAAGTGCATACATTATTTATTCACTATTTTTCGCCGAAATGCAAAGATCAATCAAATAGAGCCAATCAAACAGAGCAATTAACTGCGGGCTGTTATTCAATCGCAGAATGATAACAGCCCACGTTTCTAGCGAGTTGTTGAATTGTCTTCGTCACCATTGATGGCGAAGAAATACTTAGGGCTAGATCTGATGATTTCCTGATATGAAGTTTTGTATCCCTCACGTGCCCATCTCACGATAGCGCGAGTGAGGTAGTTGTCTTCTTCGCTGGCAAAATAGGATTCTTTTGCATAGGAGAAGATATCTAGGTTTAAGGTTCCGTTAGGATCAGCTGCGGTTTTTTTGCGCGAAAACAACATATCTGTGTAGTAAGCGTAAGGAACGCAGCTACCTAGGAAAAGAATTTGGTAGTTAGGATTAAAGCGGAACTTGAATCCACGTAAGCGTTCGATAGCTTCAAGATCTAAATTTTTACCGATACCAGAGTGGCCACTGTAAACCACAATTGATTCATTAGCTAAAGCTTCACGCAAGAAAATATGGAAAGCACGGCTGTTGTGGTAAAGACCAGTATCAGACAATACTAGACGAATACGTACGTTTGCTTGCGCACCTGAAAGATTCATTTCAACGACATGCGGAACAAACTGATCACGAGCGGTGAAAATCGTTTTGATTTGATCTTGTGTCCAAACAGTTTCTGTAAAACCTAAGCTTTTTAGGAAATTTCTTTGTTTGTTGTAAGAGATAATACCCCAGTCTTGATTTCCCTCTGGAGCCCAGCTTGCATTTCCGTAGTTGGCAAAACCGAATAGCATTGTCATTTTGATATTGCGATCACCATCCACTAGTTTTGCGTATTCAGGGAAAGTCATCGTGGTGTTCGGGATAATTTTTAAAGGTACTGTCAGTTTGAAATATTCTTGATCTTCTTTTAGTGGGCAGCCTGCTTTAGATGGATCCCAGTGATACCAAAAGTTCGAGTCAGCAACACCTTTTGAGTCGTGGCACAGGTTGCGTGCTTGTGTGAAAATCTTTTTGGGATTGTATGGTAATGTGAATGTGTACTGATGAGTGTTTAATGCAAAAACACCTTTTGTGTTGAGGCGATATTTAACAACCCATTTATTTGCGCCTTCTTTTTTTGTTTCTGTAATGTTGAAATCCCATTTTGGATAAAGAGCTGCCGCTTGAGTTTCGCTAGAGCGCATAAGACCTAGCATGTAGCGCATTTGACTGCGAATTTGCGAATCGACCTGTGAGCGAGTAGGTGCTGAAGCTTGTTCTAGGATCACAGTCGAATCTAATGTGAATTCAGCTTCTGTATTGTCATATCCATAATGTTCATAAAGCTCCGGACTGCCAGCAGTTCTTGCGAAGATATCATCGACGTTTTGAGCTTCAGCGTATTTGAATGAAAATAAGAACAGAGCAAGTGACATTAAATAGATAGCAGCAGGTCTCATGGGTAGCCTTTCTGTTAATACGGATGAGGTATTTTTAAAGCATCTGTGGCTTTTTTGCAAAAAAACCACAGGCTGTCCGCACTTGCAGGAAGGGATTTGGCTGAAAAGCCATTAGATAGATCTGAGTCTTTGAAGCCTATACTTTTTAGTGTACAGAGTT
Organism: Pseudobdellovibrio exovorus JSS; assembly: GCF_000348725.1. Taxonomy (NCBI): domain Bacteria; kingdom Pseudomonadati; phylum Bdellovibrionota; class Bdellovibrionia; order Bdellovibrionales; family Pseudobdellovibrionaceae; genus Pseudobdellovibrio; species Pseudobdellovibrio exovorus. The sequence continues at coordinate 1,269,150 of NC_020813.1, forward strand.
TAGTCAGTCTATGTGATGAACTGGCGATGAAGTTTCTGAATCACTTCTGCGCCTTTGGCCTCATCGACTAGAAAACAGAAGTTGTGGCGGCTGGCACCATAACAAATCATGCGCACGTTAACATCTGTGATCACTTCAAAAATCTTCATGGCTAGGCCAGGAGTGTGGTTGATATTGTTTCCAATCAAGGAAACTAAGGACAAGTTTTTTTCAACTTGAACATCAGCTACTTTCCCCAGCTCTTCTAAGAGTGATTTGTTTAGCGAGTCGGCATTATCCAAGGTGACGGAAACACTGATCTCGGACGTGGTGATCGCATCAATTGAAATTTTGTGATCATTGAAGATTTTAAAAATCTGGAAAAGAAAACCATGAGTGTGAAGCATTTCGGGAGTGCTTACTGTTACCAGTGTTTGGTTTTTTCTAAGAGCCATGGCGCGAATCAAAGGGGAATTTTTAACTTCCTTGCGTACCCAAGTGCCAGCTTTTTGTGGTTCAAAGCTCGAGGCAACTAAAACGGGAATGTGGCTGCGAATAGCCGGCAGCAAGGTAGCTGGATGAAGGACTTTCGCTCCAAAAGTTGCCAGCTCGGACATTTCTTTGAATGAAATTTCATCGATGACAACAGCGTCTGGGCAGATGCGAGGGTCCGTTGTGGCTACACCAGCAACATCCGTCCATATTTCAAGAGTATTGGCAGAAATACCTTCAGCGAATAAAGCTGCTGAGTAATCACTGCCTCCGCGACCCAAAGTGGTCGTTGATCCATTTAAAGTCTGTCCAATAAAACCTTGTGTGACGTAGACAGTTTCGCCTTTGATGCAATCTTGTAGGTTCTCTTTGCAAAGTTGGATGATCTTATCAAAAAGTGGTTTGGCTTTTCCAAATTGCTCATCTGTCTTAATAACAGTGCGTGCATCCAATAGGCCTACTTTGGTTTTGTGGTTTTGTTTTTTGAAAACTTGGCGAAGTGCCACGACAAATAAGGCTGATGACATGCGTTCGCCAAGACTCATCAGGACGTCTTTTGCTTTTGCCGAACAGTCTCTCAGTAAGAAAATACCACGGGCTATCGAATCTAATTCTGAAAAAAGCTCTTGCAGGTGAGTTGTTGTTTGCTCGTCGGCGGAAAGCTCTTTTGCGATTTGAGTGTGTCTTTCTGTGATCTTTTTCAGAAGAGCTTCAACTTCAGTGAGCTGACCTTTTTCGGCTAAGTCTCCTAGTAAAATCAGATCATTTGTTGTGCCGGATGTGGCTGAAACGACAATGATATTACTTTTTCTTTGCAAAGAGACATCTGAGCTTCTTAACATACAGTTGGCATCGGCCATTGATGTTCCACCGAATTTAGATACGACTAACGACATAGGTCACCTCGATAGAAAATTATGTAATAAGCCTTTTTTGATGTCCAAGACTATTTTTATCTGAGTCAGAAGCTTCTTCTAGTTCGTCACTGAGTTTAGGGACGTGGTTAAATGAAATTCGAGTTTTTGCACTACCCAGTACAGATTTAGTGCTGGCCATAAAAAGGGTGTTAGGGCCAAATCGCGTGTTAATGCTGTCCAGAGCTTGATTCAGCACTTCTTTGCGTGGGTTATCGAATAGCGACATCTGTGCGGGGCCACTGGTGAGCGCGGAAAGAACAACGGCCACTTTCATCGGTTTGAAACGCGGAGGAAGATTCCAAAGCTTTTGTAACTGTTGTGTTAGAAAGTAGCTGTCGCTGCAACTTGAAAAATGCACCGTGTTTTCAAAGCGTTCGCCCTGCGTGGACTTCACATAAACGCTGAGGCGCTCGCATTGCATTTTATCGTCTCGCAGTCGTGTAGCTGCTTTCATTAAGAGCTTAAAGGCAATATCGTAGGCCTTAGAGCTGTCTCGTAGATTTGGTGGAAGTACATGTTGGTGACTCAGTGAAGCTTGCTCGGGATTTTTATTGTAGGGGATATCTTCTCCGGAAAGTTCGCGGGCCACACGTAGACCCCAGATACTTCCCCAGTGCTTTCGTAGTTGTTGCTCGGGAGTATCTAAAAAATCAGATATTTTGAAATAGCCTTGAGCATTGAGCTTGGGTTTCATGCGGCGACCGACTCCAGGTAAGTCCTCTATGGGGAGGGGGCCGATTTTAGAGCGGATTTCGTGACTGTCCACAATGACCAGTCCGTCAGGTTTCATCATGTCAGAGGCCATCTTAGCGATTAAAATATTGGGACCAATCCCCACGGAGCTTTTGATCTGGCAGCCGACCTTATGGCGAACGTGGTCTTTCATTTGTTGTGCGATTTTTCGAGCGGTGACTGCGTCACGCTCTTTACCAATCAATTCGCAGGCGACTTCGTCTATGGACAAAACCTTTTTAATAGGAAGAACTTCTTCGATGGCGGCGAGTATGCGGTGGTGATACTCGGTGTAGAGGCGATGGTTGCCGACTTTCAAAACCAGATTGGGGCACATGCGTTTGGCATCACCAACGCGAGTATTGGTTTTTATACCGAACTTTTTGGCCTCATAGCTGGCGGCAATCACTGAGGTTGTATCGGTCATGCTGGGAATAACGGCTACGGGGCGACCTCGCAAAGAGGGATCTTCTTGTTGCTCGCAAGAAGCGAAGAAAGAATTAAGATCAAAAAGAAGCCATTTTAACATGGCTTATATTTACATATAATTTACACATTAACAAGAAAAGAAAAAGAGCCCGACCTCTGTGGTGTAAGGCTCGTTTTGTTTACCACTCTTCCGATTCGAAAGGCAGCTCTTGTCTTTCGGCTTTGCGCTCGGGATGTAGTTCGTAGTGATGGGCACAATTTTTCGAGCAGGTGTCTTGTTTGAAAGGAATTTCTGAGCAGTCTTCGCAAATCAAAGCGTGAGTGTCGCAGCGTTTACAATCAATTTCTGTTTTACCGGGTTGGCCGCAGTGAGGACACAGTTTGTATTGAGTCGAAGGTTGAAGCTCTTGGTCCACAGCGACGCGATGATCGAAGACAAAACATTCTCCCTCGAACTGATCGTTCGGATATTCCTTCAAGTAATTTAAAATCCCACCATAAAGCTGGTAGACGTTTTCATATCCTTGTTTTTGCACTTCCAAGATGCCTTTTTCGCAGCGAATACCGCCCGTACAAAAAATCAAAATCTTTTTGTCTTTTGGGATGTTTTTGCTTTCTAAATACTCTGGGAACTCTGTGAATTTATCGGTCATAGGGTTTAAAGAGCCCTTGAATGTTCCAATTTTAGTTTCATACCAGTTGCGCGTATCGATGATCACATGGTCTTCATTTTTCATCACTTGATTCCACTCGGTCGGCGAAAGGTGATGATTCTTGCCTTCCATATCGTAAGGAACTAAAGAGGTGTCGCCAAGAGTAACGATTTCCTTGCGAATTTTGACACGGAAACGTCTAAATGGACGTACATCAGATACAGAGTCTTTAAAGAAAAGATCGGGAACCTTAAAGTAATCGCGAATGCCCTGTTTGTAATCTTCCATACTTTCAGGAGTTTTGGCACAAACTGTAGCGTTGAAGCCTTCGGTACCGATAATGATGAGTCCGCGAACATCAAGTTTTTGAGCTAACTCTTCCAGATAAGCTTTTGTTTTCTCGGGATCGGCGTCCTTCTGGAACTTATAAAATGTACTGATAAAATAGACTGCTTTTTCAGCAGAATCAGACTGCGTATTGTCGTGATCACGTGACATGGTAACCCCTTTCAGTTGTCAGCCGGTGGCTCCAAACCACCATGAGCTAATTGAGATCGCGGGCAGATTAAGTAAAAAAAGAAGCGCGGTCAAGGCTTGTACTGACCCCTGAAAAAAGATACAAAAGAACCTATGTCAAATTCAACCAATGCAACTGCCAATTTGGCTGTGCCAGCTGTGCAGAAAGAAATCGAACGTCGTCGTACGTTTGCTATTATCTCCCATCCGGATGCGGGAAAAACAACACTAACAGAAAAGTTACTTTTTCATGGTGGTGTGATCCATGAAACGGGTGAAGTTAAAGGAAAATCAGGAACGAAAGCTGTGACCTCTGATTGGATGGAGCTTGAGCGCCAAAAGGGGATTTCGATCACTTCATCTGTGATGACTTTCGACTATAATGATCTCCGTATTAATTTGTTGGATACTCCGGGCCATAAAGACTTCTCGGAAGATACGTATCGTGTATTGATGGCGGTTGAAAGTGCCTGCATGTTGATTGACGTTGCCAAGGGTGTGGAAGATCGTACGAAAAAACTTTACGATGTCTGTCGCTACCGCAATATTCCGATTTTCACATTTGTGAATAAGCTCGATCGTGAAGGTAAAGACCCATTGACCTTAATTGATGAAATTGAAAAAACCTTGAATATGCAGTGTTATCCTGTGACATGGCCTCTGGGAATTGGTCAGCGCTTCAAAGGTATTTACAATCGCTTAAATAAGAAAGTCTATTTCTACGATCAAAGACGTGAAGATGACTTAGCCGTAGAAGTTTATGACTTCTCGGGGCCTCAGGATCCGATTCTAGAAAAATACTTAGACCATGAAAGTTTGCAACAGGTTCGTGACGAATTAGAACTGATTGAAAGCGCGTTGCCACCATTTGATGTGAATGACTTTTTAACGGGCAAGCTGTCTCCGGTGACATTTGGTTCTGCAAAACAAAATTTTGGGGTCGACACATTCCTTCAGTTCTTTACGCAGTTTGCACCAGGGCCAAAAGCTCGTCCTACAAAAAAAGGAACGGAAGTGAATCCGCTTTCGGCATTCTTTTCGGGATTTGTTTTTAAAATTCAGGCGAATATGGATAAGCGCCACCGCGATCGCATCGCCTTTGTGCGCATTTGTTCCGGAAAATTTGAACGTGGTATGAAAGTCAACCATGCACGGCTTGAGCGTGAATTCCGTTTGTCGTATTCAAGTCAGTTCGTCGCTGCCGATAAAGAGACTGTGGACGAGGCTTATGCCGGAGACATCGTCGGCGTAGCCGATACAGGCAATTTTGCAATTGGGGACTGCCTGTCAACCCAAGGCTATGTGACATTTGAGGATATTCCTAAATTTGCTCCAGAGTTATTTGCAAAGTTATCTGTCCGTGATGCTTTAAAAAGAACGAAATTAAATGAAGCTCTTATGCATCTTTCGGAAGAAGGAGCCATTCAGTTGTTCTTTGATCCTATTATTGGAAATCAAGAGACCATCATTGGTGCGGTAGGGGAACTGCAATTTGAAGTTTTAGTCCATCGTTTGCAAGATGAGTATAATCTGGAAGTGAAGCTGACCCGTTTGCCATTCAGTGTGGCCCGTTGGCCAAGAACGGAAGATGGTAAGCCTTTAAGTCAGCTAAAGGGCAACTTCCAAATGTTCCGTGATGTTATTGATCAACCTGTTCTGTTATTAAATCAAGAATGGGATTTGAATTGGGCGCAGAAAGAAAATCCGGACGTGGTTTTTGCTTCTAGTATTTCTCGGGCCCGTTAAAGTTTAGGTGAGTGTAATGAAAGCTCTTGAAGTTAGAGATCTTAAAAAAACCTATAAAGACAAAGTTGCTGGTAAAGCAGTTGAGGCACTAAAAGGTGTTTCGTTTTCTATCGAGGCCGGCTCCATCTTTGGTCTTCTGGGTCCCAATGGGGCTGGTAAGACTACATTGATTTCGTCGATCATCACACTCGAGAAGCCCACATCCGGAGAACTATTTGTCTTCGGAGACAGTGTTTTAAAACAGCCATTAAAAACCAAGATGAATGTGGGTGTGGTTCACCAAGAAGTGATCAACACGGGCTTTTTTACTATTGAGGAAATTTTAGGATTTCAATCCGGTTATTATGGAATCCTAAAAAACAAAGAGCGCTGTGATTATTTGATGCAGAAGCTATCTCTTTGGGAACATCGTCGTAAAAAGGTAAAACAATTATCTGGGGGCATGAAACGTCGCTTGATGATTGCGAAGGCGCTCGTACATTCGCCTAAGCTTTTGTTGTTAGATGAACCCACAGCAGGTGTGGATGTCAGTTTAAGAGAGTCTCTGTGGGATTTTGTGCATGAGCTTAAGGCTGAGGGTATTTCAATTCTACTGACGACCCATTACCTTGAAGAAGCTGAAAGAATGTGTGATCGCGTGGCGATCATCAATAAAGGAACTGTACTTTTTAACGGGACTCCGCAGGATATGATTGCTGAATACTCTAATAAAAAGATGGTTCTGATGATGAAAAATGGTGAAGTTCGTGAGTTTATTGAATCGAACCGCCTAGGCATATCTGAATTGTTGATGAAACATCAAATCAATCTTTCTGATATTCAAGATATTAAAATTGAAGAAGGTCGTTTAGAAAATGCCTTTTCTAAAATGGTGGCACAGTAATGGGCGGCACAATGAGTACTTCTATGATTATTTTTTACACCCTAGTTAGAAGAGAAGTAAAACGCTTCTTCAAAGTGGTGATTCAAACAGTTGTGAGTCCCATAGTGAGTTCTTTTCTTTACCTTTTGGTATTTGGTGTTTCACTTGGGTCTAATGTTCAATTGGCCAGTGGTATTGATTACCTCAGCTTTTTAATCCCCGGCCTTATGGTTATGGGACTAATTAATAATGCCTTTCAGAACTCATCATCATCGGTGGTGACATCTAAGTTTTCAGGTGACTTAGAGGATATTCGCGTCGCACCTATTCCGAACTCATATATTATTTGGGCTATGGGATTGGGAGGAGTCTTCCGTGGAACACTGGTGGCCCTGATTATTGGCGCCGTGGGTATTTTGTTTCATTACATGCAGTTGCACACATGGCTTCATGTGGAGCATCCCTTCTGGTTGATCTACTTTTTTCTAGTAGGTGGTTTTATTTTTTCATTTATCGGAATTTTTATTGCTGTATTGGCAAATTCTTTTGATCAGCTCAGTGCTTTCAGTACTTTTATTCTGCTGCCATTGACTTATTTGGGAGGAGTTTTTATCTCAATCCAAACTCTGCACCCTATATGGCAAGCGGTTTCTAAGATGAATCCACTTTTCTATCTAATTAATGGGTTCCGTTATGCCATCATCGGACAGGCGGATGTGAGTCTAGAATCTGCCGTAGCCATTACGTTTGTGGGTGTATTGGTAACGTTTGTGATGGCGCAGTTTTCATTGCGTAGAGGTTCGTTTGCTCGTTGGTAAGTTATTATCAGATGTGTAAGCGGATGAGTTTAAGGAGATAAAATGTTTGAGAGTTTATCGGATAAAATTTTAGGTTCTGTAAAAAAACTCAGAGGTCAGGCGACGATATCGGAATCGAATATCGAAGAGGCAATTAAAGAGATTCGCATGAGTCTTTTAGAGGCTGACGTAAACTTTAAAGTGGTTAAAAACTTCATTGATCGCGTGAAAGCTAAAGCCATTGGTGCTGAAGTCATTAAGAATGTTAACCCCGGTCAAATGTTCACTAAAATCGTACACGATGAATTAGTGCAGACATTGGGTGGTGATAAAGTTGATGTGAATGTCCGTGAAAATCCATCGGTGATCATGATGGTGGGTTTGCAAGGTGCGGGTAAAACAACATCGACAGCGAAACTGGGATTGTATCTACGTCAAAAGTTAGGAAAAAAAGTAGGATTTGTGCCAGCCGATATCTATCGTCCGGCAGCGATTGAGCAACTTCAAATTTTGGCCAAACAAAATGGATTCAGTTGTTTTTCTTCTACTACAGAAATGAAGCCAGAAGATATTTTAACACAGGCGTTGGCTTGGGCTAAAAAAGAAATGATTGATGTTCTGTTGTTGGATACTGCGGGTCGCTTGCAGATTGATGACGAGCTGATGAAAGAGTTGGAAGATCTAAAACAGGTGATCACTCCTACCGAAATTTTATTGGTTGCAGATGCGATGTTAGGTCAACAAGCCGTAAGCGTGGCTGAAACCTTCCATCAACGCCTTGGACTGACAGGGCTTGTGTTGACGAAGGTAGATGGTGATGCCCGCGGTGGAGCGGCTCTTTCGATTCGTGAAATGACGGGTATTCCTATTAAATTTATGGGGGTCGGAGAAAAAGTCTCTGCATTAGAGGTCTTCCATCCTGATCGCTTAGCTGGTCGTATCCTTGATATGGGTGATGTTCTTTCCTTGGTCGAGAAGGCTCAGGAAGTGATGGACCACCAAGAGGTCGAAAAATCAGCGAAAAGAATGATGAACAATGAGTTCACATTAACGGATTTCTTATCCCAAATTCAGCAATTGAAAAAAATGGGCGGCCTCGAGAGCATGTTGAAGTTTCTTCCGGGGATGGGTGAGATTTCAAAACAGATGAAAAATATGACCCCTCCGGACAGCGAAATGAAAAAGATTGAGGCCATTATCAACTCGATGACGATTCAAGAGCGTGAAGATCACAGGGTATTAAATGGCTCACGGCGTCAAAGAATTGCGGATGGAAGCGGAACTCGGGTTCAGGATGTGAACAAGCTCATCAAACAGTTCGAGGAAGCGAAAAAGATGATGTCTGGCATGATGAAGATGGGTTTGGGAAAAGCTATGAGGGGTGGAAAATCGCCTATGAAATTTCCTTTTTAAGTGAGGAAAAGATCTTTTCTGGCTTTTCTAGGCCTTTTTAAAGAAAATTATTTGAAATTAGAGCTAATTAGGTTATAAATCTTGTCTTTGCATTTTGTTTAAGTGCGATTTACAGATCGTTATAGTTATAAGGAAGGTATTCTCATGGTCGTTATTCGTCTAGCACGCGTTGGTAAGAAACATGATCCTGCGTACAGAATCACTGTTGCAGACTCTCGCAAGTATGTTACTGGTCGCTTCATTGAAGTTTTAGGCACTTACATTCCATCTCCAATGGGTAAACAACAAAAAGTTACCTTGAATGTTGAAAAAGCTAAAGACTGGTTAACAAAAGGTGCTCAGCCTTCAGATACAGTACGTCACGTATTGAAATTGGCTGGAGTTGAGACAAAGCCGTCTAAAAAACAAGTAAAAGCAGCTAAAGCTAAAAAAGCTTAGTTATCTGCTCATTACTGGCGATATTTGTTTTAAATAAATGAAATAAGATTTAAAATAATTGTTGTCAGTAATACCTGTTTTTTGCAAAAATACGCACAAGCAGATGCGGGAGTCGTATAAATGGACAATTTAAAAGAACTTGTTGAACATATGGCTAAATCTCTGGTGGATAAACCAGAAAATGTAGTTGTGGATGAAATCCCAGGTCAACAAACCACGTTACTAGCTCTAAAAGTAGATAAAGAAGACCTTGGTAAAGTCATCGGGAAACAAGGAAAAACAGCAGCGGCAATGAGAACTATCATCCGCGCGGCAGGAACTAAGCTGAATAAGCGCTACCACTTAGATATCGTTGAGTAGTTCCCTTTAAGATAAATACAAGATAAATAAAAAAGGAGCTTTTAGGGCTCCTTTTTTATTTTGGATTAGGTCATGGCAGAGTTGAATCAAAAAGAGTGTGTGCATGTTGGTAAAGTTATGGATGCCCATGGTATCCGTGGCGATCTATATATTCTTATTTTTTCTGGCGATGTTTCTTGGGGTAGTAAGTTGAAGCAATTGGCTTTAAAGCGCTCTGATGAACAGCAGTCTTTTGACATTCAAAAAGTTAAATCCTTCAAAAAAGGCTTTATTGTAAAACTAGCAGGCTTTGATGATCGCAATCGTGCCGAAGAGTTTAAAGGAGCCGAAGTGTGGGTTCCTGAGGACCTTTTCGTCGCTCAACAAGGCGAGTCTTTATATCTACGTGAAGTTTTGAATTTCACCGTCAAAGACGAGCATTTAGGGCCCATAGGACAAGTCGAATCCTTTTCATCAAACGGTATTCAGGATTTGTTAGTTGTGCAGGCGGCAGATAGCTCTGTCTACGAGATCCCATTTGTTGAAGATTTTGTTGTCGCGATTGATTATGAACAGCAGACAATTTTGATGTCGTTACCGGAAGGGCTTCTGGAGATCAATCGTGACTGAGCTTGAAGATCGCCGAGTTCAGCTCAAGATCATCACCCTGTTCCCAGAGCTCATTCGCAGCTATCTGGGCGATGCTCTTATTGCTAAGGCATTAAATAAAAACCTTCTTTCAATAGAGCTGATTCCTTTACGTGATTTTTCAGACAATAGTTACAAATCTGTGGACGAGGCACCATTCGGCGGTGGCGATGGGATGTTAATACGTGCCGATATTCTTGAAAAAGCTCTGCTGACTATTCTTGATAAGGCGAAAAATCAAAAGGTGATCTATTTTACGCCGCAAGGGAAGCTGTTCACTTCGGCTGAGGCACAGCAAATAGCGCAAGATCAGATGGGTGCCGACGAGATTATTTTGATCTGTGGTCGCTACGCAGGTGTGGATCAAAGATTTATTGATCAGTATGTGGATGAAGAGTGGTCTATTGGGGACTATGTTCTGTCTGGCGGAGAAATCCCGGCCTTGGTGGTGATTGAGGCGGTTTCTCGCTTTGTCCCTGGTGTTCTGGGGCAGTTGCAGTCGGCAGAAGAGGATTCTTTGCAAAACCAACTTTTAGAAGCTCCTCAATACACTCGTCCTCAAGTTTGGAATGAACAGAAGGTTCCAGACGTGCTGTTGTCAGGTGATCATAAAAAAATTAAAGAGTGGAAGCAGAAGATGGCTTTAGAAGTGACTCAGAAAAAAAGACCGGACTTATTGAAAAAGAGGAACAGTGAAACGTAAAGCACCATTGGCTGTGGCCCTACTTCATTATCCGACTAAAGATCGTGCTGGCGATTTGGTTGCCACGAACATCACCAATTTTGATATACATGATATTGCGCGCGCATGTCGTGTTTATGGTATTGATCGCTATTACATTGTTCACCCCACAAAAGAACAACTGATGTTTGTTGAGAGGGTCTTAGATCACTGGAATGTGGGCGAGGGGTCTAAGTTCAATCCTATGCGTAAAACGGCCTTAAGGGACGTCAGAACGGCTGAAAACCTACAAGCTGCTATGAAGGACTGGGGGCATGAAAATGCCCGTGTGGTGGTGACCAGCGCCCGTAGCCTTGAGGGACAAGAGCGTTTTAGCTTTCAGAGCTTCCGTGAAGTCCTAGAAACCGAAAATCAGCCCTATTTTCTTGTATTTGGGACAGGGTTTGGTTTGACGCAGGATTTCATGAAAACCTGCTATGGAGTTCTAGAACCGATCAAGGGAGCCTCGACTGATGACTATAGGCATCTCAGTGTTCGTTCGGCAGTGAGTATCTGTCTTGACCGACTCCTCGGGTCATGATAATTCATATTCTCTTTAAATAAGAAAGATTAATTTATTTAGGTAAAGTTAGGGATTGAACATGGCAAAAGCAAAAGCAACTAAAACAACAAAGGCTAGAACTAAAAAGACAACAGCATCTAGCTTTACAGGAAAAGAAACTAATCTTGTTAAACGTGTAACAACTAGAAAAGTAAGCCCTAAAATCGCGGCTTTCAGCCCTGGTGATACAGTAAATGTTTACGTTAAAGTTGTTGAAGGCGAAAAAGAGCGCGTTCAGTTGTACAAAGGCGTAGTAACTAAAATTCAAGGTCACGCACATAAAACTTTCACAGTTCGTAAGATCTCTGCAGGTGTTGGTGTTGAAAGAACTTTCCCATTCAGATCTCCAGCTATTGAATCAGTAGAATTAGTGAGTCACGGTAAAGTTCGTCGCGCTAAATTATACTACTTACGTGATCTTGATGGTAAAGCAGCTCGTATCGAATCTGAGCTTGCGACTCCAGACTCTGCTGAGTAGTTTCTTCAGAAGTGAACTTTTCGCTTCTTGATCCAAAAATAGACCTCAAGAATTTTCCGACTCCGTTTATCGGAGTCGATGAAGTGGGGCGCGGCTGTCTGGCCGGCCCTGTTGCAGCCGCCGCTGTTATCTTTAAATCTGAAATCGACACGGAAAAATATAAAGACTCAAAACTTCTTAAAGAAGAAGAACGTGAAGAACTTGCGCTCAGTATCCAGCAACATCATCTGGTCTGTGTGGGCTGGGCGAGTGTGGAAGAAATTGATAAGATCAATATCTTGCAAGCCAGCTTCCTTGCGATGAGACGTGCAATAGCAGGTCTTCAAATCACAGCAGGAAGTGTTCTCGTGGATGGACGGGACATCATTCCGAATTTGGAATCTTTTAAGCAACAGGCCATCATTCAAGGTGATAAAAAGGTAAGTCTAATTTCTGCAGCATCAATTGCGGCCAAAGTGGCTCGAGATCATTTGATGAAAGAGATTGCGCAGGATTTTAATGCTTACGGATTTGAAAAACACAAAGGATACGGAACTCCTTATCATCGTCAAAAAATTCAAGAGATGGGTCCGTGTAAGTGGCATCGTCAAAGCTTCGGCGGAGTCAAAGAATTCATCGTTAGATAAAAATCATATTCGTGGACATCGTGCTGAAGAGGCCGTCGCCAAACTTCTGAAGCAAAAGGGTTATGTCGTCTTTCGTAATATTAAAACTCAGATTGCCGAAATAGACGTATTAGCCATAAGTTCAAAAAAAATTTCTTTGATCGAAGTGAAGTCTTTAGATGATGAATGGCGCGTCTTTGAAAGAATATCGCCTCAGCAGCTTGATAAGTTACGTAGAAATTTAATGTTGTTTCAAGATTTTCAAAAAAGAAACCCCGAATTTGAGCTCGGGGTCTATATCGCGCTTGTGAATCAATTAAATCAAGTGCGGGTGATTGATGTCGCGATGGATTAGTATTACTTAGTTTTAGAATGCTACAGCCGCGCCGATACTTAAACGCAGTCCTGACATATCAACTTTCACTGCGCTTCCATCTTGATTACGTAGTTTTTGTCCGTTGATGATGGCACCGCCATTAACTACGACTGTAGGGTGATTGCCATCAACCGTCATATCGCCTGAAGTGACATACTCATACTGTCCACCGGCACGGATAATGATGTTCGGAGTGAAGTGGTAGTTGTAAAAAGCTCTGACTTTAAAAGCCATAGGTTGATCTTGCCAGTAAACGTCTTCTTGAACGCCATTAGCTGTTAAAACATTGTGGTAACGATATTTTAATGCATACCCAATACCACCGCCGAGTTCGAAACTGTTTTGATCATCAATTTCAAAAGCTAAATCGTAAAGAGCGAAAACCGATTCATACTCGAATGTATCTTGGATGAAAGTTGTTGTTGCAGTGACTTGAGTGTTATTAAGTTCTTGGAAAGAACGGGTGTATTCAAGGCCTAGGAAACCAGATCCTAGTCTCATGCCACCACCAACGGTGAAGCCATTCATTGACGAGAATGTTCCTTGAGATGCCGTCGTATTATTCCATAGCTGACGTGAGCGATAGTCATTTAGATCAGATGGGGAAACTAGACTGTATTCATAGCCACCCAATACGCGGAATGTAGGCGGTGCTGGCTTTACTTTTTCGATGATCACCTGTTTTTGAGGCTGTGGGGGGCGATTGACCGGTTGCTGTTGTGGCTGAGGAGCTGGTTGAGTGTTAGGAGGTCTTTGGGCTTGAGCCTGTGCTACAGATGAAGCCAAAACTAGCGCACCAATAACCGAGTAAAAACTAAACAAATTAATCTTCATAATAATCCTCTTTATAATCCTCGTTGGTTTGCCCCAGTATATAAATTGATCAAATAGAGCGTCAAGAAGGCTTTTCTTTAGTTAATGTTGAGCTCAGCCGGAGGGATGACTTTTGTTGGTTTTCCATCAAACGAGAAGTCGAAACTGATTTTCCATTCAGCCTCTAGACCGACTTTTTGTTCACGATAGAAGTTAACAGTCCAGCATTCCCCAGGTGGTTTAAGCTGAGTGATTAATGAGTATTTTTTCAATCTAGAAGTGCTACTTCTGTTCGGGCTCGCATCGAAAATAACTCCGGTCAGTAAATTGATATAATTAGAAACGAAGCCAATGGCAAACGAGATATCATCCTGTTTTGGTTCTTCAGTGCGTTTACTGCTTAATCCAATTTTGAAGTACTGCTGATCTTCATTTAGATAGCTTAGGGTTGTAAGTGTATTGGTTGCGGAAAGATAAGGATAGTAATTGGCTTGAGTGTAACTTTGTACATGATCAAAGTCTAAAACCAATGTGGCGGCAAGATCCGAAAGAGGCTGTTTATTACCAGTGGCATGTTGCAGATGGTAGAGGTCATAAGATTGAGTCAGGCGAAAATTTACCAAAGTTCTATAGGTGTTGTCTTCACGTTTTTTACGAACCAATCGATTGAGCAAAGAAAAAGAAATAATATGAAGGTTGTCTATGCGATCGTCATGATCGAAAAGAATTCCTCCTTGGTTATTCACATCGTTGTCTGAAATAATACTGCGTGAAGAGTAAGGAGTCTCGACAGTGGTTCCGAAAAAAGGATGATCATCTTTGTTAATCCAAGGTGTGGAGGAGTAAGTGATTTCAGGAATAATTTCGTTTTTATACTTCACACCTGTCTTGTCGTAATCCGAATCATAAATTCTAAAGAACTTAGTACGCGTACTGACTTCGAATTGTAAGTAACGTTTACTCGCAGTCTTGCTATCGCCTACAGGTAGAAAATAATCAATCTCGTTATAGGAAAGCTTCGGCATGATGTTAATGAAGTTACCGATGTTATAAGTATCAGTATTCAGAGTCGCTTTCATGATGAGGCGATTTCCCGTTCGGATGATGTCGTTGTAAGGATCATAGGCGCCATCGTAGACGGGCTGGCAGCCAGCCATGGCTGCATTTTCGCAGCGTGGATCAGCGTAGTTGTTGGTCACATAGCGCTGACCATTTAAAGTGCTCATGTCATCGTAAGCTCTGTCGCGAGCAAAGCTTGTGAAGTTGGAGCTAAAAGTCCAATACAGAGGAAGATCTTGAATTTTTTTAGTTGTACTATCGATGTGTATTTCAGGCAAACGATGTACCGCGGCTGTGTTGGAAGCTAGTGGGTCCGCCTGTAGTAGATTTCTGTAGTAAGCTGCTTCCACAGAGAATAAAGAGTGATCCCATGTTTTGGTGTAGCTAAACTTATTTTCTAGAGCCGAGTCTGAATAGTTGGTGAACTCTTCATAGAAATCTTTTGGATATTGCAAGTCACTGACAAGCATTAACTGTGCTTGAAAACGATTCGATCTATTGGGGCTGTACTGATGATAAGAGTTAAGGGCCCAACGGCTATAGGAAGATTCTCTATCGTCGGGGCTTCGGTAATTGTTATAGCGGGATTCGGAAGCAAATACCTTATCATTCAAGTAAGCGAACTTGGTGATTCCGTTCGAATCATCATTTAAAGCGTAGCGGTGTTCTACCATTGGTTTTAAGCCGCCGAGTTCGTAATTTTTAAAAGTAAACGTAGCGTCTTGCGATCGTGAAACGGCCCAAAAAAAACTTTGAGTCAAAACCAGATGACGATTGCGGCTGTAACTGATTTCTGGCGTGAGCAGACCGGATTGGCGTTCGGATTTGAGTGGAACCACTAAATAAGGTAGCCAAAACGCAGGAAGCCCAGCGACTTTTAAAAGACTGTTCTTAATGTAAGCGTAACCGCCAAGCTCGGCCTTAATTTTGCTGCCTTTGAAACTCCAAGTAGGGGGACAGTTTGAGCAAGTGGTGTAGTCTGCATTTTCAACATAGAACTCGGTATCATTTTGCTTTTCGATAACATCGCCTTGAAAGCGAATATTATTTGATTGGACATAGCCATAGTAAATCAAGGCCTGATTGGCTTCGTAATCAAGGATAATTTCTTTTCCACCTATTTGATAACTTGTGGACTGAACAAGAACATTCCCTTTTAAAAAAGCTTGCTTCTTTTTGAAATGAATTTCTACATCATCGGCTTCAAAGAACTGCGTGCCGTAGATGACTTTTACTTTGCCTTTGAGGTAGAGGATCTGGCTTTCGTTGTCTCGTTCCAGTTCGTCTGCGCTGATGATAAAACCCTGAATTTTAGCACTGGTGGGCGTAGAGGAACTCACGGACTGAGCCAAACTAAGGTCGAGCCTCAAAAAGCATAGGATAAAGAGCAGAAAAACAGAAATTTTCATCAGCTTTCAAAGCTTAACACCTGATCTATAAAAGTCACCACTTAGACTAAGGTACATTGATTAATTTTTTGATCTGCCGATAACGAAGTATCACAGGAAAGAGGGTGCTTATGCGCGCGCATTATTATGAAGTTGGTGATCTTATGGTTGTGGAAGTGAGTGGGCGTATCGAGCCAGATCAGAATAAGCCTTTTCGTGATGTATGTGAAAGAAAACTAAAGAAACGCAAGGTTGTTTTCTGTGTGGATAAGCTGAATTTTACAGCATCAGCTAATATTGCTACATTTTTTGAATCGATTCAGATGATAGAAGATGCACGTGTAGTAGGTCTTCAGTCAGATTTTCATAAGCTTTTAGACCTGAAGGGCATTACAGGTCTGAAAAAGTTTACTACACTTTCTGAAGCTCTTAACTTTGTTTAGTGCTGATTTCTTGGCTCAACTGAATGTTGAGTCTTTCTAGTCGTCCTAAGCGGTCAGTCGCTGTATTGAGCTCATCAATTTTTTTAGCGAACTGAGCCCGTGTTACTTCCAATTGATTTTCAGTATCTTTCAGGCGGCTTTGGCTAGTAACCAAAGCCTGTTTCATTTCACTTGTATTTTGCTCAAGGGAAATCAGACTAGCTTCTAAAGCTGCTTTTTTCTGTGTCATCTCGGCAATTGATTTTTGATCTTCTTCGTGAATGCGCTTGAAGCGGATCACTTCATTTTCAAAATAGTTTTTAAATTCAACGGCCTTCTTAAGGCGAGCGACTTCTTTGTGTGCGGAATCGTTCTGAGTTTGTAAATCTAAAATCTCTTTCGAGAACGAATGGATTTGTTCTTCATAAGTTTGAATCATGAGATTCTTTTCAACATTTAATGAATTGATTTCGTTTGTTTTTTGATGAAGTTGAAGATCTGTTTGGGCGCAATGTTCTTTGTATGTATTCATCAAGTTTTGGTGCGTAGCTTGAGTTTGTCCCAATTCTGTTTTTAGCATCAAAATTTGTCTTTTTAGGTCAACGATGAATGGTTTGACGACTTGCTGGATTTTGTCGTGAAACTTTGTGAATCTTTTGATCTCAGACAGTTGTGTTTTATTAATCTTTTCTAAAGATTCAATTTTGTCATTTAGTAGAGCTTGGCGAGTTTGAGCCGCAGCGCTTTCTTTTTCAAGAAGGTTGTTTTTCTCGGACAGAATGCGGTTTTGTTCGATATAGTTTTGTGTTTCAAAAAACAGTTTATTTTTCTCTTCGATGAGTTTTGTGTTTTCTGTTTCGAATAAAAGAAGTCGTCTGTAATTAAGTTTAAGCTTGTTTTGTAGCTCTTCGTTTTCTTTATGGAGCTCTTTCAAGATTAAAGAATTCGAGTTATGGAGGCTTGTTTCCGAAGCGATAACAGAATTGGCCATTTGGTGATGGTCGATAGGGGTGTCGATGATTTCCAAATCGTTGATTTCAAACTCCATAACTTCCTCCTGAAGTTGCAGTGGGGCCTTAGCTGCCCCTCATAGGTCTAGTTTGCCATAAAATAGTCTAGCTTGAATCATAATGGGATAAAACTGGACCTTTAGCTAGACTCATGTTCTGTGGGGTGTTGCCGATAAGTTAAGAATGGGAGAACCGGTTCTTAGGTCAAAACGTACGGCGGATATTGATGCTTCAGATTTGGGGCGTCCGAATACTATTCGCTATAATATTTTGACCTTAGTTATCAACGAGGACTATGAAAAAGCCATTCAAGGGCTGAAGCAGTTTTTAGATGATGGTTCTGAGTATCCCAATTTCCGCGCAAAAGTAGAGCGCTATGTTCTGCATGGGATTGATCTGATTTATGCCATTCGAACGAAACGGAACTTCCCCGGTTTGGCCTCTTTAACGCGAACAAAGCAACAAGAGCTAAAAGAGCGTTTTCGCGAGCACTTCAAAGAGTTAAAATTCGTTATGCGAAAAATTGAAGAGAGCATGGAAGAATTGCGATTAAAAGACGCGCGCTCAACCATTATGGTAGTGAGATCCATAGCGTTGGCTCTAACAATTGTATTTGCAGCAGGGTTGGTTTTAGATCTTTTCTATGGTCTTGGATCGACGATTGAAATCGTGGCTAACGAGTATATAGATAAGTCATTCTCTTTTATCTTAGATAAGTTTTTTTAGGCAAACTGATTTCTCAGCTTGCCTAAAACTCAATTTTTTCTAGTAAGCGGCAGCCGCTTTTAGAATATCAAGGAATTGCCCCCAAGGAAGCTTTTTACCATTCATAAAAATAGTAGGAGTCCCTTCAACCTGAGCGGCAGCACCTTCTTGTGCACTCTTTCTGATCGCTTCGTAAATTTCTGTTGAATCAGCACAAGCAGTCATCTCATCAGGTACAAGCCCGTACTCTTTTTGGAAAGTCGGTAAAAGCTTTGTTGCGTCGGTCAGATCGATAATATCGCGTTGGTTTTCAAACAGCCAATGGTGAACATCCCAGCCTTTTTTTGCAATTTTTTCTGCACATAAAGTGTAGGCGGCCATTAAGCAGCGCGAGCCATCACCCTTGAAGGAAACATTGTCGTTGCATGTGCCATCTAAAGGATAAGGTTTGTAAGTGAAATGGATATCGCTTTTTCCTTTTAGGAACACATCAATAGTTTGTGATGCCGTTTTACAGTGTGGACATTTGAAGTCTGCAAATTCTACCAATGTGATGCGTGGATTCTCTACTTGATTTGTTAGACCTACAGACGCATCAAATTTTTGCACAGGGCTAGCGTTCCATGCCGCTAATCTTTCAGGAATGCGTTTCTTGATTTCACTGATGCCATAATTATCTAAAATCATGCCATTTACTGCCCAAGTTAGCGCTGGGATGGCGGCTAGAGCAATCACATGAGCTTTGTATTCACCAAAATAAGAGCCCCACGAGAAATCACTAGAATCGAAGTCCTTAATGATGTTCCATCCTAAAATCAGATTGATTACCGAAAATACATAAGTCCCTGCGCAGAACGGGCATAAAACTCTGATAAAGATGGCTGAAACGATGGCCATAACTACAGAGGTTACTGCTGACAGAATTAGCATTCCACGTACAGTTTTTTGTAATTGAGCTGAACTGTCGATGAGGCCTACTCGATTCAAAAGTACGAATAGAAAAAGAATAACATGGAAAGCTGTTCCAAGAAGGGCGATAGGTAACCCTAGAACTTCAGCGAAAGAGCTGGTTGCAGCAGCATCACAGTTAAGGGCGCTACTGATCGCGCAGAGGGAATTTCCACCTAGACCTATCTTAAGAGCATAGTGATGAATCGTGAGGTAGATAAACAAGCCGATAGTTATAAGTAAGCTTACGAGTAGGAGGTTTGATTTTTTTGTCATACCTCAATGATTTTATTTTTTATAAATGAAATCAACAATTGTTTTAGCAAAACCTATAATTAATAATGAATTGATATGGATTCGACGCAACTGGTTCAAATCAGAAAAGATTTTTATCTTAATATCAGAAAAAGGGTTCAATCCATTTTGGGCGCAGAAACGTCTGAGTTGAAAACATACAGAAATACCTATGACAAAGAACTTGCTAGAAGAAAATGGCAAGCGATCGACAAACGCCATCTTTTTGCAAGACTTCGATCTGCTGATATTGTTTTGGTGGGGGATTTTCATGCGCATAAGCAATCGACTCGGGGATTCTTAAGAATTATTCGCAAGGTTAAATCAGATTTTGTTATTGGGTTAGAGTGTTTGCGAGTCAAAGACCAACAGTCTGTAGAGCAGTTTTTAGAAGGAAAAATTTCTGAAAAAGACTTCCTGAGGCAAGTGGCATGGAAGAAACATTGGAGCTTTCCTTGGGAGAACTACAAACCTCTTTTTAAATGGGCGCAGCAGCACAAAGTGAAAATATATGCACTTAACTCTGATGATGTGAAAAAGGGGTTGCGTGAAAGGGATAAGTTTTCTGCGAAACGCCTAAAAGAAATTTCACAGAAAAATCCTAAGAAAAAAATATTTGTTCAGTATGGTGACCTGCACTTAGCCACAACACATTTACCGAAAGAAATATCAAAAGTTTTACCTAAGGCAGATAAATGCGTTATTTTTCAAAGTCCTGAAACTTTGTATTTCAAGATTATGGAAAAACAGAAAGAACTCACAACAGATGTGGTGAAACTCAGTCATGATCTTTGGGCCTTAAATGGGCTTCCACCTTGGGTGAAGTGGCAGGATTATCTGCTATACCTTGAAAGTGGGCATGATAAAAAAGTTCGGGTGCAAGATATTGATCCGACAGATACAGTCGCGAACTCTATTGAGTTTTTATCAAAGTCGTTCGGGATTTCGACGAGTTTAGGGGCTCTATCTGTCTACAGTGCAAACGATGACAGCTTTTTTGATTTGCTAGAAAAGGTGCCTAATAGGCCGTTGAAGAAGCGATTAATTGAAAATATCCAAGAGGGAGTTTCATTTTATTCTCCTGAAATGGAGTCAGGGTATTTGGCGCGCTATTCGATGAATCATGTTCTCAGGGTGGCTGCAGAGTATCTTTATTTTCAGTCGGGTGGCTTTACTAAGACGATTTTGGATTCTAAGAAAGATTTCTTAAAAATAATATGGCTCGAGGCTGTAGTTTACTTTTGCAGTAAAGTAAAAAATCCAAAAAGGAAAAGCGATACACTACAAGATGTTCGCATAGCTCTTCAGAAAGAGCAGTTTGATGATCGTGGTAAAGAAGCTTTGATGTTAGCTTTAAATCAAAAGCTGTCCGAGATGCAATTTCTGTCGACGGGTAAATACAAAGTGCTCAGTGAACAAGTGCTAAAAAAATACAGTCGTCGTAGTATTGAAACTGCGGCGCAGATTATTGGTGGCATCATGGGGGAAAAGATCTTTGCGGCTTTTCATAAAAAGATGATTCGCCTTCCTGAAAATAAAGGTCTGATCTTTAGAAATTTGCAATTGGATGCATTTTCGCGGGTTTACTTTGAGTCGCTTGAGATGATTGAATCGTGGCCTGAAACATTTAAAAGTAAGTACGATAAGCTCTGATCACTTGACGATATCTTTGAACTCTTTCCCTGGTTTGAAGCGGGGAACATTGGTGCTGGGCAACTGAATGGCTTGGCCTGTCTTTGGATTACGCGCTGTTTTAGCTTTTCTTTCGGCTTTTGAAAATGAACCGAAGCCTACTAATTTAACTTCTTCGCCTTTAGAAACTGTTTTTTGAATGATAGAAAGAGTGACTTCAAGGTAGGCTTCAACTTGGGATCGACTGGTTTTGGTCTTACTGGCAATTGCAGCTACAAGTTCCGCTTTGTTCATCTTTGGTCTCCAAAAAAAGAATAACCTAAGTTAATGAGAATTTGAGTTTTTGTCATTAACTCAGATTTTAAATGCTCTGTATTGGGTTCGGGGTCTTGCAGCGTCTTACTGTGAAACACTCAACTTTAGTCAGCATTTTGCCGAAAAGTCTCATATGAAGAAGCTAGATAGTTTTCTTATCGCTATTGCAGTTATTATGACGCTCTTGGGTGGTGTTTACTACTATGCTGCTAACTCTATGAGTTACTTCGATGATCCTGTTATTCAGTCGATGCTAGAAAGACAAATACAGCTGCGTCAGTTAGAAAAAAAGTTGCATGTTATCGATGTGAAGACGGCCAAATCTAAAGCAGTCAGTCGTGCTATCGCCAGCATTCCTCAGAATTCAGCTGTGGGGGATGTGGTATTAGACTCTTCAGCAACGCCAGAGAAAATGGCGAAGAAGTTTTACGAAGAAGCTAAAATGAAATGTTATCAAGAGGGGCAAGAAAAAGCTTGCATTCAAACCATCGATAAAGTGGTAAGCCACTTTCCAGAAAGTATCTGGGCTGGGGAATCGCTGGTACTTTTAACGGATTACTATTATCGAACAGCTCGGCTTAAACAGGCCCGTGAAGTGGTGCAAATTCTTAAAGATGAGTTTAGTCACAGTACAGACATTCAATCAAAAGTAGCGATTATCGAAAGGGTTATTCGCTAATGCGAGCCGCAGCGCTCTTCCAATTGCTATTCCTATTTACTTTTTCAAAAATTTGGGCGCAGTCGACTATTCAGGTTCCTGAGGATTGTCTTGCTCGCGACGTGAGCCCCTGTCTTATAAGAACCTCTGATCAGGTATATCGTACTCATCATCGTGGAATTGCGATGAGCATTCCCTCTCAGAGTATTGTAAGGGTCTCATGGACTGAAAACTCGTATGATATCATAGTCTTGGATGGACGATTGCAAGTGGATATTCAACCTTCGCGTGCGACAGTGGTCAGGTTTAACGGATTGGAGTTGCCAGATCGTCGGTATATGTTGCGTCGCCATTATGATCAGCTTCTTGTGTTGTCTTTGCAAAAGTTTGTTTTAAATGTGCACAAGGTAGCCGAAGGGGGACTTTCGGATTTCGTTTCTTTTAAAGGCGACTTTGTTAACAAAAAGGACTTCGTTGATTTTACTCGTCACTTTTTTGATGAAGGCCACGAGTATAGACGATTTTTAACGTCGTATTCGCCTAAGTGGAGGGCGGAGTTCAAAAGACAAAACAGCATTCAAACTAAGGTCCTGACAAGATCTATAGCTTCTACTCCTGAAGATTTTGACCGCGAAAGTGAAGAGTCAAAAAAAGTCCGAGAACAGTTTTTTTACAGGACATTTCATCGTTAAAGACCTAAGCTAAATAAATGTTAGCAACTAGAAGAGCCAAAATCGTGGCGACCATTGGCCCAGCCACTCGTGATCCAGATAACTTAAAAAAAGCAATTGAAGCCGGAATGAATGTGGCTAGGTTGAATTTCAGTCATGGTCATCATGCTGAGCATTTGGATGTGATTCAGAACTTACGCCGAATTTCTAAAGAGCTTAAAGCCCCAGTGACGATTTTGCAGGATCTACAAGGACCAAAAGTTCGTGTCGGCTTATTTGAAAAAGGCTCTATCGTTTTAAAACCCCGTGAAGTGGTCACAGTGACGATCGAAGATGTTCTAGGTCGTGAAGGATTGATTCCCAGTGATTTCAAAGAGCTGTGCAAAGCTTGTAAAGAGGGAACGCAGATTCTTTTGGATGATGGTTTGATTGAGCTTAAAGTTCTAAGTGTGCAAGATACAGAACTTAAAGCCGAAGTCATTTATGGCGGAATTCTTAAAAATCGCAAGGGAATGAATTTGCCCGGAGTTCCATTGCCAGTGGACGCGATGACAACTAAAGATAAAGAAGACTTAGAATTCGGTTTAAAGAATTCAGTGGATTATATTGCATTGAGTTTTGTGCGTTATGGGAAAGATATTCGTATATTACGTGAATTGATTGAAAAAGCAGGTTCTCAGGCCAAAATTGTCGCCAAGATCGAAATGTTGGAAGCTTTAGATAATCTGGAAGAGATTGTCAGACTCAGCGATGTGGTGATGGTGGCGCGCGGGGACTTAGCTGTAGAAATCGGACAAAGTCGTTTACCTAGTTCGCAAAAAAGAATTATTAATTTGTGTAATCAATTAGGGAAACCTGTGATCACAGCGACTCAGATGCTGGATTCAATGGTTGAAAATCCGCGCCCGACGCGTGCCGAGATCACCGACGTGGCTAACGCAGTCCTAGATGGTACAGATGCCCTGATGCTGTCGGCAGAGTCTGCCAGTGGTAAACATCCTTTCCGTGCGATTCGTACTATGCACGAAATCATTGTGGAAGTGGAAAAAAATGAAGACTCTTACTACAAAATTTCTTTGGACAATGAACTCTTAAGTACCCCTGGAGCTATTGCGGCCAGTTCGGCGCTGTCCGCTTTGAAATTGAATGCATCGGCCATTGTGTGCTTAACGACATCGGGAAGAACGGCTCAGATCATTGCGGGTTTCCGTCCCAAGGCACAAATCGTGGCCATGACCACCGAGACAGATGTTTTAAATAGATTAGAGATCACATGGGGCTTGCAGACACTTCAAATCCGTCCCTATGAAACGCTTAAAGATGTTCTTAATCAGATGGAAAAACATTTAATTGAAAATGGCTTAGCAAAAACGGGTGATCGAATTATTTTAACTTTGGGTCAACCGATTGCAGATCATGGAAAGACAAATGCGCTCCATGTCCACGTATTGGGCGGGGAAGAATATAAAAAATCTTTGTCAGGTGATTTGCCGCTGAGATTTAAATCTCTCAGCGACATTGATGTTTCTTAAACAGTCATAGCTTTGCACTCAGGGTGAAGAGTCATCTTCCCCTCAGTGGCTTTTAGAACCTGTTCGGCCGTCATATCAGGAGCGTACTCAAGTAAGACGAAGCCTTTATCTGTGACTTCAATGACTCCAAAGTCAGACACGATTTTGCGAATGCATTTAACTCCTGTTAAAGGAAGAGTGCATTTCGTTCTTAGCTTTGAATTTCCATCTTTATCTGTGTGTTGCATAGCTACGATCACGTTACGCGCACCAGCTACGAGGTCCATCGCTCCGCCCATACCCTTGACCATTTTTCCTGGAACCATCCAGTTGGCAATAGAGCCTTCTTCGTCGACTTCCATCGCTCCTAAAACAGTTAAATCAATATGACCACCGCGGATCATCGCAAAACTATCCGCAGAGCTAAAGAAGCTAGCTCCTTTGGCTGTGGTGATGGTCTGTTTTCCAGCATTGATTAAGTCCGCATCTTCAGAACCTTCAACTGGGAATGGTCCCATGCCTAAGAGGCCATTTTCACTTTGCAGCATGACGGTTTTGTCTGCAGGGATGTAATTCGCAACTAAAGTGGGAATTCCAATGCCTAGATTGACGGTGTAACCATCTTGGACTTCTTGAGCAATTCTTTTTGCAATTTGTTCGCGTGTTAATGGCATTTTATACCTTCTTCTGAACAGTACGTTGTTCAATACGTTTTTCGTAGTCTTTCCCAACAAAAATTCTTTGAACAAAAACACCCGGAGTATGAATTTGGTCGGGATCAAGTTCTCCGACCTCAACCAATTCCTCTACTTCGGCCACTGTGATCTTTCCGGCTGTGGCAATCATGGGATTAAAATTACGTGCCGTTTTGCGATAAATTAAATTTCCAAATTTATCGCCTTTCCATGCCTTTACGAAAGCAAAGTCTCCGACAATTCCTTTTTCAAGAATGTAGTCACGTCCATCAAAGTTACGAACTTCTTTGCCTTCGGCGATTTTAGTGCCCACTCCAGTTGGTGTATAAAATCCAGGAATACCAGCTCCGCCAGCGCGCAGTCTTTCGGCTAAAGTTCCCTGAGGGCAGAACTCTAGTTCTAATTCACCTGACATAAACTGTTTTTCAAAAGTGGCATTTTCGCCTACATAGCTGGAAAGCATTTTCTTAATTTGACGAGTTTGCAAAAGTAAACCTAAGCCGAAGTCGTCTACGCCTGCATTATTAGAAACGCAGGTCAGTCCTTTGACTCCAGAGTCTTTCAAAGCTGTAATACAATTTTCAGGAATTCCGCAAAGACCAAAACCACCTACAAGAAGTGTCATGTTGTCTTTGACGCCTGCAATAGCAGACTTGGCATCTTGATAAACTTTATTCGACATATCTAGTTTCTTTCTACGATTAAAGAAACGGCCTCGCCGCCACCGATACAAAGAGTAGCTAGACCGCGTTTTAAGTTATTTGTATGAAGTGAGTGAACCAGAGTTGTTAAAATACGCGCTCCTGATGCTCCGATAGGATGACCAATCGCAATTGCTCCACCATGAATATTTGTTTTTTCAGCGGGAATTTCTAAGCTTTTTTGTGCGGCCATTGTGACATTGGCAAAAGCTTCATTGATTTCGAAATGGTCAATATCCCCAACGCTTAAATTAGCTAGCTCTAAAGACTTTTTGATAGCACCAACAGGTGCTGTTGTGAAGTATTGAGGTTCCTGAGCAAATGTCGCATAAGAGACAATCGTCGCAAGAGGCTTTAAACCTCTTTTTTTAGCTTCTGTTTCGCTCATTAAAACTAAAGCGGCTGCGCCATCATTAAGTTTAGAGGCATTGGCTGCTGTGATCGTTCCTTCTTTTTCAAAAGCAGGGCGTAGCTGTGGCATTTTGTCGAACATAGCTTTTCCCGGTTCTTCATCAGTATCAACAGTGACAGTTCCTTTTTTTGTTTCAATGTTCACTGGACAGATTTCATTTTTAAAACGTCCTTCAGCAATAGCTTTCTGAGCTTTTTTATAAGAATCAATAGCAAAAGCATCTTGAGCTTCGCGAGTGAATTCAAAATCACGTGAGCACACTTCCGCGGCATTACCCATGTGGAAGTTGTTGTAAGGGTCCCAAAGACCATCTTTGATCATCGAATCTACAATAGATTGAGATCCCATGCGGTAACCTGTGCGTGAGTTTTCTAAAAGGTGAGGAGATAAAGTCATATTTTCTTGCCCACCAGCAACGACAACTTTTGAAGTGCCAAGACGAATGCTGTCTGCACCCAACATAACGGCTTTCAATCCTGAACCACAAACTTTGTTGATGGTTAAGCAAGGAGTAGAATTTGAAACACCTGCGTAGATAGCCGCTTGTCGAGCGGGAGCTTGTCCAACACCTGCGGTGAGAACTTCACCCATAATCACTTCGCTAACATCTGTGGTCGCGACATTTACTTTTTCTAATGCGGCTTTGATGGCAATGGCTCCTAAGCGAGGTGCTGCTAATCCAGCGAAAGCTCCTTGAAAGCTAGCGACCGGTGTACGAACTGCTGAAACAATAACTACCTTTTCCATGGGGTCTCCTTATCAGTTGAATGTGAGGTTTAAGCCAAGGAACTTTAGCACTTATAAAAGCTGTTGACTATTGTCTTGGAATCCCACAATGGTGATTTATGGCAAAAACAAAATCATCAGCAAAAGCGTCTAAAAATAAAGCAAAACCGGCTAAGCCAGCAAAAACTGCTAAAAAAGCAGATAAAAAAGTGGCAAAAAAGCCTGTTGTTAAAGCAAAGCCTAAGGTAGAAAAAGCACCTCCTGCGGCAGCTGCTAAGAAAAAGGCTGCGGAAAAAGAAAAGGCTGTTGCTAAACCATCAAAGGTTGAAGTTAAAAATAACGCAAAAGCTAAATCTACTGTTGATGAGAAAGCCACACAAAAGCCGACTAAGGCAGACGCCAAGCTTAAAACTAAGGCTAAAAAAACCGATAAAAAAAATGAAGATATTGATGATGATCTTATCGGTGAAGACTTTGGTGACAGCGAAATTGCTGAATACGAAGAGGACTTAAGAGCAGTAGAAGACGATGAAGATGATGCCTCTTTAGAACTTTCTGACGAAGAGGAAGAAGACGATAAAAAAGATGAAGAAGTTTATTTAACTGATTCAGAAGGTCGTCGTCTTTGTAAAGTTCGTGACTGCGATCAAGTAGCCAACGTGGACACTTATTGCCGTTATCACTACTTACTTCTTTGGAAGAAAATCCAAATTCGTAAAAATATTTTGAATGATGGTAAATTAGAAAAGTATTTGGAAGATTTAACATCTCGTTATCCAGATAAATTCTTAGAAGTGATCAAAAAAGATTTAAAAACAGAAAAAGATTTCTTGTCTGTTATCCAAGAGATGGAGTTAGACGAGAACGTTCTGAATGAAATCGAAAATGAAGAAGAAGTGCAATCATTCGCCGACGAGATCCGTGGAATCGGAGAAGCTCCGAGTCTAGACGACGACGGCGACTACTAGAATTGTATTGGCTATTTGCCGGCAATAGGAACGGTCATTTTAACTTTGACCTCATCCTTGACGCCGGCCCCTTTGAAGCTGACATCTTTCACGTTAAATTCACTTAAGATAATTGAAAAGTTAGCAATTAAATTTGATCCCTGAATAGAGTAAGTACCTCGGACAACTTTTTCGATGCCATTGAACTTTATCTTGGCGATACCCTTTCCACCTTTACCTAAACTCTGGAGCACTTCGATATTTGGGTGTTGTTCGGCATTTACATATTTTAAAGCATGTTTGTCGCGTAAAGACATACCTGTTTTGAGTGAAGACCATGGAATGTTAAAACGATCAGCGGTGTATGAGTCTCCGTTGACTTTTGCCTGAGCTGAAAAATCTTTAATTTCGGCGACAAAGTCTCCAACGGGACTGACCGAGACCGATGCTTCTAGCTCTGCAGCCTTTGCAGAAAACGACAGCAGTGTGAAAAGCAATAAAGAAGACACCCATTTAGTTGCAGTAATAGTTGTAGTATTAGTTTTGATAAGATTTTGTATAGACATGCCAGTTCCCCCCAGGTCGACGTACTTTGATGACCGCATCACCGATGACGGTTTGTTTTGAAAGTAAACACGTTTCTTGAAATAAGGTATCGCCAACAGCTAAAGTGCCGGCTTTAAGCGAGCAAATGGACTGTTTAGAAGTTCCGAAAACCTCCACTTCATATTCGATAATACCAGTGGAACCATCGGCGTAGGTAGCTAAGCCAAGCAAGTTGTACATACGATTTGGATCATTTGGGATATCTGCATCTGGTACAATCTGCAGTTCAAAATAAATTTCAGCTGGCTCTGAATAGCGGTATTCGAAAAAATCCATGGTTTTTTGCACGACAGAGTCTTCAAAAACAGAAGGGTTTTTCGAACAGTTTTGGAAAGGTAAAAGCAGAGCTAGGGTGGCCAGTAAGAAGAAGGCGAGTTTTCTTTTTTTTATGAGTGTGAACATCCTCGACCTCCTTTCTTAATCCAAGTTATTTAAGTAGGCACTGATTTCACGAATTTCTTCGTCTGTTAGACGGATACTCTTCATTTGGCCTATGTTAGTTAGGGCTGATTTAAGCTGAGTAAAAGATCTATTGGGTTTTTCATGGGGATTCTGGTGGCAACTCATACAATGCACGTTGAAGAGGTTCTTTCCTACAGCATACTTGTTACTATTATCAGTTACTGGCTCAATGACTCCTGTTGCAGAAAGAGCATTGATGGTGACAGGACCATAGTTAATCCGGTTCATTTGGTCGTTGGCTTTGAAATAGACACTGACTTGAATGTTTGCCGGTTCTTTACACTTTACAAGAAAGTTGTTTGAAATATGAGGATCGACCATGGCTTTGCAATTGTTTTGTCCCGCTGTTAGTTCAAGATTAAAGATGCTGATGGGATTTCCTGAGTTATCTTGTAAGCGAAAGGGCATCGTGACGTGGGTTCTTAAACTATTATCACGAAACAGGGGGATGATCTGCTGGGCAGATACCTGCAAGGATGATAATAGAATAAAAACAAGAACCCAATACTTCATAGAGATCTACAAACTTTGCCAGTGATTAGAAACGCATGTGGTGAGTATAGCGGCCTTCCAGCCATTATCTGTTGCTGGGAATCCTACCAACATTTGTAAGCTTTCGATCAAACGTAATTCCGGTAAAGGTTTATTACGATAAAAAAGACTAAATAATTTAGCTACATTGTCTGGAGTATTAGCTGCAACAGCTACATTTTGATTCTCTTTTAACTGACTGGCTATGTATTTATATGTCGTCGCATTGGCGACAGATTCTGCACAGATATTATTTACAAGCGCTTGCTGTAGAACATTGGCAGAAGGCTGAATTGGGGCAGCCAGATTATTTGCTGTATCGCTATTCGCACAAGCAATGGCATCCGCATCTACTTTGTTGCCTGCACGGGTCGATTTGAAATTATCGTAGATAGAGCAGGGACCTCCAAAAATGGCTTTCTCGTTTTTAATGCGTTTCATAGTTGTCAAATTAGCCGCATTCGGTCCAAAGATATCTACAAAAAAAGAATGCAGGGTTAAGCGGTCCATCAAAGATTTAGAAAGCTCAATGGCTTTTTCTTGTTCTCTTTCCACTTCGGTTCCGTGCATGTAGTCACTGTGAATTTGATCAATGGCTGAAGCTCCACTTAAAGATGAAAAGTTTTCTTCACCTTGAAAACTTTGACCACAGTTTTGAAATTGAAGAAGCAAAATAATTCCCATGGCTGTAATCGGAAGTGTTTTCGAATATTTTTTATTAATTAACTTATTAAGCAACATTTTTAGCCTCTCCTAATGTAGGGCCATAGCTTTCCCATGTGCTGCCGTTAGTTTTAAGTACATAGACTCCGTTGTTGGCGACATTTCTGACATTTAGCATACCGCAAACTGTTTTTGCGATATCATTGATACGCAATGGAAATTCTTTATTTGTTAATGGGTGAAGCTCAGCGAGTCCCCATGTTCCCGCATAAGCAGTTGCTGTATCGTGCTTGATATTTCCTACGACTGTCGTCTTTGGAATCATGCCCGAGATAAGTAGTGCAGATCCTCCTAAGAAACCATGATCTGATCCAGAGCCATCGGCTTTTGCATTGCGATTGAACTCAGAACCGAATTGAATAACAGTGCGATTAAATAACCCATCTGCTTTCAGGGTTGCAATTAGCTCTTCCGTGCAGTTCAAAATAGCGCGGTAATAGTAAGTCGTTCCCAGAGTGGCCATCAGTGAACCAATAAAATGCTGATCATTTGTCAGGTTCATTTTATTGCCGTTAGCATCGTAAACAAGACCTGTTAAAGCTCCGATATCGGCCGTTAGAACTTGAGTCAAACCTGTCGTTACTAAAATTTCAACTGTTGCGAAAGTGGTAGCCAGATTGGCTACAGATGTTCCGCTATTAACCATGGCGCGAATATCAGTCATATTGCCCATGAAAATTCCGTCTCCACGGCGAGTACGAGGGTCAGGATTGGATCCGCTGGCTACCGTTGGAGTTGGAATAGCTTTGTTATCTACGAAAAGAGATGTATTTGCATTTGTAAAAGCCTCTTGTACGAGGTTTAGATATTTGGAATAAGTGGCTCCCCAGCGATCGGTAAAGGTTTTCACTCCCAGTGTAACTAAGGCATCAGCGCGATCTTTCGCTTCTGCTAAGCCCCGCTGAATAAATTGATTTCGCTCTGCATAGCGATCGAATTCCGAAAAGGCTTGTTTTACGGCTAATGTATTAGAAGCCGGAGCTCCCGAGAAATAGCTCATGATATTGGCCACTGGATTGGTCGAGGTCGAGACAGAAAGATTCAGTTCGATAGGGGATAATGCCTTTTCAGCTTTGAAGGCATTAGAGATGCTTCCTGTGGAAACAGCCGGGAAAGGATTCCCAGTTTTTTGTGCTAAGACGCCTGCTACAGAAAGTCCACCGATGATAGGGGATTGATTGCGATAGCGACCCAGAGTGTGATTGTTAATTTCAAGATCGACACCACGAATGAAAGCAGCATTGGATAATGTATGTGTGAATTTCCCACCAGAAGGCTTGCTGCCCCAAACTGGAGGCAACCAGTACTTACTCGTACTATCGTACCAAGGTTTATAAGTAACCACCGGACTATTTCCAGAGGCACCAATAAAAGTTCCTAAACCATTATGCGAGAACGAATCAGTATATTTAGAAGCTGTACCATTCGGGGTTAATGGTAAATCAAATAACCAACGGGGAGGACCACCTGGTAATGAAAAATATAAATAAATACGATCAGAGCCGACGACGTTTGCCATGCTGTTGGCATTGGCTTGAGAAGCGATACTTTGCACGACCATTTGAGCTAAAGCGGGAGACATCCCTAAAAGACCTAAGCCTTTAGTGGCATCAAGTAAAAACTTTCTTCGGCTATTATTACGTGACATATACGTTCCCCCCGAAACTTATGTGCTCGTTCTACATCTTAAGGCGTCTGATATTGACGATAGATAAATCCTTCGCTGTTAAGAATGTCTTCAATCAGTTTAATCAGGCTCTGAGACTGCTTCAAGCTTGCTCCCAAAGCATGGACCTTTTTACGGTGAAATTTTGCTGTATCTGTATTGCTGGCTTCAGCCACATTACGCTCGGCTAAGTTAACATTATAGCCAGTGAAAAATTCGTAGTAGCGTTTAGCTACACATCGGTAGAAGTCATCGCTTTTAGCTAGCTCGGCGCCTAATTGAGTTGTGCCATTAACTGCAACTTTAATTAATCTATTATTGTGATCTCGATAGTTCAGTGATCCCATAGGTGCTTGTAGTGTGAATACAGCACTTCCAGATTTTTGGTCCAGCTTCGTCACTCCCAGAACTGGAGTCCCGCGTGCTAACAATTCAGGTCGATTAGGATCTGTAGCCGACACATTTTCATTTGGTGATGTACGATAAGAGGCGTAATTACGAAAGACAGTCGCCATGGGATCAAGAGACGTATGGCAGGCCATACAAGAGGCATTTAAGCGAAATCCATGTGGAGAGTTGGCTCTGACATCATTAACGACGTCAGCTTCTGTCAAGGTGGGCATTTGATGGCAAAGTAAGTCTTCAAAAACACGATTAGAAAGACGGCGCGCAATAAGTTGATCTGGATCATTGGCAGCACCCGGAGCAATTTGATTCAAAGTTAAG
Source organism: Pseudobdellovibrio exovorus JSS (assembly GCF_000348725.1). Lineage (NCBI taxonomy): Bacteria > Pseudomonadati > Bdellovibrionota > Bdellovibrionia > Bdellovibrionales > Pseudobdellovibrionaceae > Pseudobdellovibrio > Pseudobdellovibrio exovorus. The sequence continues at coordinate 1,301,474 of NC_020813.1, forward strand.
TTTGTGTTTTTTAGAATGTAAGTCTGTGATCCTAAAACGCCACCACCCAAGTGCTCAAAAAGATTAACTCCACCTGTTCTTTTAGCTACGATAGCAGCATTTAAATCAGCGCGCTGAGCCATATTGCTCATAGATGGTCCGCCGATAGTAATCTGAGGAATATTTAGATTAGGAGCATCTTCAACGCCGACTAATTTACCAAAGGGCACCAGATATTTATCATCTAAAGGCATTGAAAATAAGTTATTTAAATTATTGGCCGTACCATAAGAAAGTAAGAAACGGTTAGGATATGTTCCCGAGTAAGTCGTTTCATTAACTAAAGCCATTGGTTTTGAAATCCAGCGACTTGTTTTTTCTTTGTCTGGTGCTACGCGTACGCCACGAATAGTTTTGCTTGCGGTGAAGAATGTGCTCAAGGGGATATTGGTGCTAAAAAGTGAGCGCGTTAAATACAAAGAAGCTTCATCACTATCTTTTACAACAGAAGTTGAGTTGTTGAAGTTGGCATTTGAAAACTCAAGAGCTTTTTTTGAAAACCATGAGTTATGAAAGTTATGAAAAGTAGAAATTAAGGCCTGATTTTCTGCTTCCGAAAGTTTAGGGTAGCTAGGATAGCGTGCGGCTTTCAATTTATTATTATCTAAAAATTCAGATTGATGTATAAGCACAGCACAAGCTGCAGGGCCAGTGAGTCTTTTCGCAATAATATCGCTCATTAAGGTATTGCCTAAACTCGCCGTGCGAGGAACGACAGTCTTAAACATCTTCATATAACAGCGATTGAAAATCTCGCCATCTGACAGTCGGATGTTTTGAGTTTGGGCCGTAGCAAAACTAGAAATTAATAATAATGCACCTAATGGCAAAAGATTTCCTTTTACGCGCAGCATACGTTTCCCCCACCTTTACTTTACGGCTTTTTGAGCTTTTAAGTAAAACGAATCCATTTAGATTCTAAAGATGAGACTAAAAAAACTTAATTAATTTCTAGAAATGGAAAAATTAAAATTGGTAATTCATAGAGGCATTCCATCCTGTATCAAGATGAGACTCTGTGAAGCTTGTGATTTTCTGCTCGAACGACCAATTGGATGAAATATGCCAGTTCAGTCGAAAAAGAGCGAAAAATTTCATGGGCTTTGAATATTTGAATTCGTAGGTCGTGACCACAGAGGTGGGTGGTTCCAGTGTTAAAGAGTGAAAAAGAAGACCGGCTCCAAGCCCCAAGGAAACATTGGTATGCGGGTAATAAGAAAAGCCTGCATCAAACAGAAAAGGAATATTTCCTTTAGCTTTGTCGCGGTATTGGATGCTGGTGTTAGTGCTGCTGGCTTGTCCACTAAGCAAAAGAGCTTGCGCCTCAGTCCAAATAGACCATGAGGTCCATTTTAAACCTAATTCATAGCCCAGAAGCGCACCGCTGTATTTCATATCAATTTCTTCAGATCGCCCATCAGCAGCTAGAAGCTTTATGTTTTCACCCCAAAGTGCTAGACCAAATTTAAAAGCGTTCGTTGTATGGTAATTGGGTTTAGGGGCCTGTTTGGGCGGAGCTCGTCTTGTTCTGACAGTACGTCTTGGCTGTTGCTGCTGTGGATTGGTTGTCCGGCGCATTTGAGGTTGTGAACCCGTGTTCTGCGAGCTTTGCGTCTGTGCGTAAGTATCATAGGCCAAGAATGAGCTTATTGCAAAAAAAGCAACAACACATAAAACAAATCGTGAATATCTTATAAAGATAGATGTATTTGTGATTGTATAATCCATTGATCTTTTGCTGCCTCTGTTGCGTTATAAGTTTTCTGATTTACTCCCGAAAAACGAAGTTCAAGTCGTTGAATAGGAAAAGCTAAAAAGCCAAGATCCCATTTTAATAATTCTAAAGCACTGCCGCCGCTATCGTTTTTAGAAAACTCAAGCCCAGACAAGAAAAACAAACCACGAGTAAGATTCAAATTTCCTTGGGTAAAGACATAAGTTGTTTTGTTTTCAGCCGTCGAAGTTAAGAGTTTAATTTTTTCTTGTCGATGACCTAGCTCCATCAACAGAGCATTACCATTTCCAAAACCCATCTTATTGTGAATTTCTAATAAGCTTTGATTGTAGTTTTCTTTTTGTTCATACAGGACTGCGGCGCCGTAGGCGTTACTGTTTCCCCATTTTTGTTCAAAGAAGATGCTTCCACCTTTTAATTGATCTGGGCTGGGAAGATGCATATTTCCATTCCAAAACTGCAAGAAAAGATCTTCATTTGGACGGGCCCACTGAAATTGAAGAGCGTGAACTTGATCGTGTTGCCCAAGGCCCAGTTGTGCACGATTGACGGAGGTATGATTTGCTGTTTTTATGCCGAAGACTTTATCCATGAATCCAGCTTGTAGCCACCAATCCTTCGCGAACTGATACTTTAGAAAGTATTCTTTCATAAAGACACGCTCATTACCCGCAATAGCTTTGTTAGGGGCAATAGCAAGGGGGTTATCAAGATAACTGATGGTGTTGATCAATGCGAGAGTGCGTTTCTGGTTGCCATAGAAGTTTAAATTCAGATCATTCTGCATATTGTAATGCAGTTGTTGTTTTTGGCTCGAACCAGGGAATCGTTCAACAGTTAATGAACGATATTTAAGACCCATACGAACCCACCATGGAAGTTCAACAGAACCTAAAAAATTAGAGATTCCAACAGAAGTTTCTTCGTCTAAGCCGAAAGGATTAGCTGCGATTTCGGAAGCATAAACACCTCGAGCATAGTCCGTTAAGGCACCCCCGCCGCTACCGCTTTCATGACAGATCATGCAACTGCGATAGCCGAAACCTATGAATTCGGGGTAGGCAAAAGCTGGTGTGTTAAATATTAACAAACTGAAAAATAACAATGACCAATTCATCTAACATCATTAGACAACGTCAAAGTGGTGGGATCAAGAATTTGAGACGGGAAAATTCTAAACTAGCCCTACAAAAACTGTAGCTAGTGCATGTCCTCTTTTTTCTTTTTTTTCTTAAGAGTATCGTTTTCGTTGTCTGTGGGAACGCGGAAAATTTTAGGGCGAGACGTGTCGACATCTTCGTCATCCAGTAATCCGTAGGCCTCTAGATCTTCTTCAGTCTCTTTTAGTAAGGACTCATCGTTATCATCAAGGCCTAAAAGCTTGTCAGCTTCAGCTTCTAGGTCAGAGTTGACGCTGCTGAATTGGAGCCAAATCTTCTGTTTTTCAAAGGGATATTCTTGCCATGTGTAGGGCATTTCATGGTCTTCGCCATTGTCGAAATACTCCAGCATCAGGCTCGCTATAGCATCCACAGCCAGATGGATTTGTGGAAGAGTGTTTTGCTTTTCAGTGGAATGGTCTACGGAAACCTCGAAATTCAGGAATCTCAGCTCGCCTTTAACATTTATGCCAACCCGCATCAAAACCTCTGTAGGGTAAATTCTACCTTCTACTTTGAGGTTTTTGCCCTCGAGTTGTGACTTAAAGTTTTCTTCAAACAGGCTTTGAATTTGTCCGGTCAATTCGGGAGGTAAAGACGACCATTTTTTAGACTCTTTTTTACGCGGATTCATTTGGAAATTCCTTCACTTTTATTGACTGAAACTCGACTTGTTTCTATAACTCATTTTCGTCATAAGTCACAATAAGAAAACGTTATAACTGTGGGAAAATATTGAAAATGAGCGAAAATCAAATAAATCCGTCGTCACCCGCATCTGAAATTACTGTAGCTGATCCTGTGCGTCCGCAAATCAACCAAGATGTAGGGCAAGGTCGAGGTGTTTATATTTCCACTTATGGCTGTCAGATGAATGTGAACGATACCGAGCGTATGTATTCGCTTTTAGAGATGGCAAATTTTTCTGTAGTTAAAGAACCAGAAGAAGCGACATTGATTATTATCAATGCGTGCTCTATCCGCGAAAAACCAGTTCACAAGGTCTATTCGGAAGTTGGCCGTTACAGAAAATTGAAAGAAAAAAATCCAATGCTCAAAATCGGCGTTGGGGGCTGTGTTGGACAACAGGAAAAAGATAAATTGATTAAAAATCAGCCTATGATTGATTTCGTTTTCGGTACGGACAATATCGATGCCTTACCCAATCTGGTCGCTCAGACTTTTGAATCTTCAGATAAAGTCATTAATGCGAAATTTGAACATCGTGCTCCTTACCATGTTGAAACACTGGTGCGTAATCCGGGAGTTTCTACTTTTGTGAATATCACAAAAGGCTGCGATAACTTCTGCACATTTTGTATTGTGCCGTTCACTCGTGGACGTGAAAAATCGCGTCCACTTTCCCACGTGTTGATGGATGTTAGAAGCCTAGTGAAACGTGGGGTGAAGGAAGTCACTTTATTAGGGCAAAATGTGAACTCTTACGAATCTGAAGATGGAGCTGATTTTGCAGATTTATTGAAAAAAGTCGCCATGGAAACGGATATTCAACGTATTCGTTACACGACATCACACCCAAAAGATTTTAACGAAAAATTAATGCACGTGATGGCAGAACATCAGGATAAAGTTTGTGAGTACGTTCATCTTCCAGCGCAAAGTGGTAACTCACGTATTTTGCGTCAGATGAATCGTGGTTACACTCGTGAAGAGTATTTAGACAAAATTGCCTTAATGAAAAAATATATTCCTAACTTGGTATTGTCTACAGACATCATTGTGGGATTTCCAGGTGAAACAGAAGAAGAGTTTCAAGACACAGTCAGCTTAGTAAAAGAAGTGGGCTTTGAAACGATGTTTGCGTTTATGTATTCTCCACGCCCATTTACAAAGGCGGCTTCGTTTCCTGATCATGTAGCTGAGGAAGTTAAAAATCGTCGTTTGAATGAGCTTTTTGACTCTCACGAGAAGCAGGCTTTTGATCTTGCTAAAAAATATGACGGACAAGTTCTAAATGTCCTAGTTGAGCAAATCAACGAGCAAGGGAAAGCGCAAGGTCGTAGCACACAGAATAAGTTGGTTTACTTCTTAGGAAGTGAAAGTCTTATCGGCAAAACAGTTCCAGTTAAAATCAACTTTGCATCGCCTAATGTCCTTAGAGGAGAATTAGTTCAGTAATGACATCGGATAAACCTCACAAACCTACATCTGATATCACAGCGGATATTTTATTTACGAGACCGCAGGATGAAAATATCAATTTTGATGAAAAAGATTTAGTGGAACTATTCCCTTATGGTCTGTCTTTAACCAACGATGCCTCACGTCCCTTTATGATCTTAAAAGATAAAAGTGGAGAGATGGTTTTGCCAGTTCCTATAAATCAGATTGAAGCAGGCGTGACTTTGACTCAATCAGCTCAGGCGGCAACGCCTGTAAGCACTCACCAGTTTTCGACACGATTATTGGAAAGTCTTGATATTAAAATTGAACGCTGTGTTTTTGTTGAGATTAAAGGTGTGCACCAATATGTGCGCTTATATATGAGCGGCCACCCTCAATACCAAAGCATGAAGTTCCGTGCGGACGAAGTGATGAGTCTTTGTATTCATTTGAAAGTTTCTTTATTAGCTACAAAGAATTTTATTAATCGCTCTAAAGTGATGAGCGCTGAAATCGTGGGTTTAGCTCAAGGAGTAGTCAATAATCCACTGCTTTTGGCGAAGTCCCATCAGTATTTAATGTAAAGGATGTTTATGTCTTTGATTACAGCCCGTGGTGCGACTCCACAACTAGGTGAAGATGTGTTTGTTGCCGAAGGCGCAAAAATTATCGGAGACGTTAAAATTGGCGACCGCTCTTCTATTTGGTTTAATACCACTTTGCGTGGTGATGTGATGCCTATTACAATTGGAACTGAAACTAATATCCAAGATGGCAGTGTTTTGCATGGGACCTATGGGAAATATGCATGCGAAATTGGTGATAGAGTAACTATTGGGCACAGTGTGGTCTTGCATGGCTGTAAAATAGGCACACGCTGCTTAATCGGGATGGGATCTATTGTTATGGACGGAGCCGAAGTCGGAGAGTTCTCGGTGGTAGGTGCCGGATCTTTGGTGACGGAAGGGAAGAAATTCCCACCTCGTTCATTGATTGTGGGCCGTCCGGCAGCGGTGAAACGCCCTCTGACAGAAGAAGAGCTTAGATTTTTGGAGCAGTCAGCCGATAATTATCTTCTGTATAAAACTTGGTACAAATAAGTTAGCATATTTTTACACTATTTAAGAGGGGGCATTATGAATTCAACAGGGAATTCATCAGCGAATTCTATTTTTGAATTAGCGCTGACGTTCGATGATATTTTGTTGGTACCTCAGTACTCTGAGATCGTTCCAACAGAGGTAATTCCTCGTACTTTTTTTGCGAACAATATCTATTTGAATGCTCCACTGATTTCTGCAGCGATGGATACGGTTACTGAAAATAAAATTGCCCGTATTATGGCTCAAAATGGCGGTTTGGGAATCATTCATAAAAATATGACGATTCAGGCGCAGGCCTTTGAAGTTGAAAAAGTAAAAAAATATGAAAGCGGCATGATTCAAGATCCTATCACATTGTCGCCAGACCATTATGTCAGTGAAGCTTTACAGATTATGAGCCGTTATTCGATTAGTGGTGTACCTATCACTGTTCAAGGTAAGCTGGTGGGGATTCTGACAAATCGGGATTTGCGTTTTGAAACTAACGTCAACCAGCCGATTAAAAATATTATGACGAAAGAGCATTTAGTTACAGCTCCAGTCGGAACCACTTTAGAGCAAGCCAAGAAAATCTTGCAGCAACATCGTATTGAAAAACTACCTGTAGTCGATCAAGAGGGTTTCCTTAAGGGATTAATCACGATTAAAGATATCGAAAAAGCTGAAGCTTATCCGCAGGCGACCAAAGATTCTAAAGGGCGCTTGGTCACGGGAGCTGCAGTTGGCGTTGGTGCGGACTCGATTGAACGTGTTGAGGCATTGGTAGCTTCTGGTGTTGATGTCGTCTGTATCGATACAGCCCATGGGCATTCAAAAAATGTAATTCAGATGGTAAAAAATGTTCGCAGTAAATATCAAGATGTGGTGATTGTTGCGGGCAATGTGGTGACATCAGAGGCGACAGAAGACTTAATTCAAGCTGGAGCTGATGTGGTTAAAGTCGGCGTCGGGCCGGGCAGTATTTGCACGACTCGTGTTGTTGCCGGAGTAGGTGTTCCTCAAATATCTGCAGTGATGAAGTGTGCAGGCATTGCTAAAAAACATGGAAAAACAATTATTGCTGATGGTGGCGTGAAATTTTCTGGTGACATAACGAAAGCCCTCGCATTGGGTGCAAATACTGTAATGATTGGGAATCTATTGGCCGGAGCAGAAGAGTCTCCGGGTGAAACTATTTTATATCAAGGTCGTACATACAAAATGTATCGTGGAATGGGATCACTAGGAGCGATGGAAAAAGGCTCTAAGGATCGCTATGGTCAAATGGATACACATGATTTAGACAAACTCGTACCTGAGGGAATCGAAGGAAAAGTTCCATATAAAGGCAATGCCAGCGGAATTGTTCATCAGCTTATTGGTGGTTTGAAGTCCGGTATGGGTTACATTGGAGCCCGCAATATCGAAGAACTTCAAAGCAAGGCGAAGTTTGTGCAGATCACGGGGCAAGGGCTGAAGGAGTCTCATGTGCATGATGTGAGTATTACGAAAGAAGCTCCTAATTACCGTCTTGAAAGTTAAAAATAAAACGAGGTCGTATTTTGAAAAATGGATTTCTAATTCTTGATTTTGGTTCACAGGTCACAATGCTAATTGCGCGACGTTTGCGCGATTTAGGATATTATTCGGAAATTCGTCCGTTTGATCTTTCCTTAGAAAAAATCAAAGAGTTCAATCCAGCCGGAATTATTTTAAGTGGTGGACCTAATTCTGTTTATGATTCAGCAAGCCCAAGTCGTGATGTAAATGAACTGTTACAAATGGCACCTGTATTGGGTATTTGTTATGGGATGCAGCTTCTAGCCCACCAACTAGGTGGTAAAGTTGAAAAAGGTTCCACGCGTGAATATGGTTTAACTGAAATCGAATGGCATGCGGATTTGCACAAGGAATACAAAATGTCATGGCCTCGCCAGCATCGTATTTGGATGAGCCATGGCGATGTGGTGACTCAAATTCCAAGTCAAACTAAAGAATTACTTCGTACTGGAAAACATATAGCTGGATTTGCCGGAGACCGCGTTATGGGTCTTCAATACCATCCAGAAGTTTCGCATTCTGAGTATGGCACTGAATTTTTACGCTTCTTTGCAGAGTGGTGCGGAGCTGAGGCCAACTGGCAACACGAACAAGTTCTGCATGCGGCCGAAAAGTATGTGCGTACCACTGTGGGCGATAAGGATCATGTTCTTTGCGCTCTTAGCGGTGGTGTTGACTCTTCTGTGGTTGCAACGCTATTAACAAAAATTTTAGGAGCAGATAGAGTTCACTGCGTTTTTGTGAATAATGGACTCCTTCGTCTTAATGAATTTGATACTGTGATGCAGGCGTATAAGACTCTTGGTCTTAATGTTATTGGTGTTGATGCAGAAGAGACATTTCTAACAGCTCTTAAAGGACTTTCTGATCCAGAAAAGAAACGCAAAAAAATTGGCGAACTATTTATTCAGATATTTGAAGAGACAATCAAAAAACAACTTTCAAGCTATCAAGATAAAATTAAATTTTTGGCGCAGGGAACTTTATATCCCGATGTGATTGAAAGTGTATCTTCTTCGGGTGGCAGTGTGACAATTAAGTCCCATCACAACGTCGGTGGACTACCTGAAAAAATGAATTTGAAATTAGTGGAACCTGTTAGGAATTTATTTAAGGATGAAGTCAGACGTCTGGGGGAAGATTTAGGTCTGCCACACGAATTCATTTCACGCCATCCATTCCCAGGACCGGGGTTAGCTATTCGTGTTCTTGGAGAAGTGACAAAAGAAAAACTAGATGTCATGCGTAAGGCCGACGACATTTATATTAAAGCCCTCCGTCGTGAAAACCTGTATGAAAAAATTTGGCAGGCATTCTGCGTGTTATTGCCAGTTCAAACTGTCGGAGTTCAGGGCGATGGCAGAACTTATGAAAATGTTCTGGCGTTAAGAGCTGTTACCTCTGTGGATGGAATGACCGCTGACTGGTATGATTTTGAAACAAAGTTTTTAAAGTCTATTTCTAATGAAATTACCAATCAAGTACGTGGTGTGAATCGCGTGGTCTATGATATAACAAGCAAACCGCCAGCTACGATCGAGTGGGAATAAGATGAGTTTTGTTCACCTTCACACTCATTCAGAATACTCTCTTTTAGAAGCCGCTTGCCGAGTTAAGGCTATAGCTAAAAAGGCAGCTGAATACCAGATGCCCGCAGTGGCTTTAACTGACAATGGGAATATGTTCGGAGCCATTGAGTTTTACTTTGCTTGCCGTGATAAAAACGTGAAGCCTATTTTAGGGCTAGATGCCTATATGGCGCCGGCTTCGCGCCATGAAAAAAAGCAGGACCCCAACCAAAGATTTTCCGAGATCGCTCTAGGGCCACGCCGTTTAGTATTGTTAGCACAAAATTTTAAAGGCTATCAAAATCTATGCAAATTGAGTTCTATTGGGTATCAAGAGGGTTTTTATTGGAAACCTCGTATTGATAATGAAGTTCTGAAGGAATATGGTTCCGATCTTATTTGTCTGACAGGTGGATTCCGCGGTGAGCTGGCTGATACTTTCTTTAAAGAAGGTCCAGAAGCGGCATTGAAGCGATTAAAAGAGCTAAAAGAAGTTTTTGATGATCGTCTTTATCTTGAAATGTGTCGTACAAAACCAGAATGGGATGATGTTAATAACTTTATTCTAGAAGCTTCGAAAATATTACATCTTCCCGTTGTCGCAACTAACGATGTACATTACCTCAGCGCGGATGATCAAATTGCGCAAGAGGTTCTGGTTTGTATTGGAAGCAATAAAACATTGTCAGATGAATCTCGATTTCAACTTGGCAGTTCGGAATTTTATTTTAAAAACCCGAATCAAATGCAAGAGTTGTTTGCTGACATTCCAGATGCCGTTAAAAATACACTTGAAATCGCAGAAAGATGCGATGTTAAGTTCAAATTAAAAGACGAAAATGGAAAGCAAATTTATCACTTACCGAGCTTTCCGACAGAAGAAGGGCGTAGTGTTGTTGAAGAGATCGCCTTCCGTGCTAAATCCGGTTTAGAAAAACGCTTCGAAGAATTAACGGCTCAAGGCCGCACATTTACTGAGGAAAACAAAAAAGATTACTATGATCGCCTCAGCTATGAGCTGAGTATCATTGATCGCATGGGTTTTAATGGATACTTTTTGATCGTCCAAGACTTCATCAACTGGGCGAAAAATCATGATATTCCTGTGGGACCAGGTCGTGGTTCGGGTGCTGGTTCTTTGGTGGCCTACAGCTTAAGAATTACAGATTTAGACCCACTACCGAATTTTCTTCTATTCGAACGTTTCTTAAATCCCGAACGTATTTCGATGCCGGATTTCGATATCGATTTCTGTCAGGATAGACGCCAAGAAGTGATCCAGTACGTTACAAATAAATATGGATCGGCTTCGGTTTCCCAGATTATCACTTACGGAAAACTACAGACGCGTGCGGCGATTAAAGACGTCGGCCGCGTGCTGGGGCTAACGTTTGCTGAAGTGGATCAGGTATCAAAACTGATTCCAGATAAATTGGGCATCACTTTAAGTGAATCTTTAGAAATGGAACCGCGGATTCGTGAAATGATGGAAATGAATCCGACTATCGATACTTTAATAGGATTAGCCCTAAAAGTAGAAGGTATGGTTCGCCATGCGGGTATTCACGCCGCCGGAGTTATCATTGCCGATGGAGACTTAACATCTCATGCTCCCATGTACAAAGGGGCTGACGACGAAAACGTTGTTCAGTACGACATGAAGCATGCCGAAAAAATCGGCCTTATTAAATTCGACTTCTTAGGTTTAAAAACACTAACTCATATCAATCAAGCCTTAAAGATTGTTGCGAAAAATCGTGGTGTTAAAATTACGGAAAGCGAAATCGATATCAATGATGGTAAAATTTATGAGTTACTTTCGCGCGGTGATACAGCTGGGGTCTTCCAGTTCGAGGGTGAGGGGATTACAGATGCCACTCGTAAAATTAAACCTTCGAGTTTTGCGGATATCACGGCGATTACCTCGTTATATCGTCCGGGTCCGATGGCAAATATTCCTGACTTCACTAAGCGTAAGCACGGGGAAAGTCCGGTTGAGTACCTATTAGACGACACAAAAAAAGTTTTGGAAGAGACCTATGGAATTATGGTCTACCAAGAACAAGTTATGGGTATCGCTTCTTTGATTTCAGGATATAGTCTTGGTGAAGCCGATATGCTTCGTCGTGCGATGGGTAAGAAGATCAAAGAAGAGATGGATCAGCATCGCGTGCGCTTTATCAATGGCGCTGTCGAGCGCGGTCATGATCAGAAAAAATCAGAAGAACTTTTCGAATTGATGTATAAATTTGCCGATTATGGATTTAATAAATCCCATGCGGCAGCTTACTCTGTTTTGACGGCTCAGACCGCATGGATTAAACATTATTATCCAGCAGAATTTTTTGCGGCCTTACTTTCAACAGAGGTCGCCAACACAGACAACGTCGTCAAGTACGTAAAAGATGCTCAAAAACGTGGTCTGGTGGTTCGGACTCCGAATGTGAATTTTTCGGATTACCTGTTTACAGTAAATGGTGAAGAAATCTATTTCGGTTTGGGAGCCATTAAAGGCGTGGGGCAATCGGCAGTAGAGGCGATTTTAGAAGCGCGTAATACTCTGGAAAATAAAAAATTCTCTTCTATGGAAGAGTTTTTCAATACAATAGATTTAAAACGCGTCAACAAACGTGTAATTGAAAGTTTAATTAAAGCCGGTGCTTTTGATGACTTTGAATATCATCGTGCTCAGTTGATGGCGGGATATCCTCAGTTTTTAGATCGTGCTGCCGAATCACAGAAAGATCGTGATTTAGGACAAGTATCTTTATTTGAACTCGCTTCTAAAGAGGAATCCAAAGTCGTTTTACCAAAGGTAGATGTTTGGACGCGGATGGAAGCTCTGTCTTTTGAAAAAGAGGTTCTAGGGTTCTATCTGAGTGATCATCCTCTAAGAGGATTTGAAAATTTTTCGAAGGTCTGGTCTTCGTGTAGTGTTCTGGAGCTTCCTGAGTACTTTGAAAAAGCTAAAGGTGCACAAGCTGATAAACCGAAGGAAAAACCAAAGTGGGGCGAGCCTCGTAATAAAACACGTGTTATCCTTGCGGGTCTAATTGCTGAACATAAAGAGCTGATTACTAAAAAAGGAACGCGGATGGCGTTCGGTCGACTGGAAGATTTGACAGGTTCGGTAGAGCTTGTAATCTTTCCGGATACATTTTCAAAATATGGTCACCTCTTGAAAGAGGAAAAGCCCGTTCTTATTGGCGGTGGCCTAGAGGTAGAAGAGGGAAATCCTAAAATCATCGTCGATAGCTTTGCTCTTTTTGATGAGGTTCTTGTAAAAACTAAGAAAATCTCGATGAGGTTGGACAAGATCGATAAAGATGATTTTGAAAAACTTTCGCAGATGTTGGATGAGAATAAAGGGAACACAGACGTTTGTCTTATCATGAATATAGACGGCGAGCAGATTGAGCTGATTCCAGAAGAAGGTAAAAAAGTGCAGATATCAGATGGCTTTTTTGAGGGAATACACCAGCTTTTTGGCCGTACGGACTTTATTGAAGTGAATAATTAAGATAGTCTGTTACCTAGAGGAAACAAGATGAAACAAAGACTTATTTTTTTATTAGCTTTTGTCTTTTTGGGATCATCATGCTCGATTGTGCATAAACGAGGTGAAGAGCCAGCTCCTATTGCTCAAGAAGAGGTTCCTGTTGAAACTCCAGCTCCAAAGTTGGGTATCCGCAAAACTATCAGCAATCGCGATATCAAAAAAGATCAGGAAAGTCAGGAGCTTAAAAAAAGAGTAGTGGTATTGCCCTTACTTGATCGCAAAGGAGTCCATGATGTTAAAGTTCTACGCCAATCGCGCGATGGTTTAGTAGATAGTCTGAATGCGACTGAAAATATGATCGCCTTGGATCCCTCTGTTTTAAAGTTATCACTGGATAAATACGTCAAAGATAATATGTATGATCTAAAGGCTATTGCTAAGGATTCAGAAACTGTTGGTGTGAGTGCCTTATTAGAAGGTCGTATTATTGATATGCGCTTCAAAGATGAAAAAGAAGCGGTGCTGAGTAATACAGTTTCTACGGCGACGAAGCCTGTGGCTTTTGATGTTGTGGTGCAAGCCCGACTTGTGAGTACGCGTTCAGGGCAAGAGTTATTCAACATGGTGAAAACAATCAGCGTGGATGACGATGAATCTAGAATTCCAGAAAGCACCACTGCAGATAGTTTTTTTGCACGTAATTCTGAACTGTCTGAGATGTTAATCAAAGAAGCCTTTATGGATTATGCCGATCAATTGGAAGAGGCGCTAAAGGAAATCATATGGGAAGGCCGTATAGCGGCTTTTCATGGTGATAGAATCTATTTAAATGTAGGACGTATTTCTGGTGTTCAAGTTGGAGATATTTTAAAAGTAGTAGAAGATGGAAATGAAATCTACGATCCAGAGCTAGGCTATCATGTGGGTAAAGTGCGTGGGCGAGTTAAAGGCACCTTGGAAGTGGTAGATTTCTTTGGACAAGATGGTGCCGTTGGCGTCATTCATTCCGGAGCAGGTTTTAAAGAAAATGATCGAATCGAAATCTACTAGTTTGCAAATAGAGTCTTCTTATCTTGGCTGTGTTGAGTACGAAAAGTCCGTAGGAATTCAGCAAGATCTATTGGCTATCAGCCAAAATAAAAAGAGCCACTACATTATGGGCTTAGAGCATCCCGCCGTGTTAACTTTAGGATATCGCGCTCAATTAGCAGAAGAAGTTTTTGGAGCTAGTCTTCCTGTGGCGCGTTCGACCCGAGGAGGCTTGGCCACTGTTCACTCGGAAGGGCAGTTGGTGATCTATCCTGTTTTAAATCTGCGCGAGCTGGGGATAGGTGTGCGTGATTACGTGATGTTATTACTTCAGACAACACAGGAGCTTTTGCGACGATGTGGTATTGAGTCTCAGTTAGATGATAAAGCGGTGGGGCTCTATACACAAAAGGGGAAGATTGCGTTTTGTGGTGTGCAGATTAAAAATGGAGTTTCCCAACATGGACTGAGTCTGAATGTCCGTAATGACTTATCCCTATTTTCGGGACTACGGGCTTGCGGCGTATCTCATCCACAGTTTGATTCCATGGCTCAACATGGAAGTACTCAGACATTGCAAGAACTCTATGTCGAGTGGGTTAAAATTTTTAAAAATCAATTGAATCAATTACAGTAACGAAGAGCGACTTTTACTGCGATGGTCTGACTTTTAACTGAGTCAGATGATGTAGAAGCGATAACGTGGTAAGCACCGGAGCTATTCTCGTTTGCTCCGCTAATTTTATAATTTTTGCTCGTAGCTCCTAAGATGAGCTGGTTATTTCTGTACCACTGATAGCTGATAGTATTATTGCTCGTAGCTTCGATGTTTAATTCAATGTTTTCGCCGATGAGAAGTTGTCGATCCACTGGTTGCTGAGTGATGTTCAGATAATTTGTGCTCGTTGTGGGTGGAGGCGTGGTATTAGACAAAGTGTAAATTTTATTTCTAATGTGGTTGTAAAACGAGGGTAAATTCAAAGAGTTGCCCGAAGATGAAAAATTAGTGTAGCTAGGGCTTTTTGCGGCACTTGCTTTTAAAAGTGTTTTCAATTCTGTATTCGTCAAAGTAATCCCTTGAGATTTAGCCATAGAAATACCTGCTGCTAAAACTCCTGTAACTAAAGGTGCGGCCATTGATGTTCCTTGAATCGGTCCTGTTGACCCATCTTCGTATTTAACACGTGAAGCAAATCCAGCGCTGTTGCTAGCTGTTATGGGAATGGTCGAAGCGATACCTGTGCTGCCATTACTGCCGGGTGCTAGTATATCCACATAGGTTGAGGAATAACTACTAAAAGAACTAAGACCACCAGTGCTCGCATCTATTGAAGAAACTGTGACAAGGCCAGAAAACTGAGTGGAATACATTGCCGGATATTGAGGATTGGCTGAGCCTAATAGCTTACCTTCATTTCCTGCGGCGACAACGAAGATGATATTTTTACTGATACCATAGCTGATCGCATTTTTGATCGAGCTGTACTCTGTAGGTGTGCCAAGGCTTAGATTGATAATATCAACACCTTGATCGGCTGCCCAAATGATAGCATTCGCCAGATCAGCGATGCGAAATGTATCCCCATTGTTCGATCCACGCACGGGATATATCTTTATATTGCGTCCGTAGACACCTGATCCATTAAGACCATTTTTATAAGTGGCTCCAATAAGACCAGCGACATGAGTTCCGTGGTAGCCAGAGTCAGATAAAAAATCATTGCTCGATTCCGTTGAGTTGTGCCCTATGATCTGTCCACTGGAATTGCGGGCGAACTGGGACTGTAGATCCGTATTGGTGGTATCTATACCTGTATCGATAATAGCGACCTTTACAGGATAAAGCTGTCCTGAGTTGTAGCTCATCAAAGTATCCAGAAAGCTTTCTGAAGCTCCAATATAACTTAAATGACGTTGAGATGAGAATTGTGGATCTTGAACATTTTTAATTTGTACAAGTCCATCTTTTTCCGCAGAAAGAAGGCATTCGCTATCTAGAGCTTGAGCTATGAAAAGTTTTAGATTCTTTACCTTTTCCTTTTTGATGGTGTAAACAGTGTAGGGACGTTGTGTTTGTATATCTTGGCTGTCTATATAAGATAAAATAGGATCTGAAAAATCTTTTTCAACGACACAGCTATTATCTAAAGTGACAATCAGGTCTTCATCTTGTTGCCAATCTAAAGAGGTAATTTTGCTGTCGACAGCAAGGCCATTCATTTTTACAGATTGGCTTAGTGAACTATTGATTTTAGCTGCATCTGATGACGAGATACACTGTAGATAATAAGGATTTGAAGGATTAACTGGAGTGTTCAGCTGAGTGTTTGCGGCCAGTGAGGAATTACCTTGTAAGCTTTCTTGAAATTGAGAATTCAGTTGGCCGCCGCAATTATTGAATTGCAATAGCAGGATAATAGAAAAAACAGCCGCTCCCAATAAACTGTAGCGATTAGATTCTGCCTGTCTTTTCCATTTAACTTTCATGGTTCTTCATCTTTCACTGTATATAATTGAGATAAGATTCTCATCGGCAATCTTAAGCCTAAAGTAGAGGGATAGTCCGACTTAAAAGATTCGACCAACACAGTGATTAGATTTTTTTAGGCAGGTTTGAAAAACTTAGGCATTCAAAATGAGACATCCACTAGTGTATTCAACTAGTTAGACAGTAATCGTAGATGGCATAACTTTAGCAATATCACTCTTCAATAAGAGATTTAAAGCAATCCGGAGGATGATAATGAAGCCAGTAATGATGATTTGTACTTTGATGATGTTCCCACTTGTATCTTTTGCTTCATTAGATTGCGAGGATGTTGTTTACATATCACGCGAGTCTACTGTGTTAAGTTCAGAGGTTTCTCAGTTAAGACGTAGAGTCCAAAGCCAAGCTCATTACGACCAAGTTATCAGCACAGCACATAGAATTGTTTTAGAGTTGGATGAAACTACAGGGTTACCTGCGGCCAATGTTTCAGATGCTGACTACACTCGTTTTAAAAAGATTCAAACAGACCTTGATAACAATCCTAATGATGCACAATTAGCTCAACAGTTAGAGCGCGGCGATCTTCAGTATTTAAATAATTTAAGAGTCTCTGCCATGTCGAATATCCGCAGCTTGTATGCTCGTTGTTTAAAGAACTAATTTCTACATTCTACAATAATTAAGTAAGCGCAAATCACATGATTAAAAATATTAATAAATCAGTATTCACTCTACTTCTTTTTATGTCAGGAATGGCATCAGCTCAGGGATTCGGCTTTGGATTTCCTGGTATGGTCGATCCAGATCATGTCCCTAAAGACCCATTTGTTAAAGAAACTCTGGCCGTGGAGGCATGCACTTTGTCTGCTCAAGGTAAACAGTGGCAATTAAATGAACCTGTCGGTAGTCATGAACGAGCCTTTGAGCTTTTGGAAATGACGCCAACGGGTCGTGAGCTATTATCTCGGTTTCGCTCTTTGAATCATCAGCATCCACATGAGTTTATTCATCTTAATTACAACGTAAGACGCAGCTATGGCTTTTTACCAAAAGCCGGAGCTGTCTATATGTACGATGGTGAAAAACGTAAAATCTTTTTTGATCCCACAGATGATTTAGGTCTTGTGGCGATTATGTTGTCACACGAATTAATGCATGCAATTGATCCAGAAGTGCCAGAGGCATTTCATGAAGAAACGGCGGCTTACGGCAAAGTTAGCGCCGAAGAGTACTCGGAATTACGTAAACGCAATAGCTTCCGTATCGAGCGCAGAGGCTTTGATATGCAAGACCGCGTATTGCCAGAACTACTACAGCTTTCAAGTTGTTATGGCAGCTTTATTGAAAATCATCGCCGTTTAAATGGATTGAAACTCTTTAATCCGACGCCAGATTCCTATATTCGCGAAGCCTACGGCATCAATTAGATATATCAATGTTTAGAAATTTCTGAATAGAAATTGGTCGTCTCTACTGGACTCGAACCAGTGACCTTTCCCATGTCAAGGGAACGCGCTACCAACTACGCCAAGAGACGACTGAGCTGAAAAGATTTGTAAAAACTAGCAGTTTTTAAAGGTCATATCAAGCACTCCTTGCCAAGCTACATTTAATTGATTAAAAATTCGCTTTCATGAGTGATTTCAGTATATTGCCAATTCTTTTAACGGGTCTCTTTATTGCAGTTGTACACGCGATGATACCAACTCATTGGCTGCCTTTTGTTATGGCATCTCGCACACAAAAGTGGTCATGGTCCAAGACACAATCCATCCTGCTGATTGCGGGTTTCGGTCATGTGATTATGACCACATTGCTCGGAGCTGTGATTTTCGTTTTAGGATTGGGAGTTTATCACAGCCGTATTCAGACCTACTTTATTACGATTGCTAGCGCCTCAATAGCCTTGTTTGGTCTGTATCAGATCTATCAATACAAACGTGGCTATAAGCACAGCCACTGTGAAGATAATCACGACCATAATCATCAAGATGATTTAAAACGTAAATCGCGGGATGGTTGGGCAATTTTAAGTTTGCTCTCTCTCTTGACGTTTTCGCCTTGCGAAAGTTTTTTGCCTGTCTACTTAAGTGCTGTTAGCTACGGGTGGAAAGGTTTTGTATTGCTGAGCTTGGTTTTGGCTGTGGGAACACTGGGAACTATGCTGGGATTTACATGGTTATCAGCTAAAACAATCGAGCGCTACAAAATGCACTGGCTAGAAGAACATGAAAAACTGGTTTCTGGCGTCGGACTTATCATTTTAGCAATAGTTTTATTTGTTATCGAACAGTCGCATGTAATATAGTTGAGATATCTTAAGGAGGATAAGATGAGAAAAGGATTTCTTATTATCTGTTCACTATTGTTATCGAGCTATGCTTTCGCCGCGGAATTTAAGTGTCGCACTTTGATCAACTTACAAGAGGTATCCAGTACAACTGTGAAAACAGATGGGGCTAAGAAAATCGTGATTGACGATGGAACTGAAGCTATCTCTTATCTCAGTGAAAAGTCCAATGGAGGCTACACGGTAGAAGCTTATATGTATAACTACGATATGAGACTTTACAGTGAAGGTCCTGCAAGCAGCGAGCGTGATTTAAGCCTCAGCATGTGGTCACGTGATGTGATCTACGAAGTGAGCTGTCGCTCTTTAAAATAATGAAGTTTATTATCCCTTGGAATGAAATTGAGATTTCTGTCACCCGCTCTTCAGGGGCGGGCGGACAGCATGTTAACCGCACCAACTCAGCGGTCCAATTAAGATTTTCTATTTCAAAGTCTTTAGTACTGAGTGATCTTCAGAAACAAAGAGTATTAAAAAAGTTATCCCATCGACTCGTGCAGGAAGATGAAATTTTGCTGCGTATTGAAGATGAACGTGACCAAAAAAGCAATAAACAGAAGGCTTATGAGTATCTTAATAAATTAATCTCGGATGCCCTCATTGTACCGAAAAAGCGTATCCCCACTAAACCTAAAAAAAGCTCAGTGCAGAAGCGCCTCGATAGCAAGAAAAAGCAGAGCGAAATTAAAAGAAATCGCTCTGAAAAAATTAAGTGGTAATGGAACTGGTATTCTTACTTTAACCAGCTTAGGAGTTTATATTTAAATGGTGTGTAGGGTGGTAGAACCAACTTACGTGTTACAGATAAGAACCTCTGCTCAATAACAGCGCGTTGATGGCTCAGCTCTAAAAACCCATAGTGCCCATGGTAACGGCCAGCACCACTTTGGCCGATTCCTCCGAATGGCAAATTATGATTTGCAAAGTGCATAAGGACCGAATTGATACCGACGCCGCCAGAAGTGAAATTATTTAAAATCCATTTGATATTATCTTGTTTTTTAGAAAAGACATAAAGAGCTAAAGGTTTTTCCTTAGTATCAATTAAATTCTTAAGATCACTGAGTTGGCGATAGCGAAGAACGGGCATGACGGGGCCAAAGACCTCTTCGGACATGATGCTGTGGGATGTACTTTCAATTTCTAAAACTTCTAATGTCTGAGCATTTAAATCACGATCCGTCCGCGCAAGTTTTTGTAGGCGCTGATGGTGGCGCTCACTGATGATGAGGGCTTTATCGCTGGCAGCATTGCTATCAGCTAAGAGACGCAGCTTCTGTGTAAATGTGGTCGCGACAGATTCGTGCACAAGAATGTAGTCCGGAGCGATACACGACTGTCCGCGATTAATGTATTTTCCCCAGAAGATTTTTTCTGCCGCTTCATCCAGATCCGCAGTTTCATCTATAATCGTCGGGGACTTGCCGCCTAACTCAAGGGTAACAGGAATAAGTCTTTCCGCGCATGACTTCGCGATAATGCGTCCAACTTGAGTAGACCCCGTGAAAAACACATGGTCGAAGTTATAAGACATGAGCTCTTCAGTTTTTTCTTTGGCACCCAATTCGACTAAGACTTGATTCGCGGGAAAGCAGTCTTCAATAAGTCGTTTAATTAAGGCTGATGTATGTGGAGTCAACTCTGACGGCTTAATAACAGCCGTATTACCCGCCGCCAATGTGGGAATCAGTGGGCTGAGTGCCAATTGAAATGGATAGTTCCACGGAGAGATAATAAGAACGACACCTTTGTTTTCGTAGCGAATACGACTGCTATGACCAAAAAGAGTCGAGGGAGTACTAACGCATTTATCTTTCATCCATTTTTTAAGATGTTGCGACGTGTGTTGAATGTCTTCAAGGACTGGAGCGATTTCAGAAATAATGCTTTCAAAGCGAGGTTTTTTAAAATCTTTTTGAAGAGCTTCTATGATCTCTTCCTGATGGCTTTTAATCCAAACTGTGATTTTTTTTAAACGAGCAAGGCGCTCTTTTGCTGACTCTGTTCTGAAGGATAAAGCTGTGTTTTTTAATTCTTGAAATTGCTGTGAGTTCATAATTCCCTAAAGTTAAAAAGTTTATGGTCCATCAGGTGACTTGGTTTGGTGTTCTGTAAAGCATTCGCAAAAGAGGCTCCCAATTGGGGAATGTCACTTTCTAGATCGCGAATCAATCTCTTCATTTTTTGACGTTTCATACCTTCTTGTGAGCCGCAAAGGTTGCAAGGGATGATAGGGAAACCCCATTCGGTCGCGAGCTGGGATAAATCTTTTTCAGCTACAAAAATCATAGGACGAACAACAGTATTGCGATTGTCATCCGAGCGTAACTTCGGAGGCATTGTTGATAGTTGCCCAACATAGAAAAGATTCAATAAAGTTGTTTCGATCACATCATCGCGGTGATGTCCTAAAGCCATTTTAGAAAACTTATTGTCAAAAGCATAATCGTAAAGAATAGCTCGGCGCATTTTTGAACACAAAGAGCAATAGACACCATCTTTAATTTTATCAGTCACTACAGAGTAGGTGTCTTTTTCTAAGATCGTCAGTTTAATGCCTTCGGATTCTAACCATGCTTGATAAGCTGTGGCATCAAAGCCGGGTTGTTTTTGATCCAGCATGACCGCTTCGAATTCAAACTCGATTTCGGCTCTTTTTCTAATTTCTTCCATAAGAATGGTCAGAATTGAAGAGTCTTTTCCGCCGGACACGCAGACCATTAATTTGTCGCCATTACTGAGCATGTTGAATTCAGCCAAGGCCTGTGTGATTTGCTTACGGATTTTAACAGCAAGAGGGTGTTGGCGATTCACTTTTGGGATAGTTGGTGTCATAAGCTCAGTCCGCTAAATTTGTTGTTGCACATGAAAACTAGGTCTGGCTGTTTGAATACCATTTTTACTCAGTAAATCAAGAGCTGTTGTTAAAACTTTATTTCCTATTGCGAATTGGCGACCATAATTGTCAATGAAGTATATCAATTTTACAGCAAATCCTTGATCATTTGTCTCTAGAACAAAGGCTAATGGGGCAGGATGCGCGCGGATCTCAGAAATCTGTGTAGCCGCTTGTTCTAGCAGCAATAAGACCTGAGGAATATCTGTTCCGAATGGAAATTTGATCGTTTGACTTCTCAGGATGGGAGTCCCTTCCGGAGAGAAGTTGGAAACCTGACACTGAGCAATTAGTTTGTTTGGTAAAGTGATCATTTCGTCAGAAAATCCAACAAGAACGGTTGAACGCCAAGTGAGCTCTTTGACTTGTCCTACGATTTTATTGGATGAATTCATAACTTCCACCCAATCGCCAATTTCAAATGTCTTGTCGATCTGTAAAGAGATACCGGCGAACAGATTACCTAAAGTGTCCTGTAGGGCCAAACCGAGGATAATAGAGAATGCGGCTGACGTGGCTAATAATGGAGTCAGTTGAACTCCAAAGATATTACTGAACGTCCATAGGGCAAGGACGATAGATAGTACCAGTGAAAAGATATTCACCAGCAGCATGGGAACGCCCGCACGCATAGAGCCGCGGAAAAGATACTGTAAAACTAGAAGGCGGCTGGATTTAACGAAACAAAGTGCTCCAGCGACAAAGGTGGCGAATCCCAGATAGGGGCGAAGTCTCAGCAGCGTTGGTGCAGCAAATAAATGGGTATGGTAAAGCAGGCGGTAGAGCAAAAAAATGCCAACAAAAATAGCGTAGTATTTCGCCAGAGTTTTTAGATGTCCCTTGATGCTCTGGTGGCGCTCTGGAGTCGCATTCTTTAGGAAGAATTTGTAAAATAAGAAGGCGGTCAGTCCTAATAAAAGAATCAGGATGAAGGTTTCAATATCGAGGATTTCGTAAAGAGATTGAGACTGAATAAAACGATCGTTCATGGAGCTTCCAAGGTTGTGATGTTCCAAGAATTCTACAGAGGAGAGCTCTTTTTGCCAACGAGAGCTAGACCGAGGTCTAGCCTCATATAGTCAACCCGAAATAAGTTGAATAAGCTATGGATGTTAGGAGAACACCATGAGCCAAGCAGCTTTGAAGAAGCCCGTAGGAGTCTACATAATCGCCTTTTTATTTTTATTAGCTCCGATAGGAAATATCCTGATCAGTTTTGCAGGATCCGGAGTTAAAAACTGGCACGATATAAACGTTTTAATTCCATTTATTCAAAGTATTCCGGCCTTGGATTGGATCTGGTTGGGTTTACTTTTTGTCACAGGAGTTTTGCTCTTTAGGCCACATAAGCTTTCATGGTCTATCGCCATTGGAACATTGCTGTTAGTGTTGTGTATCAATGCTTACCGCCTGTTTAATGTGGATGGGAACTCTATTGACCCTGCATTTTTAAAGATCTTTTCGGTCCTTGCTATTATCTGCACATTAAGCGTTTTGGTTATTGCCTCTTATTTCAGATTTCCTTACTTAGATCGTCGCGCAAACTGGTTTACCAATGTGAAGCGCTTTGATATTCGCACACCGGCAGTTGCCAATGGTGTGAAAGCAACAACTGAGTCGATCTCTCATACGGGATGCCGATTATCCTTCGAGGAAACCAGTGAGTTTAAAAAAGGGGATATCTTAAAAGTTAAATTCCTAGAAATTTCACAGGCGGAAGCGGATGCCGAAGTCGTAGAAAGATTGGAATTCGGCGCCAGAGTCGAGTTTAGACAACTCAGCGCAGAGTTTAAACAAGACTTCGAGAGGTGGCTAAAGTCTAGAACTTAGTTCTAGATACGCCAGAGCGCCTCAAAGTGAGACGTCGCATAATGATTTGTTTAAATGTCTCATAAAGTTAAATAGCTCTTGTACCGAAAAGATAATGTAAAAGAATTTTGTTTTTGATTACTTAAGTGTATCGGAATGAGGTCAAATGATGGGGCAGTTCTATTTTAAAGCGATTAAAACTACAGCTATTGCGACAGCATGTTGGACGATGGTATTTTCTCCGGTGGCTCTCGGGCAGCAGGCAGAACGTATCTCTCGTGAAGAAGTCGCTCAATCTATTAAAGAGCTGAATTTAAATAGAAATACCACGCTGGATCACTTTTGGAAGAACATTAAGGCCTATACACCAGGTTATTCTTATAAAAATATCGACGATTTTGTTAAGCAAAATAAAAATGCAAAAATGCCTGAAGTTGAATTCAGTACTTTGCGCAATACTAGTGGCGAACAAATCCCAGTTATTCGTTTTACACAAAATGGAAAAACTCAAACCGTTCAGTTCTTTGGTGAAAAGAATAAGTGGGCGACATTTAATGGCGTTGTTTTAACTGAAAATGATTTGCAAGATATAGAGAAAATTTACTCTAAAATCGAGGCAAGTGATCCTAAGTATCGTCAAGAGGCGCAAGCTTATCGCGCTAGATCTTTAGCAGCTGCTCAACAGCCTAAGAATCAATTTGAAAAAGACATGTTACGTTTCCAAGGTTTCCCAAGAGTCACTCCATCTCTTTGGAAATCTATGACTAAAAATCAAAGAGCTGATTACATCGTTAAGATGCGTATGATGCGTTTAAGTGCTAAACAAGTCGAAGCTGCATTCCAAAGAAAATCTGGCAGTGTTGCTCCAAAGAAAAACAAAGAGTCAGCGGTTATTGAAAATTTCTATCGGGCTATCTTTGGACAAGAGGCTTTTGCTCAAACAGCAGCGGGTGCATTTTCTGGACAGTGTGTAGTGGCTGGTTATATTGATGATGCTGATGGTTATGCTCCGGGAGTGAACTACCAAGGACAAAGAGCGCAAGTTTGTAATATCCAAAATGTTCTTCAAAATCCACGCTATCGTGAAGGTGGTGAGTTATCCTACGTGGCTGAAGCCGCAACAACTTGTGGTGCTTTAGACGTAAGAGCTAATCCAAGTCGTGAAGTTTCAAGTGATCGCGTTTATGTTCCGTGTAATCCAGTTATCTATGGTTATCCAGGAGGTAATGGTTCGGGAGATACAGCTTCATCTGCAAAGGGAACACCTCTTTGTGTAAATAAAAATGCTCGTGCCTTCCAAAACGTGACCACTTTCCCAGGTATTTGTGATCAAGGAAGTCGTTTAAATACATCTTCTTTTGATGTGACTTTATCTGAAGACGCAGCTGTTCGCCAAACTCAGTTACAAACAATTGAATCTGAACAGCGTGCAGAAGATTTCCGTCTGACAAAAGAGTACTTAGATGGCGTATTGGCTCATAAGGGTCATGGTGGTTTACAACAAATCCTAGATGGCGAATGGAATTTGGCAATCGATTCCGAGATGGTTCGTATCCAAAGCCAATTTGAAGCTGAAATCAACAGAGCCATTGGAATTTGCCGTGCTTCTTTGCGCGACAATGCGGGAAGACACGAAACCTACCAACAACAGGCCTGTGAACAGTTGCATCGTCGTTGGTTATTTACTGAACGTGTGATAGCGCAATATCGTCAAAAAGCATGTCACGAAACAACGACTTATGTTGGTAAATACGACTCAGAAGAGTCTTCATTAAACAATCCAAAAACTGAGATCAATAAAACGCAAACTGACCAAGCAGGAACTAACCTATGTAAGTGTGAAGATGGTAGTCTTGTGAATTTTGGTCAAGCCTGCGGTGGTGCTATTCCAACTCTTCCTCCAGTTGTAGTGACACCAACTTGTGAAGATCGTTATCCGGGAGCTTCTGGTTTAACTGAAGATTGCAAATGTTCTTCAGGTAAAGATCCACAAGGGCCAGATTCAAAAGGTAAGTATAAATGTAGTAGTTCTTCAATTGTGCCAATAGCTTTAGCGGGTCTAGCGTTATTTGGTATCTTTGCCTTTGCGAAAAAGAAGAAGAAAAAGACACCTCCAACAGAGCCGCCTGTATTGTGTCCGGATGGATCACAAGCTCCAAATCGCAATGTGGAATTGTGTCCTAAGCCACCACAACAGTGTGTGTTACCTCAAGTAGGTACATATCCGAACTGTGCGTGTCCGAATGCTCAATCTTGCCCAACGGGATCAACTCATAATCCAAATACGTGTGGTTGTGATCCAAATCCTCCGGTAAGTTGCCCAGGTATTAAAGTGGGTACGCCTCCAAATTGTGCGTGCCCGATTGAGGCCGTTAATGCATGTCCTAAACCATACAAGCTTTTTGATGCTAATACGTGTACATGTACAGATGTTCCACAGCCGCCAGAGTGTCCAGATGGAAGTAAGTTGGCACTTGGACAAAGTTTAACGTTGTGTCCGAAATGTCCAGATGGCACAACTTACATTACGACAGGACAAACTTGTCCAGTACAAAACGAGGGTGGATCAGGTAACAGCTGTCCAGCAGGACAAACTTGTAGCGGTGGATTGCCTCCTTCAGGAACAGGTAACTAGTTAGTACTAGGAGTTAAGATGAAAAGTGTTACGAATCTTATTAAGTGGACTTTAATCTGGACATCAGCATGGTCAATGCTGATGTCTCCTTTGGCAGCTGCTCAACAGGTAAAAAAAATAACTCGCCAAGAGATGCAAGGTTACGTTAATCAATTAGGACTTAATAAAAGTATCACTACCGGCGAGTTCTATCAGAAGAATAAACACTTATTTCCTCCGCGTATTCAAAAAGAAGTTGAAGCCGTTTTTATGACATATAAAAACACGCCAATGCCTCGCTTTGAGGTTGCGACCTCTAAGAACACTCAAGGGGAAGAGGTTCCAGTTATTCGCGTGGCTTCAGCCGATGGGCAACTGATAAACATTCAGTGGTTGGGTGAAAGCGGTCGCCTGTTGAAGTTTCAAAATACATTCATCAGTGAAGTTGATGTTATTAACTATCAAGATATGATCTATCGCGTACTCAATGGTGACGAAAAATTCCGTAAACAAATTCAATACACATCAAAACCTCAGGTTACAGCGTTAACAAATAAAGAAAAGTTCCGCCATGTGGCTTATCCTGCAGTAAATGCTAACTCATGGAAGAATATGTCGGCTCGTCAAAAAGCAAGTTACATCGTAACGATGAGACAGCTATGGCAAGATGCGCGTGAAGTTTTAAAACAAAAAGAGCTGATAGATCAAAAGAAGAAAAAACGCGTTCAGATTTTTGAACAACAAAATCAGAGTTTCTTTACATTTTTGCATTACCTAAATATCGGTGAAGCCTTTGCTGATAATATTGATGCCGCTCGAGGCGGAACTCGTAATTATGATCCAGGGCAATCTTGTATTATTGCAGGTTATGTAGCGGAACGGACGCAATCCGGTGGATGTAATTATCGTACAATTGATGCTCAATACAGCGGTGGCGGGCAGAACAGTATTTATGCTGCGGCTAAACAAGCTTGTAGTGGCGGACAAATTGCTTGTAATCCGTATGTTTTCGGTGCTCCGAACGGAAATCCTATCTGTGTAACACCAGATGCTAGTAGTAGCAGTGACTTTCAAAGAGCGACTCACTGGGATGGTCTTTGTGATTCACAAAGTAAATTAGCTACGAATAAAATTGATGTGGTTCGCGATACGTCCCGTACTCAAGGGCGTTTTGGTGCGGATAATATGTCGCAATCTGAATCTGAAAGAGTAAATGCGCTAAAATCTGATCAGGCGGCTAATAACTTCCAACTGACGGATCAGTACATCACGGGCTTACTGAAATTCCGTGGTCTGACAACGGCAGATAGTATTTTCGGTCAAGGCGGGTCAATTGATAGTAACATGCTACAACAAGTGGTGTTGCTACGTGATGCCTTTAATAACGAAATTCGTACAGCACGTGCAAGCTGCCAAGTAGAATCAGATAATGATTTCGCACATGAGCGTAATTACTGGGAAGCCTGTGACAATCTTTATCGCAGACAACTGTTTGTTAATGAATTCTTCGCAGCGAA